>CAZEAI010000023.1:4141-10882 GCA_964510105.1 uncultured bacterium
TGGCAGCCACGGGGGGCGGCCCCTACTCGTGCCTGAGCGCCTCGACGGGGTCCAGCCGGGACGCGCGCCACGCCGGGTAGCTGCCGAAGAACAATCCCACGCCCACCGAGACGCCGATCCCCAGTGCCATGGACCGCGCTGTGATGATCGTCGCCCAGCCGCCTTGCGCCGACATCGCGTTTGCCGTTGCGTATCCCGCGACGATGCCGAGCAATCCACCGATCATACACAGAATCGTCGCTTCGAGCACGAACTGCCCGAGCACCGCCAGCCGGGTCGCGCCAAGGGCTTTGCGAATGCCGATCTCCCGCGTCCGCTCAGTGACGCCCGCGAACATGATGTTCATGACGCCGATGCCGCCGACGACAAGACTCACCGCGGCGATACCTATGAGGAGCGTGCTCAGCGTCTGCTCCGTTTGCTGTCTGAGCGCGGCGAAGTCGGTAGTGGGCATCATCCAGAAGTCGTTCGGCTGCCCCGGTTGAAGCTGCCGGGAGCGACGCAGTACACGGGAAATGTCGTGTGAGGCAGCGAGGAGGAGGCGCTCGTCAAGCAGCTTGACGTTGATATGACTGATCATGATCTCGCCATGCTGACGCCGCGTCGACGTTTCGATCGGCACAAATATGTGGTCGTCGAGGTCGTGGCGCCCAACTTTCCCGCGTGGCGCGAGTATCCCCACGATCCGATACCATGACGCCTCCCACGACTTGATCTGGACCATGTCGCCGAGCATGCGTGGGCCAGAACCCAACTCGCGGGCGACACTGGCTCCTATCACGCACACGTGACGACGCTCGTCCCCATCGCGTTCTATCAGTAGTCGCCCCCGAGCGACGTGCATATCGTACATTGCGAAGTACTCGAACACGACCGCGCTCACCGGTACCGACAACGTTCGGTCGCGGTAGCCGACGGTTTCCCGACGGTATCCGGGGAGAATCGGACTCACTGCCTCCACGTAGCGCGATTGCTCGCGTAATGCGCGGTAGTCCACGAGGCGGAGCAGCCGGTCACGTCCGCCCCAGCCGGAACCCCATCTGCTGCCTGAGTATATGGTCAAGTCGCTACTGATCTTGTTACTGATCATCTCGTCCACGGCCCGACGGGCGCCCTCGCCCATGGCCATCATCGCTACGACGGCGCCGATACCGATGACGATACCCAGGATTGTGAGCGTCGCGCGAAACAGGTTCGTCGAGAGCGCGCGAAACGCAACGCGGAGGATCTCCAGAAGCCACATCGTACCGTTCTCCCGCGTCCGATCTATCCGCGCTTGCCTGGCAGCTTGATGCCAAGCTGTTCGAGGGTCGCCTCGAACTGTCGGAACTGCTCTACTACGGTGGCCGATGGCGCGATGACTCCCGTCATACCCTCTTCCAGACCCGCGCGTACCTCAGTGAGATTCCAGTCTCGCAAGCCCCATTGTATAGCGACCGGTTGCACCTCCGCAGCTACGGAGTCGAGCACGAATACTATCCCAGTGCCAAGTGTGTCGTCATCGCCCGACGACACAGCCTGTGCGGCGCCGTCCATCGCCTCGCCGGACACGCCCAACAGCGGCGCGATCGTACGCGCCTCTTCAGGCGTAACAACGGCGTCGCTGGACACGGTCAGCGCGTCGGTGAGTTGCGAGACGCGTATCGTCACGGCGCAATCCATGCCCGGCAGAAGCAGACCGTCGCGGTTATCGAGTTCGATGAACACGGGGAAGTACGTCACGTCACGACGTCGGACCGACTGCGGCTCGATTTTCTCGACACTACCCGAGAAACGCCGGTCGCGGTACGCATCGGGCGTGACCTCGACGGCCTGTCCGGGTCGTACGCGTCCGAGATTGGACTGCTCCATGAGCACTCGCACGCGCACCGCCGACAGGTCCGCCATGCGGAGCAGCGTCGTCCCCTCGGTCACTCCGGAGGTCGCCGACGCGATGATCTGACCGGCTTCGACGCGTTTCTCGAGGATCGTACCGGTGATCGGCGCGCGAACGGTCGTTTCCGCCATGCGCTCCCGTGCCTGAGCGAGAGCGGCTTCGGTGCTCACAATCAGCGAACGCACTCTGGCGTGTTCGAGCACGGCGCGATTGTATTCGTCGCGGCTTATCATGCCGCGAGCAAGCAGACGCTCCGCGCTCGACTTCTGGTCTGTCGCGACAGTGAGCTGGGCCCGCTGGTATATCAGCTCGGCCAGACGCTGTCGGACGGCGGTGGCAGCTTCCGTCGTGTCGACCTGCGCGAGGATAGCGCCCGCGCTCACGATCTGTCCCGTCGCCACGGGAAGTCGCAGCACTTCGCCCGATGCTTTCGACTTGATCTCAATCTCGCGGATCGGCTCCACCTTGCCGGTGGTCGCCACCTCGCTGACCATATCCCTCCGCGACACCTGCACGGTGATGATGGACTCGGGCGCCGCCATGTCGACCGTCTGCGTGCCTGCGTCCGGGTCGGCGCAGGCGAGGGCAAGCAGCGCTGTGGCGGCGAGTGCGGCCATCACGGTCATTCGAGTGCGTAGTGATGGTGCGTGATCCGCGGTCATGGTGCCGTTTCCTCCATTCGGCCAGAAATCGGATGGGCATTCGTGGGGTTAGCCGCACGGGCGTTGCGCCGCATCCGGAACAACTCACGTCTCAATAGACATACCGATCCATCGCGAAGGAAAACGGCGCAGCGAAGTATCGGTGCGAGTGGACACTACACGCGCACCATACGTCATGTCGCGCGGAGTCGGCAGCGGCGACGCAGTCGAGACATCCCTTGCGCACGTCGCACGGTCGTCGCGGACGGTAACGTCTCTCCGGTGAGCGTGGATGCCAGGCGCCACGTACCCTGGGCGGCCACGGGGGGCTGCCCTACTCGTGCCTTAGCGCCTCCGCCGAATCGAGCCGCGAGAGCATCATCGATGATCCCGCAGAAAGCCCACCATCGCCCCGACGGCCTCGTCGCGGTGCTTGAGAAGCAGATGGTAGTCGTTGTAGAGCAGCAGGTCGCACCGATGCCCCGATCCACGGACGCGCTCGGCGATCGTCGCGAGGTCCTCGGTTCGCGTGGAGTCGCGCGTGCCATGCACCATGAGTAACGGGCTGCGTATCTCGGCGGCGTGTTCGATGGGGCAGCGCTCGCTGATCATCTCGTCGCGCTTGTCGGCGTCGAGTCTGCACAACCACCCGTCACCGGCTGCCTCGATGTCGGTCAGCGCGTTCAGCGTCACACCGCACGCGAACGGACTGTCGGGCTCGCGCAGGGCCCGGAACGCGAGGAATCCCCCAAAGCGGTGTCCGAGTACGGCCATCTTTCGCCCCGATCCATGCCGCTTCTTCCAGTTGACAGCCGCGTCGATCCCGTCCAGAGCGTCGACAACGCCCGCTCCGTCAGCCCAGTTGTCCCACGAGAAGCCGGGCAGCTGTCGCCGCGGGCGCACCGAAACGACTTCGTAGTTCTCCCGGAGAAGCCGAGCAATGACCCACTTCGGCGTGACCGAACCGAGAATGCATACCGCGAGGTCTCGTGGACTCGGCGGCGTCTAGTGGCAGACAGGGATCTCCAGGCCGTCTCGTGCGATAAACGTGTCCTCGTCAACACGGTGCGGTACAGGGCCAAGGTCGTCCATCTCGGAGGCGGGCAGGTCCACGGGTTCGCATGAGTCGCCGAATTGCCACTTGCGCACACGGGCATCCGCGGCGAGAAACCAGATCGCGCTCCCATCGGCCGAAGGGGTAACGTTCGGCTCAAGCTCGCGATGGTAGTATTTTCCCAGCCCCATGAGCGGCAGCCGGTCGACGATGCTGCCGCCAGGATAGGCGAATCTCAGGAACTCGCGCTCCGTGGAGCACCACAGGTGCCGCCCGTCCCGCTCGAATCCAACGTCGGTGAGGCACTCATCCGCGTATGACCAGAGCTGAACGAGGCTTGCCGCGTCCCACACACGCAGAGTCCGCGGCCCCATGTAGTATCTGGGCCCCGTGATGACCGCGATGGAATCGCCATCGGGCGACCATGCCGTGTGGGAAAGCGTCATCTCTTCGCCGGCCTCGGCGGGTATCCCTCGCACGCGCCACGATCCATCGCCGCCACGCTCGGCGACCCCGACACGGGTGATGTAGTCCCGGTACTCAAGTATCACGGACTGGTAGGCCACGCGATTTCCGTCGCTCGTCCACTTCGCGGCGATGCAGATGCGGTGCATCGGTTTGAAAGTCGCATCGGATATGGGAATCGACTCACCAGTTGCCAGGTCGAGTTCGTACAGTCCGAGATCCCGTTCGAGCATCTCACGCACAACGCCTTCGGGATCGGGGCGGGAGCGGAAGTAGGCGATCGCGCCGCCATCCGGGCGCCACACCGGGAAATTCGCGACCTCATCGGGCTCATCTATCAATCGATCAAGTTGGCCATCGCTGAGCCTGCACGTCCAGACGGCGACCCGTCCGCGGTCACCCTCGGCGGCGAAGGCGATCGTCTCACCGTCCGGCGAGAAACGCACGTAGTGCGGGGTCACGGGCTGGCCGATCTCCCGCACGACGTCGCCGGTGTCGAGTTCCGAGACGGTCAGACCGACCTGGTCGTCGCCTGTCACCCAGGTGAAGGCAATACGCCCGGTAGGCTCATGGAGATCGTAGTCGTGTATGCGTCTGCCCAGAGGATAGAACTCCGACTCGTATCGTGTGGCCGGACCCGCGATACGCTCGCGAAGCCGCCTGCGCGACTGCTGGAGCCGCCCTTTGACCGTCGTGCAGGGCAGGTCGAGCAGGTCCGATATCTCGTTGTATGAGTAGTTCTTCCAGTAGTGGAGCAGCAGCACTTCCCGGTACATCTCCGGGAGTTCGTGTATCGCGTCCCACAGATCGTCGTTGCGCTGGTCGAGCCGGTGCACGTTGAGGGCTGCGTCGGCGAAACAGTTGGGATGCTCGTCGTAGGGCTGAAACGGTGCGATGTCGCGCCGTCGACGCCGCTGGTGCAGCCAGCTCAGCGCCCGCGAACGCACGATGGACATGAACCACGCGCCGAAGCTCTCGGATTCCCGCAGTTGGTCGAGCTTCGTATAGGCGGTGACAAACGCTTCCTGCGCTATGTCGCCGGCATCCTCATACGAACCGCAGTACGAATGCGCGACGCTGTGCGCGTACCCGCGGTACGCCGCAACCAGTTCGGCGAACGCCGCGACGTCGCCCGTCCGGGCTCGCCGCACGAGTGTCGCGTCTTCCGCATATCGATCTACGTTCATTCGTCCGCCTCGGGGCGATAGCGCCGCCACAACGTCTCAACACAGTAGATGCCGCGACGAACTCGAAAGGAAAAGGGGCGTCGGGCAAATCCGTCGAAACGCTTTCGCGGTGACAATCTCCGGCTCCCTTCCACTTGACCTGTCCGCGCCCGATGGCATAGCTTCTCTAGTGCCTGTGAGGCTCACTTCGGTATGCATTGACGGGGAGGAAATCATGGTCGGTGAAAAGCTGATGGCAGCGGGCATTATCACGCAGGACCAGCTCGACGCGGCGTTGGAGAAGTCGAAGGCTGATGGCAGCCGTGTCGGCGACGCGATCGTGGCGCTCGGATTCGCTACGGAAGCTCAGATCGAGGCGGCACTGAGCTGAGCACGATGCCCGGACGCGTGCTCATTCTCGACGAATCGCCCGACATGCGCGATTTGTTCTGCGAGGTGCTCGCGCGCGAGGGCCATGACGTCCGTTTCGCCAAGGGTACCAACGCGATCGACGATATCCGGGACTTCACCCCGGATATCGTTCTCGTTGACGCTTCGCTCGCCACCACGAGCCCGTCCGACGCGACGGGTACTAACGGAAGCGACACCGCGCAGGACGGAGACATTCCCGCGCTGGGCGATACGATTCACAGCATCTGGCCGGACGTGGAAGTCGTGTACCTGGTGGACGCCTCTCGTCCGGAAACCAGACGGCGCCTCGAACGCGGGCGGCTCCGGCACTTCGACCGGCCGTTCCAGATCGAAGACCTTCAGGACCTCGTGGACGGGCTCGTGAGCCGCAGGTCCGGCGCAGGCTCAGCCGCAGGACGCGGGAAGGCTTCCCGATGAGACCTGAGTCGACTGGGGAACAACGGCGAATCCGCATCCTGCCCGACCGCCTGGCGAATCTCATCGCGGCGGGCGAGGTCGTTGAGCGCCCATCCGCCGTTGTCAAGGAACTCGTCGAGAACGCCCTTGACGCGGGCGCGACCAACGTCGCGGTAGACCTAGACGCGGGCGGCCGCAGGCTGATGCAGGTCACGGATAACGGATGTGGCATGAGTCCGGACGATGCCGTGCTCGCCCTCGACCGGCACGCAACGTCGAAGATAGCCGACCCCACCGACCTCGACTCCATAGCGAGCTACGGATTCCGCGGCGAGGCCCTCCCGAGCATCGCGGCGGTGAGCAGACTCCGGCTGCAGACCTGCCACGATGACGACGGCGTCGGTATCGAGGTCGTTGTTGAGGGCGGCCAGCTCAAGGGCGCAAAGGAAGTCGGCCGAGCGCGCGGCACGACGATGACCATCCGCGACCTCTTCTTCAACACGCCGGCGCGACGAAAATTCCTCCGTACGGATCAGACCGAACTTCGCCACTGCAGCCGCGAGATCACCGGCCTGGCCCTCGGCTCCCCGGAAGTGGCGTTTCGCCTGTCCCACGCCGGGCGGGCGCTTCTGGACTGTCCGGCGGCCCCCGCCCGGGGGGGGCGGGGCCGCGGCCCGGTGGGGGCGGGGGTGGGGGAGCGCGGCCGGGGGG
>CAZEAI010000023.1:10892-23431 GCA_964510105.1 uncultured bacterium
CCCGCTCCTGGCAGGAGCGGGCACTCGCACTGTTCGGGCAGGAGATGCTCGAGCGCGGCCTGGAGTTCTCTGTCGACGGCGGCTTCGGCCGCATTTACGGCCTGCTGGGACGTCCCGGCGATGCCGGGGGCGGGTATCGCGAGCAGTACATACTGGTGAACGGCAGACTCGTGCAGGCGCGAGCGCTTCGCAAGGCAGTGTTCGACGGTTACGAAGCCACGATCGAGAGTGGCAACCAGCCGTCCTTCGTTGTGTTTCTCGACACCGATCCCGCCGGAGTGGACGTGAACGTCCACCCACAGAAGCGCGAAGTCCGATTCCGCGACGAGCGCGCCGTGTACGGGTTCGTGAAGGACGCTGTCGCTCAAGCGTTCTCCGGCTCCGTGTCGCCACGGGATGCCGTCCGCCACTCCGAGGGGGATGACGAAGCCCGAGGCGGCGACGCCCCTGGGGTCGGCCACTTCTGGCACGACGCGAAAGACACGTTTGCCCGGAAGGACGCAAGCAGGCCGCGCGGAACCCCGTCGGGCGGCGCCGTGCGAGATTCCGCATACGCGGCGCCCCCTGCACAGCGAACGCCCGCGACCGACGGCGTCGGTCCGCTCGCGCGGGCTCTGGATGTCGGCGCGCCGGACCGTTCCGAAGGGAACGCAGGGCAGCCGGAGCCAGTCGGGCAGCAGGTCGACGACCAGCTCGCGCTCGACGTGGGGGCGGTTCCGGACGAGGTGGCTGCCCCGGCGGAGGCATCCGCCCGGGCCGAAAGCACGCCGCCGGAGATCTCTCCGGAGAGCCGGCTGTGGCAGTTCCAGGACAAGTACATCTTCGTCAGCACGAACGAGGGGCTGTGGATCGTCGATCAACACGTCGCCCACGAGCGGATATTGTATGAGGAAGCCATGGCCGCGTTCAACGAGGGCGAGCCCGCCTCGCAGAGGCTTCTGCTGCCTGTCGCGGTGGGACTCACCCCCGAGCAGGACAGCGTCCTCGACGAGGTACTACCGGCGCTATCCTCGATGGGCTTCGATATCGAACGCATGAGCGGCAGAAGCGTACTTGTGAACGCGTACCCGGCGTCGGTGCAGAACTGGCAGGATGGCAACCTTCTGCGCGAAATGGTACAGGAGATTGGCGAACTCGGGTTCCGGGAGTCCGGCTTGACCGAACAGATCGCAACGTCGTACTCGTGTCACGCAGCGATCAAAGCGGGCGACCCGTTGAACGCACCGACGATGGCGTGGCTGGTCGAGCGTCTATTCTCCACGTCGATGCCGTATGTGTGTCCGCACGGGCGTCCAATCATCGTCAAGATCGATACGAAGGAACTGGACAAGCGATTCGGGCGAGCGTAGGAACTGGCGACGCGATGAAGAGGGTATTATTCGTCTGCACGGGAAACACCTGCCGGAGTCCGATGGCGGCGGGGATATTCAACCAGCTCGTGCGAGACCGCAACATACACGGTGCCCACGCGGAGTCCGCAGGAACACACGCGTACGACGGCCTGCACGCCACCCCTCAGGCGGTCGGCGTCTCACGAGCGGGCGGCGTGGATATCCGGCGGCACCGCTCGCGTTGCGTCACGGCGGAACTTGCGGAGCGTTCAGATCTCATACTCACCATGACCGGCCAACATTGGTACGACGTAACGGAACTTGCCCAGCGCGACAAAGTTCGCCTGCTGACCAGCTTCACCGGCGACGGCGAGGACATCGCGGATCCATTTGGTGGGAGTGTGGAAGTATACCGCGAGGTCTTCGAGCGATTGAAGGGCTATCTGGAAGGCGGCCTCACGGAGATCGTCGCCGCTGCCGGAGGCCAGGCGTCGACATGAGGGCGAGATTGGCGCTGCTGGTTGGGCTCGTCGCGCTGGCATCTGCGTCAGGAGCTACGGAACGGGATTCCTCGTCCGTTCCGTTCGGCCCGGGCGAGATGCTCACGTACAACCTGAAATGGGAATTCATCAAGGGCGGCGAGGCGCGGATGTCCGTCTCGGAGCACCGTCGGGACTCCACGCTCCTCGACATCAACAGCCTCGCGTGGTCGACCGGCATCGTCGACATGTTCTACACCGTGCGCGATACCATCGTCTCCACCATCGACCGGGACACGCTCTGGCCGGTCAGGTTCGAGAAGCGTCAGCACGAGGGCAGCTATCACCGAGACAGCACCTACGTGTTCGATCAGAGCGCCGGCGTGATACACCGAGGCGGGGGAAGCTTTGCGTGCTCCACGCGCGTGCATGATATTCTGTCGGTACTCTACCGCGTTCGGACCTACGAACTCGACGTGGGACGGTCGTTCAGTACGACGGTCTACGAAGGGGGCAAGCTCTACTCGGCGCGAGTGGAGGTCCTCCGACGGGAGAGGGTGACTGTGCCCGCGGGCACGTTCGATTGCATCGTCGCGGAGCCGATCCTCAAATCGGACGCGATCTTCAAGCAAAAGGGAAGGCTCTGGATATGGTTCACGGACGACGACCGGCGCATCCCCGTTCTGATGGCGAGCGAGGTGCCGGTCGGCGAGATAACGGCGGAGCTGACAGCATACGAGGCGCCCGCGGCCTACGTCACACCGTCGTCGCGGTGAGTGTATCCGGCGCGCTCGTTGCCGCGCTGTTGGCCGCGTGCGGCGCTCCCGCGGCAGACGTGCGTACGGCACCGCCGGCGGCTGTCGCCGCCACGTCCGGTGCGCCCCTCGACGTGGACCGCGTCTTCAACCCCGCCGAACACCGCGCCGAGGACGTTACCGTTGAAGCGCGTGGAGTACTGAGTCGGCTCACGGCTCCTACCATCGAGGAGAGCGTGGAGAACGCGGACTCGCTGCTGGGCGCGCCGATCGACACGACGTGGGATATCACCAACGGCTACCGGATACAGATATATACCTCCGCCACACGCGAGCAAGCCGACGTATGGGCCGAACGGGCGCAGCTGAGGTTTCCCTACGACTCCGTATACGTGTACTTCAGCGCCCCGTTCCATCGAGTTCGCGTCGGCGATCTCCGGACTCGGCAAGCCGCCGATGACAAGATGACCGAGGCTCGCGCGAAGGGGTATCGGGATGCGTTCCTGATCCCAAGTGAGATCCGCCTCATGCGGATTCGGCGTGAAGGTGAGGCGGAGAGCGACGAGGAGGAGTAGCCCCCTTCGCGTCCGGTTCGTCTCACAATGCCAGCGCGGCCGTCAACTGGTGCAGACTCCCGAACCGTATGCCGCTGAGTTCCCCTGGAAATTCCGTCGCCCCTCCCGTGCTCGACCATGAGCCGGAAAGCGGAACGTACTGACGGAGCGAGTACGTCACCGTGATCTGCGACGTGAACCGCCGGGTGGCGGCGACGTCGATGTACCCCAGCCGAAGCGCGTTCCACGACCAGACTTCGTGGGAGCCGGCCGTATGGAATCCGACCGTGAGCGGATCGTAGAGCACATCGGCGGACCCCGTCAGATGAACGAGTCCGGCGCCGATGGAACCGCTCCACGGTCTTGTCTCCGGGATGTATCGCGCCGACGCCTTGAACGACAGTACCGTCGTATGACCATCGATGGCTACGTCCGCCCGGTGCTCGATCGTGCGCACGCTGCCCTCCGCGCGGTCGATGTTGAGCGCCGGAGTGCGCCCGAAGGCCTGCGTGTCGAATGCGTGCCGCTCCCACGCGAACGAGCCGGTGTACGTGATGCTTCGACTCCGGCGCCAAGTGCCGAGAGCACCCGCGCTCCAGGCCGAGACGGCGATGGTGTCGGCCAACCACTTGTTCGACTCGAGGACGCGTTCCAGTTCGGGTTGCTTCTCCACCGGAGCAGTCGCCGGATCACGCAGCCACGTCCCCGCTTTTCCCGACCAGTCGGACCAGCCTGTGTGCAGCGCGCATGAGAGGTCGTCCCGAAGCTTCCCCGACCAGCGCGTCTCCAGGGCTCGCCCTGACCAACTCGCGAACCCATCGCCGGTCTTTCGTCCGGCAAGGTACGTCGCGTCGTTACCTGGCGCGTAGATGGTGTTCGTATGACGCGTGACCCAGTCGCCCTCGGCCCCCCACAACCGCGCTGACATCGCGACGTGCCCAATCGGTGTCTGCCTGGCCACCTCTGCGATGAACTGGAGGCGGTCGCCGACGGCGTCGTACTCGACCTCCGGTCCGATCGCGTCTGGGATCAGGCTGTGAAGGTATAGCGCCTTGAGCGGATCGTCGGTAGTCGGGTAGCGGTCGAAGACGAAGGTGTCGCTGAGAGAGAACGAAGCCCGATGGAACGTCCCGGCGTACTCCCAGCCCCCGTCCGAACGGTACGCGTGCGAGACGATCATCAGCCCCAGCTTCGGTGAGGGCGTCAGATGGTAGATACCGTCGGCATCGCTCCAGCGCTGAGTCTGGCCACCGCCGAGGGCCCAGACGCCGGTGACTCCGTAGTCCCACTTCGCGACGGCGCCACCGTTGATGCCCAGAGCGAAGCCCCGGTCCGCTCCGCCGCCGGAGTATTCCCGTCCAAGGAGATCCGCGACCTGTCCGGACATCGTGATGACGAATTGGCTGCGCTCGAGAAGCGTGGTCGGCCGGCGGTATTCCCAGTATCCCGCGTTGGGTTCGAGTGGTATGCCAAGGAAGCCCTCGAGCACGGGCTGCAGCGCCTGAGCCGGCGCACGACCGGGCATTGCG
This sequence comes from uncultured bacterium, assembly GCA_964510105.1. Lineage (GTDB taxonomy): Bacteria > Latescibacterota > MWCZ01 > MWCZ01 > MWCZ01 > CAZWQW01. The sequence continues at coordinate 15,541 of CAZEAI010000023.1, forward strand.
CCGGCGAGTGCGGCAAGCAGCGCGGCGGCTGCGATATGTCCGCGGCAAGCGATCACGGCGTACTCCTCGATCATCGTCACACTGATGAATATACTCCGCTCCGCCAGCGGGCGCAGGAGACCGCAGCGCTCCCCTTGGGACCCAAACGCCCGAATCGTAACCTGACATCTGTGCAACCATCGGGCGCGTATCCCGGTTCCGTCGTTCTACTGGAGGAACAGTCACATGGATCCAATTCGCATCGCATTTATCGGCTGTGGTGGCGTCTCAAACGGGCACGCTCGCCGCATTCTGGAGTTCCCCGACGCAGAGATCGTCGCGTTGTGCGACAACGATCCGAAGCGCATCGAAGACTACCGCGCCGCCTACCGCTCGCTTGCGGACGTTCCGGCGTTCGCCGACTGGCGGGAAATGCTTGACAGCGTCGAGCTCGATGCGGTGGAGATCCACACGCCGCACACGCTGCACCATGAGCAGATGATGGAGTGCCTCGGGCGCGGGCTGCACGTTCTCTGCGAGAAGCCGATGGCCTGCACTACCGAGCACGCGCTCGACGTCGCGCGGAAGGTAGAGGAGACCGGGCTGAAGCTCCAAGTGAGCTACCAGCGCCATTTCGATCCGGTTTTCCGACATGCCAGGAATCTCATCGCGGAAGGCGTGATCGGCGAACTCCACTTCCTCTCCGCGTGGCAGACGCAGAACTGGAAGGAAGCCGTCAAGGGAACGTGGCGACAGATACCCGAACTCTCCGGCGGCGGACAGCTCAACGACTCCGGGAGCCATCTCGTCGATATCATCCTGTGGGTGTCGGACCTCGTGGCGGACCAGGTCACGGCGTTCATTGACAACCGCGGCACGCCGGTGGACATCAACTCCGCTGTCAGCGTTGAATTCACCAACGGCGCGCGCGGCACGATCAGCATCATCGGCGACGGTATCGGTTTCGACGAAGAGATCATCTTCTACGGAACGAAGGGCCGACTCGTGGTCCAGAACGGGCAGCTCATCCACGTCGACGAGACGGGCGACATGCACATGCCTCGGAATATGCCGCGCAGCACTGACCCGGACCGCAACTTCGTCGACGCGATCCTCGGTAAGGACGAGCTGCAGGTACCGGTCGAATGCGGGCTGCGGGTCATCCAGCTCACCGAGGCGGCGTGGAAGTCTTCCGACGAGGGCGCACCGCACAAGGTCGATCACACGGGAGTGTGACACCGGAGAACGTAATGGCGAAAGGCACTACCACACCGGCTGAATGGCTCGATTACACGGACACGTCGACGGGATTCGAAGTGCGACAGGCGACGACGAGAGCCGACTCGCACGATGCGCACTTCTACTTCCATGACCCGGCGTGGAGCCCCGACGGCAGGTCGCTGGTATTCCGCTCGAATCGGGGCGGTGGGATGGAACTCCACCGCCTCGACACGATGTCGGGAGAGATCACCCAACTCACCGATGGGCACTCGGGAGGAGGTTGGGTGAGCCGACTCCGCGCGGAGGTGTTCTACTGGCACGGACGAGAGGCTCGCGGCCTCGATCTCGAATCGCTCGACGAGCGGACAATCGGTGAGGTGCCGACCGGTCTCGACGCGCTCGGCGTAGTCTCTGAGAACGCCGACGGCACGCTGCTCGTGTTCAACGCCCGGCACGAGGGACAGCGCGGCATCTACAAGATGCGTGTCGCCGACGGCGTGACCGAACCGATCCGGACGTCCGACGGGGGAGCAGGGCATATCCACTGCTCGCCGACGGACCCCGAACTCATCATGCACTGCGATGCGTCCGTCTCCGATGCTGAGCCGAAACAGCGCGTCTGGATACTCAGCACCGACGGTGCGCGGCACTGGCATCCGTATACGCAGGCGCCGCAGGAGTGGCTCACCCACGAGTCGTGGCTCGGCAACACCGGTCGTGCGCTGATCTGCCACTGGCCGGAGGGAATCGGGGAGATTGAGCCGGACGGGTCGGGATGGCGCCTCATCGCGCCCATCAACGCGTGGCATGCCGGTTCCACCACCGACGGCACCTACTGCGTCGTCGACACGAACTGGCCCGATCGTGGCATCCACCTCATAGAGACCGCCACCGGCAGGATGTGCAGGCTCTGCGAATCGTTCAACAACTCGTCTGGAGAAGGAACGCATCCGCACCCGAGTTTCAGCCCGGACGGTCGCTGGATCGTCTTCGGCTCGGAAAGAAGCGGTACGCCGGATATCTACCTCATCGACACGCAGCAAGCCCTCGACGCGCAGGACAGATGGTGGATACCGGAGACTCGCTGGCACCCGTGGTAACGTGACCGCCGTGCATGTCGAACCCCTCGCCGAAAGGCACTCGCAGCAAGCGGGCGACCTCGTCCGGCGCATTCTACGAGACGAGTTCGGCGCCGCGCTGACGGTCTGCGCCGACGCGGACCTCGACGCGATGTACCAGTCGTACAGCGCCCCGGCGCGCGCGGCATGGGTAACGCTCTCGGATGGCGCCGTCGTGGGCGTAATCGCGCTGAAGGACACACCCGCGGGCTCGCTGGAGATGCGGCGGTTCTACGTCGACGCTGAATGGCGTGGCCGGGGTATCGCGGCGCAGCTGCTAGATGCGGCGCACGCGTGGGCGGAACGCGAGACCTTCCAGGAGATCACGCTCACAACGACCGGGCTCATGGGCCGCGCGAGAAGTTTCTACGCGCGACACGGCTACGAGGAATCCGGAACGACGAACGTGGACGGAGTGACTCTGCACAACTTCCGCCGCGTTTCAGGGCTCCGTCCGATAGGATCACGACGAAGCGTCGGCGCGATTCCACGGGTCAGCGGGAGAGATCTGGCGGTGGTGGTCGAGCGACCACGTCGGCTGCTTGAGGGGTGGCATTGGTCGGGCAGCGAATTCGTCCTCTACGCGCACTACCCTCGGCCCTTTCCGGTGAACTACGGATTCATCGCAGGAACAATGAACCCGGCGGATGGCGACGAGTTGGACGCCATCGTTCTCGACGACCGGCGGATGGCGCCGGGCGAGGTCGTCGTCTGCCGCGCTGTCGGCGTCGCATTCCGGGCCGACGGCGATCACAAGCTGCTCGTGATGCCCATAGATGCGGGCCCGATGTCCGTGGAACTCGACGAAGCATTCCGCGAGCGCGTATCTTCATGGTTCGACGACGTCGCGCTCCGTCCAATCGGGTGGGGCGACGCCGAGGAAGCCGGCCGCGTAGTCGACCGTTGTCAGCAAAGCGAGGCAGTGGACCACAATGGCACGTAGTCGCGTACACAGCCCACCCTACTTCGTGTGCGAAACCTGTGGTTCGCAGACCATACACCTGCGACGAGACGTGCTTGACGGCAACTACAACGCCCTCGACAAGACGCCGTTCTGGAACTGTGACGAATGCTATCGGAAGAAACGGCGGGATCGCATGACCCGCGACGATCACCAGAGCGTCCGATCGTCTTCATAGGCTTCATGGGCGCGGGAAAAACTCGGGTGGGGACGCTCGTCGCCGCCCGTCTCGGCATGCCCTTCATCGACACGGACGATCTCATCGAACAGCGCTCAGGGCGCGTCGTCAGCGACATCTTCGCCGACGACGGAGAAGATGCTTTCCGAGCCTTGGAAACCGACGCGATTCGGTCCGTTCTAGACGGCACACGTCGCGCGATCTCCCTCGGCGGCGGCGCGGCGACCCGCGAAGAAAACTGGACACTTCTGCGAGAGTCCGGCGCGCTGACGATCTACCTGAAGGCCAGCGTCGAAACGATACTCCTTCGGGTGGCCCACAAGTCGCACAGACCGCTCATCGCAGGGCTCTCGCGAGAGGAAATGCGCCGCAAGATCGGCTCCATGCTCAGCGAGCGCGAGCCGTGGTACGAACGCGCGGACCTCGTCATTCCCTCGGACGACACTCGCGACAAGTATGAGATGGCCGAGATCGTGGTGGCACGAGTTTCCGCGGCGGGTGACGCGTGAGCGAGGCCCTGGTTGCCCTACGACGAATATGGCTTGGCGCGCTGCGCCGTGCGTGGGCGCGACGCTGGCCGCTCACCATAGCCACTCTGGCAATCTGGATTCCGTGCGGTATCCTGGCTGGATGGATGGACAAGCTCACGGGCTTCTCCGAGGCTGTCGGGCTTCCTCTGGCTCTCTTCGCCGACGCGTTCATCGAGCCCTTCTACGCCGGCCTGATACTGGTCATTCTCGCGGCGCCGGATGAGCTAACCTGGTCTCGCGGACTGACTCGCGCGCTCTGGCTCCTTCCACGCTTGTGGCTGATCCAGTTGAAGATCGCCATCTGGGCACTCGCCGTTCCGTACCTCATTCTGCACCTCGGAAGCGCGTTTCTGCTTACGCCCTGGCCCGTATACGAGGTCGCCAAAGGGGTGATCTACGCCATGATCGCGGGAACGGGGTGGCTGCTCGTTGTAGTGGTGGCGTTCATGCTCGCGCCGGCGGTGCTGGTTGCGCAAGAGTCGGCCGACGGTTGGACCGGCTCGTCCTCGGCGAGGGGATGGGTATCGGGTCGCTCCACGGGGTGGACGTTGTGGGCCGCGCGACGGCTGGCCTCCCGGCGCATCGCGACCGCGATCATGGTGGCGATCACGGGGCAGGCCGCGATTCTGATGGCCGATGCGCTGGCGCCACCGGGCGAAGGCGTTGCGATGCGCCTCGTCGATGGCGTGCTCATGCTGTCGTCAACCGTGTGGTGGGCACTCGTCTGGGAGTTCGCCGGGCACTGCACTGCCGCTCCGGCGCGGAACCAGGACTGACTACACAGGGCGAATCGGCCTATCCCATAGGCGCGTCGTGACGGTCGGCAGGTTCGCGCCGGCAACGTGTTGGATCAGGCCTGAGTACCGCAGTACGCCATCCCGCAGCTCCTCAACAGTGATGAACTCGTTCGGCGTGTGAGCGCGACGAATGTCGCCGGGGCCCCACACAACGCACGGCATGCCGACCTGGCTCAGCACGCCGCCATCCGTGCCGTACCGCGCGAAGAGTGGCTGCTCCTGGCCGGTGTGCGAAGCCATCGCCCGATACCAGGGGTCGTCGGTGGGGGTGAGCATCGGCGGGGCCATGATGAGCGTGGTGACATCCGCCGCGAAACGACGTTCCTCCGCCATGCCCTCGGCTTCATCGCGCGCGCGAAGTTCACCAATCACCTGGCCGAGTTCGGATCGGAACGACTCGAGATTCCCCCACAGGAGCCCCCGCACGTTGATCCGCACGTTGCAGTGGTCGGGCACGACGTTGTGGGCCACTCCACCGCCGATCTTCACGACGCTGAACGTCGGCCCCTCCTCGCGGAAGGCCGGATGCCGAAACGCACGCCAGTCGGCCATCCGACTCTCAAGCGTATTGACCAGGCGGATAGCCTGATCGATGGCATTGACGCCGAGGCCCGGCTGGCTGGAGTGGCAGTTCACCCCGTGCAAGTCAACGCTGAGCGTCTGCGCGCCCTTGTGCGCGTGCAGGACGTCGAGAATCGTTGGCTCGCCAACCACTGCCCCCACGGCATCCTCGAATACGTGGTCGGCGGTGAGCGACTTGATGCCCTGATGCCCTGTCTCCTCGTCGGCGGTGATGGCCAGCACCAGCGTGAGGTCGTCAAGCTCGGCTTCCGCCAGCGAGCACGCCGCTGCCATCGCGGCGACTTGCCCCTTCATGTCCACGCTGCCGCGACCGTGCAGCTTCCCGTCCACAATGCCGTCTCCGCCGTACGGATCTTGATCCCACAGATCGGGATCACCGACGGGCACGGTATCCACGTGTCCGGAGAAGACCAGCCGGCGCCGCCCGGAGCCGCGCTCGGCGACGAGATTCGCTTTCGGCCCGGACCCGGCATCGAACACACGCTGATCGTACCGCGTGAGCGTGAATCCCGCGCTTTCGAGCGTGCCGCTGAGTTCGTCCAGAACGGGGACGTTGCTCTGACTACTTTCGCTGGGAATGGCCACCAGTCTGCGAGCGAGGTCTATGGCATCGATACTCATGGTGCGTTCCTTCCCGCAGAGCCGCTCGCGGCGCAGCGCCGGCCGGTTCAGCCCGGTCGATAGTACGAACGCCACGAAACAGCGTCCGGTTCACTCTGAGACGACGCCGCTACTCCCGCGGGAGCGGCCAGATCGATTCCGGCGGAAGGCGGCACCATACGGATGTGCCGGTCTCCGCCGCTGATCCCGGCGCTCCGGGGCGAACGAGCGCGGTGACGGTCAAACCGTTCCACTCCAGCGCCAGCTCGACATCCGCGCCCAGGAACCTCCGACCAGCGACGATCGTCTCGAACCAGCCACGTTCCGATCTCCGCTCCTCCGAAACCATCACCGCATGGGCGTGAACGGTCAGCGCGGAGACGTCACCTTCGGAGACGTCCGCGGAGACCTCCACACGCGCATCGCCCACGACGGCGACCCAGCCTTCCCCGTCGCGCTCGACGCGATCCACCGGAATGACGTTCGCCGAGCCGATGAACTCCGCCACGGTGCGCGATGCCGGATGGGCGCACACTTCTTCCGGCGAACCGACCTGCTGGACGCGGCCGTCCGCCATGACGGCGATACGATCGCACAAGCTGAGCGCCTCTGTCTGGTCGTGCGTCACATAGATCGTCGTTGTGCCGAGCCTGCGCTGCAGCGCGCGGAGTTCCTGTCCGGTGTGCATTCGCAGCCGGGCATCAAGGTTGGAAAGCGGCTCGTCAAGCAGCAGCACATCCGGCTCGACGACGATCGCCCGGGCAACGGCAACGCGCTGCTGCTGGCCGCCGGAGAGGTCGGTGACGGGACGCTTGTCCAGCCCGTCCAGCTGCACGAGCGACAGGGCCTCACGCACACGACGAGCCGCCTCCGTCTTCTCCACGCGCCGGGCCGTCAGGCCGAACGCCACGTTCTCGAACACGGTCATATGCGGGAACAGCGCGTAGTTCTGAAACACCATCCCGATGCGGCGCCGCTCCGGGGGCTCGCCGGTGACGTCGACGCCGCTGATGCGAATCCGTCCCGAGGCAGGTCGGATGAAGCCGGCGATCATGCGAAGCGTCGTCGTCTTGCCGCATCCGGACGGGCCGAGCAGACCGAAAAGCTCTCCCTCCGCGATATCCAGAGCGACGTGCTCCACCGCCCATTCGTCGCCGTAGCGGAACGTTGCGTCTTCGACGATCACGCTCATCGGGGATACGCTCCGTGGGGCTTCATACGACGATCAGAGATGGCTCAAGACGAGATCGACAACATCGCTCGCGCGGACGCGGGTTCCCGGCGGTATCGACTGAGAGACCACGGAATAGGGCACGAGCAGATCGTCGCGCTCGTATGACGTTGCGCCCACCACCAGACCCATGCGCTGAAGCAACTCGGTAGCAGCGCGGTAGCTCCTCGCGCTGAGATCGGGCATCAGCGGCGCGACGTCCACCGTCACGTCCACCCGGGTCAGCCGGGGGCGCATCTCACCGGCGCGAGGCACTTGCGCGATCACCAGCGGATCCGACCGGTCGTCGCGCCGGCGCAACTGCACCGTCACCGCACCGACGCGGAAACCCTCCTGAGCCAGCCGAAGCCGGGCCGCCGTCGCCGACGAATTCCGCAAATCGGGAACGGCGTAGAGCTGCGGGCCGCGACTCAGCACGACATGAACGCGCCGCCCTTCCTTCACGACGGTATGCGGCGCCGGCTCCTGCCGTACGACGCGATTCGCAGCCACGGCCTCATCCCAGACGTAATCCGTCGAATCGTTCACGAACACAAGGGAGCGGTTTCGCAGCGCGCTCTTCGACACCGCGACGTCGACATCGTAGAGGTCCGGGACGACGGTGGTTAGTCCGCGCGTGACGAGAGGCATCACGAGCCAGTTCCCCCCGGCGAACAGCACCACCCCCGCCAGCAGCGCCGCCTGAAGCGCCGCA
>CAZEAI010000023.1:23441-51328 GCA_964510105.1 uncultured bacterium
GCCCTTCCTGGGCTTCATCGTCTTCCCCGACCGGCGCCGCCTGAAGCGCCGCAAACCACCAGCTTCGCCACCACCGGACGCCTTTAGCTGCTGCGGGTCCGCCGTTCCGGCTCGCGGTCGGCGCTCTTGCATCGTCAGTCATGCGGACACTCCGGATCCCTCGGCGGCTGCGCGATGCTTCGCCATCTGCACGGCCAGCAGCAGCGCCTCGGTGAGGCTTTCCGGGCGAGCCACGCCCTGCCCGGCAATATCGAATGCGACGCCGTGGTCGACCGACGTTCGAACGATGGGCAGGCCGACGGTAACGTTCACACCGCGCACGGCGGACCAGCCGCCGGTTGGGCCCGGCTCGAACGCGAGCGTCTTCACGGCAACGTGGCCCTGGTCGTGGTACATCGCAAGCGCGCCGTCGTACTCGCCTGCCCGTGATCGGGCGAAGACGGTATCGGGGGGTATCGGGCCGAGGGCATCGATGCCCGCGGCGCGGGCCTGCGCGATGGCAGGCGCAATCGTCGTCTGTTCCTCGTCGCCAAACATGCCACCCTCGCCCGCGTGGGGGTTCAGCCCGGCGACGCCGATCTTCGGCGCCGGACAGCCGAGTCCGCGCAGAGCGTCGTCGAACAGCCCGAGCATCATCACGATTCTCTCACGCGACACCATCTCGATCGCGCGTCGCAGCGAAACGTGCGTGCTCACGTGAAGCACCCGCCACGAGTCCTGCACGAGCATCAGCCCAAAATCGCTCGTGCCCGTCCGGTCGGCGAGGTACTCCGTGTGGCCGGGAAACCCTACACCGGCCCGATGCCACGCATCCTTCGAGATCGGCGCGGTGCATATGGCATCGACCTGCCCGTCCAGAGCCATGGCGATCGCGCACTCCAGCGCCGCGGCGGAGAGTCGCCCAGCCTCGGCGCACGCCTGCCCCATCGCAATAGGATGCGCCGGATCGCCTATGTCCACTACGGAGACGTCGGCTGACCCCCACGGTGGCGCGACGCCGAGATCGCGGGCGGCAGATTCCAGCACGCTCGGCGATCCGACGATCACCAGCCGCGCCTCTTTCACCACGCTCGGCGCGGTCGCAACCCTGACGCACAGCTCCGGCCCGATCCCCGCAGGGTCGCCCATGGTGAGCGCGATATGCGGGCGACTCATGGTTGCTCTTCCTCCAGGGCTATCTCGTTGAGTATCCGCGCGAGCCCGGTATGCGTCGCGGGAGTGCCGTTCTCACCGCCATTGGGCTTCCAGTGCGTCTCGATGTGCACCGCGCCGCGCCACGGATGCCGCCAGCGCATTCTGAGTTCGTCCTGCATCATGGCATCCCCCAACCGATGCATTCCCAGCGCGACTCGCACGGCGATCTCGGGGTCCTGACTGATTTCGTGCAGCACGACGCCGATGCCAAATGGTGTCTGCTCGGGAATCTTCATGCGTCGTCTCTCTATCGTCGCCGCCGTCGCTGCTCACACTCGCGCGGCAAGTAGAGAATGTAGAGTGCGTGGCACTCTGGCACAATTCGCCGACATCCGGGCGCAAGCGTTGAGTGCTACTCTGTCGGGCGTGGAGTGGGTATACTCAAAGGGTTTCCACGGGAGTCTCTCGAAGTGACAACATCCACAGGTGACGACGCACAGGCGAGCCGCTATGACGTCATCGTGATCGGCGGCGGCCACGCGGGGATCGAAGCGGCCATGGCGGCGGCCCGTCTCGGCTGCCGCACGGCGCTGATGACGATGGACCCGGCGAAGATCGGCGAGATGTCGTGCAACCCGGCCATCGGCGGCACGGCGAAGGGCCACGTCGTGCGAGAGATCGACGCGCTCGGCGGCGCTATGGCCCGGCTCATCGATGCGGCGGGGATTCAGTACAAAATGCTCAACCGCTCGAAGGGCCCGGCGATGTGGTCGCCACGCGCACAGGCCGACCGAGCGGCCTACCGTCGTGCCGCACGCGCGCTCATCGAATCCACCCCGAACCTGTCCGTTGTGGCGGACACCGCCGGGGAGATCGTCGCGGAAGGCGGTCGCGTAGCCGGAGTGCGCGGCGAATCGGGGGCTGAGTACGCCGCCCGCGCCGTCGTGGTCGCAAGCGGGACATTCATGCGCGGACTGATGCACACCGGCGCGACCACGTCTCGCGGAGGACGCGTCGGCGAGCTGTCATCGGAGGTGTTGTCGCCGTGCCTGCGCGCGCTGGGTTTCGAACTCGGGCGCCTGAAGACGGGAACGCCGCCGCGCATCGACGGCGACACCATGGATCGAGCGGCCATGTCCCTCCAACCGGGTGACGAGCCACCGCCGTTCTTCTCCTTTACCGCACCGAGCCGTACGCTCGATCAGGTCTCGTGCTGGCTCACCCATACGAACGAGCGGACACACGAGGCGCTGCGCGCGGGCTTCGACCGGTCGCCGCTATTCACCGGACGCATCGAGGGCATCGGGCCGAGATACTGCCCCTCCGTGGAGGACAAGGTCGCGCGATTCCCGGAACGCGACCGGCACCAGATATTCGCCGAGCCGGAGGGCCTGGACACCACCGACATCTACGTGAATGGCTTCTCGACGAGCCTGCCGGAAGACGTTCAGCTCGCGGCGCTGCGGACCGTACCGGGCATGGAAGACGCGCGGATCGTGCACTTCGGATACGCGGTTGAATATGACTTTGTCCACCCGCATCAGCTCCTGCCGACGCTGGAGACGAAGGCGATATCCGGCCTCTACCTCGCGGGGCAGATCTGCGGGACATCGGGATATGAGGAAGCCGCTGGGCAGGGTCTCGTGGCTGGAATCAACGCCGCACGCTCCATCGCCGGAGAGCCACCATTCGTCCTCGTTCGACACGAAGCGTACATCGGCGTAATGATCGACGACCTGGTGACGAGAGGCGTCGAGGATCCCTACCGCCTGTTCACGTCCCGCGCCGAGCATCGCCTGCTTCTCCGTCAGGATAACGCCGACGTGCGTCTCGCCGACCGCGCCCGTGAGGCGGGCATGATCGACGACGAGGAGTACCGGCGTCGCGAATCGAAACGTCAGCGCGTTCATGCGATCACCCGACGCATCGACGAGTTTCGCGTCAGCGAGAGTGCCGCGAACGAACTGCTCGCCGAGCGTGGCGCGTCGTCCGTCGGCGAAACGCAGCCCGCCACCCGCCTCCTGAAACGCCCCGAGATCACGCTTTCCGATATCGAGCGCATGGTGGGTGAGCCGATCGACGGATCCGAGGACGAGAAGCTTCAGGCGGAGATCGGCATCAAGTACGAAGGCTACCTCAGACGGCAGGAGCAGGCGGTTGCGCGTCAGCTCGATCAGGAGCGCCGCGCCGTTCCGCCGGACATGGACTTCGCGGCGATTCCGGCGCTTTCATCGGAGGCGCGGGAGAAATTCATCCGCGTTCGTCCGACCACGGTCGGCCAGGCGTCGCGGATACCCGGCATCACTCCTGCGGACGTGTCGGTGCTGGCCATCGCTATCGAGCAACGCAAACGACGGTCACGGAAGGCTGAGCATGCCCTGGCCCGATGACGCCCTCGACTCCCTCGCCGCTGCCGGCCTAGCGCTCGACACCGAGCAGATCGGTCGTCTGCAACGCTTCTGCGATCTCATCGAAACGCGCGGGACCGAGCTGAATCTCGTGTCGCGGGCCGACCGCGATCGGGTGTTCGACCGCCACGTGTTCGACAGTATCGTCGGCGCTTCGCTGATGGACTGGTCGGGGCGCTCCGTTGCGGATGTCGGCAGTGGCGCCGGCCTACCGGGGATTCCGCTCGCCATCGCGCTTCCCGCCACGGAGTTCGTCCTGATCGAACGCACGCGCAAGCGCGTGGCATTCATGATGAAAGCCGTCGCCGATCTGGAGGTGCCGAACGCGAGGCCGGTCTGGTCTGATATCCACGACTTCGCGGCGAGTGCCGGCAAGCCCATCGATGTCGTCACGATTCGCGCCGTTGCCGAAACGAGCGTGGCGCTGGGTCTGGCGGAGACGCTCCTGGGCGCCGACGGCATCGCGATGCTGTGGCAGACGGATGATCAGCGATCGCGCGAGGAGCTTCCGGGCGGTTGGACGGGAACATGGCACGCCGTACCGTCACGCGACGACGTGCGGCGGGGAATCCGCGTATGCACGCAACTGAACAGCGACTGACGAGACCGAAGTGCACACACAGCGAGACCTCTGGGAGAGTGTGAGCATGCGAACCTCGAAGATTCCGCGCTGGTCCGTGGCATGTCTACTGGGTGCCGCCATCATCGCCGCGTGCGCATACAGCACGAACCCGATCACGGGCCGTCGGGAGGCGTACGCCTACTCGTGGGGCCAGGAAGTCCAGATCGGACGCCAGGCGGACGGCGACATTCTCCGGCAGTACGGTCTGTACGAGGATGAGGATGTGCGCGCGTACGTCGAACGCGTCGGCCGGACGGTGCTGGAGAAGAGCCACCTGCGCCGCCAGGGGGCTCGCCCGGAGTTCCAGGGCACCGAATTCACGTTCCGCGTCCTCGACAGCCCGGTGGTGAACGCGTTCGCGCTACCGGGCGGATTCGTGTACGTCACGCGCGGCCTGCTCGCCCACTTGGAGAACGAAGCGCAACTCGCGGTGGTGCTCGGGCACGAGGTCGGACACGTGGTCGCCCGACACGCGTCGGACCGCGCGCTGAAAGCCAAGCTCGGACAGCTCGGGCTCATGGGCGGAGCGGTACTGGGACAGGCCGTGTTCGACATACCGGCGGAGAACATCCTGGACCTTGGCGGGCAGGCGATGGGTCTGCTGCTCATGAGCTACGGCCGCGACGACGAGCGGGAAGCCGATCGTCTCGGAGTCGAGTACGCGGCCATGTCCGGCTACGACGCCGGGCAGGGCTCGGAGTTCTTCCGGTCGCTGAAGCGGATACAGCACGAGGCCGGCGCGAGTCTGCCGGAATGGCAATCGACGCATCCCGATCCGGGCGAACGCGAGAGCACCATCCGCGACATGGCGCGGCGCTGGCAGGCCGACGGCTACGAGATGTCGCGCGTCGACCGAGACGAACTGTACGACCGTGTCGACCGGATCGTCGTGGGAGACGACCCGCGGCAGGGATTCGTCGTCGACGGCGTGTTCTACCACCCGGTCATGCGATTCCGGTTCCCGGTGCCGGAGGGGTGGCACATGCTGAATCAGCCGAGTCAGCTACAATTCGTCGATCCGGCCACGAGATCGGCGGCGCTCATTTTCCAGGTCGCGAGCGACGTGTCGAGCGCCGAACAGGCGCTCAACGCGTTCGTCTCCAGGCAGGGAGTGACCGTCGTATCCCGTGAGAGAGTCTCGGTGGGCGGGTACCCGGCGCATACTGTCGTGGCCGACGTGTCTTCGGAACAGGGCCCGGCCCGGTTCCGCCGAACGTGGATCGACTTCAACAGCACGGTGATCGACTTCGTCGGGGTGGCGAGTCAGCAAGGTTTCGCGGAGGTCGACGCGGAGTTCCGCGCGTCCCAGCTCGGATTCGGCCGGCTCACGGACGCGCGTTTCATCCAAGTCGCCCCGGTGAGGGTCGACGTCACTCGGGTATCCAGGGCGGGGACGTTCGAGTCGTTCCTCCCGTCGAACCTCCCCACGGGGTTCACGCCGACATCCGTCGCGATACTGAACCAGCTTGAACTCAGAGATACGGTCCCCAGCGGAGGCAGGATCAAGCTCCTCGCGCCGTGACCGTCAGCCGGCAACCGCGATCGCGCTCCTGTCCATGATCTCGGCCTCCGTTGTCGCCGCATCATGCCACGCGGCGGCGGCGGGGTGAAGTATGATCGCTATGTCGTCGCCGTCCGGTCCTTCGAGGTCAGGATTCACGTCGCGTGCTCGCAGGAGCAGCCGATTCTCGTCAAGGAATCCGTGGATTTCGCTGCGCAGGCGCCCCAGCTCGTCGTCCGCCCCTGGGAGTTCCCTGACGGAGACATCGACGCCGAACAGATCCGCCAACGGCGCGAGAAGCGGCTCCACCGGAGCACCGGGTCCGGTCACCTCGAAATCAAGCAACGCCATCGCCGCCGCCCTTGTGATGTACGGTCCCGGCTCACCTCCGACAACGCGAGCCAGTCGTCCGGAGACGTATTTCCACCAGTGCTGCACTGTTGATTCTTCGAGTTCCGGCTTCGCGCGATCCAGCCCGAGCACCTCGACGGACGAGCCGCTCTGTGACTCCTGGTAGTCTCGGAGGCTGCGTTCCTGCTGATCGAGCTGCTTGTTCAGATCCCGAAGCGGCGTGCCCATCATGGAGAGCGTTTCGGGCCACGCGGTGCTCGTCGCGGTGTAGAGCGACAGACGACGGCCGTCGTCGTCGGAAACCACCATGCGCACTCGAACCCGGCTCTCGCTGCCGTCCACCTCGTCGGCATGAAAGCCGTAGAACTTCAGATAGTCGAAAGGTGCGCCAATCGGGACGCCATTCTGGTGGAGATGGAGCTGATTCGTCGGGCCGCGACTCGTGCAGTGGAACACTCCGCTGGACGCGCCGCCGACCTGAACGGCCGCGATATCGTGAATATCCGCGACACCTTCGAGCGGTATTACGCAGAGCTGTCCGGCCTTGCGCGCCATGATGATGGATGGGGTGTGTTCCTCAAGCGGGTGCCCCGGCGGAAGCTTACCGACGGCGAAACTGTACACGGACGAGCCATTCCCCAGGATGTTCACTGCCATGGCGCCGATGCGGTCCGCGGCGACGTTGGAGATCAACGGCCGAGCATCCTGCGTATCCCACTGGTCGCTCCAGACCGCCCATGACTGCTCTTCGCTACCGATCTTGCGGCAGCCTCTGCAGATGAACGTATCGTTGTCGAGTCCGTAGACGACCTCCTGCGGCTCGTGCCCCGGCAGGAACAGCTTGGAGTTCGTGTCGGGGTACCAGTCGTGCGCGTGCCCGAGTCGAGCGATGGACCAGCGATATCCGCCGTCCTTGGGCGAACCTTTCAGAAGCGCCGGAAGCTCTTGATTCGGCCCGCTTTCGACGGTCACGTTCACGCGAATGGTGATTTCGCCGTGCTCGTCGAACTCGACCGGATTTATGTACTGGTCGTACGATCCGGAGCGCATGCGCCAGCCGAACAGACTGACAACGCTCGCACGTTTCGCGCTCCCGAAGCGCTTATCGAGGTGGAACTCATCGAGTTCCACGGTCTCGCCGTCCGCGATGTGAACGAGCGTATAGTGCGCATTCCGGGACCGGCGTGCGAAGACGACTATCTGGTTGCTGTCGGGCGGGCCGAAGAATACGTTGGCACTTCCGAATGGCTCGCTCCCGTAGGAGCCGAGAGCCAGGGGGGCCTCGAACTGATAGGGCACACTTCCACGCGCTTTGAAGAACTGGCGGGTGCGATCCAGCAGGGCGCCCGGCTGTTCGAACCCGCGTTCGGCGCGGAATTCGGCCACCTGTCGCAGCAGGTTGAGCCTTCGTATGAGCGAGAAATAGCTCTGTGTGCCCGGCACGTTCGGGCCGCCACCAACGGCTGCAGCGGTAATCATGTATTCCCCCCAAGAAGGCGCGATGCCGTGCCGAATTCATTACATATATGAACAATATATATCAATGGGTGTCGTTTGGCAACAGCGACCGGCCTTTTTTTCTGGTGCGATTCGCGAAACAGCGAATGTCGCCGGAGGAAGAGCCGTAACTTCGTATCGTACACCGTTGACTCACCCGCGGAGGAGCCGATGTCGAAGTCGAACGCCATGATCGAAAGCGCGGAGGATCTGACCGAATCCGAGGCGGAACTCATTCGCTACTGCGCCGGCAGGAAAGAGGACCTCGTCTACCTTGTCGACATCACGACGGCGCTTGCCGGGCTTCCGAAATCCCTCGCCGGCCAGTGGTTCGACGAGAAACTTCTGACGCCCCGACAGAAGGAAGGTCATCGACAGGCGGTCAAGGACGTGAACGCCGCGCTCCGCCGCCTCTACCGCGCGGGGCTCATCGACGTAGCCCGCGAGGACGCGTCCCCCGAGGGCTTCCGGCGCCACCACGACGAGATCATCGCGGCGATGCGAGACGGAAGGTACTGGCTCGCCCGTCCGCAGTACGGAGGCAAGACACCGGCGCTGCACGTTGTCGAAGAGAACGTCGCCCACCACGAGACTTGGGCCACGGCGAGCGACCTGCGCGCGGTGGTGCGAGAGCTTGGCGGCCCGGTGCAGATGGTCGGCCTGACCGCGCGCGGGCGGGAGATCGCCGCGGGGTTTCCGCCGGAGAATGGCGCGTGATCGTCCGAGTCACCGACATTGCGCTTCCACTGGACGCGGACGAAACTGCCTTGCGAGGAGAGATCGCGCGGCGCGCGGAGGTGCAACCGGGTGACGTCGCCGATGTTCGCATCCGGCGACGCGCAGTCGACGCGCGATCTCACACGCGCCTGCGACACGTGTACACGGTCGAGGCGGATGTACCAGTGTCTGCGGATCGCATCGATTCGCTGCCCGGAGTAACGCCGGTGACGGAGCGTGTTCCCAATCCGCCCGCACCCGGGTCGAGGCCCCTCCACGGACGACCTGTTGTCGTCGGCTCGGGACCTGCCGGGCTTTTCGCCGCGTGGCGCCTCGCGCAGCACGGCTACGCGCCACTGCTACTGGAACGCGGCAAGGCGGTCGAGGAACGCCGTATCGACACCGCCGCGTTCTGGAAGCGAGGCGAGTTGGACCCCGACTCAAACGTCCTCTTCGGCGAGGGCGGCGCGGGCGCGTTCTCGGACGGAAAACTCACCACGCGAATCAAGGACCCACGGCGCGACGAGGTGCTCCACACGCTCGCCGAGTGTGGGGCGCCGTCGTCCATCACGTTCGACGCCCGTCCGCACGTGGGCACGAACCGCCTGCCGCGCATCCTGCACGAGATGCGCCGGCGACTGATCGCTGCCGGCTGCGACGTTCAGTTCTCAACGCGCGTGGACGATGTCGATACAGCCGATGGCCGCGTCGCGGGAATTCGCGCGAACGGCGGTCGATACGACGCGAACGCAGTCATTCTCGCGATCGGTCACAGCGCGCGCGACACGTATGCGATGCTCCACGAGCAGGGCATCGCCATGGAGGCCAAGGCGTTCGCGATGGGCGTTCGCGTCCAGCACCGCCAGGAACTCGTCGACCGGGCGCAGTACGGGAAAGCGGCGGGCTCCCATGGCCTGGAGCCTGCGGAATACGTTCTTCGGAGTGCCCGGACGAAGGTCGGGCGAGCGGTGTACTCGTTCTGCATGTGCCCCGGCGGCGCGGTCATTCCGTGCGCGTCGGAGCCGGGCATGCTCTGCTGCAACGGGATGAGCGGCGAATCGCGGTCAGGCGCCTACGCAAACGGTGCCGTCGTCGCGGAGGTGTCGACCAGCGATTTCCCGGAAGCGGGCGCGCTTGGTGGCGTGGAGTTGCAGCGGTTGTGGGAGCGTCGCGCGTACGAGGCGTCGGGTGAAAGCTACGCGCTGCCGGTGATGCCTCTGGACGATCTCGCGGCTGACCGATACGCGCGTCGAAAACCCGGCGACCTCGCCCTGCGTCGATTCCCGCGAGCGGAGCCGTGCGACCTGCGTCCGCTGATGCCCGACCAGGTGTCCAGCGCCATCCGCGAGGCGACACAACGATTCGCACGGCAGATACCCGGTTTCCTCGGCAGCGGCGCCGTCGCGTTTGGGATTGAAACGCGCACGAGTTCCCCGGTGCGCATCCTGCGGTCCGCCGAGGGCGAGTCCGTCTCGCACCGTGGGCTGTTTCCGGCGGGAGAGGGCGCGGGATATGCAGGCGGAATCGTCAGCGCCGCCGTGGACGGTCTGCGCGCGGCGGAGGCTCTGATCCAAGCGTACGCCCGGCCGTAGAACAGCGCGGGCAGGATTGTTCCGCGGACGCTATGCGCCCCTGCGCCACCTGCACATGTTGGGAGACCGGGCATTCGCGTCCGCGCCACTGCGCCGGTTGGTCCGTGAATCGCGCATGCAGGAGTGTCCTGCGGACGGACGCGGCGTGCGCCACCGGCACATGCTGGGAGAGCGGACATTCGTGTCCGCGCCGCTGCGCGCCCTCACGCCGCTAGTCCTCCGCTCGGAGCGCCCGGCTACGACACACCCGGCGTGATCGTACCGAGAACTCGAGACCCGGATGCCCCCGTGGCGGAAGGCACGTTCGACGCAGTGCCGCAGATGGTCTCGTTCGCCAGCACCGCGAATGCGACCGCCTCTTTCGAATCGCCCGGCAGCCCGAGGTCGTCGGAGGACCGCACGGCGATCGGCGCGAACAGCTCGGAGAGCCGACGACGCAGCACGGGATTGCGCTCACCACCGCCGGAGAGGTACACGCCGGCGAGGTCATGCCGCGGCAGCACGTAGCGCGCGTACGCGTCGTGTATGGAGCGCGCCACGAACTCGGTGAGGTCGCTGACAAGTTGCTCGGCGTCCGCCGCGCCGCGCACTCCGTCCATGAATTCCGCGCCCCAATACTCGCGGCCCGTGCTCTTGGGTGGCGCGATGGCGAAATACGGATCGGCCAGCAGCGTCTGAAGGTGTCGTTCGTCGGGAACACGCGTCGACGCAATCGTCCCGCCCTCGTCGTAGGCCCGCTCGCGGTTCGTGGCGATATCGACCGCGGCATCGATGACCATGTTGCCCGGGCCGGTGTCGAACGCAAGTGCGCCATCGAGGTCGGGCGTCACGACGGTAACGTTTGCTATCCCGCCGATGTTCTGAAGCGCGATAGTTTCGTCCTCGCGCCGACACAGCGCCCAGTCCACGTAGGGTACCAGTGGCGCGCCGTGCCCACCGGCCGCGATGTCGCGCGGACGGAAATTGGCAACCGTGGCGATGCCGGTGCCCTCCGCTATGACGGCGGATTCGCCAATCTGCAGGCTGGATGCCGTTCGTCCCGCGGCGCTCGGCGGGATGTGGTACACCGTCTGCCCGTGCGAGCCGATGAGGTCCACGTCGCCCGATTCCAGCCCGGCGGCGGCGATGACGGCCAGCGCGGCGGCGGCGAATCGTTCGCCCAAGATGACGTTCATCTCGCAGATGTCGGAGACGTGGCCGTCGAACAGCGAGTGAATGCGTGCCCGCTCGTCATCGGTGAACGGCTCGGTGATGGTCGCGACGATCCGTTCGAGCCTCAACGACGGACCGGTTCCCGATACCTCCACCAGCGCCGCATCCACCCCATCGACGGACGTCCCGGACATGAGACCGACGATCCGCCGAACCGGCTTCTCCGCGAGTGCGCGCGTATCGAGCATCACAACCTCCTCACGAAACGCCCACGGTCGCGGCCAGGTCGCTGACGAATCCTCGCCATTCGGCTGTGCGCCCGGCAATGTGAGGCTCTCCCCACGGCCCCGCGCAGAGATGTTGAAGGCGTCCCCACGCGTCATGCGGACCTCGCCCCAGTTCGTCAGCAAGTGTGTGGGTCCACTTGGGGAATGCGTGGGCGCGCCCATTCAATCCGGCCCACGCGCGGATCGCGTACTCCAGTCCGGGCCCCAGGAGCGTCGAGGCGATGAGCGCAGCAGGTGCGTCGGCGGGTACCTGCCGAGCGAGGTCGAGCCCCGCCCGCGCGGACACCCGGGCAACCTCTTGCGCGCGATCCGGCAGATTAGCCACACCGTACGCAACCAGCTCGGCGGCGACGCCATCCGGGTCGGCGGCGACGACGTGCGTATCGACGAGTTCCAGCAGATCGATGGGTCCACCGAGCCTGAACGGCTCGCCCAGCGCGCCGCGGAGGCGAGACAGCGTATGATACTTTACGTCGACCTTACGCCCCCTGAGGGTGAACTGGTCCGCGGTGATATACGCCTCATCGCCGTACTGCCTTATGTGCCCGCGCCCCGCGAATGCGGCACAGACCTGACGCCGTTCATCGAGGCTCGGCTGGCGCGACACGATCAGCCGTATGTCCACGTCCGACGCATCGTCCGCCAGCCCGCGCGCCCAGGAATCCGCCACCAGCGCCGCGACCGCTCCGAGGCCGGCGGCCCGTTCCCGCACGGCACCGGCCAGCCCGAGCACGTGATCGCTCGTCATTACAGGCTCGACGGCTCCTTCCGACCAGCGGCCCAAGCGCTGACCCACCTCGGGCACGCCGGCGTGAGCCATGGCGGCAAGCGTCTCCGTCACGAGTTCGTCAGCGATCGTGCCGCAGGCTGCCGGGTCGTCCAGGCTCATCAGCTCCGCGACGCGGCGACTGAAGCCCTGTGGCGCAAGCGCACCGTCGAATTGCCACGACGCCGGAACGCCGTTGAGCGCGCACACCGCGGCGACGAGTTGTCTCGCGGATGTCGCCATGGCGTGGGCGAACCGTACGTGGTCGTTCCTGGTCAGCATCACCGACGCCGGTATCTCCCACCAGCTCACCAGCGAGCGGCCGATACGCGTTAGAGCGGCTGTCGGGAGGCGTACAGCGTCGGAATTCACGTTGGGGAATCCGATGCCGGTCCCGTACCGGCAAGAGAGATCGAATGCGCGCGCCAGGACCCAAGCGCCTCTCTCACAACACCGGACCCGAAATCGGGATACGTCCAGCGATGCGGCTCGTACGCGCTTGCCTCGTAGATGAGCGTCGCCTCGGCGTAGATGCCGTCACCGACGTAGACGCGGTGCGGCGAGGGTTTCGCACTCGCCAGCACGAGCGCGCCCGGCGTCAGATACCCCGGGTCGATGTTTGCCATCCGGTTCCCGACGGCGTCGAGCCATCGCCGCTCCAAGTCGTTCGCACGATGCTTGCGCGCCACAATTTCGCCCATGTCCATCGGCTGCACGTGCGCAATGATCCGTTTCGTCAGGCCGGTGCCCATCTCGGACTCGTAGTACCGCGTAAATGGATCGAACTCGTAGTCCGAACTCCGCCCGAGCAGCTCGCCCCAGAGGTTGACGCACTCGCGCTCGACCTCGTCCAGCCCGGTGCCGTCGCCGACGGTGATCGCCACAATGGGCATCACAAGCGCGGGCGTTCGCGGCAGCGCCATGCTCCATTCCTCGCTGATGACCAACCGCCATGACACGCCCGACCGGTTCGTACGGGCGCTCGGATCGCTACGGTACGGCGGGCTGTCAGCACTGTCAACGGCTCGGGCCATCGGGCGTTGGCGAGGCACGCAACATGTTGACCGGCGCAGGGGGACGTGGTACCGTTACGCCGAGACAGGGCCCGCTGTCCAGCGTCCCGCGCCAGAGGTAACCGTCATGCTTCGCCGTGTGCTCTTCATCGCAGCAACACTGCTCGGAGCAGGTGGGCTGTGCGTCCACGCCTCGGATACCCTCTCCACGGCCTTCGACGAGATCCCCGCTCCTCTCGTCTGCCTCGTTCCGATCGAGGGCATGATCGACGGCGGCGTCGCGGAGTTCATGAAACGCGCAGTCGCCACGGCCGAGCGAGATTCCGCTGCCGCGCTCCTCATCGAGATGAATACCTACGGCGGGCGCGTCGACGCAGCGGACGAGATCCGCTCGATGCTCCTCGAGACGGAACTCCGCACGATCACATTCGTTCACAACAACGCGGCCAGCGCCGGTGCGCTCATCGCCATCGCGACGGACAGCATCGCCATGGCTCCGGGCAGCGCAATCGGAGCCGCCACGCCGGTGGATCAGAGTGGCACGCCCGCGTCGAGCAAGGTCATCTCGTATTTCCGGAGCCTGATGGGCGAGACCGCCCGCGCGAAGGGCCGCGATCCCCGTATCGCGGAGGCGATGGTCGATTCGACAATCGTCGTCGCCGGCTGGGAGGACGCTCCGCGTCCGCTGACGCTCAGATCGGATCAGGCGATCGAGATCGGCATCGCGCAGCACGAGGCGCGAAACGTCGAAGCCGTGCTCGAACACAGCGGCCTGGCCGGCGCCGAGATTCTGAGGATCGAACCGAACTGGGCCGAGCGCGTGGTCCGCTTCCTGACGAACCCGATGATCAGCGGACTGCTGATGACCATCGGCGGCCTCGGCCTCATCTACGAACTCACCAGCCCTGGATTCGGGGTGGCGGGCATGGCGGGACTTGCCTGTCTCTCGCTGTTCTTCGGCGCGCACTACATCGTCGACCTCGCCGAGTGGACGGAGATGCTCATCTTCCTCGCCGGCATCGTCCTCGTGGTAGTCGAACTCTTCGTTCCGGGAGGCATCGTCGGAACCGTCGGGGTGGGGCTGATGTTTGCCGGTCTGTTCCTGAGCCTGATTGGGAAGATCGATTTCGTGATGCCCGGCGACCTGAGCGGCGCGTTCACCACGGTCGGCATGGCGCTGATTCTGACGACCATCGGCGCGGCGATACTTCTGCGCGGGTTCGCCGAGCTGCCGCTCGTGCGCCGGCTAACGCTGAGCACCCGGCAGCAGCCCGGCAAGGGAGACGGCGTAGCCGTCGACGCGCGCAGCGAGTTAGTCGGGATGACCGGCGTCGCCCAGACGGATTTGCGTCCTGCGGGGCGCGTACATGTCGACGACCGATACTACGACGCCACAACGGATGGCGACCACATCTCCGAAGGCAGCGCGGTCACGGTGATCCGCGTCGACGGATTGAGCGGCGTGATCGTGCGCGCGACGTAAGGGAGGAGGCGAACGATGATCGGGACATGGGCATTCGTGATCGGGCTCTGCCTGCTTGGCGTCCTGCTGCTCATGCTTGAGCTGTCCGTGACGCCTGAGTTCGGCATCGCGCACATTCTCGGGCTCGCCGGTGTTCTTGCCGGTGTCTTAGCGGCTCGTGCCGTGGTTCGCGCTCAGCACGCGGCGACTCACGCTCAGCGCCGGGCAACAGCCCGACAGGGGAGCCGGCGTGAGCATCGACGCGCGCAGCGAGATGGCTGGAACGACCCGCATCGCGCAGACGGACCTACGCGCGGCGGGACATGCATATGCTGGCGGGCGGCGCTGCGACGCCATAACGGACGGTGACCACGTATCCGAAGACAGCGGACCCGGTGATCCGCGTCGACGGATTGGGTGGCGTGATCGTGCGCGCGACGTAAGAAGGCGGGAGGCGATCGATGGTCGGCACATGGGCATTCGTGATCGGGCTCTGCCTGCTCGGGTTCCTGCTGCTCATGCTGGAGCTGTTCGTGATCCCCGGATTCGGCGTGGCAGGGATACTCGGACTTGCCGGCATTTTCGCCGCGATCATCTACGCGACGATGAATCTCGGAATCTGGATCGGCATCGCGGTATTCGTCGTGAGCCTGGGCGTATCGATATGGGCGGTATCGCGGGCGACGACGGGATCTACGTTCTCGCGGCTCAGGAACCCGCGCGTATCGCCGGGACGAGTGGTGCCGGAAGCGTCGGTCGAGTCCGTCAGCGTGCCCGAAGTCGGCGCGCGCGGCACCGCGTTGACGACGCTCCGTCCGGCGGGCATCGTGCGGTTCGAGTCCGATCGGTACGACGTCATCGCCGATGGGCCGATCATCGAAGTAGGCGCGGCCGTGGAGGTCGTGGAGAGAATAGGGAACGTCACGAAAGTTCGAGCGGTCTGAGAAGAGGCCCCGAGGAGTCAGTCACGTGAAAGGAACTAACGTCATGATCGAAGAACCGGCGTTGTGGGTCGGGCTCGGCGTATTTGCAGTAATCCTGCTGCTCGTCATCTTCACGTACTTCATCCCGGTGCGTCTGTGGATCGAGGCGCAGTTCGCCGGAGTGCATGTGTCGATTTCGACGCTGATCGGGATGCGACTCAGAAACGTACCGCCGACGCGGATCGTGCTTCCGCAGATCACGGCAACCAAGGCGGGGCTCGATCTCGACATCGAGGAGATCGAGGCGCACTACCTCGCGAAAGGAAACGTGCAGCTCGTGGTGAACGCGCTGGTTTCGGCGAGCAAGGCCGGAATCGAACTGCCGTTTGCGCGGGCCGCCGCGATCGACCTCGCGGGCCGCAACGTCCTTGAAGCGGTGAAGATGCGGGTGACGCCGAAGGTTATCGACTGCCCGGATCCGACAAAGGGTCGCTCGACCATCGACGCGGTGTCGATGGACGGTATCCAGCTCAAGGCGAAAGCCAGGGTGACGGTGCGCGCGAATCTTGAACGCCTCGTCGGAGGCGCCGGCGAGGAGACGATCGTCGCCCGTGTCGGCGAGGGAATCGTCAGCGCGATCGGCTCGTCGCAGAACCACAAGCTCGTACTGGAGAATCCCGACGTCATCTCCAAGGCGGTCATCAGCAAGGGGCTCGACTCCGGCACCGCGTTCGAGATTCTGTCGATCGACATCGCGGACGTCGACGTCGGCGACAACATCGGCGCGAAGCTGCAGAGCGATCAGGCCGAGGCGGACAAGCGCATCGCTCAGGCGAAAGCCGAGGAACGCCGCGTCATGGCGGTCGCTAACGAGCAGGAGATGATGGCGAAGACGCAGGAGATGCGCGCGAAGCTCGTCGACGCGGAGGCGCAGATTCCGCTCGCCATCTCCGAGGCGTTCAGCAAGGGCAACCTCGGCGTCATGGATTTCTACCGCATGAAGAACATCATGTCGGATACTGAGATGCGCGACGCCATCGCGAAGGATGCCGAGGCTGATCAGGCGGCTGCCGAGAGCGACGTTCAGGAAAGCTGAGGCTGACCCGTGGACCTCACATGGTTGATACTCCTCGCGGTTATCGCCGCCGTCTCGAGCGTCATGAGCAAGCGCGCGGAGCAACAGGCGAAGAAGAAGGCAGAAGGAGCGGGCGAAGAGCCAGCGAAACGGCGAACAACCGCCTCGACGCCACGTTCTCCCGGCCCACCTGTAGCACCGGGACCGTTTGGCGGCGGCACGCGAGAACGCAGCAAACCGGCGCCCCGTCCCGCGCAGCGCACGGCACCGACGCGTCCTCCGGCCCCGGAGCGGCAGCCTGACCCGTCCGTCAAACGCGCCGACGGCCGCGAGGTGTTCCAGCGGATGCGTCGCCAGCTTGAGCAGCGCCGACGCGAGATCGATGCCGACCACACGCCGAAGCATCCTCGAGTGCCTGCATCGGACGCACCGGAGCGCGCCGCGACGGCGGATAGGGTCACGACCGCTCCGGTTGCGCGGGAGACGCAAACCGAGCCGACTCCTCCCCGCGCGGGCGAGTCGACAACGCAGCGGATCGTCGCCGACGCCGCGATGGCACGGGTGCGGAAACGATCGCGGAAGTTCGCGCTGAACGGAGAAACGCTGCGTCGAGCGGTTATCATGAAGGAGATCCTCGACAGGCCGGTTGCTCTGCGCGATCGTGTCGGAGGATGGGACGAGACGTAGACTGAAGACACTGCGCATTGGCGAGTGCCAGTGCGTGCGCAAACCAGTCGGTCAGCGGGAATCGACAGACGAGGGGGAACGCAATGCGACTTATCACGCGAGGCGATCTGGACGGGCTCACCTGCGCCGTTCTAGTCAAGCAGAAGGAGTCCATCGACGAGCTGGCGTTCGCTCACCCAAGGGACATGCAGGACGGCCTCGTCGAGGTGAAGAAGGGCGATATCATCGCCAATCTTCCGTACCACGAGAACGCCGGCCTCTGGTTCGATCACCACGACAGCGAGAGCTCGGCGGCGGATGTCTCGAACTTCAAGGGGCTCTACGGAGTCGCGCCGAGCGCCGCGCGACTGGTCTACAAGTACTACGACGACCGCGCGCTCGACAAATTCGGCGAGATGCTCGCGGAGACCGACCGCGTCGACAGTGCGCGCCTGGCTGTCGAGGACGTGCTGCGTCCCGAAGGCTGGGTCCTGCTTTCGTACACACTCGATCCGCGGTCGGGTCTGGGGCAGTTCCAGCAGTATTTCAAGAAACTCGTGGATCTCGCCGCCGACACCCGGATCGAAGACATACTGCAGGACGACGAGGTCGCGAATCGGACCTCCCGCTTCCTCGATGAGCAGGAGCGATTCGAGGCGGTGACGCTGGAGTGTTCCTACCTTGACAGGAACGTGATAATCACGGACTTCCGAGAGCTCGACACAAGTCCGGTGGGGAACCGGTTCCTCATCTACACCATCTACCCGCAGGGCAACATTTCGGTCCGTCTCTTCTGGGGTAAGGGCCGCAGGAACATCGTCGCGGCGATCGGCCTCTCCATATTCAACCGCGGCTCGACGATCAACGTCGGCAACCTGTGCGCCGAGTTCGGCGGCGGCGGCATGAGGGGTGCCGGCACGGCGCAGTTCGACGTCGACGTAGCGGAACGGAAGATTCGCGAGCTTATCGAGCGTATTCACGAGGGGAACTGACACCGCGGGCACGTTGGCACGCGCGACCGGTCGTCGGTACCATTAAGGCTTCGTGCCGAAGTGGTGGAATTGGTAGACGCGCCGGACTCAAAATCCGGTCCTCGCAAGAGGGTGTGGGTTCAAGTCCCACCTTCGGCATATCGAGATTCGTTGGGAGGTTGCGGCGCGCCGTAGCCTCCCGTCTTCGTGTACCATGGTCCGCGCTTGGCGCAATCGCTTTCGTCGCGCATCGAGCCGCGGTCAGTTACGGCTGCCCTCGCGATGGCCGGTCAGATCGCGGACCATGGCGCATGTCTGTGCGACCCGATCCACCATGGCGCCCGACAGAAGATTAGTGTCCCGGAACACGAACTCGACGGAATAGTCCTGGCCGACGTCGAGCGTTTCCCGCAGATGCTCCCGCAGGTTGAGTAGGTCGAACGGCTCGCCGCAGAACTTCAAGGGGATCGGCTTCCTGCACCATATGACGTCTTCCTTGCAGGATTCCGTGAGCTTGCGAAGATCGCACCAGGGCGTGACGCTCACCTTGCGCAGACCGGGCAGACGTTGGAGAGCGGGCATCAGGTCATGCACCGGCTCGCAGCACCCGAACTTGAAGAGCTTGAACTTGCTTGCGAGCCGCGTGAAGTGCGGCATCAGGAATTCTACGAACATCCCGGCGGAGATGCCCGCGGACTCCTGCGACTCAAGATATCCGTAGCGGTCCGTCGAGACGACTCTGTCGCCCGCGGGGAGCGCAGTCTCGTCGGTGAATTGCGAGCTGCCGGAGCAATACCCCTGATTGCCGTCGTGGTTCAGCGTCAGAAGGTTCTGGTCTTCCTCCCACTGCCCCAGCGCGAGGTGATCCTCAGCCAGAAACGTGAATAGCCGATGCACTGCATCCGGATTGATGGCCATCTGCAGGTAGAGTTCCTGCATACCCATCAGATGCACGGCATGGTTGGTGATCCCACTGGAATAGAGCGAACCGGGACGGCCGATTTCCACAGGCAACAATCCGGCAAAAGCTTCCTGAGCCACGCTCGCCTGCCGTTCGGTCTGCTCCCGGTCAAGGGAGATCGTCTTGTTCTTCAACTTGTCCAGATCGGTATCGATATCTTTGATGGGCTTGTTGGTCCTGTATCCCAGCGAACTGCCACGACCATTATCCGCGCGCGTATACTCGAGTTCGTCGCAGTTCGCTGTAAGCGGCGTACACCAGTCAACCACAAATCGATCGGGGATGATCCGATCGTCATCGATCAGCTCGTAGGCAACCAGTGAATGCAGGATCCACCCTTCAAGTGTTCTGCACTCGTCACCCTCACACTCCAGCGGCGGAGTCAGGTCGGCGAAGTAAGAACCGTTGTCTTCGATGTGGAACGGGAACGTCTTCTCGTGCAGACCGTTATGGAGGCGCCACTTCTCGCGTCGCTGGTCCATCGGTTCTCCGAGGGCGTATTCCGCGTATCTGCCCGCCAGATTTCTGAGGCGCTGCTTGTCGTTCGTTGTCATTGCCCATATCTCCACATCGTGTCGACCATCTCCCGGCCGTGCATTCCCAACCGTGTGAGCGGTCCATTCAGGCCTGCATGGTACTGAGACTACCGCACAGCGCCGACTCCACCAACTGGGCGCCTCCGGCAGCCTGACGCTCCTCCACTGGAAGCGGGTTCCGGAATCCGTGCGGAACTTGGACTCCGGAACCGAGGTCGCGCGCGGGCGACGTGTCAACGCATCTCCCGGCACGTACATTTCTGCGCGCTCGCGGCTGGTCGATACGCGCGGAACGCAGAGGGATACGATAGACATGCTTTTCATCGCGCTTGCGGGCGCAGGATTCGGTATCGGAATCGTCGTCGGCCTGACGGGGACCGGCGCGGCGACACTCATCATGTCGACGCTCGCCGTCGGACTGGGCATGCCGGCCGGCTCCGCCGTCGGAACGACCATCGCCGCGGCTACGATCACCAAGTTCGCGGGCTCGCTTGAGCACTGGCGACGCGGAAGCGTGGTCTGGCCGGTCGTCCGCGACTTCGCGCTGGGCAGCGTTCCCGGCGCCATCGCGGCCGGAGTTCTCATGCACCTCGCGCTCGCGGCGTACCCCGACCAGGCCGATTTGTGGCTCAGGCGCGCGATAGGGGCGGTCATCATTCTGGCGGCGGTCCTCATGGTGAGGCGAGGTCTTTCGGGACACGCGGTGTCCGACGGGCGCAGCGATGGGGAATCGTCGCATCGTCCCTCGGTTCTGGTTGCGCTGGGCGCCGTAGCCGGACTCGCGGTTGCCGCGACATCGGTGGGCGCCGGAACGTTCACGAAGGGCATGCTCGTGTTCAGCACGAGGCTCGACGCGCGACGGCTCGTCGGAACGGACCTCATGCACGGCACGATAGTCGCGCTTGTCGCGACGGGATTGCACGTCGCGATGGGGCCTGTGGCGTGGGATGCGGTGATCGCGATCTCGCTGGGTGCGATTCCGGGCGCGTTGCTGGGAGGGCGGCTCGCCGCTCGGGCGCCGACGCGGCTGCTCCAGATGGTAGTCGCCGGAGCGCTCGCCGTGATCGGCGCGAGACTGCTCGCAGGGTGAGATGCGCCCGCACTAGTGCCTGCCTGCGCTGTTCAACGCCGAAACGAACGCGCCGGTACCGGGCATATCAATGCGCCTGGAGCCACATCACGACGCCGTCATTCCTAACGAAGTGAGGAATCTCCAACGTCTCTGTGGTCGCAGAGATTCTCCGCCGCGGACTATGCGCACGAAGATCCCTCTCGCACGGCATGGCGCAGCCGCGGTGCCACTCCCCATCAGCCGCCGATGAGGAGCATCTCACGATCCGGCGAAGCCTGCAGCTCGGCGACGTCGGGGCGGGCATCCGATTTGGTGGCGACCGCCCGACGAATCTCAGCGCACAGGAGCACGTCGTCGGCACCATCCTCGAGGAGCGGCGCGAGGTTCAGCTCGGGCGGGCGGAACAGGCACGTCTTGAGCGCTCCGTCCGCCGTGATCCGGAGACGATCGCATCCCGTGCAGAACGGATGCGAGAGCGACGAGATGAAGCCGATGGTCGTCCCCAGTTCGTCAACGCTGTACCGACCGGCGACGCCGCTGCCACCGTCGCCCGCGACCTCCGCGAATCCATACCGTTCGCTAAGGCGGGTCCGCATCTCGGCGCAGGTCACGAGGCGCCTGTCGCTCCACCCGTTCGAGCGGAACGGCATGAACTCGATGAATCGCACCTCAATGTGTCGCTCGGCGCCGAATTCGACGAAGTCCGCGAGTTCGTCATCGTTCGTGCCGCGCATGACGACGACGTTGAGCTTCAGCGCGTCGAACCCCGCGCGCTGAGCGGCGTCGATACCCGCAATAACGCGGTCGAACGTGTCCGCGCCGGCGATGCCGGTGAAGCGCTCAGGTCGCAACGTATCGAGACTCACGTTCAGATGGGTCATGCCCGCGTCCCGAAGGTCGTCCGCCAGATTGCTGAGCAGCGTGCCGTTCGTCGTTGCGGCAAGTATGTCGATGCCCGGGATTCGCGCGATGTCGCGGACGATGTCCCGGATGTCAGACCGTACGAACGGCTCGCCCCCGGTGACGCGGACCTTTGCGATACCCATCGCGGCGAGCAACCGTACGACGCGCGCGATCTCCTCGCGGCTGAGCGATCGTCCCTGCTTCGGTCCGCCGGAAGCGTCGCGCGGACGGCAGTAACCGCAGCGCAGGTTGCACCGGTCCGTCACGGACAGCCGCAAGTACGTGTGCGCCCGCCCGTGGGCGTCGACGAGTGGTTCGTTGGTACGCAGCATGGCGAGTCACCCGCTCCCGACGGTTTCAGCGCGCGCGGCATCCTCGTGGGTGCCTGTCGAAATCCGCTCGACGGCCACGGCGCAGACTTTGTACTCGGGCGTGCCTGTCCTGCTATCGCCCGCTGAGTTCGTGACAAGGTTCGCGCGTCCCTCGCCGAAGTGCATCGGCATCCAGACGCAGCCCGGTCGAACTCGCCGGCTGACTCGCGCTTCGACATCGACGCTTCCCCGCCGGGAGCGGACCCGAACGACGTCACCGTCCCGCACGCCACGGTCTCGGGCATCCCTCGGGTGCAGTTCGACGAAGTTCCGCGCATCGCGCTTCGCCTCGAATGCGTCGCGGCGGGTCATCGTCGCGGAGTTGTATTGGTACAACGTGCGCCCGGTGGAAAGCACGAGCGGGAATTCGGAATCCGCCGCTTCGGCGCTGGCGCGGTATTCTATGGGCTGCAGCAGCGCCTTCGCGCGAATCGGTGCGCCGACGTGGAGTATCGGGGTTCCAGGATGGTCCGGTTCCGGGCACGGCCACTGAAGCCCGCCCTCGGATTCCAGTCTCTCATACGAGACGCCCGCGAACCGTGGCGCCAGCGATGCCATCTCCGCGTAGATTTCCGCCGGGCTCCCGTAGTGAGGCATCGGGTAGCCCATCGCGCGAGCGAGATCGCACAGGACCTCCCAGTCGGGGCGGGCCTGACCGGGAGGGTCGACGGCCTTGCGCACTCTCTGCACCCGCCGATCGCTGTTCGTGAATACGCCGTCCTTCTCGGCGAAACACGCGCCCGGCAGGACGACGTCGGCGAACTGCGTCGTTTCGTTCGGGAAGATGTCCTGACAGACAAAGAATTCGCACCCGTTGAGCGCCTCTTCCACCATCGCGGCGTCGGGCTCGGAGATGACTATGTTCTCTCCCATGATGAACAGACCGCGCACCTTGTTCGAGGCAAGCGCCGGCACCAACTCGTTGAGGTTCATGCCGGGCTCGGAGGGCAACGGAACTCCCCACGCCTGCCCGAACCGGTCTCGCGCCTCATCGTCGGCTACCGGCTGGTACCCCGGCAGGTAGATCGGCGACGCGCCGGCATCGTTCGCGCCCTGCACGTTGTTCTGCCCCCGAAGCGGGTTCAGCCCCGCCGAGCGCGACCCGAGATGCCCGGTGACGGCGACTAGATTCGCGAGCGCCATCACGTTGTCGGTGCCGTGTGTGTGCTCGGTGATACCGAGGGTGTAGTAGACTCCCGCCTTGCGCGTCGTTGCGTACGCGATGGCCGTCTCGCGAATGCTCTCGGCTGGGACGCCGGTCACCGCCTCCGCTTCCTCCAGCGTGTACCGGGAGACCGCTTCGCGCATACCCTCGAATCCTTCGGTGTTCCGCTCGACATATTCGCGGTCGTGCAGGCCCGACTCGATGATGACGTTCACCATGGCGTTCACGAGCCATACGTCGGTACCCGGCCGTAGCTGGAGGTGCCGCTCGGCGATGCCGGCGAGCCAGATCGACCGCGGGTCGGCGACGAAGAGACGGGCTCCGCGCCGAACGGCGCGCTTCATCTCCATGCCGATGATCGGGTGCGCCTCCGTGGTATTCGATCCGATTACGAAGAGCACATCGGCGTCGCGTATCTCGTCGATTGAGTTGGTCATCGCGCCGGTGCCGAGGGATGTCATCAGCCCGGCGACCGTCGGCGCGTGGCACGTGGCGGCACACTGATGGCAGTTGTTCGTGCCAAACGCCGCCCGCGTGAGTTTCTGGACGAGATAGTTCTCCTCGCCGGTGCAGCGCGCGGAGGAGACGAAGAACAGGCTGTCGGGCCCGTGGCGATCTCGCACGCGGGAAAGGCCTTCGGCGGCGGCCTGAACAGCCTCATCCCACGACGCGGGCACGAGCTCGCCATTCCTTCGAATCATCGGCTGCGTGAGCCGGTTCGGGTCGTGGATGAAGTCGTACGCGAAACGGCCCTTCACGCACAGATTGCCGTCGTTAAGTGTCGTCCCGGGCGGCGGGCTCGTGACCTTCACGACGCGCCCGTCGTGGACGTTCAGATCCATCTGACAACCGACGCCGCAGTAGGGACACGTTGTGCGGACTTTCGTCACGTCGTCCGGCGTCAGACCGGCGGGCGTCTTGGTCTCGAACATCGCACCGGTCGGGCACGTGTCGATGCAGCCTCCGCACAGCTCACACGTCGTATCGAGCAATCCGCGTCCGCTCGCCGTCGATATGGTTGTCTCGCCTCCACGATTTGCGGGCGATATGGCGCTCACGCCTTCGACTTCTTCGCAGTATCTGGTACACCGCGCACAGACCACGCACAAGTCAGGGTCGAACGCGATGAACGGATTCGCGTCCGACGGTCTCCCGTTGCGCGGGGCGTCGACCGGCTCAAGGGCCGGTGGCTGGTGCTTGAGGGCCAGGCGACGCAGTTCGTTCCCCGCGCCCGTCTCAACGGGGAGTCCGTCGTCGTCGAGCGTATGGTCGGCGTTGTAGAGAGCGAGCAACGTCCGCACATGCCGGTCGATACGCTCGGACTGGGTCGTGATCTCGACGTCGGGCGTGACCTGCCATGAGCAGGCAGGTTGGAGTCGTCTCTGCCCGGATATCTCGACGAGGCACATCCGACACGCACCCGCCGGATCGAGACGCGGATCGTGGCACAGCGTCGGGATTTCCACGTCGTTCCGACCGGCCACGTCGAGCACCGTCTCGCCTGAGAATGCCTCGCAGGCGCGCCCGTCGATGGTGACGCTGAATATGTCGGTCATGCCGAGCGCCTCCGATTGCCGGGCGAGCGTGGCGCGAATGCCTCCGGGAAATGCTGCCGAGCGCTTGTCAGGGGCTTTCCGGCGACCATTCCCAGACCGCAGATGGACGCTTCTTCCAGTTCCCACGCCACGTCGTCGACGCGGTCGAGACCGGATGGCTCGCCGGTTCGCAGGTAGCCGTCAACCGCTCGACGGAGGTACCGCGTGCCGATTCGACAGGGCGCGCACTGACCGCAGCCTTCGTCCTCGAAGAACGCGGTCTGCCAGCGAGCGGCCTCGGCCATATCGACCGTGTCGTTCAGGACGACGACGCCCGCGCTGCCCAGCATCGATCCGACCTCGGCGAGGTGTTCGAAATCAAGCGGACGGCGACTCTCCGAAATGGGCAGGAAGCCGGACGACGCTCCGCCGGGACAGAATGCCATCGGCGTCCCGTCGTAGCCACCCGCCTGCTCGACAAGCTCTTCGAGCGTAGCACCCAACGGCAGCTCAAACACTCCCGGGAGCGCCACGTGCCCGGAGATGCAGTAGAGCTTCGTTCCGGAGCCGGTGCGCCCCTTCCCGCGAAACCAGTCGCCGCCGCGCTGGATGATCGAAGGGATACACGCGATCGTCTCGACGTTGTGGACGAGCGTCGGCGAAGCGCGGAATCCCGATTCGGTCGGGAAGGGCGGCTTCATTCCCGGCATGCCGCGCCGGCCTTCAAGCGCTTCGAGCAACGCGGTTTCCTCGCCGCATATATAGGCCCCGTGGCCCGACACGACTTCGACCTGGACATCGCCGAGGTAGGAAGCCCGGCTCAACTCACGCTCGAATGAGGCCCGCTCGTCGCGGAACTCTCCACGCACGTAGACGTACACCGCCCGCGCTCCGACTGCTTCAGCGGCTATCGCGAGCCCTTCGAGTACGAGGTCCGAACGCCTGAGCATCACTTCGCGGTCCTTGAACGTGCCCGGCTCGCCCTCGTCCGCGTTGCAGACGACGTACCGTTCGGGCTCCGTTCGATCCGCCACCGCCCGCCATTTCGTATGAGCGGGGAACCCGGCTCCACCTCGTCCGCGCAACTGCGATTGCTCGACGGCGTCCATCACCGCCTCCGCACCCATCGCCCGCGCCTTCGCGAACGCCGAGCCCGAGTCGTCGGGCCTGCCGGCAAGATTGATCGGCAGCTCGACATCGTCCGGTGTAACCGCGCGACCTCGTTCCGCACCGCCGCTGAAGACCTCAAGCTCTCCGTTCAGCGCTGCGGGAGCGCGATCGCACTGTCCGAGGCAGCCCGTCTCTTGGACCTCCTGCCCCTCCGCCCGAAGGCGCGATGCCAATTCGTCGGAGCCCGCGAGACGGCAGGAGAGTCCGTTGCAGACGCGCACCGTTTCCCCGCTGCCGCGCAACATGGAGTAGAAGGACCCAGCACCCCAGACGTCCGCCTCGGACACGCCGGTGCGCTCCGCCACCTTTCGGACAGCCTCGTCCGTCAGCTCTCCATGCTCGCGGAGCAGTTCCAGCACGCGTTCACGTTCGCGAACATCCGTCACGATGATCACTCCTCCGACTCCGATATACAGACCAGCGCACCTGCGCGCGCGGGCCCGTCCCTACAGCCTATCGACCGTCTCGACTTCGGACGACACGACCCGGTCGCTGCCTGTGTACACGTTGTACCGCTCTCCGCGAGCGAATCCGACGAGCGTCATGCCGAATTCGTCCGCGATCATCACCGAGAGGCTGGATGGCGCGCCAACGGAAACCAGGATCGGTATCCCGGCGACCAAGGCCTTCTGAACGACCTCGAAGCCGACTCTCCCGCTCACTACAAGGACGCTGCCCCGGCACGATGCGCCCGCCATGAAGCGCGCACCGACGACCTTGTCCACCGCGTTGTGTCGCCCGATGTCCTCGCGCACGATGAGCAGGTCGCCCTCAGGCGTGAACAGCCCCGCCGCATGGACGCCTCCCGTGGCCTCGAACACCGTCTGCGCGGCGCGTAATCTGTCCGGCAGGGCGACGATGATCTCCGAGTGTACCAGCGGCTCGGAGGGCGGAAGCGCGGGAGTCCCCGCCATGCTCAGCGATTCTAGGAACGCCTTGCCGCACACGCCGCAGCTCGACGACGCCGGGAATTCCCGATGGAGCCGCTTCTCGTCGATGACCACCCGCGGGTGCAGGTCTACACGAACGACGTTACTCTCTCCGGAATCCGCCGCAACGACGTCGAGCACGTCTTCGCGGCCGGAGATCACGTGCTCGGCGAACAGGAATCCGACTGCGAGTTCCGCGTCGTTGCCCGGGGTCCGCATCGTGATGGAGAGCGATTTCTGCCGACGGGTGCCAATCTCCCCGAATCCGATGCGCAGTTCGAGCGGCTCCTCGACCGCGACGACGTCGTCACGCTCGTAGGAACTCGAACCGGACACGGCAAGTACGGCAATCTCGTGCGTGGACGAACGTTCGCTAGTCATGACTGCGCCTTCAGTCATCCCGCGAGTAGGCGGATACCGCCACACGGGGACGCGCGACGCGCCCGGACTACGCCGGCGCGCGGGTCCTGTCAGATTGTGAAGAACGGGTGCAGAAATCCGGCGCCGATCAGGTTGACCATCCGAGAGTGTACGCGGGAGCACGCTCCCTGGCAACGGAGCACTCGCCGCAGGTGCTCGGAGAAAGACTGCTTGCGGCGGCCTGAAGATCAGCCGGTGTACTTGTAGCGGGAGATGATCTCATCCTGAGTGGCTGCGGAAAGGCCGGTGAACCGGGCGGAATACCCGCACACGCGAACCATCATGTCCCGGTGATCGTCGGGGCTCTGCTGCGCCTGGCGAAGCTTGTCCACGGAGATGACATTCCCCTGGAATATGTGGCCTCCGTGGTCCACGAACGCTGTGAGCAGCGGCTTCACCACCTGCGGTGCGGCCCATGCGGGGTCCAGATCCCACATCATGGCGCCGCCGCCTCCCGCTCTCTCGAGTGACAGGCTTGTGGCCGAACGGATGGAGCCGGTGATCCCCTTCAGCGCGGAGCCGGACTGCGGGGAGAGCCCGTGGGCAAGCGGGCGACCGGCGCTACGTCCGTCGGGAGTGGCCCCGACCTGCTCTCCGAAACTTACCACCCAGACGAAGCCCAGGATGATGGGTACAACGGTGCCCCCATGGGGCGTGGTGTGACGGGCCAGAAGGTCGGCGAACGAGC
>CAZEAI010000024.1:0-48914 GCA_964510105.1 uncultured bacterium
AAGCTCTTCGCGGGAAGCATCGCCCGCGATTCTGCCAGCGGGCGAGCCGACCCCCTCGCCTCCTCCGGATCTGTCGCAGGACGGCAAAGTCAGAACAAAGACCGCACTGAGCAGCACGGCGGTGACGACGCGTGACAACGTGCCCATTCGGCGGGCATTGCCTCCGAGGGCTCGACGGATCCGCAGAGCGAGATCGGACTCGGCGGCGGCAAACACGTTCACCATGGGGATCCTCCTTCTCAGGTGATTTGGCAGATGGACCATTTCAGCGACACCTGTGAGACCGTGGGCATATTCCACCGAACGCTCGGTGGCGCATACAACGAGATCATCGCAGGCCTGTTCGGCCTCCCGCCGCAGCATCCGTTCGCACAGCCACACGACCGGATGGAAGAACAGAGCCACCGCGATGAGTCGCTGCGTCAAGAGAGTGAAGTTGTCATACCGTCGTACGTGGGCCAGCTCGTGCATGAGGACCATCACGAGTTGATCCGGCTGCAGTCGCTCCACCATGTCGGCGGGGATGACGATCAGCGGCCTGAGGACGCCCAGCACCACCGGAGAACGGACCGAATCCGAGGTTGCCACCTCTGCGCGATCGGTGATGCCGAGCGCCGAACGGGCCTCCCGGAGAGCCTCAACGAGCGGACCGGTACGGTGGATGTCCGCTCGACGACGCAGGCGCATGATGGCGCCGTAGCCGATGACGATCCAGCAGACGACCAGCATCGCGCCGACGGCCCAGAATGTGGCCAGCCAGCCGGCGAACCTAAGCTCCGGGCCGCTCCCGCTGATGGCCGTAGCAGTCGCGGCCACGACGCCCGTAGCGACGCTCGGCGTTCCTCCAACCAGGGGAAGGTGGCTCACAGCGATCGGACCGGCCTGCAGAAGCGAAACGAGCGGACTGAATGCCGTCCATGGCGAACTGACGAGCAGCGCTACGAACGGCTTGAGCAGTACGGCCACCCACAGGAGATGCCGGACGGCCGGCGGCGCCTTTCGCAGGAAACGATCCGCGATCAGAACGAGAACCGCCAACGCGGCCAGTTCGATACTCATCTGACCGAGCGAACCGTAGAGCCGGTCGCCCAACTGGTTCAGGGCTGCGTTCATGAACCACCACCTTCCCTGCGTTTCAGAGCGCGATCCAACTCCGCGCGGATCGCCGCCAGCTCCTCATCGCTGAGCGATTCGCCGTCGAGTAGCTGGCTGACCAGAGCTTCAGCGGAGCCTGCGAAGAACGAGTTGATCACGTCGGACACCGACCTTCTGCCCACGTCCTCGCGCGTGACGGTCGGGCGATACAGGTCGGCCCTGCCTTCCCGCTCCGACGCGAGGAAGCCCTTGTCGCGCAGGATCCGCATCATGGTCAGGACGGTGTTCCGCGCCATCGGCTTGACGGACTCCAGCCGTTCCTGCACCTGCTTCACCGGCGCGGGAGACTCGTCCCACAGGACGTTCATGATGAGCGTTTCGAGGGGTGTCAGTTTCCTCTGCGACGACTGTTTCGGTGACATGGCGCGCCTCCTTGTGACTAAGCTCTTAGTCGTAGTATACACACCGGACACCCGGCTGTCAACTAAAAACCTAGTCATTCGCGAGGAAAGTTGGAGCAAGGGCAGTGTGGATGTGCAGAAGTGGCAATGGGACAACGACTTTGCCCCCCTCACACGAATTGCATGAAGAGGGCAAAGAGCGTCTCGGGAAGGCTACTCGACGGTCAGCGACAGCTCTCGGTCGGGATCTTCGACCGCCAAGTACAACCCGAATCCGCCGCCGACGTTGTAGATCTTCACCAGCAGGGAGTTCTCGCCGCGGTTGAGATCCACCGGCACGAACGTCTGGTGCGGCACGGCGCGGTGAGCCGATTCATCGGAATGCACGAGGGCGTCGTTCAGCCAGATACGCGCGCCATCGTTGCTGCCGACGCTCAGTCGCGTGGACCGCCGGTCGGGCGAGGCGATGGTGCACCGGGCATAGACCACGACGTTTACGGTGGACTCGAAATGCAGGCCGAGATCCAGGTAACCGACCTCGTCCCGGCTCACACGCCTCCAGCCGGATTCGCCGTCGAGCGTCTCGAACCGCGCCTCGGAGTTCCACGTGTCGCGATCGTCGGGCTCGTATGCCCGGTCGAACCCCGGCAGGCTCGCGGCGACGGTCTTCGTGTCGTCAGTCCAGGTACCATCCCACGCCAGCGCGAACGGCCCGGCGACGGCGAAGTCTTTCGCGAAGTGCCACTGCCCCTCGGTTTCGAAGTCGAACAGCTTAACGGTCCACGTCTGTTCTTCGACCACGCCCCTGCGGAGCTGCCTGTCCACCGGCCAGGAGGCGCGATTCGCGTGCTGGTACGGGCCGATACTGTCGAACGGTATCGGCTGGAATCCGAGGGCGTACGCGGGTGAATCCTCCCGCAGCCGGTAGTCGTCGCTGGCTGCATCCACGAAGAGCGGATCGGCTATGCGCGACGCCGCATCGAAGCCCATGGCTCGCCACGCATCCCAATCCACCACCGTGCGTTCCTCGCCGTACGCGTTCTGCGCGACGCGGATCGGGCTATCGCCATGCCAGATCAGATTGGAGTCAATCGTGGTCGTCGTCGGATCGAAGTTCTTCAGCTCCCACACGAAGGAGCTTCCCGGCTTCCGGCCTATGCCCCAGAAGCCCTGAACATCGTCGCGGGTGTACCAGACGACGTTGCGCGCAATGGAGTTTCGCTTGCCCAGATAGGGATCGCCTTCCAGGACGGATGGCAGTGTCGGGTAGCGTTCGCTGTAGGGCGGCTCCTGGTAGTTCATCTCCTCCAGCCGCCGCCGGAGCGTGCCCGAGTTGCCGCGTCGGTCGTTCATATGCACGGGCGGGTAGCAGTCCACGACGATGTTGTTCTCGAACGTATTGTCGTGCCCGCCGCCGATGTGGGCCGCCGTGAGCGCGCAGCGGTAGAACAGGTTGCCGTAGATGCTCGTGCCGCTGGCGCAGTCGTCGAGATACACCGCCCACGAGGCTCGCGGCGTTGCGTACCGGTAGACGCCCATGTAGTCCGACCCGCCGGACATGCCGTAACCATACAGATCGTGAAAGCTGTTGTAGCGCACGACGTTGCCGCGCTCGGTCCAGTCGCGCCCCAAGTAGAACGCTCCGGCGTCCTGCGCTTCCTCGACGACGTTGTGTATCTCGTTGTATTCGATCAGATGATCGTTGCCCTTCAGCAACACCGCGCAGTGCGGCGCGTCGTGGATAAGGTTGTGCGTGATGCGGTTACCGACCCCGAATATCTTCACCGCCGCGCTGTAGCACTTCACGCTCCGCCCGTAGTGGTGAATGTGGCAGTTGTCGACGTAGTTGCCCGCGGGCGTGAGCGTGGGCCGGTCTCCGCCCGAGAGCAGTGCGCCGCCGAGCCCAACGTGGCTGATGTCGCACCCGGAGAGGCCGTTGGCAGTACCGCCGTTGATGCTCGCGCCGTACGCACCGGTGTTCCGGATCGTGCAAGCGGCTATGCTGACGTCGCTGCCCCCGACCACCGCGACGGCCTCCTTACGACACTCCTCCAGCACAAGGCCGCGAAGCGTGATATGACTCGCGCCGTCCAGATGCACCAGCGTGTCCACGTACGAAACGGTTGTCACACGACCGCCGCTGCTGTCGGGGGGCTGGAAGTACAGAGTCCAGTCGTCGCGATCGAGAAACCATTCTCCCGGCGCGTCCAGCTCCTCGAACACGTTGCGCACGTAGTACCTGCGCCCGGCGATGATGGGGTACCGCGTCTGGTCGGCGAGATGCAGGATGGACGAATCCACGTCCACGGACTTGACGCCCGCGAAATCGTCGGCCCAGTCCCAGCGGGGGAAGACGTGTATCTGCGCTGTGGACGGATCCCGCCACGTGGCTGGACGATCGTCGACATACGCGAACTGGGTGAACGTGCGGGTCTCGGGCACGGAGCGTGTGTACGCCCATCCGCCGGCCGCACGGTCCAGAGGATCGAAGTCAGGCCAGCGCGCGAGGATCTGCCGCTCGCCGTCGTAGAACAACTCGCACGTCAGCACGGGGTCGTTCGTCTCGACGTTCAGGGCGCTCAGATCCACGTCGTCGACGTCGGCACGCAACACCTCCCCCCGATGCGGGGTGAAGCCGTGGACCTCGCGGCTGCCGGCGATGGTGACCGTCGCGCCGTCTGCGGCACGGTACTCGACCGGCGCGGCCTCGCTGCCGGAGTCTTCGTCCGTCAGCACAAACGTGCTGTCGAGCCGGTACGTCCCCTCGTGTACGACAACCTCGACGCCAACACTCGCCGAGAGCCGACCACCGCCGCGCAGCGCCCTGATCTCATCCCGAGCGCGCTCCAGCGTGGCGAACGGACCGTCGGAGCCGTCACGCGCCGGGGTCTCCAGCGCGCCGGACCAGCCATCGTCGCCGTCGGTTGCGACGTGTATCGTGTGTCGGTCGGCCCGGGCGGCGTGCATGGAGCCACGGACGCGCGCTGGTCCACACGCCGACATGAGCGCGACGCAGCAGATCGTGGCGAACAAGGTTGTGCGTTTCATTCTCGGCTCGTTTCCCGCAGTGAAGGGGCGGAGGTTTCCCGGTGGAATTGCGGCCCTACTCGTGCGCTGCGGACTCTGTCAGGTCCGTCTGGGCGGGCGAGCTCGTCCTGACTCGCCATTGTCCCGCGCTTCGCGTCATTTCCGTGAACCCTACCGCGACTACCGTGTCGCCAACGCCGATCTCCTCGATGGTGAAGGTCGATCCCACGGGATACGACGTGGCGAACGACGAGTCAGCGACGGGATAGGGTACGACGTAGGTCTCGTCGTCCTCTCTCCGCCCCGCGTCGGCCAGACGAAGGGACACGCTGCGATCCGCGTTCAGCAAGTACGAGCCGCGATAGAACGGTCGTGCGCGCCCAAGCGGCAACTCGCCGGACATCGTGAAGCCAAGCTCGGCGTGACGAGCCACGACTCCTTCCGCGGTGACGACCGGCCAGTTGAGGCTAAGGTCCCACGTATCGGGACCGCGACGCGTGATCGCCTCGACGCGGTACGCGAAGCAATCACCGTCGGGCTTGGGCTCGAACTCGCGGGAGACAAAGAGGTACCGCCCGACAAGGTCCAGCGGAGGAGGCGACGCGGCGTGCACGGTGATGGTGCGGCCGCCCGGCTCCAGGCCGCTGATGGCCGCCTTCCAGTTGGGCGCTCCCGCCAGAATGCCCTGTCCGCGCCGAGTGAGCCTGCCGCCACCCAGCAGCACGAGCTTGCGGAGGCTGCCCGACGCCCTGTCCGTTTCGATGAAGCCCGCGCGACCCGAGAACTCGATTTCGCCCAGCGTGGCCACGTCGTCCATCCGGGAGTCCGGAGTGACGCCATCCGCGCGCAGTATCCAGTGGGTGACGCTGTCGGACTCGACGCGAACGCCCGTAACACCACTCTCAGATATCGATTCGACGCGGC
This sequence comes from uncultured bacterium, assembly GCA_964510105.1. Taxonomy (GTDB): domain Bacteria; phylum Latescibacterota; class MWCZ01; order MWCZ01; family MWCZ01; genus CAZWQW01. The sequence continues at coordinate 5,448 of CAZEAI010000024.1, forward strand.
CGAGCGGCAATGATCCATCCGCTTCGATCACCGTGATGAAATCCGACCGCAGCGCCGTCTCCTGCGAATCCTTCTCGACGTGCCGCAGCACCCAGTCAAGCTCGTACGGCGGATCGTCCGCCGGCGCATGCGGCGAACGGCCGCGCGCGAAGATCGTCTCGACACCGGCGGGCGCGACCTGCGTCATGCGCACGTTCACGCTGTCCGGGCCATCGAGGACCCACGTGGCGGACACCGGCGTGCTCGGCTTGCCGCGGCGCACGTCGTAAAGATTCGAGAGGCTGCGAAGCGTGCCGTCGGGCAGGTGCGGCGTGTCCGCGCCGTATTCGACGTCCGGCCCTGCCGCCGTGCCGGTCTCCTGCGTGGTGAGCGAGGAGTCGCAGTTGGTGGTCATCTCGCCGGGAGGTCCGTGGAACGTCCACCAGTGGGCGACGCCGCCTTCGGCGCGGAGCAAATCCACCGCGTAGAAGCGGCCGTCCGGCAGGTCGACGAGGCACAGCGCTCGCCTCATGCGGATATCGGGCGCTTCGAGGAAGGTCGGACCGACGCGTTTCAGCGACATGCCGTAGCCGAGGGCTTCGACCATCTGGAACGGCCCGCCGCCGTGGAACAGGCGTACGGTGCTCCGCGGCCTGACGACGCTGTCCGGAACGGCGATCCGCACCTTGTAGTGAGTGAGCCAGTTCGCGTCCCAGTTGCCCGCGTGCTCCCACGAGTACGGGTAACCCATGTGTCGCAGCAGATTTCGCCTGTGCGCGATGAGCCCCATATCCATGCGCTGGTCGTGACCGTGATGCGGATGATCGCCGTAGTAGAGCCAGACGCCCCGCCGGTTGTCGACGCTGCCCGATTCGAGGATGCCGACCCCGTAGCCGTCCAGCAGCCGCGAAGGTTGGAGCAGGTCCGGATCGGACGGGAGCGGCGCGAATGCCGAGTCGGGGTGCTGTCGCCTGAGTTGGCGCCGCTCGCGGACGTTCTCATGCATGGACAGCGCCGAACTGAACAGGGAATCCTCCGGATACCATTCAATGGCGACGCGCAGATTGGCCTGGTCGCGTCCGGTATCCATGATGGGCATCGGGTCGAGAATCTCGGAGCGCGGGATTCCGCCGTGGTCGCCGATGAACGGCACTTCCGTCTGCGCCACGACGACTTCTGTCGGCCAGCGCAGAATGCTGTGCATGCGCTCGCTTCCGGCGAGAACGTCGAAACGCTCCGGCGAGTAGACGCCCGGGCTTTCAACACAGAGCGCCCGCAATCCCGTCGCGAGCGGTACGAACTCCGACACGTGGATGCCGTTGTAGCCGCCGACCGATTCGAACGCGGCGCCGTCCTTGTAGTAGAAATTCACCGGCATGGAGGCGACCTCGCCGCCACCGTGGACGAGCCACTCGGTGAGTTCGCTGCATTCAGGCTGGTCGAGCGTCTGAATGATCTGAAGCAACGCCTCCTGCGGCCGTGGGAGGTTCGAGTCGGTCGCGCGATCGAGCGATCCCTGAAGCCCCGCGCGCAGGATGTACGTCTCGATCATCTCCCTGACGGCCGGGCCGTCGGTCAGCCACGGCATCTGCTGTGACACGAATTCCACGAGACCCTCGTCCTCGTCGATACGGTCGAAAACGAGATCTTACGCGTCGCAGAGCCTGCCGTAGAGCTTCGGCGTGTTGATCGAATAGTCGTCCATGCCCGACCTGACCAGGTCCTCCGGCTCCACGGTTTCCAGCGGCCCGAGCGAGTTCGCCGACTTGTCCTTGCGATACAGTGCACCTGCGATGGACTCGATGAACGGGCCGAATCGATGCTCCGGGAAGTAGCTGAGGTACCGCTGCTCCCGGGCGATGGACGCCAGCAGCAGGGCGAGCTGATGCGCAGCGCGGGGATCGCCGGTATCGCGGAAGTACGCGCTCAACGTGCTCACCACGTTGTATGTGTACCGCACGCGGCGGAGCAGCCCGTACGCCGTCATGGGAAACCGCACGCTGTCCTGCTCGAAGCCGAAGCCGTCGTCGGGATAATCTCCCGTGGTGTAGTCGCCCGAGGCGTAGTCGTTGCTGGGATAGCGCTCGCCGCCGACGGGGCACTGGATCCGGTACGGATCGGTGCGGGAGTCCACGATCCACGGGTAGTAGGCGTTCTCGCTGTATACCTGCCGACCGTGGACCGGGCAGCCACGCTTGAGATTCATGAAGTGCCAGCGCGGCACGTCGCACGGGAGGACGAGGCCCCACAGTTCCTCGTCGGACCACGTCAGGACATCGGGGCTGTCCTCGCGGGGATTCTGCCCGATCTGCTCCCGCGGATAGAGCGTGTGGCGCTGCTTGAGCCCGATCTCGCGGCGGTCCAGCGGCCATACGCGCGGAATCTGTATCTCGCCAACAGTGGCGTCCCGGCCCCAATCGCGCTCGGCGATGATGGGAAACGTGATCGATTGCGGGGAGTTGGCCACGCTATCGGATGAGAACGTGATGCTTGCACCGTCGGACGGTGCGCGAGCGACGAAATAGAACCGGTGCTGGATGCGCGAGCTGTCGTCCGCCGTACGGTCCAGCAGTTCAACGGCATCCGAATACGCGCACTCGACGCGCGACTCGCACTGGACGACGACACGGAAGCGGCGACCTTCGCCGACTCGGTCCGGCGACCAGAGCACCTCGATGCCGGCGGCGGTCGTATCCGCCTCAACGGCATCCGTTGGACCGCGAACCTCCGTCGGGCCGCATGCCACCATGAGCGCGACACCGCAGATCATCGTGAACCGTGCTGTAGGTACCATCATCGGCTCGTTCCTGAAGCAACAAGGGGAGGGTATTCCGCCCGCGGGGCCGACGATGTTCGCACCGGAGCACCGGGACATGGCGAGCGTTGAGAGTACGGACGAGCGCCGTTCTCCCCCACCCGGCGCGCACTCACGGGCGCGTTACGCGGCTCCACCACTCGTCGAGCGTCCGCGTAGGTCGCACACGATCAGGCGGCGCCGCTCCAGATCGCCGGAGTTTCCTCGCGAGCGTTAGAGCGCGCCGTGTCGATCGAGCATCTGGACGATCTCGTCTTCATTCTCCATGCTGTCGGTGCCGATGACGATGATGCCTTCGGCGGTGCCGATCTGCTCGGCGAGCACGTCGATGTACCAGCGGCCGTCTTCGGCTTTCTCGTGCCAGATCTGGAGCAGCTTGTCCGCCGCACGAATCTTCGTGTGAACCTCCGGCCACTTGTCGACCTCCGGCGCGCCGCTGCCGGGAATCCATTGTACGCCCTTCAGCTCCTCGATTTCGAGAAGCGAATCGAGGTGTCGCAACTGCCCCGGCCCGTCCAGATGGAAGAACGGATTCGTCAGCTTGCGGCACATGGCCACCAGTTCCGGCTTCACGAACTCGTCGAACATCTCCGGGCTGATCATGTAGCAGAAGTCGCACTGCAGCATGTAGTAGGGCGACTCGGAGTAGATCGCCGCCCACGCGCTGTAGCCCGGATTCGTCGGTTGCAGGACCTCATCGAGCTCGGTGAAGTAGCGCCACCAGATATCGCTTGACGACCAGAGCAGCCGCTCCACGTGTTCCGGATGGTCGAGGAGGTCCAGCAGCAGCCCCTCGCCGGGCCGGAATACCGAAAGGATGTCCAGATTGCCACCGAGGTCGGTCATGCCCATCTGCACAGAACCGTCCCAGTGACGTGCCGCCGCGCGCTTGATGTCGACCATCCGCCGGAACCAGACATTGTCCGGGTCGAACTCGAATTCGATGTCGGCGATCTGACGGTCGTCCGGCGCGAGGAACCACGCCGTATCGGACATGGTGTCGATGCCCGCTCCGAGGAACGCTGCCGCGAGGCCGGCTCCGAAATTGGGGCAGACACTCGGGAATCCGTCCGCGACGAACTTGGTTCGCGACAGGCTGTAGTCCCAGCGGTCGACGAACTCCTCGGGCGTCCGAGCAGGGTCGTAGAACCACTGGAACTCGTACTCGGGAAGGTCGGGCTCAGGCCTGCCGGGGTCGATACCCTCCAGGCCGATGTTGAACAGCGGACGGTCCAGCTCACCGGCCCACCACGAGCGGTAGTCGCGCTTGATCCGATCCCAACGATCGACGGGGAACTGGACGGGCATCGCTTCCTACCTCGCTTGCGAAGGGGATACGACTAGGCGGTTCGGTCACGGAGCGTTGAGGGTACGATCGTAGAATCGTGTCCCCCACCCGACGCGCCCTCACGGGCGCCTCGCCGCCCTGCTCCGAGCAATCGGGCTTGTCGATGGGATTCATCATCACATTCGGGTCGGTGTCGAGGTCGCACCACCCCGGCGGCGCTCCCTCTTGGCAGGACCGGGCCGCCGCGTTAGTATTGCGCGGGGATCGCCGGGGACCAGCCTTGGAATCAGACAGTGTGAAGAGACAGTGATTGGAGTCAGACAGTGCAGAGAGATAGTGAGTTGATCGAAGCGTCCACCAAGGTTGCAGCCCTCCTCGAACAGTACCCGCAGCTTGAGGAGGTCCTGATCGAGATGGCTCCGCCATTCAAGAAGCTCAAGAACCCGATCCTGCGAAAGTCCGTGGCCAAAGTAGCTTCGCTTCGTCAGGCAGCGGCAGTTGCTCGCATGCCGGTGGACGACATCGTCAACAAGCTCAGAGAAGCTGTGGGACAGCCGCCCGTGGCTTCTACGGACGAGCCCGGAGACGAGGAATATCTCGGTGAGCAGCCGGAGTGGTTCGACGCATCGAAGGTGGTCGCGTCTCTCGATGAAGCGGAGATTCCCGACGACGCCCCCATGCCCCTTGTATCGTTGCTTCAGGCCGCGAACGACCTCCAAGCGTCGGAGATCGTCGAGCTGAAGACCACGTTCCTGCCGGCGCCTGGGATCGACGCCATGAAGAACAAGGGCTTTCTCGCATGGACGTACGAGGTCGAACCGGGGATGTTCAGGTCGTACTTCACTAAGCCGGGTTGACGCGGCTCCACCACTCATCGAGCAGCGCGGAGATCCGCACACGGACCTCCGCGAGATCGGGCGCATCGATGAGATTCGTCATCTCGTACGGGTCGGCATCCAGGTCGAATAGTTCCGTGTACTCCAGCGAGCCCGGACCGCTCTCCGGCTTCGCCGCGTTGAGCTTGTATCCCCCCTGCCGGACCATGCACCATCGGCCCATCTCGGAGAAGACGGGACGTTCGAGGTCCTGCTGCTCGCCGCGGAGTGTCGGCGCGAAGCTGGCTCCGTCGTTGGACGATTCCGGCGGCAGCCCGGCCCAGTCGAGCAGCGTCGGGTAAATGTCGACGCCGGACGCCATGAGATCGCTCACCTGCCCGCGCTCGCCGAACGGGTCGCGCACGATGAGCGGAATCCGGCACGACTCCTCGTACGCGACGCCCTTGCCCGTGAGGCCGTGGCTGCATGCCAGGTCGCCGTGGTCGGACGTGAAGACGACCAGCGTGTCGTCGGCGAGGCCGCGCTCGTCCAGCGCGCGCAGAACACGTCCGACGTTGGCGTCGAGCTGGGTGACCATCGCGAAGTAGTGGCGCAGGTACTCGTCGATATCGCCGCCGTACTGCTCGTAGATCGGATCGGCTTCCATGGGGCGCGGGCTCTTCGGACTGTGCGTGACGATGAACGGCTCGACCTCTTCCACGTTCGGACGCCGCGCCATGGGTCGGCCTCGGTACGGCTCGTAGTACTCCGGGTCCGGCTGCTCGGGGTAGTGCGGGTTCTGGTACGACACAAAGAGCGCGAACGGCTGATCGCGTTCAACGAGGCCGTCGAGCCGCTCCAGCGCGATGTCGGTAGTGACGTCGGTGCGGTGGTAGTCGAATTTCCGCACATCCCCGGCTTCGTCGTAGAACTCCACGCCTTCGAGGTAGTGGTTGTAGCACTGGTAGCCCTCGAACTCCGTGAAGCCGCCGCGAAGCTCTTCGGGAATCGCCTTGTTGCCGGAGTCGCCGATGTGCCACTTGCCGACGTAGCCCGTGCGGTAGCCGCCGTCGTTGAGCCCATCGGCGAGTGTGCGAACTCCCGGCGGGATCAGCGCGCGGTTGCGGAAGCCGTCGATGCGCTGGCCGTACATCCCGGTGAGCAGGTTCAGCCGAAACGGCGTGCAGACCGGCGCGTTCGAATACGCGGTGCGGAAGAGCGTCCCCTCGGCGGCGAGGCGATCGAGTTCGGGCGTATCGACATCCGGGCAGCCCATGCAGCCCATGGCGAACCCGTGCATCTGGTCGGCGAACAGGAAGACGATGTTGCGATGGGGCATGGGAAAGCTCCGGGTGGACGGCGGAATGTGGAGTTCATCTGGAACGTAATCGGGGGGCGGGCAGGAACAACGCCCCAATAGGCTCTGATCAGAAGTACAGCGCGAACAGCCGCGTGCCGTCCTCGCGGAAGCGTATCGCCGACGACGGCAGGTAGATGTTCGTCAGCGGCCGGACCAGCGCCGCGAGCCAACCCCTACCGCACGAGCGTCATCCGGCGAACCGCCGCTTCGCGCCGGTTCGTTGGCGAGTTGCTGTCCAACTCGCCCCACACCTCCAGTCGATAGAGGTAGACGCCGCTACCAACGGGCACGCCGGAATCGTCTCGACCATCCCACACCACGCCATGCCCGCCGGCGTTCATCGACCTGTCGACCAGAGTTCGGACCGCCTTCCCGGTCACCGAAAACACGCGAAGACGGACATCGGCGTCCTGCGGCAGGCCGTAGGGAATTGTCGTCGAGGGGTTGAATGGATTCGGTGTGTTCTGCAGAAGTTCGGGGCGCGCTGGCAGTGCGGTGACGGCGGTCTCGACGGAGGAAGGCCATTGTGAGAACGGCGGATCGACGCGCCAGGCGACCAGTGTTCCTGCATCCGTACCGGAAACGATGTAACCCCCGTCCGTGCTGATCGCCAGACTGTGGGGAGCATGCTGTGGAAGCGGTAGCGTTCTCAGCAGGACGCCGCTGGCAAAATTCCACACCTTGATCTCCGCGCCACCCGACGACACGATCGTGCCCCCGTCAGAGCTGATTCTTACTTTTCCAACGGCCGGCCAATGGGCTATGTCCCCATCGCTGGACACGGGCAGCGTTCTCAGCAGCGATCCGTCGGAGATGCTCCAAATTCTGATCTTTTTGTCACCGCCGCCCGAAACGGCAGTGTTCCCGTCCGGCGTAAGTGCGATAGTCCCTCCGTAACCCGTGTGGCCTGTGTCGATCAGGTGAAGCAGCGTGCCGTCCGCAACTCGCCATGCCGCGAGTCGTTGATTGGTGTCTATCGAAAGCACGGTGCCGCCGTCGGGCGTTATCGCAACTTCGTACAAACCGGTGTATGAAGCGACATAGGCAACGAGCGTTTCCAGCAGCGCACCATCCAGGAAGCTCCACAGTTTCACCGAGTTATCCGCACCCCCCGACACAATGATGGTTCCAACGGTGCTCATCGCAACGCATTCAGCAGCGTATCCATGCCCCTCGTCACTACTGCCTGGGACGGGGAATGTTCGGAGTAGTGTGCCGCTTGAGAGATCCCAGACCTTGATCGTCGAATCACCGACCGATCCCGCCGAAACAATGGCATTACCATCGGGGCTGATGGCGACGCTGTTCACGGCGCCTGTGTGGCCCGTGAGAGTACGCACCATCGACCCATCCACCGCACGCCACACCCTGATCGTCTTGTCGCCGCTGCCTGTGACAATCGTTTCCCCGTCCGGGCTTATTGCGACGCTCCCGATTTTCGCGTAAGGGCCGGCCGTCTCCCATGCAAGAGTCGGCGAGCCGGCCGGCTGAGCGACAGAAAGGGTCGCGCACAACGCGACTCCGGCGCACACGAGCATGGCGGTTCGGGAGTTCATGGCATCCTCCCCCTGGGATGATCGCTGAGCACCGGGCTCGCCACAGACTCCAGGAATCTTCGTGTTCACCTCTCAGCGGCTTGCTCTCAGAAATACAGCGCGAACATCCGCGTGCCGTCCTCGCGGAAGCGAATCGCGGGCGACGGCAGATGGATGTATTTCAGCGGCCGGACCAGCGCCGCGAGCCAGCCGTCGCCAAGCGGCAGCCGCGTCGGATCGAGGTCCAGTGCGACATAGTACTCGCGCATCATTCGCGCAGGTGTACGCGTCACGAGATAGCTGCGGTACGGCTGCGCGGGATCGTACTCGCGCGTATTCACGTATGTGAACGCGTTGTGCACGCCGTAGCCCACCGCGACGCCGAGCCAGTCCGGCCAGTACCGCCGAGCGGGACGTGGCAGCACGCCGCTCACGTCGAGCGCGAGCCAGTACGTCTGCCGGTTGTAGTCTTCGAGCACGTTCGGTGCGACGGCCTGCTCGAAATATCCGTTGTGGTAGCTCATCTTGAACGTCACGAGCCTGAGCGGCCGCCACAGATCCTGCGCCAGCGGCCAGAACGCGCCGACCGCATTCGCCGCGTAGTCCGCCGTGCTGAAACCGTACGTCTGGGTGAAGCCGTCGAGCACTTCGATCTGCGTCATCGTCGCCAGGCTCGTCACGCCTCCCCACAGGAGCGCCTGCCGCCGCGACATGCCCGACCACCGGTACGTCTCCGCCGACGCGCGCGCAATCACCTGCGCCGACCACGCGTGAGCGACCTTGTCGACTTCCATCGAGTAGCCGCCCCACCAGTCGTTGATGACGTGGAAGTCCGACTTCTCGCCACTCCACCACGGCTTCTTCAGCGTCTGGTAGAAGCCCACATTGTAGACACCCGCGCCCGCGACGGCCGTCGCGAGTTTCCAGCCTGCCACACCCTCGTGCCGATACTCCGGAACGTCATCCCACACGACGGCGGACCCGCCCGGCACCGGCTCCGGGATGGTATCCTGCAGCGCCGGTACGGCGCGCGCACCCGTCGCGGCGAAGCTGAGCGACATAGCAAGGAGTAGCACGACGAGGGAGCGATATGGCCGCGGACCCTCACCCGCCTCCGCTCCGAGCTGCGCTCTACGCCTCCGGCACCCTCTCCCGCAAGCAGGAGAAGGATCGGGGCCTGCCGCACGCGCCCAGGCTCGTTTCGGCCGAATGCTTCCGTTAGCCTTCGCCGTGGGGGCTCGTCTCCGCGTCACGCTGATGCGGGCCGCGCTTCTTTCTCCCCCCTGGGGAAGGATGTCACCGGAGGTGACAGATAGGGGGCGAATCGCCCCGGTGCCTGCGCCCAGCGCCATCACAGTATCCCCGCCTGGACGAGGTTCACCTGCGTCGCGATGGTGATCACATCCCGCGGCGTCAGGCGGTTGAGCGTGATCTCGGGAACTCCGCCGCTCAGATGGGTGATGACCGCAATGTATCGGAACTCCGTTCCGGTGCGCTCTTCGTGTTCATCGACGCGGACGATGACGGCGCGCTGGAGGTCGTCGATTGTCGGGAACAGGCTGAACGCTCGTGCGTCGTCAGCCCCGATCTCGGCGCCGACCCACGGGCTCACCTCGACGACCGTGCCGGAGCCGGCGAACTGCTCGAACCGCTGCGCGCTGCGCGGCGAATCGAATCGGCTGCCGGGCATCAGCGTCTCGGTGGCAACCATGGCCGACGGTGCAACGATCTGATCCGCGAGGTACTGCTCGGGCGTCCTGCCGGCCTGGTCGTCGAGGTTAGCCGGGAACAACACGTAGTCGACGCGCGGCGTCTTCTTCCTCATGCTCCGACCGACAAGCCAGCCCACGAACGTGCCAACGGCGGCGAACGTCACGGCGTAGAAGAGCGCGCGCATCGCGGGCGAAGAACGAGTCCCGGTGGGCTGCTCGGCAGTACCTCCGGGGCCCGTCGCCGGTGAACTTGACGAGCTGGACGTGCCGTCATCCTCGTCGTAGTAGCTCACGTAGACGACGGAGTTCCCGCTGCTCTCGCTCGACGACGTGCCGTCTGTGGTCGTGGTGCCGGTACCGCCGCCACCGCCGGTAGAGGAGCCGCCGCTGCTGCCCTGCGTGCCGCCATCGTCATAGGTGCTCGAACCGGTCGTCGTCGGGTCGCTCGTGCTCGTCGAGGATTCGCTGGACGCGCCCTGCCCGGTATCGTACGCGTCGGAGCTTGTGGACGAGCCGCCCTCGGTGCTGGACTGGCTCGGAGTCGTACCGGCGCTGGACTCGCTGTTGGTGCTCTCGGACTCGCCTGCCGCGGCTGACTCGCCGGACGACGACTCGTCGGATGTCCCGTCCGCCACGCCCATCGCGCGCGCCGGTCGCGACGCCGTGGTGCCGGAGCTTTGCCCATTCGACATGTAGGCGAGAGTCAGCCCCGTGCCCAGGCCGATGAGCCCTCCCGCTATCGCACCGTCGCGGGAGTGGGACATATCGAGCACGTTGATGAGATACCGGACGTCGCGGATCTGCATGGCCCGGGTGCCTTCCGAGGTGTGGAGCACGATCGACTTCGCACCGCCCGATACGAACGCTCCCGATACCGACCGACCGTCGAGTGTGCCAACGAGTACGCCGCGGCCCACCTCAAGCGCCTGCCACAGGTCGAAGTACATCCAAGGAGAGATCATGGAGACGCGTTGCGCGCGCGGGATGATGCGCATGTTCGTTCCGCCGGCGCACCCCACCGTCTGAATCACGAGCAACGCGCTGAGCGCCCACGCAACGGCGCGCGCCGTCCGGTCGCCTGCAGGATGTTTCCGATTCATCGCCACGTCCACGGTTCACGGTGCTGAGTCAGGTGCTGGATGAAGTGTGCCCGTTGTAGCGGTTGGGGGCAAATGGGATGCCAGTCCGGTAGAAGCCGTCCCGGCGGGCGACGACGAGTTGCAGGGAGCCCAAAATCTGTATCAGGATTGATACGACCGTGGCGCTGGAGCGCCCGCCGCCGGGCGCGGACTATCGGGCCGGGCCGAGCGGGTTCGTCGCCTGCCACGTGGGGGCCTCCCCCGCCAGAACATGCTGGAGTGACCGATGGCGGTCGATCCACTCATCGTACGACGCGGAATACCAGGGCCGATCCACCGATTCGTTGTAAGCCCGCACCACCTCCGAGTTCGTCAGGAGGCTCCAGTCGAACTCGCCTTCGCGGTTCTTGTCGAGGTTGAACCAGACGATCGCGCCTAGGCGAGGGTAGCCGGGGATCTGCGCGTACGCTTCGCGAATCCAGTCGGCTTTGCTTCCGCCATGGCCCGAATCGCCGTCCTCGCTGCCGACGCTGGCGAACTCGCCGATCATCTGCCACTTGTCCGGATAGCGCTCGTCGAAGTCGCTCAGAATCGGCCCGAGCAGTTCATCGAAACTCAGCCACCGGTAGCCGTTTGAGTTTCTGGTCCGGCCCCAGTTGTAGCCATCCACGGCAACCCAGTCGACGACGTCGTCGCCGGGATAATAGTTGTGCATGTCGTTCCAGGGCTCTCGCTCGACCTCTGGGATGCTCTTGACGTTCGGACTCCACACCCATATCCCGTTAGTCGCGCTCTCTTCCACGAAGATAGCGTGCGCTCTGCGCCACGCGGCGACGAACCCATCGGGGTCGCGTCCGCCCCACGAAAACCAGTCGCCGTTCATCTCGAAACCGAAGCGAATGAAGACCGGACGCCCGTTCTCGCGCAGATCGCGCGCCCAAGCCCGGAAGTACTCATCGTAGTCGCCGCCGTTGATCATCGGAAGGCGCTCCGGGCCACCGTGCCTGTCGCCCCAGTGCCAGAGTTCCCAGCTCACCATGGGTACGGCGCCGTACTCGTCCAGCGAGCGGCAGAGGGCCTCGGGGAACGGGCGCGCGAGATCGCGATAGAACATCACGATCGCCGGTGGGCCGTCGAGGTGGGCGTCCACAGCTTCCAGCCCCGCTTGCTGCTGCGCTGTGCTCCAGGTGATCTGATAGAGGCCGAGCATGATCTGATGGTTGGGCTCTCTGAATTCACCGGCGGCGGACTGGTTGCCCCGGCACGCGCAGAGCGCGGGCACGAGCGCAACGCCGAAGAACATGGCGAGCATCACCGTTCGCTTCATGCGAGTTGCCATGCGGCGCGATCTGCCTCCACCAGCGGTCGTATCCAGAGCGAGGAGCGCCTCTGTCGACAGGGGCGCTATCTGCGTTTAACACCTCGTGTTCCCTTGACGTTCCCCCCTTTTCGCACCTACCATCATGGCGAAGGTACGGACGTAGATTGGGGAGTTGTGTCCTCGCCGTTCGCACGGGCTGCGCGGAGGCAACTGCACAGGCTCGCGGCTGCGGCCTGCCGATGGCAACCGGACCAGGCGGAATACCGTATACTTTTACGATGCAAGTGATGATCGAGTCGCGCGCGCGTGGCTACCCAATGTTGCGCCGCGCCGGATACAGATGGGGGTAATCGCGGATGGCGACGTTGGAAATCCTGAAGAGGGGATTCTTGCCCATCCTCCTCACCGCGGGCATATCGGTCGCGCAGACCGAGCCAACGGAAGGCGAGGTGGCGGCAGTGGATACAGCCGCCGCTCCGGCCGACTCTGTCGAGCGCGTCTGGAATCTGCCCGAAGCGACTGAGGTCTCCGGCGATGTCTCCGGGTACTGGAACGCCGGCAACTACCGCATCACCGACGTGGTGACCGTTCCCGCCGAGGACACGCTCTACGTCGCCGCCGGCTGCACACTCTATTTCGACGGACCGGTCGAGCGGAACAAGCTTCACATCAACGCACTCGGGCACCTGGAGATCACGGGCACCGACTCACTCCCGGTCGTCATGATGAGTTCGCTCGCACCGTGGGATCCGAACCGCATCTGGGGCGGCGTGATGTACGTCGGCAACTACTCCGGCGGACATGTGATCCACACGGAGTTCAGACACACCGAGATCGGCGTTCAGGTCCGGCAGGGCGTTACCGCCGACGCGCCCGGCGGACTCAGCGGGGATAGCGCTTACAGCGACGCAGATGCCGATTCGGCCGACCGCGTTCCGGCCTACATCCTGAACCGGCCAACGGGCCCGGTCACGATCCGGGATTGCGTTATCGACAGCGCTAGCTTCAACGGCATCGTGCTCGTCGGAGTAGACAGCACCGTAGTCGTCGAATACAACCTCATTCAGAACTGCACGAGCGGCATCTCGGTTGAGACGGGCTCGAACCCGAACATCACCAACAATCTGGTTCTCAACAACGTCAGCTCGGGCATCATCTGCTCGAACAACTCCAGCCCGTTCATATCGGACGTCACCGTTATCGGAAGCCAGACGGCCGGAGTCATATGCTCGAACAACTCCTCACCGACGATCGTTAACTCGGTGATCGCGAAGTGCGGCATGGGCCTTTCGGTCACCGGCTCCAGCCCTATCATCCGGAACTGCACCATCGCCGACAACGATTTCAGCGGCATCATCGCGTATGAAAACGCCGCTCCGAGCGTTTCGACGTCGAACATGCGCGACAACGGACTCTCCGGAGTCGATAACCGGTCGAGCGCGGAGATCATGGCGGACCGGATATGGTGGGGACACATCGTTACCGGAGACCGTCCGGCTCCGGTGCTGGACGCCGCACGGCGTCGCGCGGACGGCCTCACCGTCGATGCCGAGGTAACGGGCAGCGTGATCGTGACCAATCCGCTCGACGGCCCATCCATAGACGCCCCAGGGACCCCCGATCAGGCGGTTTCCATGCGAATGGCGCCAATGGGCACCATGGCGGAACCGTTTGGCGAGAATGGGACGGTGACCAACGGCGATACCATCCACATAGAGATGGTGGCGCGCGACGAAAGCCCACACCTGGAGGACCAGGCAACCGTCATCATCAGCTCGACAACCAGCGACCCGGAAGGCACCGCACGTATCCTCGTCGAATCGGGCCTGACAACAGGTACCTACCGCGGGTACGTGGTCGCGTCGCTGCTTGAGGGCGACCCGAACGTGGTCGTTCAGGTTGGCAATGGGGACATCATACGAGTTGAGACCGGTACGACGCCGCCACTGAGCGCACAGGTGATTTTCGTCAGCAAGCCGCCGATCATATCGCGCCTGCGGGTGAATAGCCAGTTGCGCGGTGTTAGTCTTATCGACGCCACGCCGACTTTCTCGTGGAGTTACGTCGACGCGGAGAACGATCCGCAGGCAACGACGCAGATGGAGATCAGCGCCGACCCCACATTTCAGGGAGAGCCATTCTGGCGGAACGAGGAAACCGGGCGGCTCCTGTCCTACGAATACGACGGGGCGCCGCTGGCTCAGGGGACGACATACTACCTGCGTGTCCGCGCGAACGACAGCTACAACTGGGGGCGCTGGCGCGAGACGAACTTCCACATGAACGTTCCTCCGCCGACGCCGACGCCGGCATACCCCGATGACGAGGCCGTTCTGCGGAGCGGCTCTTCACGACCCCGGATCGCGGCCAACAACATCGCGGACGCCGACGGAGACGAGCTTAAGTACATCTTCGAGGCGTACTACGGCGAAGACTTCGAGAACGCCCGGTTGAAGGCCGGCGGCAGGCGAGAAAACGAGCCGGTCGAACTGGAAGTGGGGACGGACGTCACCATCTGGACGACCGTGCCGGAACTGTTGGAGAACACGCGTTGCTGGTGGCGGGTGAAGTCCTACGACGGCCTCGTGGAGAGCGACTGGTCAGAACCGCGCTCGTTCATGCTGGATACACGCGACGACGAGCCTCTGCCGTTCAACATGGTGGAACCCCAGCCCGACAGTATCGCCTTCACGGTCCAGCCGCGTCTCGAATGGCAGTTCACGTACGATCCGGACCCGAACCAGGAACTATCGTTCATCGTTTCTGTCGGAGCCGAATCGACCTTCACGCGGAACGCCCTCGTCCGCGAAGTCTCTCTCATTCCCGAGGCGATCCAGTACTTCCAGGTGCCGCCCGAGAGAGAGCTGCTCGATAACAGGGACTATTACTGGTCGGTGAAGGCAGTCCAGAACGAACAGACTGTCCTGTACGCAAACGACGACGATGAGAGCAAGCCGCGCGTCTGGCGATTCCGGGTCGATACCGGCAACGACCCCCCGAGCATTCAGCCGATCCCCGGGATCACCATGACGGAGGACACGCCGCACAGCGCTCGCCTCGCTCGCTACATCGTAGATGTGGACAATGCCATCGAAGAGATCGAACTCACGGCGCGCAGCACCCCTCACATCGAGGCCGAAGTGGGAGCGGGCCACGTGGTCCTACTCACGCCTGAAGCGGACTGGGAGGGTGGCCCTGAAACGATCCGCGTCGAGGTGCGGGACCCGCTCAAGAGCGTGGGCGTCGGCGAAATCCGCGTCACCGTCAGGGGCACGAACGACGCTCCGACCACCCGCGACATCCCCGCGCAGACAATCGCCGAGGACACGGACCTGACGATCGATCTGTTGCCCTACGCGCGGGATATCGACAACCGGACTGAGAGACTCACATGGTCGGCGAGCTATGACCGAAGCAAGCTCAACGTCTCGATCAACCGAACCATCGCCACGATCCGCGGCGCGCAGGATTTCACCGGGACGAACGTGCCGATTCGGTTCACCGCAACGGACCCCGGCGGACTCTCCGCGACCACGGCGGCGCAGGTAACATTCACCGGCGTGAACGACGAGCCCGCCGTCGCCCAGATTCCGCCGTCGAGTTTCCGGGAGGACGAGTCGACAACGGTCAGCCTCGACCGGTACGTGACCGACCCCGATAACGCCGACGCGGATCTGGTCTGGTCGGCAGTACCCGACGAACCGCTCTCGGTGGACTTGAATCCGACAACTCGCACGGCGAGGATCAGCGCGCCGGAGAACTTCGGCGGCGCGACGCGTCGCGTGGTATACACCGTGCGGGACCCCGCCGGGCTCTCCAATCAGATCGTCGCGCAGTATGAAATCATCGGGGTAAACGATCCGCCCGTGCTCGCCACGATCCCGGCGCAGCAGTTCAACGAAGACGCAACGCTCACTGTCGATCTCGATCCGTTTGTGAGCGACCCGGACAACGCAGCGCGCGAAATGCGCTGGACCGGTCGGAGCGCGCGGAACGTTCAAGTCGCCATCGACGGGCGCACCCGGAGGGCGACGTTCAGCGCTCCCTCCAATTGGTATGGCGGCCCCGAGGAGATACAGCTCACCGTGGCCGACCCAGGCGGGCTGAACGTGCGCAGAACGTTCCAGGTCACCGTGAATCCCGTGCCCGAAGCGCCACAGTTCGCTCGCATCCCGGCGGCTACGTTCGCCGAGGACGGCCGATCGGTCGTCGCGCTGGACGACTACCTGAGCGATGCCGATCATCCGAATTCGCGCCTCACCGTGGCCGTAACGCCACCGGCAAACGTGCGCGCCGAGCTTGATCGAAGCACGCGCCGCATTACGCTGTCGGCTCCCGAGAACTGGAACGGCGGACCGGAGACGGTATCCATCCAGGCCAGCGACCCGGACAACGAACGCGCGTCGACGACGTTCACTGTGCAGGTTACGCCGGTGAACGACCCGCCGACGCTGGCTCGCGTGCCAGCGGTATCGTTCCATGAGGACGCCTCGACGTCGCTGACGCTGACGGAGTACGTGTCCGATCCGGACAACCGGCCGACGGAGATGTCCTGGGCATTCACGGGACAGAGGAACGTCCGCGTCGCTGTAACGAGTGGCGTTGCGAGCTTCTCAGCCGGAGCGAACTGGAACGGAGCCGAGCGCCTGACGCTCACCGTGACCGATCCGGGCGGATTGCGCGCATCGGGACAGGTTGAGGTCACCGTCGCGGCAGTTAACGATGCGCCGGTGCTCTCGACGCTGCCTGCGGTTGAGTTCGACGAGGACGGCTCCTCAAGCGTGAACCTCAACGCTCTCGTCGACGACGTGGATAACCCGGACAACCGGCTCACATGGCGAGCCACCGGCGGCCAGAACGTGACGGTATCCGTAGCGAACGGACGCGCAAGCTTCGGCTCGGCGCGGAACTGGCACGGAACCGAGAGCATCACGCTGACGGTGGCCGATCCCGGCGGCCTCGAAGCGACCGGCACGATGCAAGCCACGGTGAAGTCCGTGAACGACGCGCCGCAAATCAGCGCGATTCCCGCTCAGCGGTTCGACGAGGATCGCGGCACGTCCGTCGAACTCGGGCCACACGGTTCGGACCTCGACGGTGATGCGCTCACGTGGTACGCAACGAGCCCGAACGCGAACTTGCGGGCGATGATCAGCGGCTCGACGCTGAACCTGGCCGCCGGCGAGAACTGGAACGGTGGTCCGATCAGTGTCGCCATATCGGCGGCCGACCCGGGCAGGCTGAGTGCTAACGCCACTGTCCAGGTCACTGTGGCGGCGGTGAACGACGCGCCGGTACTCTCGACGCTGCCTGCTGTTGAATTCGACGAGGACGGCTCCTCAAGCATCAGCCTCAACGCGGTTGTCGACGACCCGGACAACACGGACGCTCAGCTCACGTGGCGCGCATCGGGCGGACAGAACGTGACGGTGTCCGTGGCGAACGGACGCGCGAGTTTCGGCTCGGCGCGGAACTGGCACGGTACGGAGCGCATCACGCTCACCGTCGCAGACCCGGGAGGACTCGAAGCGACCGGCACGATGCAAGTCACTGTGAAGGCCGTGAACGACGCACCACAGATCAGCGCGATTCCCGCTCAGCGGTTCGATGAGGATCGCAGCACGGCGGTCGAACTCGGACCACACGGCTCGGATCTCGATGGAGATGCGCTCACGTGGTACGCGACGAGCCCGAATGCCAGCCTGCGGGCAACGATCTCCGGATCGACGCTCAACCTCTCTGCCGAAGAGAACTGGAACGGCGGTCCGATCAGTGTCGCCATATCGGCGGCCGACCCGGGCAGACTGAGCGCGAATAGCTCGGTGCAGGTCACCGTGGCGGCGGTGAACGATGCGCCGGTGCTCTCGGCTCTCCCGGCAGTGGAATTCGACGAGGACGGCACGTCGAGCATCAATCTCAACGCGCTCATCGAGGACGTGGACAACTCCGACGCGCAACTCACCTGGCGCAACTCCGGAGGGCAGAACGTTACGGTCGCCGTCTCGAACGGACGTGCCACGTTCCGCGCGCCGACGAACTGGCACGGCACGGAGCGGATCACGTTTACAGCCGCGGATCCGGGTGGCCTCGAAGCGAACGGCTCCGCGCAGGTGACTGTCAAGTCCGTGAACGATGCCCCGGCGGTCTCGGCGATTCCGGCGCAGCAGTTCGCGGAAGATCAGAGCGCCACCGTGAGCCTCGCATCCCACGGCTCGGATCTCGACGGCGACGCACTCACATGGTCGGCGACGAGCGCGAACTCGAACGTCCGCGCGAGCGTCTCCGGTGCGACGCTGAACCTGTCCGCCGCTCAGGACTGGAACGGTGGGCCGGCAACCGTCACCGTGACGGCATCCGACCCCGGCGGCCTGAGCGCGAACGCGGCAGTGCGAGTTACGGTATCGGCAGTGAACGATGCGCCAACGCTCTCGGCGATTCCGGCGGTCCAGTTCGACGAGGACGGATCGACGTCGGTCAACGTCGGGCAGTACGCGGGCGACGTCGACAACAGGGCGAATCAGCTCACGTGGAGAACGTCCGGCGCGCAGAGCGTAACCGTGGCAATCTCCGGCGGGCAGGCAACGCTCCGCGCCGCGGCGAACTGGCACGGCTCGGAACGGGTCACGTTCACGGTGTCCGACCCGGGTGGACTTGCAGCGACTGCAACCGCGCAGGTCACCGTGCGGTCGGTGAACGACGTTCCGCAGGTGAGCGCGATTCCCGCGGCAACATTCGGCGAGGACGAAGGAACGTCCGTCGATCTGGCCCGGTTCGGCAGCGACGCCGACGGCGATGCCCTCACCTGGGCCGCCACGAGCGCGAACCAGAACGTTCGGGCGAGTGTCTCCGGCTCCACGCTGAATCTCTCCGCCGCGGCGAACTGGAACGGCGGGCCGATCAGCGTCGCGGTGAGCGCGTCGGACCCGTCCGGCGGCTCGGCGAACAGCACTGTGCGCGTTACGGTTACCGCGGTGAACGATCCGCCAGCGCTCGGTACGCTTCCGGCGGTCCGGTTCGACGAGGACGGAACAGGGCGGCTCGCCCTGAATAGCCAGGTGAGCGACCCGGACGACACGCCGGCGCAGCTCTCGTGGTCCGCGTCGGGAAACACGAACGTGCGAGTGAACATCAGCGGCGGAGCGGCATCGTTCAGCGCCGGCTCGAATTGGAATGGCAGCGAGCGCATCACGTTCACCGTACGCGATCGCGGCGGCCTGTCGGCATCGCAGGTTGTCTCGGTGACGGTCAACGCCGTGAACGATCCTCCCGTCATGGGACGGATATCGTCGGCGACGTTCGATGAAGACGGCAATACGACTGTCGATCTCAGCGGCGCGGGATCGGACCCCGACGGCGATCGCCTGTCGTACACGGCGACGAGTTCCGACGCGAACGTCCGAGCAAGCGTCACCGGCGCAACGCTGAATCTCTCTGCCGCGGCGAACTGGAACGGCGGGCCGGTCAGCGTGGCGGTAAGCGCGTCGGATCCGTCGGGCGCGTCAGCGAGCGGAACGGTGAGTGTCACCGTGCGTCCCGTGAACGATCCGCCCGAACTGCGAGCACTCCCGCCCGTAACGTTCGACGAAGACGGAACGTCATCGGTGGACTTCTCCACTTACGCAAGCGACCTCGAGGACGCACCGGCGCGAATGAACTGGTCGACCTCGGGCGGACAAAACGTCCGGGTTCGCTTCTCCGGCGCAACGGCGACGTTCAGCGCGGGGTCGAACTGGAACGGCGGCGAACGCGTGACGATCAACATGCGCGACCGGGGCGGCGCATCGGTATCGCAGACCGTCAGCGTAACGGTGAACCCGGTGAACGACGCACCCGTCGTGGACGTTTCGGGCGTGAACATGGCCTCCGGGAGCACGGAGAACATCGATCTTTCGCGGTTCGCGAGCGACCCCGACGGCGACGGGCTCACGTGGGAGTATCTGCGGCAGACTGGCTCGCTCGAAGTGGAACTCAACGGCTCCACGCTGAGAGTCTCCGCACCGGCGGGATCATCGGGAACTTCGGTGATGGTCCTTCGCGTAGCGGATGGAAGCGGGGCCGGCGAAGAGGTGCGGCTGTCAGTCACGGTCACGCGATGACCGGCGGCCGCTCGTAGGCGCTCGACGTGGGCGTTGTCCTAGACATTCTCGTCGCGCTGATCGCGATTGTCGGCGGCATATTGCTGTTGATCGCTCTGGCGCTCGTCATGCCCGTGCGCATCGGTGCCGGAGCGTTCGGCGACATGCGTCTCAACGGAGGGCGCGGCGCTCTGCGCCCGTTCGCCGGACTGCTTGGCATCGGGGTCCGCGTGGATCGCGGTACGAAGCAGACTCCGACCCCGTGGCGGCTCGTTGCGGGAATCATGGTGTGGCGGCTGTTCGTGCCGCTCTACGGGCGAGTGCTTGAGCCGGACACGACGACGACGGAAGATCGGCAGGTGACCCCAACCGAGCCCGCCACGCCGGTCGCCGCGACACCCACCCCGGTGGCGGAGCCGATAGACCGAGGGGTGTCGGAACCGGCAGCGGAGGCGGGCCAGGCACGGCCCGCGACGCTCTCGGAGAGCAGGGCGGCTCCGCTCGAGGGGCACGACCGTACCCCGTCGGAGCCTCGCACGGAAACCGTTGTTTCACCCACTCCTGATGATGAATCGCCCGGTACGATAGATGCGGCGCTGGCGATGTGGCGCGAGTGGTCACCCGTTGCGACGGGCGCGCTCCGGCGCCTGCGGGGAATCGTTCGCATCAAGCGACTCGCCGTCACCGGCACGCTGGGACTGAACGATCCGGCGATCACCGGACAAACGGTCGGGACGCTCCTCGCGCTGCGCGGCTTGAACTCGCCACGCGGGTTCTGGGCTCGCGTCGGCGTGAACCGGGGAGCACTGAGCATCGACGTTGAGCCCGAATTCGACCGCATGCTGCTGCGCGGACGTGTGGATGCGGAGGTGAGCATCAGTCTGCGACGAGTCTGGAGTGCGGGAGTGTTCGTGGGCTGGAAACTGTTCCGACGGTGGCGCGCCGAGCGCCGTGCCGCCGCCGTGGGCGCCCCGGCGTAACCAGTCGCGCGGCCCTGACCGGCGTGCGCGAAGGAGTTGAGACATCGAAGCGCTGATGGAAACAATGCTCACCAGGCTGCGCGAACTCGTGCAGACCGACACGGTAATCGGCAAACCGGTCGAGGCCGGTGAAGTCACCCTCATCCCCATCTCACGGGTATCCCTGGGCTTTGGCGGCGGCGGCGGTGGCGAACGTAAGAGCGCCGGCGGCGCGGGCGGGGTGCGAGTCGAGCCGCTCGGATTCGTCGTGATTACGAAGGGAAAGGCGCAGATACTCCCTATCAAGTCGGAAGACCCGGCGCTCTACAAGCTTGTGGACGTCCTTCCGGACATGTGGGACACGGTCCGTTCGTTCATGGACAAGTCATCCGGCGACGGAGATGACAGCGCGCCGTCCGATGCATCGGATGCGCCATCAGGCGCACAGGATGCGGCGGATGCGGCGTCAGACGCACAGGACGGAGAATCCTGACTCCGGCACTCGCCTGGCAGGCAGGCCAGAAATGACGGATTCCGCCCCGGAACCTCCCCCCGCTAACAGTGCGCTGGGCGCCGACTCCGCACCCTCTCCCGCGGTCAGAATCGGGCGTCGACTCTTCGAGAACCGCAACCTGGGGATGCTCTGGTTCGGCCAGACGGTGAGCATCGCCGGCGACTCGGTGTACGAGAAGGCGCTGCTCTGGCTCATGCTCGAGCTGACCGGATCGTCGGCCCTGACCGGACTCGTCGCCATGGGCGCGTATCTACCGGCGCTTGTCGTGGGGTTGTGGGCCGGCGTGCTGGTCGACCGGCTCGACCGGCGATTCGTGATGGTCGTCGCCGATGCCGCGAGGGCAGCGCTCGTACTCACCATCCCGGGCCTGTTCGCCATCGGCCTGCTGAACCCGTGGACGCTGTTCGGCATCACGTTTCTCGTGGCGGGCTGCGCAGCGTTCTTCAACCCCGCCCGAGACTCGATCATACCCGCCATCGTCACCGATCGCACACGGCTGCTGAAAGCGAACGCCGTCATCCAGTCTTCCTGGATGTTCGCACTCGTGCTGGGACCGGCGCTGGGACTCTTCTTCCTGAATTCCCTCGGCGTCCGAACCGTCGACCTGTTTACCATCGACGGCGTGACGTTCCTCGTAAGCATGGTCGCGATACTGGCCATCGCGTTGCCCGGGGAGTCCGCAAGAGATCGGGGAAGCCGGCCGCCGTTCCTTACCGACCTCTTCGAGGGCCTGCGCATGGCCCGCGACGACGTCAGGGTGCGCTGGCTGCTCATCATCACGGCGATGAACAACTTCTTCATCATGGGGCCGGCGACGGTGGGCATGGCTGTGTTCGTGCGAGAGGTCCTTGGGCGGGGCATCGGCAGCTTCATGCTCATCGAGGTGAGCTACGCAGTCGGCATGGTTGCCGGAACGCTGCTTCTGCCGTTCTGGCGTCGCAGGCTCAACAACGGGCGCATCCTGCTTGTGGGCATGGTCCTCGACGGCATCACCTTCATCCCGCTCCTCTGGGTTGACACACTCATCGGAACGTGCGCTACAATCGTCGTCCACAGCCTGGCCATCCCGCTGCTCGTGGTCGCCCGCCCATCTCTCGTGCAGGAACATGTGTCCCACCGGCTGCAGGGGCGTATTTTCAGTATGATCGGCATCACGGTTGTCGGCTTCACGGCACTGTCAACGGGAGCCACGGGCCTGGTGGCGGAGATCGTGCCCATGCCGCATGTGTACGCGGTCGTCGGGGTGGGGGCTGCGGCTTGCGGGCTTTGGGGATGGCGCGTATCGTCGCTCAGGGAAAGCTGACACCGTCGCCCCGTCGGCGGATGACGCGAGTGAAAGGACGAACCGGTGGCGGAGCATCGACGAAGTCGCTCACGACGGCGCTACAATCCGTACGTAGCGACCCTCGGCTTCATTCTCATGCTGTTGGGCGCGGTGATCATCCTGATCATTTTTGCTATGGAGGCCGACCTCGCGAGGTACTTCGACGCCGTTGTCGCCGGGGTGGCAATGACGGTCGTCGGGTGGATCCTTCAGGTCCTATACGGCAGGCGTCGCCACTGACGAACGGCACGACGCGGGATATCACACCGATGGTAGGGCTGCAACCGACTCCCCGCGGAACCCCGGACGCATTCGGCGCATGCCGACCTATGTGCCGGCGCCGGACTCTCAACGGACAGACGACATGACGTTGCACGGCCGGCTTCCCGATCTGACGGACCCATTCGTAGAGAACCTCCGGAGATCTCTTCGCGAGCGGCATCTTGTCTCACGTGGTAGCCGCGTTCTCGTCGCGTGCTCCGGAGGCGCCGATAGTACCGCGCTCGCGGCGGCGATGCGTGTGCTTGCCGAGCCTCTGGGCCTGACTCTGGCCGTTGGGCACGTGAACCACCGTATCCGGGGTGGCCAGGCCTGCGACGATGCGCGCTGGGTCGTGGAATTCGCGGGTCTCCTGGGCCTGCCGTGCCTGGTCGGAAGCGCCGATGTACCGAGCCTCAAGACGATTCACGGCGGTTCGCTTGAGGATGTCGCGCGCCGCGCGCGGTGGGCGCTTCTGAACGATATGCGCGCTTCCCTCGGCGCCGACGTGATCGCCACGGCTCACCACTCGGACGATCAGGCGGAGACCGTCCTGATGCACGCCATGCGCGGCAGCGGCCTCGCCGGTATCTCCGGCATGACGTGGGGTCCGCGGGGTGGCACCATCCGACCGCTGCTCGCAACAGGACGCGACGATATCCGGGAGGCGCTGGTACGCTGGGGCATGCCCTGGCGCGAGGATGCATCGAACGAGACGCGCGACCACGCCCGCAACCGCGTCAGACACGAGCTGTTGCCGGCTCTGGAGCGCGACTGGAATCCGCGAATTGGACGCGCTCTATCCCGCCTCGCGGAGTCTGCGGCTCTTGACGGCGAAGCTCTCGACGAGATCGCCGAGCAGGCGATGTCGAGCGCAGTGATCCGCCAGTCAAATCAGGCGATTGTCCTTGATTGCTCCGCGATTCGGGAGTACCCTATGGCGATCCGTCGCCGTGTTGTTCGGCGTGCGGCCCTCGGCCTGCCAACCGTCGAAGATGCGTTGACGTATGCGGAGACGGAGCGCCTGGAAGCACTCACGACGGGAAGGGGCACGGTAGCGTTACGCGGTCGGCTACTCGCGTGGAGTAACGGCAGACGGCTCTGGTGCGAGTCGGCGGATGCCTGGCGCGGGCCAACGAGCATCGCCCTCGACGGGGAGACCGCGATTCCGGGATGGGGCGCGGTCGTCGCTCGACGCGATTCGCCGCGTCGGGCCGTTGGCGCGAATGCGCTGCGCTGGCCGGTGGACCGGTGGGCGTCGCAGCCGCCGTCGATTCGGAGGTGGTGCGCAGGCGACCGCATCACGGTTCGCGGGGAGGGACATCCCGCGTTGGTGGCGGATCTGGCCCACGCGAGCCCGGCAAAGCCAGATCCACGTGAGTTGCTCGTCGTGGAAGATGCCGCGCGCATCGTCTGGATTCCCGGCGTGGCCAGGGCTCGACCACCTCGGGCGCAGGCAGGAACCCCCACGGCGTTGTTGCAGTGGGTAGAAGCGGAGTAGCGAGAGAACCGATGGAGCGTACGGCGCCACACGTGGGAGATTCTCCTCCTGTGCTCATCGGTGCCGACGCGATCCGGCAGCGTGTGGCGGAACTTGCCGAGGACCTCACTCGGGAACTCGCCGGAACAGAACCGGTAGTCGTCGGCATTCTAACCGGCGCGTTCATGTTCGTCGCCGACCTCGTCCGCGAGATCGACATCCCGGTGGAGGTCGACTTCATCCGGGCCGGAAGCTACGGCGCCGCGCGCACGTCAAGCGGATCGGTCAGACTCGATCCGCCGGGTTCGCTCGACTGGATCGGCGGACGTGACATTGTGTTCGTGGAAGACATACTGGATACGGGCAGAACGTTGTCGGCAGTGGTCGACCATGCCCGGGAACTTGGAGCGCGCAGCGTGCGCTCAGTCGTGCTGCTGAGGAAACCCTTACCCCCCGATTGCAGCGAGACGCGGATAGACGCGGAACACGTAGGATTCGATATCGGGAGCAGATTCGTCGTCGGGTATGGCTTGGACGATGGCGGAAGATGGCGACATCTGCCCTACATCGGTTTCGTCGAGTAAGCGACGAGAAAACCGAATGAAAGACGGCGCGGGAGACGATGGAACAGGATAGCGGAAAATCCGGGAGTGGAGAACAGCCAAAGCGACGCAGGCGAAGTCGAGGCGGACAGCGGGTCAACAGGGAGCGCGGCCGACAGCAGGACGAGAGCAAGCGCTCGCCGTCGCGCAGTACGAAGCGTGACCCCGCCCCAGCGAAGCGGTCGAAAAGCACGGCGCCTCAGTACGAAGAGCGCACCGGGCGGACCTCACTCGGACGTCCGACGGCACCGCGGAAGGTCGAGAAGAACGAGCCGGTCGGTGCGTCGCAGAAGCCGACTCTCCGCGCGACGCGTGCCGGGCGCAAGCCGGTTCGCCGCTGGCGATGGGGTCGCACGTTGGCGATTGTGGCTCTGGCGGCTCTCCTTGCGGCCGTGCTCTGGCGGACGATGAACACGTCGCGTGATCGCACGACAATCACGTACAGCGAATTCGTGTCGGAGTATCTTGCGGCGGCGCCGTCGGAGACTCGTGTTACCACCATACACGTGATTGGCGAGCGTATCGAGGCCGTCTTGCGCGAGGCGGACGAGCAGGGACGCACACAGCGTCGCGTCGTGTACCTCGGCCCGCTTGAAATCACCCCGGATCTCGTGGAAGAATGGATCGATCGGGGTATAGCCGTCGATTTCCGGCCCGACGGGAACGCGTGGCGAATCATCCTCACGACACTCCCCTACGTTGCGATCATCATCGTCATAGTGTTTCTGTTCCGCCAGGCTCAGGGCGCGCAGCGTGGGATATTCAGCTTCGGCAAAAGCCGGGCGAAGGAGCTGTCCGAGGACGTGCCGGGCATGACGTTCGATGACGTTGCCGGCGTCGAGGAGGCGAAGCAGGAGCTTCAGGAGATCGTTGAGTTCCTGAAAGACCCCGAACGATTCCAGCGCCTGGGCGGCACGATACCGCGTGGCGTTCTCATGGTTGGCGCACCAGGAACAGGCAAGACGTATCTCGCACGGGCAATCGCAGGCGAGGCCCGCGCGCCGTTCTTCAGTATCAGCGGCTCGGACTTTGTCGAGATGTTCGTCGGCGTCGGCGCATCTCGCGTGCGCGATCTGTTCGAGCGCGCGAAAGCGAAGGCGCCGTGTATCGTGTTTGTCGACGAGATCGACGCCGTGGGACGCCATCGAGGCGCCGGCCTGGGCGGCGGACACGACGAGCGGGAGCAGACGCTCAACCAGCTCCTCGTCGAGATGGACGGGTTCAACAGCGCCGCCACGGTGATACTCATCGCCGCGACAAACCGACCGGACGTTCTGGACCCGGCGCTCCTCCGGCCCGGACGTTTCGACAGGCGCGTCGTAATCGACATGCCCGATGTTCGCGGTCGCGAGGGCATCCTGAAAATCCACACGCGGAATATGCCTCTCGATGGAAGCGTCGACCACGGCGAGCTTGCGCGTGGCACGCCCGGACTCTCCGGAGCCGACCTGAAGAACCTGGTGAACGAAGCGGCTCTCCTGGCAGCGCGGCGGGACCAGAGCGAAGTCCAGATGGCGGATTTCGAAAGCGCCCGAGAGAAGGTGATGTGGGGCGTCGAGCGGCGAAGCCTCGTGATGTCGGAGAACGACAGGCGGGTCACGGCGGTTCATGAGGCGGGTCACGCACTGGCGGCGCTGCTTACCGCCGACTCGGACCCCGTGCACAAGGTCAGCATCGTACCGCGCGGCCAGTCTCTGGGGCTCACCGCGTATCTCCCGGATGTGGAGCGGCACGTGGTCAGCCGCACGCTGTGCGAGGGCAAGCTCGTCGCGATTCTCGGCGGGCGCGCGGCGGAGAGCCTCGTTCTGGACGAGATAACGAACGGTGCGGCGAGCGACCTTGAGGCCGCCACGGAACTTGCCAGGCGCATGGTGTGCGACTGGGGGATGAGCGACCGAATCGGCGCGGTGATGATCGGACGGAAGGACGAAGAGGTCTTCATCGGTCGTGACATCGCCACGTCACGCGCACCCAGCGAGCAGACGCTCCAACTGGTCGACGAGGAAATCCACCGCCTGATCGATGAGGCGCGACGCAACGCGGACGCGCTGTTGAAGAGGAACAGGGCTGCCCTCGACGCGTTGACGAGCGCACTGCTCCAGCAGGAAGTGCTCGAGCGGTCGCAGATCGAGGAGATCATCCTCCGGCACTCGGATGAGTCGACATTAGGCGCACCTCAGGTACAGGACGCTATTCCCGACGGGCCTCCGCGCGTGGTTGAGCGACCCGCTCAACGGAGCGACCGCCCGCGACGGGAACGGGCGAGGCCCGAGAGCGCACCTCGCCGAGCTGCTCGGGACAGGGAACGGCCCGCCGACACCAAACCTGAAACTCCGGCGGCGCGTCCCCGGAGAGACGCGGCCACTCGTCCGGAGCAGACGGCGCCCACGTCGGTGGAATCCAAACCGCCAACCGTCATCGAGCGACCGGCGAAGGAACGCACCGCTCCCGCCGAAGAGGCGACTCCGGTTCCCGTCGAGACTCAGCCTGAGGCCCGCGCTGAGATTGCCGTGGAGGAGACGGCCCAGCCCGTCGCGACGGAACCGACCACCGAAGAAGCGCGCGCGGTGACGGAATCTCCCGTCGCGGCGGCGCCGCCGGAGCCGGAAGTCGAGCCACCGAAGGGGTTCGGCAGAACGCCGAAGCGCGTCCGCAGATCGGCGCTACCTTCGTCCGAGGCGCCGGACTCAGGAGCGGATGTGTCAACAGTGAAGGCCGAAACAGTGGACTTCGGACGAGCGCCGCGAGCGGCAGACGACGAGAAGGAGCAGCAGTGGCGTCTGACGCACCAGTCGTGGCGGAAACAGCCGGAAGCCGATGAGGCTGTCCCGGCCGACGCAGACGAACAGGGCGCGGCAGAGCCGACGGCTCCCGAAGTCGCTTCCATGGTCGATGAGGAAAGCGTGGAGAGCCCGGTTACCGACGCCGAACAGTCGGACGGCGATCAGTACCAGGCGGCTCCCGACGAGCCGGACGCGGAAGGCGACGCCGAGCTGACCGAATCCGCCGAGCTGGACGCAGGATCGGAACAGGACGGCTCCGACCTGGCGAGTGCGGATGAAGCATCGGAGCCAGCCGCCGCTGAACCCATGCCGGACACCGACAGCCAGCCGGAAGAAGAGCCGCCAAAACCGGCGCCACGTTTCGGTCGACGCGCCAATGTCGTGCGACGCTCGGCGCTTCCGTCCTCGCAGGTACCTCCGACGGGAATGGAAGTGGCTACGGTCGTCGGTGACGAGATCGGCTACGGGCGGTCGACGCGTTCCGCGGACGACGATGTTGCTCCGGAGCCCACCGAGCCGACGGAAACCATCGAGCAGGTGGAATCGACCGAGCAACCGGAGTCCGTCGACCCCGTGGAGACTTCGGAAGAGACGGAGTCCACCGAGCAGGTAGAGTCCGCGGAGCAACCGGAATCCATAGAGCAGATCGAGCCCGTCGAGCAACCGGAGCCCGAGGAGCACGGGGAGACGACCGAGGACGTGGAATCCACGGAAGAAGTTGAACCGGCGAAATCCGTGGAATCCACTGAGCAACCCATATCGGTTGAGCAATTTGAGCCGGCGGTACCGGTTGAGGAGTCGGAGTCCACTGATCACGCGGAGACCACCGACGAGGTGACATCCTCCGAACAACAGGCGCTCGCGGAGCCCACGGAATCTACGGAACAGTCGGAATCCGACGAGCAGGCTGAAGCCGTTGACCAGCCGGAGCCCGAGGAGCACGTGGAGACGACCGAGGACGTGGAGTCCACCGAACAACAGGCTCCCGTTGACGAGGAGGAATCCGCCGAACAACCGGAGCCCGAGGAGCAACAGGAACTCGGTCTGGATAGGCTCGACGACGTGGCCGGCTCGGACTCGGACGCACCAGCCGAAGACGCCGACGACGAGGGCGAAACGCAGACGTGATGCGTGCACGCTCGGGAGGGTGACCTCTGTTCACACTGTTTCGCATCGGATTCGTAGATATCACCGTCGCCGACCTTCTCGACGTCGTGCTGATCACGGTGATCTTCTACAAAGGCTTCATGCTGCTGCGGGACACGCGTTCCGCGCCGATGGTGATCGGGCTTCTGCTCGTATTCGGCGTGGCGGTGCTGGCGGAACGCTCCGAAATGGTGGGCACGAACTGGCTCCTGACGCAGGTGAAGACCGTCTGGCTGATCGGTCTCGTCATCGTGTTTCAGAACGAACTGCGCCGCATGCTGTTCTATCTGGGACACAACCGATTCGTCAGACCATTCTACGGCGAGGCGCCTGATCAGGCGGTTGACGAGGTGGTCACGGCGACGCGCGTGTTGGCCGGTCAGGGCCTGGGCGCGCTGATGGTGCTGGTCCGCGACACCGGCATAGCCGGCATCGTGGAGACGGGCGTACGGGTCCGCGCGGACGTGTCGGCGCCGCTTCTCGTGACGATCTTCAACCCGAAGAGCCCGCTGCACGATGGCGCGGTGGTCATTTCGGGAAGCCAGGTCGAGGCCGCCAAGTGTATCCTTCCGCTGACGCAGAACGCTGTCGATCCGAATCTCGGAACTCGCCATCGAGCGGCGATCGGTCTCTCGGAGGAGACGGACGCCATCGTCGTCGTCGTGTCGGAGGAGACGAGCGCAATCTCCGTGGCTCAGGAAGGCAAGCTCAGCCGGGACATCACTCCCGAGGCCTTGCGCACGATGCTCACACGGGAGCTGGGCAGGCGTCCAACGCCGATTCTCGCCTGGCGGTAACGCCGCACGCGGGAGCTGAATCCGAGGGAACGTACCGCGCGGAAACGGTGTGAAAGTATCCGGTAGCGGTTATCATCATAGGACAAACGGGGTTGCTAACCCTTGCCGCCGCGACGAAGACGACCTGACGAACGACTCGCGGCAGAAACTGGTCACGACCATATGATTGACCATCCTCACAGGAACGCTGAAGCGGCTCGCCACGTCGCGACAATCGTCGCCCTCGTCGCGACGTTGCTGCTATCCGGTGTCTCCCTGGGTGAGGTGACCGTTCTGCATTCCGGTCCGGCCGGCCTGGATCTGAACGTCACCGTCGACGTCGACACCGAGACCGTGTGGTCGGACGGCAGACGTTACACCCGGCTCAGCGTTGAAGACTGGCCGCTCACCGGCGCGCCGGGCGACCCCGCGATCCCATATCTCGTCGTGCCGCTCATCGCGCCGGCGCGCGGGGATATTCGCGCCATGGTCGTTTCGCGGGAAGATACATCCGCGATTCTGGGAGCCGTCTTGCCGGCCGTAGAGGACGTCATGATCTCCGGCGATCCGAATGGCTCCTTCGGCACTCCCGCCGAGCCGAATGACGGACTCGCCGACCTCCCCCGGGGAGTCGTGTCGGCGCAGATAGTGGGCATTTCCGGCGACGTACGCATCGCCCGCCTCATTGTACGCCCCGTCTCGGCGACCGGCGATCACGTGCGCTGGGCGAAGAACCTCCAGATCGCGATCCGGTTCACTGACCAGTCGGCGACGGCGGGCAGGGCGGCGCGAGGGATCTCTTCGACAACCGCCGATCATCCCGCGTCGTTCGCCCTGAACAGCGACCAGTTAGGAGCGTTCAGGCTCCCGCGAAGCGAATCCAGCGCGATGCGGACGGCTCGAAACGCAGCTGAATTGCCGGAGATTCTGACCCACCGAAGGTTGATGCTCGGCATCATCCATGAAGGAATCTACCGGGTCACCCTCGACGACCTCGAGGAGTGGACCGACGGCAGCGACATCGACTTCGCCGGCGTCGATCCGAACACGTTGCGCCTGTTCCATCGCGGCAAGGAAGTGCCGCTATGGGTATCGGGGCTGAATCCGCGCGTTCTTGACGAGACGACCACGATCGAGTTCTACGCGCGCAAGAATGTCGGGCAGTACACCGATGTCGCACCGGACGCCTACAACGACCCGTTCGTGGACCCGTCGATCTACTGGCTCCTCTGGGGCGACGTACCAGGAGCCCGCGTGGCCGAGGAGGACGGCTCCATCGCCCACGCGTCGGGACCATCCGTCCACGAAGCGCGCAGCTATGAGCAGACCCGGCATTTCGAGCGCGACGGCGCGCCGCTCGGCGTGAGCTACGACGTTGTCGCCGACCGAAACTACTGGCGCGCGATCTCACGCGAGCAGGGCATGACGGTCGCGGCGAGCCTGGACGCGCCCGTGGCGGAATCGAAACCTAGATTGCGGTTCATGGGTCGTGGGCTCTCAAGTAACGCACACTATCTCCAGGTCCTGCTGGGTGGGACAGGAGTGCTCGTACTCGGCTCAAACGGAGAGTTCGTCGGAAACGACCTCATCTCCGGCGAGAGTTCGGGGCTGAGTGCCGCCGGCCTCACCGACGGCGACAATACGGTGAACTTCATCGTTGGCGACCCGGAGAACCTGGTTGCCGACAACATACTCCTGAATTGGTTCGAGATCACGTATGAGCGGAGATACCAGACGTCATCGAATTACATCCAGTTCCGCAAGCCGACGGAACCCAGCACCGGCATCTTCGACTTCACCGTGTCCGGCTTCGATTCCCGGGCGATATCGCTCTACAAAGTTGGCGTCAGTCGCATCGTCGGATTCCGAACGCAGCCGATGGCCGGCATCGGCACGCAGGGATACGAGATACGGTTCCAGGACCAGATCAGCGGCGACGATCCCATGTACATCGCCCTTACGGACGACCAGAAACTGAAGCCATTTCACGCCGAGCTGCTGGAACCGTGGACGCAGTCGGTAAAGAGCCCGTCGCGCCAGGGCGACTACATCATGATCGCGCATCCGGACCTGATCGATTCGGCGGCCGTTCTGGCGGACTACCGCCGGAGCGCGGAGGGCGGCGGATACAACGTTGCGCTGGTGAACGCGCAGCAGATCTACGATGAGTTCGCATGGGGCTATCCGACGGCGGCATCCCTGCTCGATTTCGTGAAATATGCGTACGACACCTGGTCGACGTCGCCGCGGTATGTCCTGCTGGTGGGCGATGCGACGGACAGATACGACGAACACCGGCTCGCGAGCGATGAGGCCGTGCTGCCTGTGCCACTGGTGCCCATCTTCCGATGGGGCGTGGCGGGGTCGGACCACCCATTCTCGACGATGTCGGGCAACGATCTGCTACCGGAGTTGTTCGTCGGGCGCATTCCCGCGGCGGACAGAGCGAGTCTCTCCATCGCGATCGACAACATCAAGGAGTTCGAGCAGCACGCCGACTACGACGAGTGGCGGAAGACAGTTGCCATGGTGAGCGGCGTCGGACCCTCTTTCACGTCGCAGACCGACCAGCTCTCCGACGACATTCCCGACCGCTACAACGTCGAGAAGTTCTACTCAAGCCCGAGTTCGACGGACTTCGGGCTGTTCGAGGGCCGGCGGGAGGAGTTCGCGGCGTTCGCCAACAAAGGCGCGTTGTGGACGATATTCCTTGGGCATGCGGGCGGAGGCATCTGGGATCAGTACGGCCTGCTCGTGCCCACCGACGCGTATGAACGGCTCACCAACGCCGGTCGACGTGGCGTGTATCTGAGCATGACGTGCTTCACGGGCGCATACGAGGCGATCTCAGAGCAGCTCCCGCCGCTCTGCGAAACGATGCTGTTCTCGAAGACCGGGGGGGCGATAGCCTGGTTCGGCGCCACGAAGCTCGGCTGGTACCACAACGACTACTTCCTCGCGCAATCTCTCGTGCGTACGGGCGTGCGGGCGACGCGCAGCGAAATGCCCCTCGGGCAGGTCATCGCCGCCGCGAAGACCGACTACGTTCTTCGCTACGGGAGCCCGAGCGCAGCCCCGACGTCGTTCACACAGGCGCTATCGTACGAGTTCAACCTGATGGGCGACCCAGCGCTCAGGATCCGCCCGCCGCAACCGACTCTCGAACTCTCGCCTAGCACGCGGACGCCGCTTTACGGTGACGGGATATCGGTGGAGGGCAAGGTTGGCGCGGACGTCAGCGGTACGGCCAACGTCGTCATGTACGACTACCGCCACGCCAGGCTCGCGGAGTCGAACGACATCTCCGTGTCCGCCGGCGAGTTCACGACGAACTTCACCGTACCTGAGGAAATCGAAGGGACGGGGCTGACGCTGAAAGGCTACCTCACCGACGGCGAGTCTCGCGACTGGACGGGGCACGTCCGCCTCGCCGTCGTGGAATCGCTCATCGACAGCGTCACGCTTTCGGGGAACTCGCGCGACTCGATCTATGTCAGCGCCATTGTACACGACACCGACGGCATCCTGTCCGTGCAATGCATCGCCCACATCGAGGCGAGTTTGCCGGCGGACATCGTCGCAATGGAGCCTTTTGAGGACGCCCACACATACCGCACGATACGCCCGCTCGATCTGAGCGGATTGTCGGCCGCCGATCAGAAAGCGGTCGTGTACCCGTGGATCAAGGTCAAGGATGCCGTCGGCGATTCGACGCTGTGGGACGACCTGCTTCCCATATACCCCAATCGCACGGCGGACGTGGTTGTCACCGCCGTAGACCTCACCGGAACGCCCAATGCCGCGCTTGCGGTTACGCTGGCTAATGAGGGAGAGGGGGCGTCCGATTCCGTGCTGGTGCGCATATATGCTACGGCGCTGGACGGATCTCGCTTCATTGTCGGTGAGCGGATCGCGACGAAGCTTTCGCCCAAGCTGAGCCCGAGTTCGGTGGGTGGCGAAATCCAGATCGGTAGTAAGGCAGCCCGAGGCGCCGAGAGCGATGCCGCATCGACAGCGCTCCTGCTGCCGCAGACGGCCACCGTGAATGTCGCGATCCCGGATTCGCTGGTGCAGGGCCAATCGCCGGCGGCCCTGCTTCGAGTGACCGCGGGCACACGCGAATCGCCCGACACGTTCGAGCGGACGCCCTACCTCGTCCCGTCGAGTAGCGGCATCCATCTGCCGGTTTCCGCCGAGCCGCTGAATCTCCGGACATCGGCCGGACGGTTCTCGGTGAAGCTGGAGTCCGGCGCGCTGACCGCCACCGCACTGGTGTCGATAGAGCAGACGGTTCGTCCCGTGGGCGCGGGGCAGCCGGATATCTCTACTCCGGACACGACGGCTCTAGCCGTCGACTGGGCTGACAACGCCGAGATTGCCTCGCGCGACGCGTTTGCTTTGACGCTCGTCCCAGACAGGGCGATAGGCGCGGTCCAGAGCGCTCTTGACCAGGAGCGACTGTGGGTCGGCTTCTGGAATGACGTCCGGTCGCAGTGGGAGCTACTGGAAACCGACCGGCATGTGTGGGCTCCCGGAAGGGACACGGTCTCGGTCCCCGTGCGGGACCGCGGGACCTACGCGCTACTGGTCGTGGACGATGACGTGCCGCCGAGCATCGAGGTGGGCGTCGGCGGTCAGAGCTTCTCCAACGGCGGTTTCGTTGGAGAGTCCAGCCGCTTCCTGCTGCTCATCGAGGATCGAAACGGCGTGCGCGCTCAGCCCGGCGACCTTCGCGTGTGGATCGATGACGACGAGATGCCCGATGACTCCCTTGCGCGGCCTACCGACGCGTCCTCCGCGACGGCGATCTCGGTCGCGCTGTCCACACCCCCGTTGCTTCCGCGGGTGGCTCCGTATACGCTCCGCGTATCGGCAACGGATGCTGTCGGGAACTCGGCCGAATATGAGGCGCTCTTTCGCGTTGCGCAGGAGGAAGAGGCGCTCGTAACGTTCCACGGCAACTTCCCGAATCCATTCGGTGAGGACGGAACCGTTCTGGCTTATAGCCTTTCGAGCGAGTGGATCCGGCTCGTGAGCTTCCGGATCTTCGACGTCGCCGGGCGACTGGTGCTCTCCTTCGACAACTACGACCAGTCGCAACTGTACCCGGACGACGATTCGGAGACATGGCAGAACGTCAACGGAGAGTTGCAGGACAGCCGCAGCCAGATCATGATCGCCCAGAACTACCATGAGATAAAGTGGCTCGGCCTCAATCGCGATGGCAGGCCACTCGCCAACGGCGTCTACTTCGGGATCATGAAAGTCCGTGATGTTCGCGGACGAACTGAAGAGCAGACGTTCAAGATTGTGAAGACCGAATGACGACGACATCGAACACGCGGCTTCGGATCATGACGTTGATCGCGGCTCTGGCGATGGGCGCTGCACCTCGCGCCCGCGCCGAGGGTACCGCGGCGGCGGATGCGTTCCTGCTCCTGCCGGTGAGTGCACGCGAAGTCGGACTTGGGCAGGCGACCCTGCCGGTGGTCCGCGACGCAACGGCATTCCACTGGAATCCCGCCGGGATCGGCATGGTCAGCTCGCCGGACTTCGCCGCGTCCTACGCGCGGATGTACGAGGGCGTGGCGAACCATCAGATGGTGGCGGTCGCTGCTCCTACGGGGTACCGAGACCTGTCCGTGGGCCTGGCGTGGGTTCGCCTCGGCGTCGACGATATCCCACGCTATCCCGTATTGGGGCCGCTGTCGGGAGACCGTTTTCTGACGGCCCTGGCCGGCGCCACGGGATACTTCGGCTACGCGCAGAGCGCGCTGTTTCTCACTATCGCGCGCAGAAACGAGTTCGATCTGGAGCTTGGCTGGCAGTATCTCACACTGCCAATGTCGGTGCCGGTCGGCGTCACGATTAAGTATCTTTCCGCCAGTACCGGAGACAGCTCCTTCGCCGCCGAGGGCTCCGGAATAGGCATCGACGTCGGCGCGCAATCGCACTTCTCGCTGGCCCGGGCGCTCGACACCGACTACCTCGGAACGATGTCGTTCGGATTGACGCTGGCCAACGTCGGCGGCACGCGCATGACGTGGAATACGCCGACAGACCGCACGGACAAGCAGGATCTTGCCGTGCGCTGGGGCGCGGCATATGACCAGCCGATCCCGATCGCTCGCGGAAACCTGTCGGGGTCTCTTGTGCGCTGGCCAACCGCATGGCACTGGGGAGTCGACTACACGTTCATGGACCGCGTAAGTGTGCGGGTTGGCCGCGACATGATCGAGGAGAACGGGCTGTCGTTCGGCGCCGGCGTCTCCTGGCGCGCCCTTACACTTGACTACGGCCTGCAACGGCACGACCTGGGCGCGTCGCACCGCGTCAGTCTTCACTATGATATGTAGGATAGCAGTCGTCGCATTCGCGCTGGCGCTGGGCTTTGTCGCCTGCGCGTC
Source organism: uncultured bacterium (assembly GCA_964510105.1). GTDB lineage: Bacteria > Latescibacterota > MWCZ01 > MWCZ01 > MWCZ01 > CAZWQW01. The sequence goes on from CAZEAI010000024.1 coordinate 41,676, forward strand.
GAACGGCCCCAGCGAAACGGAACTGGCCGTACCGCAATGGGTTTGCCCCGTACCTCCGACGGACACGACGGGCGGCGACGACGCCGGATTCGGCGGGATCGGGGCCCGGCCCGGGTCGCAGGCGATTTACCTCAACTGGATCATCGGCGATGAACGCGATCTCGTGGCATATCAGATCTATCGCCTTGCACCTGACGTACCCATTTACCGGCGCGATACCACACTCGCGCTGACAGCGGATCAGATCAACCATCGACGCGGCAGCGTCATCGAGTACCAGGATCTGAATGTCGAGAGGGGCGCGCAATATCAGTATGTGCTGTTCGCCATGGATGCCGAGACCAGACTGAGCGAGCCCAGCGTGCCGCTCAGCTACGGGCTCATGGTCACTCCGTCCCTCGATGCACCGTTGAACAACAGCCAGATACAGGATCCGAAGCCGCTTCTGGTGTTCACCGCCATCGGCATGAACACCGACCTGCGGACGTATGTAGCCCGAGTCGAGAAGGAAGTTGGAAGCGCTTGGGAGGTGATGTGGGTAGGAGATCGGGCGACGTTCGACGGCTTCGGGACGAATCAGCAGACCGGGGCTCCTTACGGTGAGGGCGGTTATGTGAGGGAGGCGGAGCTCTCGCCGGGGAGCTACCGATGGCGCATCGACTTCCAGGGAGCCACGCCCGGCATACCCGCCGACATACCATGTGAATGCGCCTACGACACGCTGCGATGTCCGGACCCCAGCAGCGCGCTGCCCAAACTGGGAGAGTTCTCGCAAGCCGGTTCGGCATCGGACTGGTGGTATTTCACGGTTGTGCAATGACGCTTGGCGTCGGATGCTGCTAAATGCCTCTCATCGAACTCGTCGCCCCAGCCAAGATCAACCTCGGACTTGCCGTGGAATCGCGCCGGTCCGACGGCTTCCACAATCTCGTATCAGTCTTCCAGACTGTATCGTGGGCGGACCGCCTGTCCTTCGATCACGCAGATGACGTGACGCTCACGTGCGATCGCGCGGAGCTTTCCACCGGTCCGGATAACCTCGTGATGCGCGCGGCGTCGCTCCTGCGAGAGCGCTTTGCGTTGCGGGAGGGCGCGGACATCCACCTGGAGAAGCACATCCCGTGGGGTGCCGGGCTGGGCGGCGGAAGCTCCGACGCCGCGGCGGCGTTGCGGGGTCTCGCGCAGCTATGGAACATCGAGGCGAGCGATGCAACGTGGATGTCGCTGGCAGGCGAGCTTGGCTCCGACGTGCCGTTCTTCCTTCACGGCGGCACGAGCGTCGTGACAGGTCGCGGCGAACACGTCGAACCACTGCTGGTCGATGAGCCGATCACGGTTGTCGTGGCAGTACCCCCCGTGAAGGTAAGCACGCCGTGGGCCTTCGGAGCCCTCGCGGAGCGACACGCTGGGGCATACCCCGACGCAACCGCGTACCGAGACCTCGTCGACAGGCTGGCCGGGGGAACGATATCGCTGATCGATTTCTGCCGCGAGTTGGACGGCTGGAACACATTCCAGACCATCGTCGAGAAGCATGAACCGGCAATTCGCGAGGTCCGCGAGCATCTCACGTCGGCAGGGGCTGTGTGCGCGCTGATGAGCGGCAGTGGCTCGGCGGTATTCGGGGTATTCGAGCGGCCGGAGGATGCCGGGCGCGCCGCCGGCAGGGTTGGCGAGGGCGTCGTGGCACGAACGGTGACTACGGCGTGATCATCGTGGCCGGCAGCCACCGGAACACGGAATCTTCACTCTCCAACGGCGCCGATTCCCCTCCCGCCGATGTAGAGATGGCCGTACATTGAACTCTCACATTCGCGGATAATCCATAGGACAGAACACGCCAGACCGAGTCCGATAGATGCAGAAGAAGCGGAACAAACGCCAGCAGTTCGCGACGCTGCTCCCCCTCATACGGCCGTACTACCCGTACGTCGCCGGCGCACTCGCGATCACCATCATGTTGACCGTCCTGGGACTGCTGCCGCCACTCATCATGCGCGCGCTGATCGATCGCGTGTTCACCGCCGGTGAGTGGCAGCTCATCGTACCGCTCGTGGGCGCCCACGTGCTCGTTCCGGTAATGTCGGGGTTCATCTCGTTCGGCAACACGCTCGTAATCTCCTACACGGGCCGGCGCCTCGTCTTCGATATGCGCACCCGCATGTATCGTCACCTGCTTCGCCTCTCCATGAAGTTCCACGGAGATATGTCGAGCGGCGCGGTGATGTCGCGTCTCATGAGCGACGTAAACATGGTCCAGGGCCTCATCACCGGCAACACGATCACAATGGTCACGGACATCGTGAGCTTCGCGTTCGCGGTAGTCGTAACATTCTCGTTGAACTGGAAGATGGCCATCATCCTGTGGACGATTCTTCCGCTGTACATCGTCAACTACAAGTTCTTCGTGAAGCGCATACGTCGCGCGAACGTCGCCTACCGCAGGACCATGGATCGCATCGCGGGCACTCTGCAGGAACGCATCAGCGGCACGCGGCGCGTCCGGGCGTTCGTCAGAGAGCAGGACGAGACCGAGACCTTTCTTGCCGATACGCAGGAGGGCCTGAAATACTCCATGCAGGGCACGGTGCAAAGCGTTACGTTCTCCACGGCGTCCCGTCTGACGTGGGGAATCGGGAGCACGGTTCTCTACATCACGGGCACGTCGTTTGCACTACGCGGTGAGATGACGTACGGATCGGTCACGGCGTTCATGGCGTACGCGGGGCAGGTCATCGGACCGGCGTTGCGCTTCACGGAACTCGCGAACCAATTCGAGCAGGTTATGGTGTCGGTCGAGCGGATTTTCGAAGTGCTCGACACGGAACCCGACATCGTCGAGAAGCCGGACGCCGTTGAGCTACCTCGCGCGGCCGGACACGTCGAGTTCGATCATGTCCAGTTCGGATACCTGCCGGACCAGCCGGTCCTGCACGACATCGATCTGGACATACCCGCCGGCACAATGGTGGCGCTCGTCGGCCACACGGGCTGCGGCAAGACGACGATCACGACGCTGCTCATGCGGCTGTGGGATCTCCAGCGGGGTGCAATCCGGATCGACGGCCACGACATTCGGGATGTTACGCTTCGCAGTCTGCGTCGGCAGATAGGCGTCGTGCTTCAGGACCCCGTGCTGTTCAACGCGACCATCGCGGACAACCTTCGCTACGGCATCCCCGGGGCGCCGATCGAGCGCGTGATCGAGGTCGCCAAGGCCGCCGAACTCCATGAGACGATCGAAAATCTGCCGGACGGGTACGACACGGAGATCGGTGGAGGCAGCGGCATCAAGCTCTCGGTGGGTGAGAAACAGCGCCTCTCCATTGCGCGGGCGATCATCACCGATCCGGCGATTCTGATCATGGATGAGGCAACGTCATCGCTCGACTCCGAGAGCGAAGCGCTCATTCAAAAGGCTCTCGAAAAGGTGATGGAGAATCGCACGAGCATGGTCATCGCTCACCGCCTGAGTACGATTGTCGAGGCGGATATCATCATCGTCATGGAGGCGGGGAACGTCATTGAGATGGGCTCGCACTCCGATCTGGTCAGCCAGGGCGGCCACTACGCAGACCTCTACAACCAGCAGCACGGAGCGCTGGAGAGCGCCCTGGCCGATGAGGAGCCTGTGTAGAGAACACGTCATCCAATCGCTCTGCCCGCGATGGAGTCGACATCTTGTGTGATACCTATCGTTAGACTCCTTGACATGGTGCTACCTTTTCAGGTCATTGTCATACGTACCGCATGTCGTTTCCCGCGAAGCTGAACCCGTAGAGGGTGCCATGGCGGACGAGTATTCGATCTCCAAAACCGGTGACGGCGATCTCTATCTCATCAAGAACGGGAAGACCGAGGAGCAGCTGTTTCGGATGAAGGAGGCGCTGGAGAAGATCGGCATCACGGCGCCGACGTACTATCGCTGGGTGAATTCCGGGCAGATACAGGATGTAGCGTTCCGCGACCGCGCAAACTGGCGGCTGTTCACCGAAAGCGACATCGAGCGTATCAGGGGCGAGGCGAACAAGGTGCAGATCGTCATGTTTGAGCCGCCCCCGGAGTCATAGCACAAACGCATCCGACGCTTCGCGCCCGCCGCGTTCGGACGTATCTTCTTCATGAATCGTGGCCGGTGATCGTTGTGATTGTGGGCCGTGAAGTCGGGGTGTGGCGCAGTCCGGCTAGCGCATCTGCTTTGGGAGCAGAGGGTCACAGGTTCGAATCCTGTCACCCCGACCATATTACAAGATGGCCCTCCGGCACGTTCGGAGCGGCCATTTTTCTTTGCAGGCCGCGGAGCCGGCCCAACCCGTTGGACCCGATCACCGTCGTGATCACTCGCCGCGGTGCGGGAACATCGACGTGGGCTGCGATCTCTCCGTCTCATGTCGCCCATCCGCTCGACGGCGCCCAGAGCAGGCCGCCGTCGAGCGGATGGAGCGGCGATACATCCAGCCTACTCACCGAAGAGCTGCAACAAATCCCGCAATTCGCGGCGCGCGGAGGAAACCGTGGCGTAGCGGCGGTCCGCGACGGCCCTTACGGCGGGCGGACCGGCCTTGCCCGGAATGGTGCCGTCGTCGTCGTTGCTGCAGAAATCGCCCACAGTGACGGCCTGGCCCGAAAGGAGGACTCGCGCACGCTCCGCCAAAGCCGGATCGGCTCCGGGAGCCTCCGCCGCGACCCTGAGCGCCATCAGCATGGAGTAGTCCTCGGTACCGTCGCGCACGGCCTCCCAACGCTTGCTGGGAACAGGTCCGGCGTCGCCTTGGTACACAAGGGAATACTCTCCACCCACCTGGTGCCAGAAGCCCTCGGCGCCGCGGGAATATGTGTAGAAGCCTCCGCCGACGTGACGATGGTTGAAGCACATCCACATCTGCGCACGGTAGTACCCCAGTGGGGACTGGTGTTTGGCGTTGCCGGCGCATGTATACGTCCACATCTCTTCGGCGTCGGCATGCATTTCCGCCATACGCTCCGCCATATCGGGGTCGTTCTGCCACGAAGAGACGTGCATGGGTGCGTATATGTCCGCGTAAGGCATCATGTCGGCAAGCCACTGCTTCGTGGGGCCCGTGGGGCCCGCGGGGTTCGTGTAGATGCGAAGGTCGGGATCGGCCTCATGGGCGATCGACGCCAGCTTGACGAACCGGGCCACGTTCCGGCCTTCCTCTATACCGGGCTCATCCACGGGGTAGTACGCGTAGTCATCGTAGCCGAACCCGATCTCGATGATGTGAGCCGAGAGCCGTCTGACCGCTGCCGCGTACGCCTTCCTCCAGACGGGGCTGTCCGCTTCCGCCGGCCCGGACAGCCTCACGAGGGAGTGAAACAAAGCCGTGCCCTCTGGAGCGTGGGTGGCCATGTATGCGTCAAGCTCGCTGTAGTCGGCGGAGATGATGCCGCCTTCGGCGTCGTACTCGAACGGTACCGCGTGCGCATCCGTGAAGACGTTCATGCCGTGATCGAACATATCCCGCAACACACCGTCGGGGCTGGTGGTGGACCATCCACACAGCTTGAAGGCGTGCTCACGGGACTGCGGGATCGACCAGACAGTCGCCGTCAACGGCGCTGACACCTCGGCGGCATCCACGCCCATGTTCTTCAGACGGACTTCACTTGTCCAGCTACCAGCGGACAGATTCGTCGTATTCACCTCGAGCCAGAGCTGGCGAGCGCCCCATGCCGGGACGACGATGGTACGGCTCTCGTTCAGCCGAGGCAGCGCGTCGGCGGACATGTCGGCCATCTGCGTCGCAACGGACACCACCTCGCGAAGAGTGATCGCGTCGCTGACAGACGTGTCGCCGTGCGTGAGTGCGCTCATGGTTACACGGAGCGTCTTCGCGGTGCCGGAGAAATTCCACACGTTCAGCGCGGCGCTCTCGACTTCGCCCTGAAAACCTTCGACGTTGAGGCTGTCGGTGCCCATACGATTCTCGGAAAGCTCGCGGACCCCGCCGAACGGTGCCCAGGGATTGGCTGCCGACACACGCAGGACCGTGCCGGCTTCCGCGGCGGCCCCAACCAGAGTCTCCACAGCATCGAAGTCGTCCGAGAGTCCGGCCAGCTCGTCGCGGAGGGCACGAAGCTGCAACGCCGTGAGGCCGTCCAGCCCCTCTATCTTCGCGGCAGGCGCGGAGAGCGACATCTGGAGATAGGCGTGGCGCTCGACGACTCCGCTCCCATCGGGCACATTGGGCAGCAAGGCCGCGATACGCTCGCTCTGTTCCTGGAGGGCGGTCAGCGCCGCGGCGTAGGGCACGACGGCGTAGCTGAACGTGTGCGTCTCAACGATGCCGTCGGCGTCGAGCACCGTGCACGTGTACACCGCATTCCCCGCCAGCCGCGAGCCGTCGTACGGCGCTCTGGCTCTGCCGGATCTGCCTCGCACGGTGCGTCTCTCCTCGGCAACCATTCCGTTGTCGTCGACGACCGTCAGCTCGACGGTGAGCTTATCCCGCGACGGGTTCGCGATCTCCGCCACGAAGGCCGGGCTTCGACCATACGCGGAACCGGTTGAGAGCTTGTCGTACAGGCGCGTGCGCTCAACCGACGATGCGAATTCGGAAGCCGTGCGCGCGTTCCCGCCCCGATATCCAGGGACGAGAATCGTCGGTGCGACGGCGCCGGGACTCCAGCGGTACACGGACAGGTTCCCGGTGATCTCCGGCGTAACGACGCAGACGCTGCCGTCTCCCATGAGATCCGCCAGCGTACTCGTAGCGTTGGTGCCGGAGCCGATAGCGAGTTCGTCCTCAATCACGCCGCCGGGGGTGAGTACGTGGATCTTGCCCGTGTACGCGCCGACGACGATCTCGATATCGCCGTCGCCATCCACATCCGCGGCTGAGAAGCTTCGCCGACACCGCTGACCGATGTTCGTCGTCCAGATAAGACTTCCGTCCGCGTTGACGCGCACTACGTCGCCGGTGAGATCGACGGCGTAGATCTCCGGGGAGCCGTCCCGGTCGGCGTCCACAACCGTCAGGGACGCATCAACCTTTCGACGGGAAGCGACCGTCGCCCAGCGCGGCTGTCCGTCGCCGTTCAGCGCTATCATGGTGCTCTGGTCGTAGGTGACGATTTCCCCGCTGCCGTCCCCATCCAGATCGACGATGACGGGACTGGTCACGTCGGTGTTTCTCCCGACGCCCGCGAGTTCGGGATCGCGCCCATGCTTCCACAGCTCAGCACCATCGGCGGAAAGGGCGATGACCGGGTGTTCGA
>CAZEAI010000025.1:0-48250 GCA_964510105.1 uncultured bacterium
GCCGACCTCGTAGTCGACGTTACCACACTTCGGGCAAAGGTAGTTCGGGATCTCGACGTCTGGCATGACACTCGGCTCCTTGAGCGGGTCGAACTAGTCGAAGTGCCGCCAGCGCCCCCACAGCAGGGCCGCGAGCACGATCAGCGCCGTCACGTGAAACGGAGCGCCGACCACCGGCTCCCGCAGGTGCACTTCCATTGCCAGCGCGGTTCCGGCCGACGCCGCGAACAGGTACATGCCCCATCGCCGCCACCGCCAGATACCGAACGCTCCAACCGCGGCAGCGATAGCCACTCCGAGCGCCACCTTCGCGAGACCGGGCGTGAACGTATCCGGCAGCTCGGCGCCCTTGACGACGCCGAACAGAAGCGCGGCGACACTCACCGTGGCGATGGCGTAGAGCGCCATCAACGCGATGAGGAGTACCGAGAGGCACCCGCCCCGTTGCTGGGGCGGTTCGAGGTGAAACGGGAAGTCGTTGACAGCCACGGGTTACTCGCCTTTGCGTGAGCCTGCGAATCGCCGCTTCGCGTCGCTTCGTAGGCAGTTCGCTCGCGAACTGCCAAACGAACTCGAGCAACGCGAGGGTTCGCCGCTTGTACGTGATGGGACGAACGGAACGTTCATCATCAAACAGGCGACCCGAGCCGCGAAAGTCAAGCCGTCCCCGCGCCGGGGTGGGGTCGGTTGCCTAATGACGGCCGGTACCCGTCATTCTTTCGAACGCATGACCGCGGGCAATCTCACGCCGGAGGGTATGATGAATCCGTGGAACGTATTGGGAGGTATCGCACTCATGGTCGGTGCGCTGACGAGTTGTGCAGATTTCGCTGAACGCCGCGTCACCACGAATCCAGACGTGAACCACCGTCTCGACATGAACCACAATTTCTCGCCTGACGGGAAATGGCTCGTGTACGACACCCGCATCGACGCGCTGACGACGGCGCGCACCATCGAGAAGGTGAACGTCGAAACGGGCGAAGTCGTTGTGCTACACCGCGCGGTGAGCGACGACGAAGAGACCGGCACGGGCATCGGAGCGGTGAGCTACCTTCCCGACCGCGACGAAGTGGTATTCATCCACGGACTGGGCGGCGACGGCCTCTACGGCTTCACGCGACGCCTCGGCGCCATCGTGCCGGGGGACGGCAGCGCGGCGGATATCGGGTACGACGTGCGCTGGGCCGATGCCCGTGACGTAACGCCACCCTTCACGCCCGGCGCGCTTCGCGGCGGCACCCATCGCCACGACCCCGGCGGCCCGGGCGGACGCTGGCTCGGATTCACGTACAACGACGTGATAATGGCGGCACAGGGCCCTGACCTTCGCGCGCTTGGCGTCACGATGCTCGACCATCCCGTCGAGGTGGATGACAACGCCGAAAATCGCTCCGGCGAGGGCTTTTCGGCGGTCATCGTAAGCGTGATGGCGGAGGACGAGGTCGACACGTCGCCCGAGAGCCAGGACATCTTCCGCGCGACGGACGATCAGTGGGTCGGCACGCGCGGATACCGGAAGCCGGACGGCTCGTGGCGCATCGCGCGTGGCTTCATCGGACACATGAAGCAGGCGCAGCCCGACGGCTCGGTCAGAACGCATCGCGAGGTGTTCATCGTGGAGATACCGGACGATATTACCGTGCCGGGTCCGAACGGCCCACTGGAGGGCACGGAGACCGCGTATCCCGCCACGCCGATGGGAGCCTCCCAGCGACGGCTGACACACACGGCATCCGGCTGCACGGGGCTGGTGAGGAGCACGCCGGACGGGAGCCTGCTGGCGTTCATGAGCATCGACGAGAACCGGCGTCCGCAGATCTGCACCATGTCCCCGCACAGCGACGACGAACGCGCGCAGCTTGACGAGGGTGCGCGGGCGGCCGGGGCGTTTCGGCAGGTGACGAGCTTCGAGAACGGCGTACAGGAGCCCCCACGCTGGCTTCCCGACGGGCTTCATTTCGTCACGGCACGAGATAACGCCGTCGTGATCGTCAACGCCGAAACAGCCGGATACCGCCAGCTCAGCGACTCCGACGGCGAACGACCCGGGGGAATCGTCGTTTCGCCGGACGGTCGGACAGTCGCGTTCAACCGGCTCGTGCCCGTCACAGAGGGCGAACTGGCCGGACAGGAACGGCTGCAGATCTTCGTGTCGGAGGTGGTGTTGCCGGAGTAGATCAGCCGCGGGAGTAGGCTGTACGCGATGCGGAAGGGATTCCTCGTTCTGCTCATAGTGGCGTTGCGTACTCGCCTGCACCGACAGTGAATGGCGGCCGGGCGCGCTCGCCGCTGCATCGGACATGCATCCGCCGGTAACCGTGTCGCGCATCGCGGCGCCGGAGAGAATCTGACACAGGAGGCTCGCATGAGCGACTACCTGCATGGGGTCTGCCATCCCGGAAGACGCCACTACTCCGACCTGAAGAACATCGGCGTCAACGCCGTACGAACGGATATCCCGTTCCCATTCGGCGACGCCGGCGGCGGAATCAGCGAGAAATTCCAGACTACCTCGGAGTGGATTCGCGAGATGCGCGCGGAGGGATTCGTCGTCATCGGCATCACGCCATACCCGCACGCGATTCCCGAATGGGAAGGAGCGATTGCCTCCGACGAGTGGTTCGGCATGGTGCGGAAGGCGTGCGCGTTCCTCGGCTAGCATTTCGGCGAGAATATCCCGATCTGGCAGTGCACGAACGAGATGAACCTCGAGGGTTTCCGGCAACCGCTGACTCCGGATCAGGCGCTGACCTTCCTGCGTGAATCCGGGCGCGGCATCAAGGACGCGTCGACGAGCCTCCAGGCCGGCGTCAACATGGGCGGCTTCAACGACCTGGCGGTCGACATGTACCGCGCGGTGTATCAGCCCGAGTCTCAGGCCGACGTCGTGCCGTGGGACTACGTGGGCACCGACGGCTACTTCGGCACATGGGAACGCGGTTCGCCGCAGACCTGGATCGAGAAGATCGGCCTGCTGGGTGAGATCACGCCGCTTCCCGTGATCGTCATGGAATGGGGGTACTCGTCCGCCGGTCGGATACTGCCGCCGGAGGAGGTCATCGAGGACGGGATCGAGTCGCACGAGGTGCAGGCTTGGTGCTGGGGCTGGGAGATGCCCGACGGCACCGTCCGCCCGCATGACCCGGCCACGCAGGCGCGCTACATCGAGGAGGCGCTGCCGATTCTGCGCGAGCGAACGATTGGCCAGGTGTACTACTGCCGCGGCGACTCCGACACCTGCTCGTGCGGGGAGACCTCATGCCCGGTGGAAGCCAACTGGGGGCTGTTCAACCCGCACGGAGAGCCGAAGCCCAGCTACTTCGCCATGCGACGCGCAATCCGCGCACTGGAGTAGCACTGGAGCCGTCGCGGCGAGATTCTACGCTACGCTCAGAATGACGGTGGGTGCGCGCGATGAATCCCGAACGGCTTCTCCGATGCGCTCGAAATGACGGCCAACCGGATCGACAGCGTTCCAGCGCGTGAGACTCTTCGCTCAGAGTGACTGCGGGGCAGTTGCAGATTGCGCGGCGGCGACTACCGCACGATCAGCACGTTGTCGTGGCCCGGCACGACGTAGTCGGCGACCCGCTTGATCTCGCGGATCGACGCCGCGGCCTTGTCGAAGTCAAGGGAGTTGTGAAACCCTTCCTCCGCGTCGAGGAACTCCCGCGTCATGCACGCGTCGCCGGCGATGACCGCGACTCCCCACGGCGTCTCGCACTGCAACGAAGTGTGGCTGAGCGTGTGCCCGGGCGTCGGGAGCAGCGTCACGCCGTCGGGAAGCCTGCCCTCGGCGGGCTCGAAGCCCGACCGGACGGCTTCTTCCTCGGGGTTTGGCTCGCCCCACTCGTCTAGCGCGACGCCGGCAATGAGCCAAGGCTTCCCTTCGAAGAGCTCAACGCCGAATCGGTGATCGCCGTGGTAGTGCGTCAGGTAAACCGCGTCCACGGCGGCCGGAAGCAGCCCGGTGCGGTCGAAGAGCAGCCGTTCGAGGTCCTCGGGATACGGCGACGGATCGACGATGACTCGCGTATCGCCGGACTCCACGAGCGTACACGTCGCGCTGACGGTGTGAACTCGGTCGGTCTCGCCCCAGAACTTGTTCATGCTCAGCACGCCGATGTTCACGATGGTGAATCGTACGGGGTCCATGGCCTGGATTCCTATCTCGCTATGTGGAAACTGTACTCACGGATCCTGTGCTCCGTGAAGACCGGCACTGGCGCGCATCGTGTCCCGACAACAGGTGCTGTGGAACGGCTGTTCACCGGTGTCTCACGGGCGCCCTGGCCGGAGGTCGGTGGCGGGCGTCATCACAACCATCACACCTCCGCCCTGAGAGGGCATCCTCCTGCTGGTCGATTTGTAGTCGCACTCATACTCGCCTGGACAGTCTGTAACCTGGATCCCGTAATCGAAGCCGACCCATCGCTTCCCGCCCCCTGTGATGATCCCGCTACTCTGATACGCCGCTGGTATGTTGGCGATTCGAGCCATTCCCCACATATCCGTCTGCTCGCTATGGCGCGAACGCAACAGGTTGCAGTACACCTCGACTGTCGCACCAACGACGGTGTTGCTGTCGGCATCGAGAACACGCACCGTGATCGATCCCGAGCGACGCGGGCTCCCGGAGCGGCCGCTGGATTCCCAATCGCACTGCGTCGCCAAGATGACTGCACAGCCGAGACCAAGCGCTGTGAGCACGAATCGCACGGACGTACTCCCTCCACCGGTTACGGTGATCGCTTCGGTAACGCGCCCACCCAACGAGCGTCGGTTTGTCCTCATCGAGTGAGCCGGTAGTTTCATCGCTCGAGAGCCATCGGCCACGTACGTTGCCGAATGTACACAACTCCACGGGAGCAACCACCTATGAGCGCGCTTCTGAATCGGATTCACGGCTGCGAAGCGGCGGGTACCATCGGCAACTCAATGGGCGACCCCGTCGAGGGGCTCTACTACGCGCAGATCGAGGAGCGTCACGGCTTTGTCGACACGTTGCTCGCGCAGGACAAGCCCGACGCCCGCAATCCACAGCCTCGCGGCGACGACTTCGTATACCACGCCCATCACCGTCCGCCCGGTATGACGGAGGACGGCCATGAGCGCCATCGCCTCTGCACAAGCGCCATCCTGCGCAAGGGCGGACGTATCACCATCGAGGACCTCGCCGAGACGTGGATCAGCGATGTCGATCCGGAGAAGTTCGGCTACCTCATGGGGCCGCAGGATCGGATCATCTACATGCAGCTTAAGGCGGGCGTCCCACCCTGGGAGGTGGGGCGGAACGTGTCGTGGCCGGGCTTCATCGGCACGAGCAAGATGATCATGCCGGTGGGGATGGTGAACGCGTGCAACCCGGACCAGGCGGCCGCCGACGCGCACGATCTCGGTCGAATCAAGGACGTGCGCGGCGTGAAGGGCAACTACGCGCTGGAGGTGTGCGCCGCCATCGCCGCCGCGACGGCCGAAGCGTTGAAGCCCGATGCCGCGCCGGACGGCGTCATCGGTACGGCACTTCGCTACCTGAGCGTGGCGCCGCGTGAAGAGGTGGAAGCGGCGCTCGAATGGGCGGATGAAGTCGATTCGTGGGAGGACCTCCGCCCCTGGTTCCACGAACGGTACTTCGGCCATCCGATGTCCAACGCCGTGGAAATCCTCGCGGGAGCGCTCTGCTGCCTCCGCATGGCGGAGGGGCAGCCGCGCGAGTCGATTCTCTACGCAGTGAACCTTGGGCGCGACACCGACTGCAAGGCGTATATCGCAGGCGGGCTCGCGGGCGCGCTGCACGGCATCGACGCGCTCCCGGCGGAGTGGGTGCAGACGGTCGATGAGGCGGCGCGGGACGACCCGTGGACCGTCTCCAACCGTACGACGGGAGAGGCCGCGGAGGGACTCCACGCGGCGGCGCTCAGCACGATTGAGCGGATGAAATCGGTGGTGACGATGGTCGAGGAAATGGGCTAGCCAGTCGCTACCGCTCTGCCTCACTCTCACCCGGCGAACGCTGACGCGATCGTTTCTCCGCGCTCGCTGGGCGAGGGTTCGATTGCTGCATGACGCGTCGCGACTCCCCTCGCCCCGCGAACGCTGTGCGTTCGTAGTGGGGAGAGGGGCCGGGGGTGAGGAGTGTATGGCCCACGCCGGTCAGCGCCCGCCGGTTGAGACCGCGGGCTACGTACGCTGCGGAACCATGTCGGAAGCCGGCTGAAGCCACCTGACGCGCGGGCCGGATCGGAGCGGACACGGCGAAATGAGCACGTGTGTCGCGGCTCGTGATCGACACCCAAGGAATGAGTCCCCTTCAGGGGACTTTGCCGTCACTCCGTAGCCCGCGGCTTCAGCCGCTGGGCGGCGAACGCGTCGCGTTCGTCACAGCTCGCGGCGGATTCTTCGCTTCGCTCAGAATGACGGCCGCTCACCCCTCCCTCAACGCGCGGGGAGTTCGCGATGCGAACTCCTACAACGAACGCGCAGCGTTCGCCGTCCATCGCTCGATGATCGGCTTCACCGCGCCGGGCCGGTCGGTCATGATCCCGTCCACGCCACGGTCAAGGATGCGGAATACCCGCTCGTCGGAGAGCGTCGCCGGGTCCTCGTCGAGGCCGGGAATCGGCGAGAACTCGGTGAGGAACACGTACGTCGCGCCGCCCGCCTCGCGCACCTTCCGTACGGCACGCGCCGAGCTGACCCATCCCGCCCACGTCGTCTGGAACGACTGCTCCCGCATGTCCGGCATCCGGACGAACGGTAGCCACGTCGCGGCTAGGATGCGCACGTTTCCGCGCAACGAAACACTCGTCGGGTAGCGTCCCGACGGCGACCGGCCTGACGTGAGCGCGCGGAACCGTGTCAGCAGTTCCTCCACCGCGCTCGTCACGACGATGGGGCGGTCGCCTCGATGGGCGTCGATGGTGTCGAGGAACGCGTGGATGTGCGGCTCCCGGAACGATTCCTTCATTTCGACATTCATCGGCGTGTCCGGAAATCCCTCCAGCAGCGTCTCCAGCAGGACGAGCCGGCGCTCCGGCTCGGCGGGAACCGTGGCGAGATTCGCGGCTGCAGCAGCGCCCACCGGATCGGCCACCCACGCCCGGTCAGCGAGTTCATCCCACGCGAAATCCGTGACCAGCCGTCGCCCCGGTGGGCGCTTGACCGGGTCGTCCGGGACACCCTCGATGCGAACGTTGTCGAGGTCCGGCCCGTGCCAGACGACGAGCCGGTCGTCGCGGGTGACCTGCACGTCGAGTTCGAACACGTCGACGCCGACGGTCTCCCATGAATACCGAAACGCGCGGATCGTGCTCTCCGGCTCTTCGAGCGGCCCGCCACGGTGCGCGAAGAGCATCGGCGTCGGTAAAGCGTAGAATGGATCGATGCGGCGTGGGAGGCGTATCATGGAGTCACCAGACGCGTTTGCGCCATTGCCGGAAGTCGAGTTCGACGCCGTGACCGTCGCGCTCGACGCGCCAGAGGCCGCTGCCGGCATCGCTTCGCGCGAATGGGGATTCCAGCGAGGGCCAGTCCCGGTGATCGGGATCGCTCCCGTTCACGCTGAACGTCGCTCGCGGGCGCTGGGCGCGGTAGTGCAGATGCGAATACTCCGTCGAGATCGTGCCGTCGGGATCGGTGTACGACTCGGCGTCGGGGTCCGGGCCGGGATTCGTCAGCGAGAGCTCGGCGCCCCCAACCGTGCGATACCACACTCCGACACCCGCGGCATCGAACTCCGGATGGGTCTTCCGGATGGCGGCCACGAACGCGTCGAACGACGGCCAGTCGGCGCCGCGGGAAACATGCAGAACGACGGCGTTCCGCGCGTGCGGGCTGACGAACTCGCGAAACGGCTCGCCCTCGAAGTCGGTGTCGACAAACATCCCGCCCTCGTACCGCCCCGGAGCGATTCGGAACGGCGAGCAGGGATGAAGCGCAACGTACGCGCCGCCTGTCCGGAAACAGAGCCACTGCGGCGGCGATTCGGCGACGAATTTGTCCGGATCGGGCGACCATTCGTCCGCATGCCACGGCAGGTGACCATGGATGAGCGGATACGGGTCGTCATCGGGAATGCAGTACGACGCGATGATCGTCCCCTCATGCTGGACGAGGTGCTCGTATTCGGACGCCCCGTGCGAGACGCCCCATTTTTCCGCCTTCCGCGAGTGATTCGTGAACACTGTCGCATGCGAATCGGGCGCGGCGATCTTCAAACTCCATCGGCTTTGGTGATCCGGCCACGCCGCGCCCTGAAGCGACGACAGCGCGAACGCATCGGTCATCCACGTGTACCGCCCGATGTCCACCGGCACGCCGTTCGATGAGACCTCAGCGAATCGCTCCCGCATGGCATACGGCGTCCCGCGATCGGTCGCCGCGCCGATGATCGCCGGATGCGGAACATAGTCCGACTCCGCGGCGGTGTACGCCAGCGTCGCGGCAGGCGGGTACCGAAGGTCGTCGGCGCCGTAGAAGAGAAACGCCCACGCCTGCGACGGGTGCGCCCGCGTGTGGACGGCCATCGGATCGTACGTCCGGCTGTGGCCGCCGGCGTACATCCCGTCGAGATGGCTGACCGCGTGGTGGATGGCGATGTAGTCCGCCATCATCTCCGCCATGTTCCGCACCGCCGGGTCGGTGGCGCAGTCGCGGAGATTGAGCAGCGGCATGGCGTAGGTCATGCAGTAGATGGAGCTGTGGAACTCCGAGTGACCGTTGACGAAGCGGCTCTCTCCCCACGCGCGGAGCCAATCGAGCGAGGCACGGTATGCCGTCGTCGCCGTCACGCCGTCTATACGCCGATCCGGGAGCGCCTGGGCCGCGAGGAGGCGAGTCGTCGCCAGCATCACCTTGTGGTTCTCGGTGTGGATACTGTCGTAGATCCCGACGTAGCTCGTTTGTTCAGCGAGCAATTCGGCGATGCGTACCGCCAGATCGTCCGGCACGGCATCGCGATGCTTGATGTACACGCGCACGTACCCCGGCACGGTGAACATGTTCGCGTCGTCGAGCCCGGATTCGAGCAACGGCCGTACGGCCTCGGGTTCACCGCCGCGGATCAGCAGCGCCAGCGCGTCCCACACGCCGGCATGCGCATTCTGTGCCATCTGCTCGATCAGTTTGTGCCTGGCTTCATGGATTTCCATGGGGAAGCTCTTCTCCGGATGTGTCGATCACGTCAGCGCCCTGCCTCGAGGCGGAATGCACGGGCCGACAGAGTGACGGAGCCCGGCTACGGTTTCCGCGCGCCAAGCAGTATGAGCGAGACGCCAAGCGGTACCAGCCAGAGCGGAAACAGCGCGATGCCGATGTGCGTCACGTTCGCGGTGGGCAGGAAGTCGAACGCGTTGCGGAACGCGCCGGCAAGAAACACCAGCCCGGAGAAGACGCCGAGGCGTCCGATCCAGCCGGGGAATCGCCCGTCGCGCATCATGGTGACTCCCGTCAGCAGAGACCAGACGCTGAACGCCGCCTCACTGACGAAATCGCCGATGTAGCTGCCGAGGTACGTATCCACCGCGTTGTACACGGCCACGAGCGCTACGCTGACTTCCGGTCCGGCGGAGGGGAGGGCGGCGCCAAGCGCGTAGTAGATGCCCGGCCATCGCATGAGACCCGCCGCGCCGGCGAGCGCGGAGACGATTCCCAGTATCATCGCGATGCGCATCGCGCCGGGTAGCTTGTGCCGCAGCGCTCCGTACGTGGCAACCGCGCCGGGAATGAGCGCGAACGGCAGAACCGCGTACACCGACCACACACCCCGCACCGTCGGGCCGCCGAGGTAGAGCCTCACGAGCATTTCGCCCGCGGCCAGATTCCTGAAATCAGGGTAGCCCTGATGGGAGGCGAGCCACATGTAGACCCATACGAACACGATCGACCCCACGACGAGCGACGTGCCGCCGGTCAGGATGATCCTCCGCGGATACCCGGGACGTTCGTCCATGGCATGACTCTCCCCGTTGTGCTGTGTCGCCCACGGCTCACACGATCACGGCTCAGCGATCGGTGTGGAAGGTAACGGGAGAGGCAGACGCGAAGAAGGGCACGACACGCGAGTTCTCGCGCCGTGCCCCTGGATGTGCGGATTGCGGTTCCTGGCGCTACGCCACGAGCGACTGCTTGCTGCGGGTGTACTGGAGTTCCACATCCGCCGAACGGTGCTCGAGGATGCCGTGGATGATTTCGAGGTCCTCTTCCACCTCCATCGGCCCCATGAAACCGATGGCGACGGTATCTGTCGGCTTGTTCGTGTTGAGGACGAACGTGAGCCCGGTATGCGGCATGATGCGCCCCGCTCCGAGCGGCTTGATGCAAACCACCGGCTTCTTCGCCTCGCGAATGACCTTGCCGGTCCAGTCGGTCTCGACGGCGCAGAGGAAGCCTGTGCTGTTGTACGGCAGGATGTACGCCTCGCAGTCATACTCATTCGCGTCGGTGACGATGATCGTCTCCGGGCGATGCGTGCTCCAGCCGGGGATCATGCCGTGATCGCGAATCGCCTGCAGGATCTCAGGCGCGCCGTCGATGCGGTTCTCCGAGGCGATGAGGTTGTTGTCCGTGAAGCCCTGGTGCGGCATACAGATCTGCGCGCCATGGTCGGCGCACCACTTGATGCCCGGGATGACGTCCTGCCACTTGTCGCCACCGGGAGTACACATCCAGATCCACTTGTACCCGGTCTGTCGCTCGTGCTCCTGAATCGCCTCGTAGTTGCTCTCCGCCGTCGGACCGAGGATTGCGTTGATGCCCTGCTGCCGGCACGCTTCGAGCACCTCCACCTGCCGCTCGACGGTGAAGTGGGCACGCATGAACTCGTCGCGCGCCTTGGTGAAGTGCGAGAAACCGTTGAACGGGTTTGTCCCGCACGTGACGATGGATACGTCGATCCCGCCGATGTTCGTCATGGGAAGGCTGTTCATGCTGTGATCCTCCGGGATGCCGGCAACGGATACGCGCGGCGATTCATGTTTCGGGTCGCGCTGAACGGTACGTCCGTGCGCGTCGGGAGTGCAATACGCTGGTCAGCGGATCGACGCTCCGGGAGAAAGTCCGAACGCATCTCCGACGCAGTAGTGGTCGTGAGCTGCGACAGTTCGGCAGAACGTTTGTCCGACCGGGGCTTGAACGGTATACCTGAAGCAACAGAGACGTCATGCTCGCGCCGGGTGTGGCCCGAACCTCGCCTACGTTATTCTTGCCTTTCCAGTCCGAGCGCGTCCGACACGATGACGACTACGTACAGCATGTTGTGCCCATGGGGCAGACTGACCCAACGACACACGGAGCCACCATGATCTCGCTGAACAAGCGTCCGTACCTCTTCGTCGACGAAACGCTGTGCGACACGCACGACGGGACCTCGCTGCGACTGCATCACCCGCGTCGCGAGGACGTGTCCATCGTCATGGATGCACCGTGGGAGGGTCCGCTCAGCGGATATTTCAGCATCGTCGATGCCGGCGATACATACCTCATGTACTATCGTGGCTCCCCCTCGGGCGATGATATGGTCAACGAAGTCACGTGCGTCGCCGAAAGCACTGACGGTATTCAGTGGAAGCGACGGCAGACGTGGCTGTACACGATGAACGGATCGCGTGCGAACAATGTCGTGTGGGCGAACGAGCGGATGATCTCACACAACATGGCACCGTTTTTCGACACGAATCCCGACTGCCCCGAAGACATGCGGTTCAAGGCGGTTGGCGGTCGGGATGTGCGATCCCAGACACCCGACGGTACTCACGCAGAGGGACTGTTCGCGCTCGTTTCACCCGACGGATTCACGTGGAGACTGCTATCCGACGAGCCGATTGTTACCATCGCGGGGCTCGACTCGCTCAATCAGGCCTTCTACGACACCGAGACCGGGAAATACGTGCTCTACTCCCGACTGGGTCAAGAAGGATTTCGCGCGGTGGAGCGGTCGACCTCCGACGATATGTTGCACTGGTCACCTCGGGAAGTGCTTGACTACAGTCCCGGACCGGGAGCGCCCAACGCTGATCCATCGCTCGAGCATTTCTATACAAACGCGATCCGTCCATACGATCGCGATCCAGGACTGTACCTCGGTTTTCCGAAACGGTTTGCGACGGCGCATACGCTGTTTCCGGACTGGCACGGCGGTGAAGGCCTGTCCGATTGCGTCATGATCGCCAGTCGTGACGGATTGCACTTCCCGCGACGTTTTCGCGAGGCGTTCGTCCGCCCGGGTCTCGATCAGATGAACTGGAACGAGCGGAACATCATGATGGCCCCGGGCATGATTCGGACATCACCGACGGAGTACTCGCTCTACTGGTCGGAGCACAATCGTCGCCACGATTCACGTCTACAGCGCGGCACGATCCGCGTGGACGGATTCGCCAGCCTGCATGCGGACTGGCCCGGCGGATCGATGCTGTCCAACCCGGTCACGCTAGACGGCGACTCGCTCGTACTCAATATGAGCACGTCGGCAGCCGGATCGATTCGCGTCGAGGTGCAGGATGGCGCGGGAGTCGTGATTCCGGGATATGCATCCGACGACTGCGATGAACTGTTCGGCGACGTGATCGAGCGGACGGTCACGTGGAGTGGGTCGCCCGACCTCTCCCGCGTGAAGGGGCAGACGGTTCGGCTACAACTTGGCGTAGTTGACGGCGACGTATACTCGGTCTGCTCGGCGTAGAACATGGCGGGTATGAGCGGCGTCAGGCTGTCGCTTCGTTCGGCTTCTCGGCGTTCACGCCCCTAAGGAATCGCCGCCGCGACCGCCCTACTCCGCCGTCTCCGCGACGAGCGACTGCTTGCTGCGGGTGTACTGGAACTCCAGCTCCCGATCGCGGCCCTCGATGAGGTCGCGCGCGATGGCCATGTCCTCGTGGACCTCTTCCGGGCTGAGGAAGCCGATGCAGACCGTATCGACGGGCTTGATCGAGTTGAACACGAAGCCCAACCCCGTCGGCGGCATGACCCGTCCCGCGCCGAGCGGCTTGATGCAGAGCACGGGCTTCTTCGCCTCGCGGATCACCTTGCCGACCCAGTCGGTCTCGACGTGGCACAGGAAGCCGATGCTGTTGTAGGGCTGGATGTAGACTTCGACGTCATACTCCGCGCGGTCGCTGACGATGATGGTCTCCGGGCTGTGCGTGCTCCAGCCGGGGATCATGCCGAGGTCTCGGATGGCTTGCAGCAGCTCCGGAGCGCCGTCTATGCGATTGTCGGCGACGATAAGGTTGTTGTCGGTATACTGCTGGTGCGGCAGGCAGAACTCCGCGCCGTGATCGGCGGCCCACTTCGCGTCCTCGACCACGTCTCGCCACTTGTCGCCCCACGGCGTGCAGAACCAGTGCCAGTGGTGGCCGGTCTGACGCTCATGCTCGCGCATTGCCTGATAGGTAACGTCCACCTTTGGCGAACCGCAGATGACGTTCAGCCCCTCCTGGCGGCAGGCTTCGAGCACTTCTATGACGCGCTCCACCGTGAAGTACCGGACCAGCCAGTCGGCGCGCGCCTTGCTGAAATGAGCCGAACCGACGAAGGGATTCGTACCGACAGTGACGCGGGAAACGTCGATGCCGCCGATATTCGTCATGGGAAAGGATTTCACGGGGTCGCCTCCGGGGTGCCGACGCTGCACGTCCGGTAGCCGGACGTGTTGAAGGGAATGAGCGGGCAAATGCTTCGCGGCGCAAGTGCCCGGCGCGGCGCTACGCGCCGCGAGGATCAGAACCGCAGTGCGACGCCCGCAAAGACGCTCCGCTGGATGAAGCTCGACGCGTGGGTGATCGATTCGACGCCGGCGGCAAATTCCTCGTGGCTGCTCTGAAGCAGGTCGCGCCCAATGACGAATACCTCGTAGCGATCCGTCGGACGCCAGCCCAGACGGGCGTCCGCGGTGAGGTAGGAGTCCACGCCGATCTCGTCGATCTCACCGACGTACCGTGCAACCAGATCGCATTCGGTCGACATGGGAAGGTCTGCGGAGACCCACATCGAGCCCTGGTGTTCCGGGTCGTGTATCTGGCCGCCCGGCGCGCTCATCTGGCCCAGCCTGAGGTCGCGGGACGTCTCGAGATGGAAATACGTGTAAGCGCCGCGCAGCCGAAACCCGGACCGCACCACCCAGTCGACGGCCAGTTCGGCGCCGTACGACGTGCCCGTCAGAGCGTTCACCAACGGCAGATCCACGTGGGTGTGGGTTGGATCGCCCTCAACCGTATAGCCCGGCGCGACGTCCGCTGTGCGAAGGTCTGAGTACCGGTTGTAGAACGTGGCGAGGTCGACCGACACGTTGCCCGTCGGCAACACCCGGTATCCGAATTCGGTGGCGGTAACGTGCTCCGATTCGAATCGTTCGTTGCCGTGAACCGACATCGCCACAGGCAGGTCGGACGGGTTAAGCAAGCCGGAATTCGGCGGAATCGTGAGGATCAGCAGCTCGGCGTCCCGCTCGACCCGACCCGGCATTCGTGCGGCGCGGGAGATGGCTCCCCACAGCGTGTGGCGCGGCGTGGGCATAAGGGTGAAGCGAGCACTCGGCTGCACCACCATGTTCGTGTATTCGTTCCGTTCGAGCTTCACGCCGGCACTCACCCACAGATGATCCTTCACAACGGCGGTCTCGTCCTCGATGAAAACGCTGAAGAGGTTGTAGCCCGCGGCTTTCGGCTCGAGTTTCGCCACCGGCGAGTCTTCGACAATTTCGCCCGTATAGCGTACGTTCACGCCCCAGACGACCTCGCTACGCGGCTCCGGCGAGAAGCGTTGGGTGACATCGAGGTCGAACACGTCGCGAGTCTCTATCCACAGGCTGTCGTCGCGTTCGGACCGGTCGTAGTAGAACTGCACCTGGATGTCCGACTCATCGGACATCTCCTTCTCCCAACGGCCCAGCAGGCTCGCGCCGGAGAAGTCGCCCGACGTGTTGTACGGGATCTGATACGGGGGCGTCAGGGTCGGGATGTTCGCGAGCTGATCGAGGTGACCCGTATGCCCGTCGAGGGAGATCTGGAATCGCTCACGGTCGGACACCGAGAGATCGAGGCGGAAGCCCGCGCGGAGTATGTCCCATGCGTCCGGTGTCGCGATTTCCGCCGCATCGACGGCGCCGTCTCGGTCCGAGTATTTTGCGTACGCGCGGTAGGACGCGTTCACGCCGTTGCGCCAACCATAGCGCGCGGTCACGGCCCCGAACTCTTCGGATCCCGCCCCGCCGGTAACCAGTACACCTTGCGTGTCGTCCGTGTGCTTCGTGATGATGTTGATGATGCCGTTTACGGTGTTCGAGCCCCACAGCGCCGCGCCGGGGCCACGAATGACCTCGATGCGATCGATGTCCTCAAGTATGAGGTCGTTCACTTCCCACATCACGCCGGAGAAGAATGAGCTGTAGACGGTCCTCCCGTCGACGAGCACGAGGAGCTTGTTCGCTGTGCGAGAGTTGAAACCACGCGCCGTGACAGCCCACTGACTGGACTGTGTGCGCGCAACCTGCACACCAGGAACGAGCCTGAGGGCGTCGGGGATAGACCGAGCGCCGGAACGCCGTATGTCGTCGGACGTGAGGACATGCACCGCCGCAGATGCCTGGGTCCGGCTCTCGCGCTTGCGCGACGCGGACACGACTTCGACCTCGAGGAGTTCCTCGATGCTCAGGTCCATGAGCGACGAAACGGTGCCGAAGCCGGCTGCCCCCGCACTTGTCGCCATCGCTATCAAGAGCGCTACGACGTTCAACCCGTGTCTCCCACGATAATCCTGGTTGGCGAAGTGGCCGAGCAACGCTCGGTCCATACCTCACCTATGGCACACAGCGGGGGCATTCGTATCTGTGCGGACCATGTCGGAATGGGTTTGATATTGCCGTGAATGTACGAATTTCGGTTGAAGATTCCCACATTAGGCTGGACCAATGTCCGAGTATGTCGCCGGTGGAGAGTAGATGCTGAGGGGAACTCACCATCGGAGTTCCCCTCAACCGGCGCGACCTGACGGTCGCGTAAGCGAGTTCGCTGCGGCGATCTCGCCGAAGAACGCGAGAGAATCGAGCGTTCTCAGTCCACGAACTGGCTCAGGTGCCGCATGCCGCGGATGAAGCCTTCCTCGCGGCCCTGCGCGCCGTCCTCGTGCTCGATGCTCAGCACGCCGTCGTAGCCGATGTTGTACAACCGCTCGATGTACGTGCCCCAGTCGATCTGCCCGAAGCCGGGGATCACGTAGCGCCACCATCCGCCGCCGAGATATCCGACGTGACGACGCACGTGGTCGCGCATGTCGGTGTCTTTCGCGTGGGTGTGGAAGATGCGGTCCTTGTAGATGTCCACTCCCGCGAGGTAGTCGATGCCCTGCCAGATCAGGTGCGAAGGATCGTAGTTCAGGCCGAGGTTCTCGTCGGGGAGCACGTCGAACACGAGATCCCAGTGGCTGAAGTCCTGGATGTTGGTCGCGGTCCAGTTCTCCATGGCGACCTTGAGGCCCATGTCGCGCGCCTTGGCGAGTATCGGCTTGTAGAAGACCGGTAGGACTTCCTGAATCGTCTCGTGCTTCGTCTTCCCGTCGACCGGCATGCCGGCCATGGAGCATACGACGTCGATGCCGAGCCACGACGCGGCCTGCATGGCCTTCTCGAAGTTCTCCGTCGTCTCCGGCTTACCGTCGCAGACATCGACGTAGTGGGCCAGGCTCGTGATGATCAGACCGCCGGCGTCGGTCTTCTCGCGGACCTTCTTCGCCTCGTCCTGGGTGAACGTGTTCGTATCGACGTGCCCGCCCGGCCCGGCGGCGATCTCCAGCCCGGTGATGCCCGCCTCGGTGGCGAAATCGATGATGGTGTCGAGCGATTCTCCACCAAACGGCGCCGTGAGCAATCCGACGTACATGGGTGTCTCCTTGCGTGCGGAAGTGAGTGGCAAACGTCAGAGCGGGGATGGTACGTCGCGCGGCACGGTGGGGGGAGGGGGCGGCTTCCGCGCGGCGGACGGGGTGACCTGGGGCGGCGATGAAACTCCATCATCCGAACATGCGCCGCAGCCGGATATCCGGAGCACTGACCCAGCATCGTCGTGAGCGAGCGTGTCGACGGAACAACGCGCCGCGACCTCCTCGGGAGTGTAGAGTCCGTCCCTTTCGTAGCCGTCCGACCAGACAGCAATCACCGTGTCGGGAAACACCGAGGCGAGGATGCGATCTATGTCGTCTCGCTCAGGCCACATGCGCGCATGGCGATACCTCTTGACCAACCCATACCGCACCGGGCGACGGCGCTGCAACCAGATCACTCCAGGAACGTTGCTGAAGACAGGGCGATCCCACGCTCCATCGGGGATCGCCGGAAGGACCCGCGGGGAATAGCGGTAGACGTCCATCTCCTGATCTTTCAGATGTATCACGACGTGGCGACGGAGGCCGACCACGAGCGAGCAGGCGACCACGAATGCGAGAGCGACTGTCACCGCCAAGCGCCAAGCGCCAAGCGCCACCCGCACCCGCCCTCCGTTGATCGGACGTTAGCAGCCGATCTGCTGTCACCGCCAACCAGACGATCATCAGCGGCGCGACTGGTGAGAGGAGGCGATCGGAGGGAAAATCGACGCTGACTCGCGTTTCCGCCCAGAGCAGCGCGCCGACGTAGGCTAGTCCGAAGATCGCATACGGGGCGACGAGACCTCCGGTGCCATCCGGCCCCCGTCTTCTGCTCTGCAGATGGAATGCGGCGAGGGCGAGCACCGCTGCTACGGCGGCGGCAACCGCAGTATTCGGGTACCCTCTGCTGACCGGGTACGCGAGCCATTCGGCCAGCGTGCGTCCCAGACAGCCCAGCGCTCCAGATAGCGACAATGTGGAATCGCCCCGAGGGCCGGTCAGTGAACCGGACACTGAGAGATTCCTCAACAGCCACAGTCCCAGCGGCGCCATGGAAACGACGGCGAAGGCCACAGCCGCACTCATGCGACGCGCCCAGGCTTGCCTGGCCGATGGCAGCAGCAGAATCCCAACACCCGCCGCGATGGCCGCGACACCGAGATACCTCACGAGCGGAGCGATAGCGGCGGCAGCGGTTCCGGCGGCGAGCCATCGCCAGTCATCCGTGCGCCGGTACATGTCCGCACCGACTACTACAACCGTGCACGCAAGGATGAAGAGACCTTCGGACCCGACGTAAGAGGATACGTACACCATGGGCTGCGACGTTGCGTAGAGCATCGACATGATGCTCCCCGCGAACCCCTTCTCAGCCCGTGTAGCGTGAAACAGCAGTACGAAACCGGTCGCTGCGAAGACGATCGCACCAACCAGCGATGCGACGACTGTTGCCGGAAACGGACCCACCGATGCGACGGCGAGAAGCGCGGGATATGCAGGCGGCCAATGCAGGAGCGGCTCGACGAAATAGCTCTCGGCGCGACCGGTGGCGGATAGCGACTCCGCTGTTGAGAGATACACGAGCGAATCAGGCCCCAGGAGAGGACCATCACAGGTCGCCATGTAGAGCGAGATCGTCCCGGCGATTATCACCGAAGGGGCGATCCAGCGCCCGAGTTCCGTCCACAGGAATACGTGCACGAAGCGAGGCGGCCGGATTCGGCTTCTGCCCGCCCAGGGAATCAACGGGTCCATGAAACGCCTGTGGAGAGCACTCGGTCACGAAACGTGGATCCGAAATCGAAGGCGGGACAGCCGCTGTGGAGGAGCTGTCGAGCCCTCAGCGTGTCGCGTCCCCTGGCGCGCAACGGCTCATAGAGCACCGGCACGACGCTACTCACACAGACTCCATGCGGATCTCCACGCGTGCAACCGTGGCTGGTAGAGGCTGAGCAAAGATACGGCTCACCGCACGACGGAAGGAGGGGACCGGGGTCCAGGCGACGAGCGGACAGAATGGATCGGGACGCATTCTGTAGTAGGAGTCTTGCACGTTTAGTGTCGCCGCTGACCACGCCACTGTCCACCGAGAGCAGTCCTGCTTCCCAGCGCGCCGGACCCGCTCAACGCGGAGACGCGCATCCGCTTCGCCATCCCAGCGTCCGATCACGTGAACGTGGACATCTACACGCTGATCAGCCAGCTCGTCCGCGAGCTGCTCGGCGGGGCGGGCCGTGGGCAGCGGAGCATACATCGGCCGGACGGATGACATCGCACGAGACGATTGTGCGCAGATTGACGTTGGTGAGGCAGTCCACGTTACCAGCGGAGTTGCGCAGCACGTCCCAGACGAGCCGACGCGTAGCGAGGGCTCGCCGGACGCAGTGAGAGTTCGCCGCGTAACGCTGCTGCGGTGAAAGGTGGCGTGTATCTGCGAATCGCGGCCATCACGGACGACGAATCCGACGTAGCGAAGACTGACCAGAACGATCCGAGAGAGAAAAGACGTGTACGCTCTTGACAAATCGCGATTCGCGATCTACATTGTCGTCAGGCGCGGGTGATGGATGTAGCGACCCGCTCACGCACACGCTTTCTTTCTTGATCACAGACGCTGGGTCGGTGTCACCCGCGCTCTACATACCTTTTGGACGACGGGCGGTGATGCTATCGGGAGGTAGCCTGCCGCCCGTTCTTCTGTACTCGCCAGCCGGGTCCCACTGCCCCCTAGATCACCTCAAGGGCTACTCTCCTCGGCAGACGCTCTACCCCACGCCTCCATCAGCACCGTTTTCGGCGCGGAGTAGTCGTCCGGCGGCCCGCACTCGAAGATCCACGGTCCAGAGTAGCCCGCGCGGAGGAATGCGGCCATGTAGCCGTCCCAGTCGATGGTCCCGAGCCCCGGCTTGAGATGCTCGTCGCGCTCGGTGTTGTTGTCATGGAGATGCGTTGATATGATCCGGCCGGCGGCGCGGTCGATGACGCGCTCATCCCACCCCGAGAAGTGCGCGTGGCCGGTATCCAGGCAGACGCCCGCCTGCTGCGGCGGGAACATCTCCACGATGGACATGTGAACCTCGGGGTCGTTCGGGAAGCCATTCGGATTCGCATTCTCGAACGCCACACGCGCGCCCTGACTCGTCACCGCCTCCACGATTCGCGGCGCGCCCTCGATGGCACGCTCGGTAAACGCGTCCATGTCCTCTACGTCGCGCACCCCTCCGCCGGCATGGACGACGACGACGTCCCCTCCGAGCGCAACGATGATCCCCGCCGCCTCGCGAGCCTGCCGGAGCGTCTCCTCGCGCATGTCCGGGTCCGAGTGCGTCATGGTGTACGGAAGCGTGTATCCGGTGTGGATCGAGTGGAATCGGCAGCCGGTCGCATCGAGGTGGTCGCGGATGCGCCGGTGCTGATCCGTGTCGGCCGGGTCGACGAACACCGGTCGCTGGCCAATCTCGAAGACGGTCACACCGGCGGCTCGCATGTCGTCGATGTATGCCTCGTCGATGCGCCCCTGACGGCAGGAAGTGCTCACGCCGAATTCCATGTTCCGGTCCCAATCGTCGATAGTGCATCACTCTGAGATCGCGCGGCGATCCCCCAAACGCGGAGGCTCTGCAAACCGCCGCGCCGGAATATCGCGAATCGACGCTCCAGCGGCGCGGGTCAGAGGAAACCGCGACGTGCTCCGCCACGGCGATCGCGCAGATAGCGTCTACGGTATCGATGCAGGGGTTTGACACACGATGCCCAAGCGGCAGCTTCTGTGTCCGCGATTGGGAGAGCGGCGCAGATAGGGCGGCGACTGCAGGGGTCGCCCGGCGGAATCCACAGGAGGCACCGCGCATGCATGTCATACTGGGCGACGGGGAGCAGAATCAGGCGGAGGCCTACCCTGATTGGTGCGACCTTAGCTGGTTCCATAATTGCAGGGACATCACCGTCGACGTCGAACTCCACTACCATGACGCCCCGGAGATATGGCTCTGGCACGTGGGGGCGGCCGACGGCATCGTGGACGGTCAGGAAATCGCTCTTGCCCCCGGTGTCATGGTCTACACTCCCCCCGGTTGCTTGCACTCCTACCAGGCGCGCGGACGGCATTCCAACACGGGGATCGTTCCCCGGATGCGGGAGGGACAGCGCGGCGGGCACCTTCACGTGGATGAGACTGGAGAGAATCCGGTGCCGGAGATGCCTGCGTTCCACATTGCGCCGGAGGATAGCCTCCCGAACGATCCCGCCGTCTTCCCTTCGGGAGCGTTCCTGAAATCCGCCTACCGTGCAACCTACGAAGCTGGCGCACGCGTACAGCGAACGGTGACCACCGGGTGGACGGCGATCCTGGTGCGCGAGGGAAGTCTCGCGGCGACCGTCGACGGCAGCGAGGTGGAGCTTGGCGAATCGGAGCTACTGATCGTGGATCGATCATGCTCTATGAATGTCAGAGCGGTAGCCGCTGCGGAGGTGGTATTCGCCTTCGGCTGGCCACCGGAAGCCGGGAGGTAGCCGGGATGATACATGACGCGAACAGTCGGCTGAAAGTCGGCGTGATCGGGTGCGGCGACGTCGGGTTGATCCATGCGCGGGCCTACGCGCAGAATCCCGCGGTAGACCTGGTCGGCGTGTGCGACATGGACGAGGAGCGGCTCGAGCGATGCTCCTCCAGCCTGGGCGTTCGAGGCTATGGCGACATCGATGAGCTGCTGGATTCCGCGCAGCCGGACCTGGTGAGCGTCGTCGTTCGCTTCGACTGTCTGGTTCCGCCGGTGCGGCAGTGTCTCGAGGCGGGTGTCAACGTCCTCTCCGAGAAGCCGGTATCGTTCTCGTCCCGTGAAATTCTGGAACTCGGCGAGCTGGCCAACCGGCAGGGCCTGCGATTCGGAGTGAACTTCAACCAGCGATTCACCCGCGCGTCGGCCTGGTTCAGGCAATTGCGTGAGTCCGGGAGGTTTGGCCGGACACTGTGGACGCTGGCCCAGTACAACCAGGGCGGCAGCGACGACTATTTCGCGCTGCGTGAACACATGATCCACCAGCTCGACCAATGGCGCTACCACCTCGGCGACGTGAGCAGCGTCAGTGCCCAGGCAAGCTGGTCGGACGCCGGAGAGGCAACGCGCCGGCCGGAAGCAGTCAGCGCCACCGTGAAGTTCGTGGACGGTCCGGTTGGCACGTTCATCAACGGCGCGCCCTACGTCGGCGGAATGTGCAACTACTTCGAGCTTGTGGGCACCGATGGCAGAGGCTACTCGGAGAACTTCATCGGGCGAGCAGTGTTCCGCCCCAACGAAGGGCCGGCGGAGACTCTGGAACAGCCCTGGGTCGGCGACGGAGGAACGTACTACGATACGTTCGCAACACACATCGACCTTGTCGTCGCGGCGATGCTGGAGGGTGAACCCCTGCCGGTGTCCGGGTGGGACGCGTTCGAGGTGCAGTGCATCTGCGACGCCGTCATTCAGGCCATCGAGTCGGGCGCCGTCGTGGACGTACAACTGCTGAGGCAGGCCAAGCTCGACGCACGTCCGCAGGCCTGACCAGGGCAGTTGGCGCTGAGTGGAAAGAAAGAGGGTCGGCCCCCCGCGGGGACGGCCCTTTTCTCATGCTAGACTGAAATCCACCAGGTAATGCCAAATCTATCTATCACAGACGCACAACATGGACTCCATGGCAGTGATCCTACCGGTGCCTTGACAATGCCGCCTTCACTCAACAAGTCAAACGCTTCCCGCACTTCGGCTTCATTGTCGAAGTAGGCGCCAAATCCCATGATCTGCTTCTCCGCATCGAAGTCATGAAGCAAGTTGGCTACGCTAAAGACCTCTTCGCCGTCTTTCTCCAATACAGCATGCACGTACGTGCCATCGGGGAACTTCTCATTGAACCCCAATTCCAGTCCGAACACTTTCATGTAGAGTTCCACAGCCTGGACATTGTCTGTGACAGCGATCCCAACTCCAATCTTCCTCATTCCCATGGATGATACCTCCACTCCTCTGTGTTCGTTAGCACAAAGGGCCGCCCCCTTCGCTGGGGACGGCCCTTCCGTCTGCGTGCATGAGCGCCGCGCCTGCTATGCGATGCTGTAGAAGGCGTCGCGGCCGGCGTATACAGCCGTATCGCCAAGCTCTTCCTCGATGCGGATGAGCTGGTTGTATTTTGCCACGCGGTCGCTGCGGCAGGGCGCGCCCGTCTTGATCTGGCCGGCGTTCGTCGCGACGACGAGATCGGCGATGGTTGTGTCCTCGGTCTCGCCGGAGCGGTGGCTCACAACCGCGGTGTAGCTGGCACGCTTCGCCATCTCGATGGCCGCAAGCGTCTCCGTGAGGGAGCCGATCTGGTTCAGCTTGATGAGGATCGAGTTGCCGACTTCCTCGTCGATACCGCGCTGGAGCCGCTCGGTGTTGGTCACGAACAGGTCGTCGCCGACGATCTGCACCTTGTCGCCGGCCTTGTCCGTGAGGACCGCCCAGCCGGACCAGTCGTCCTCGTCGAGCCCATCCTCGATGGAGATGATCGGATACTTCTCGATCCAGTCCACGTAGAAGTCAACCATCTCCTCGGACGTGAGCGCCCGATTCTCCGTCGTGAGCTGGTACTTGCCGTCCTCGTAGATCTCGCTGGAGGCCGGATCGAGCGCAATCATCATGTCATCGCCGGGCCTGTAGCCGGCCTTCTCGATAGCCACGAGTATCAACTCGATGGCTTCCGCGTTGGAGCCGAGCGACGGCGCGAATCCACCCTCGTCACCGACGTTGACGCTGTAGCTCTTGCCGGAGAGCACCTTCTTCAGCGCCTGGTACACCTCGGCACTCCAGCGCACGGCTTCGCTGAAAGTCGGCGCGCCGACGGGCATCACCATGAACTCCTGCAGGTCGGTGGAGTTCACCGCGTGCTTGCCGCCGTTCAGGATGTTCATCATCGGGACCGGCAGCGTCCGCGCGGAGGGTCCGCCGAGATAGCGGTAGAGCGGCAACTCGACATATTCCGCGGCCGCTTTGGCGACGGCAAGCGATACGCCGAGGATGGCGTTCGCGCCGAGTTTGCCCTTGTCGTCGGTGCCGTCGAGCTGAATCATGGCGGTGTCGATCGCGATCTGATCGGTCGCTTCCATCCCCATGAGTTCCGGCGCGACAAGCTCGTTGACGTTCGTCACGGCCTGCATCACTGCTTTGCCGCCATACTCCGAGCCGCCGTCGCGAAGTTCGAGCGCCTCGTGCGCGCCGGTGGACGCTCCCGACGGAACGGCTGCTCGGCCGAACTCACCGGTCTCCAGAGCAACGTCGACCTCGACGGTCGGGTTGCCACGGGAATCGAGAATCTGACGCGCCTGTACCCGTGCGATTGTGCCCATGGGGAATGCCTTTCTGCTTGCAGATCTGAGTGGTGTATAGAGAACTGAATCGGACGTAGTCAGCGTAAGGTTGAGGCGCCGAGCTTCATGCCGGAAGGAGGCGCGGCACAGCATAGAAATCGTACGCTGCCGGAGGCCGGAGGTCAAGCATCCGTGGGTGCCGGCTAGCGTCTGTCGACAAGCGGTGCGACGGCCCTGAGCCACGAGAGAATCGGCTCCACCGCGCGCGGACTGACGAGGTCTGGATCCTGCTGCGGGTCCGGCACGGCGTCGCGCAGATCGTGCTGCACGCCCAACGCCAGCTCAGCACGGGAATTCTCGCGCGATTCGAGCACCCGTCGCAGGCGCTCAACGTCGAGCATCGGCAGAAGCGTATCGGCGGTGCCCTGAACCGCGAGCACCGGTTGCGGCATGGCGGAGATAGTCAGCGGCATTTCCTTGGTGGCCTGTAGCCATGCGCGCCAGCACTGCGCCGAGCCGTTGAGAACAATGGCTGTGTCCGGGAGAGCGTTTGCCCAGATCTCCCCAAACGTGTCGAGGAGGCGAATCCGGGTGACCGAGTCGCGCAGCGCCGGCGAAGTCAGCACAATGTCGAGAGCCCGCGCGGGTGTCCCAACCAAGCCAACGGCGGCGACCAGGTCTGGTGTGCGCCTGGCCACGAGAGAGGCGATCACCCCGCCCTGCCCGAATCCGAGCACGACCGCGCCACCAGGCTCAAGCTGGGGAATACCGTACGCGGCGCGCAGGCCGAGTTGCACCCATGCGGTTAGCTGATCGGGGCAGTACACGGTCAGGTCCTCCGCCTGCCAGAGCGGTCTGAGCGGGCGCCACACAGGGTATCCAAGGCGCGATATCCGGCGCTCAAGCTGGTCGATGGTGAATCGCTGCGGGTGGCTCAGCGTGACGTCTACCGGCGGACCGTCGTCGAGCAGCACGACCAGCGGCAGATGGGCGAACCGATCGTCGCGGGGCACGCTCACACCGGTATTCAACGCAACCGGTAGCTCCGGCATCGAGAGCGACATCTCGCGCATGGATCTCCCACAGGACGCCAGGGCAACTGTGGCGACGACTGTGGCGACGAGCGACAATGCACGGAAGCGGGTCACGACGTAGCGGATTCCTCTGCCTGGCGCGAACTGCGCGGTTCGCCACCGAATATGCCCACCGCCCGGACATCATACAAGCGTTGCAGGAT
Source organism: uncultured bacterium (assembly GCA_964510105.1). Taxonomy (GTDB): domain Bacteria; phylum Latescibacterota; class MWCZ01; order MWCZ01; family MWCZ01; genus CAZWQW01. The sequence goes on from CAZEAI010000025.1 coordinate 25,416, forward strand.
ACCGGACAGCCATTTGCGGCGATACGGGGCAGTCGTACCTTCTCGTCCCGCAAGAATGAACGCACACCCAACGCGCTGCGCGTATCCATACGCACAGGACAGGAGAACGCCACCATGACTTCCCGCGAACGCGTCCGCACCGCCCTCAGCCGGCAGGAGCCGGATCGCGTCCCTATCGATTTCGGGGGCATGGGCTCCACGGGTATCATGACGATCGCCTACAACAAGCTGCGCGAGCATCTCGGCGAGACGGCGCGGCCCGCGCGAATGTACGACTGGGGGCAGCAGCTCGCTGAGCCCGAGGCGTGGGCGCTTGAGCGGTTCAACGTGGACGTCGTGGCGCTTTCGCGGTCGTATTCGCCCGTAACCGATCCGGATCGCTCGCGCGAATACGAGGAGAAGTACGGCGAGAAGTGGAAGCCCTGGACGCTGCCCGACGGCACCACGTGCGAGGTGTCGGAGTCGTTCGACGCGGAACCGGACGGCGACGGGGGCTGGCTGCGCCGCAACGAACGCGGTGTGTGGGCCGTCATGCCGAAGAACGCTCTGTACTTCGGATCCGGTCCGGCGAACCATCCTCTCGAAGACGCCGAGACGATCGAAGACCTCGCGGACTGGCAGCCGGGCAAAGCGACGGAGGCGGGTTACACTACTCTTCGCGAAAAGGCGAAATGGCTTCACGAGAACACCGACTTCGCCATCATGTCGGGCTTCGGCGGCGGCGCGCACGAACCGGCACAGGGACTCCGCGGCTGGGGTCAGTGGATGATGGACGTCGCCGCCGATCCGGAGTTCGCGAAAGAGATCGTCGGGCGCCTCACCGAGGCCAATGTCCACAACGTGAAGCTCTTTCTGGAGATGGTCGGGCCGTACATCGACATCGTGCAGATGGGCGACGACCTCGGCACGCAGGGCGGGCCGCAGATGTCGCCGGACATGTATCACGACATCATTCACCCGGCCCACAAAGCAGTGTATCAGGCCGCACACGCGACGAATCCCGATGTCGCGGTCTTCCTGCACTGCTGCGGCGGCATCCGTCCGCTCATCGACGACCTCATCGACGAGGGCGTCGACGTGCTGAACCCGGTGCAGACGAACGCTGTCGGCATGGAGCCGAACGGACTGAAGCAGGACTTCGGGGAGAAGATCTCATTCTGGGGCGGCGGCGCGGAGGTCGCCGGCGCACTCACGACAGGCACGCCGGAGCAGGTTCGCGAGCAGGTTCGCGATCGCATCGAGACATTCGCTCCGGGCGGCGGCTACGTGTTCAACCAGGTGCACAACATCCAGGCAAACGTTCCGCCGGAGAACATCGTCGCCATGTTCGACGCGGCGTACGAGTTCGGAGCGTATCCAGTGGGATGAGTGTGGTCTCACGCCCTCACTCGCGACACTCGTCGTTTCGCGCGACTGGCCCGCCGAACATGCCGCACAGGAGAACGCCACCATGACTTCCCGCGAACGCGTTCGCACCGCCATTCGGCGGCAGGAGCCGGACCGTGTGCCCATCGACTTCGGCGGCATGGGTTCAACCGGCATCATGGCGATTGCCCACAGCAAGCTCAAGGAATACCTCGGCCTGAATGCGCGCCCGACGCGCATGTACGACGGGGGACAGCAACTCGCCGAGGTCGAGGCCGAAATCCTCGAGCGGTTCCATATCGATGTCATATCATTGGGTCGCACATACTCGCCGGTTACCGATCCGGATCGCACGCGTGAATTCGAAGAGAAATGGGGCGGCAGCTGGCGCGAGTGGACGATGCAAGACGGGTCCAAAGCCCACGTGTCGGACGCATTTCAGCCCGAGTCCGACGGCAAAGGCGGCTGGAAGATGCGGAATGAGCGCGGCGGCATCTTCGCTGTGATGCCTGAGGGCGCGCTCTACTTCGATTCCGGGCCGGACAACAACCTTCTCAGAAATGCCCAGACCATCGAGGACCTTGCGGACTGGAAGCCGGGTAGAACGACCGAGGAGAGCTTCTACGGCACACGCGAGAAAGCGAAGTGGCTGCAAGAGAACACGGAATACGCGGTGATGGGTGGTTTTGGCGGCGGCGGTGCGCTGGAACCCGGTCAGGGACTACGTGGCTGGGGCCAATGGATGATGGATCTGGCTGGCGACCGTCCGTTCGCCGAGGAGATCATTGGGCGGCTTGTGGAGGCTGGGGTCCATAACGCCAAGCTGTTCATGGAGATCGCAAGTGAGTACATCGACATCATCGTTGTCGGCGACGACCTCGGCACGCAGGCCGGGCCGCAGATGTCTCCGCAGATGTACCACGAGCTGATCCACCCGGCGCACAAGGCAGTGTATCAGACGGTACACGACGCCGATTCCGACGCGCAGATCTTCCTCCATTCCTGCGGCGGCATACGTCCGCTCATCGACGATCTCATCGACGAAGGCGTCGACATACTGAATCCGGTCCAGACAAACGCCGTCGGCATGGAGCCGCGCGGTCTCAAGGATGAATTCGGCGACGCGCTGACGTTCTGGGGCGGCGGTGCGGAAGTAGCGGGTCCTCTCACAACCGGTACGCCGGGGGAAGTCCGCGAGCAGGTCCGCGAACGCATCGGCATTTTCGCGCCGGGCGGCGGCTACGTGTTCAACCAGGTGCATAACATCCAGGCGAACGTTCCTCCGGAGAACATCGTCGCCATGTTCGACGCGGCATACGAGTTCGGGGCGTACCCGGTGGGGTGACGCGGCGGCGCATGGTAGGGGCAGCCCCCCGTGGCCGCCCTTTGCGCTCGAAGTGTTCAGATCGATGCGCGGATGCCCACCATTGCCGCGACCGTAGTGATCCTCTGGAATTCGTAACCGTGGTCGTCGGCCCTGCGTTTCACAATGCCGTCGCTGAATCGGTCCGCGAGGCATTCGCCGTGGAGTTCGACGCCGTCAGCCAGCGGCACATCGACGCCAACCTGGAATCTGTACACCCGTTGATGGGCTGCCAGCCCCGGGACCTCGCCACGGTAGGGGCGATACACCGAATAACCGACGACCGGCAGGCGACTTAAGATCCTGTCATCGTCGGACCCGACGCCGCGGGGTAGCCACGCCGAAAACCCGGCGGACACCCTCCCACACCCGATGGGAGTAGCAACCAGGGCGTAGAGTGTTTTGGCGCGGGCTTCGCCGTCGTTGTACACCAGCGCCGCTATTCCGCCGGAGAGTTCGGACCCGCCGCGCCCCAGTGCTCGTACGTCGATCATCGCGCCGACGAGGTGGGATCGGTCCTCCCAGTCCCCCTCGTAGTTCCTCCGGTGGCGCGGATCGGTGTCCGCCGTGTAGAACACCGACATCGAGAAGCCGGCTGTGGCCGGACCGTCCGGAAGCAGAGCCCCGCGCCCGACCACGGTCATCGACTCGCTGTAGCGATCGGCATCGTTGTCGTAGCCCGACCCCTCTGTAGCCGAAAGCATGCCGCTCGTGGCCACAAGCGACAACATCGACCTGCCGTCGACAACATCGACTCTGGCGCCAATCTCACGCGGGAGGTTGACGCTCGAGCCCGCGATGGCGTCCATGAGCAAAGGGTTGATCGCGAACGGTCGACCGGGGGTCGCCGCATTGTCGGATTGGCGGTCGGACATTCCGATCGGAACCACAAATCGTCCAGCAATGATCCGGTAGCGAGCACCGGGAGTCTCAACGATCACATACAGATCCCCGATATCGACGAAGCTCTCCTTCGGCGGCTCGACAGTCTCATAGTACTGGTAGTAGTCTCTCCCGTACCAGTAGTCTCCCTCGTACCATCGGTACACCATCTCGCGCGGCATGACGCTGTTTCGCGGGAAACCACTCCTCGATCTGCCGCGCACCTGAGCGACGACCTCCGCGCGCTCCGAGACTCGCAGCGAAGCCCGCGCGTTGAACGAACTCACCGCGGAGATCGGGCGCAGGTTCCAGTCCGGCTCGTCTCGGGTCTTGATCGTATCGTAAGCGACGTAGGTGAATGCACTGAATACCGACGCACTCACGGACAACGGGCCCACGGTCAGCGAGTTTTCTTTCGCCGACGAGTGCGAAACCAGAGCCACGACGAGAGCCATGGACGGGCCGAGCAGGCGCTTCGCTGATGACATGGTGAGGTGCCTCCCCGATTCGGTACGCGGAGTCGTCTCAGATCAACCATGTACGCGTCGGCGAGCACGAGCGAAGCAGCAACCGACGCAGCAAGCAATATCCGATGTCCAGCGGCGCTATATCGCCGCGCGCAGGCCAACCATCGCGCCGACGGTGGTGATGGGTCGGCTCTCGAATCCCTCTATGCCATCCTGAAGCCGATCAGCCACGAACTCGCCGTGGAAACTGACCGCCTCCGCGAGCGGCACGTCGGCACCGAACTGAAAACGGAATATCCGCTGGTCGGTGCTCAGGCCCGGACTTCCCACGCTCCCCGCGCGATAGATGGAGTAGCCGACGATGGGCATGTGCCTGGAGACGCCGATGCCGTCGCCGCCATCATCGGTGGGAAGCCACGTCGAGAACGCCCCCGACACGACGAGTGCGCCGATCGGGACCGAGGTGGCGACGTTCAGCGTCACCACTCCGTCCCTGGTGTCCGGATCGTCATCATCATACAGGAGACCGGCGATCCCTCCTGATACGACCGCGCCGCTGGGGCGCACTACGACAACGTCCGCAACGAGGCCGCGGAGCAGGAACCGATCCTCGCCTCGTCCATGGCTCTCGTGTTCACGGGGCTCCGTGTCGGCGGTCTGGAATGTCGTGAGGGAGAACCCCGCAGTACCTGGTCCGTCGGCGGATACGCGCGCCCGAGCCACCGCCGTCATCGACTCCCGATAGGCGTAGATGTCGTCGTCGCGCTTCGCCGGGCGAATGCCCTGCGTCACGGCGAGCGTCAGCATCGACCGTCCCTGTAGTACGTCGAATCGCGCGCCGAGTTCGCGAGGAAGATCGACACTCGAGCCGGCAACTCCATCGAGAAGGAGGGGGTTGATGGCGAACGGTGCGGACGAGATCGCGGCGTTATCGGAGAGCTCTTCAACCGAGCCCAGCGGCACGACGAATCGTCCCGCGGTAACCCGGTATCGCTCGCCGGGCGTCCGAACCACCGCGTACAGGTCGCCCGTGTCCAGCCTGTCGTCCTCTGGGGGATCGTATCTGTCATCCCACCAGGAGTACTCGTCATAGCCGGCATGGCTGTGGCGCGGGAAGCCGTTTCTCGACCTGCCACGTGCCTCCGCAACGATCTCAGCGCGACGCGAGACACGGAGCGTCGCCCGCGCATTGAACGAACTCACCGCCGAGAATCGGGGCAGATCCCACTCCGGCATTGCGCTGCGCGTGTTGGTGTCGTAGTCGACATACGTCAGCGCGCTGAAAGCGGATGCATGGAACAGCAGAGGCCCCACGGTTAGCGAACTCTCCTTCGCGAGCGAGTGCGAAACCAGAGCCGAGGCGAGAGCGATGGAAAGACCGAGTAGGCGCGTGGCGGATGACATGGCGAGGTACCTCCCCGATTCGGTACGCAAGATCGTCTCAGATTATCCGTGTGCGCGTCGGCGGGCACGAGCGAACCAACAACCGACGCAGCGAGCAATATCTGATGTCCAGCGGGCTATATCGCGGCGGTCAGACCGACGATACCTCCGACTGTCCTCATGGACGTCTCTCGGTAGCGGTAGCGCAATGTGCGACGTGAATCGTAGTACGATTCACGCTCTGTGCCCCGCGGGAAGAAATCCGCCAGGAGCTCGGCGCGCAAATCGATGTCGGGAGTCACGGGGTAGGACGCGCTGAACTGCACGCGATACACGCGCTCTTCGGCTCGCGCGTCTCGCCACCAGCTCGGATCGCGGTAGAGCGAGTATCCCACCACGGGTATGCCCGCGGAAAGCTCATCGTCGCCGCCGGCTCCGAAGGGCCACCACACGGAATATTGACCGGACACGCGCAGCTTCCGAAGCGGCACCGCGACTCCGACCCAGAACGAGAGCACGTCGTCGAACGTCTCCTCCTCGGAGTCCGCGTACCGGAGGGCAGCGAATCCCAGCGAGCAGTCGACGTGACCGCGTGGCGACGTCCACATGTCAGCCTGCGCGCCGTACAGGGCGATGTCCGGCCCGTCGACGCGCGGCTCGGTGTCGGCACTGTAGATTCCTGAGAACGCGTAGCCCAACGGACGAGTGTGGGTCCGCTGTTTCCCGATCCGGACAACGGCCGTCGTCGCCTCGTCCACGTGGCCCTGCCCATTCGCCGCCGCCAGCAGGCCACGCATTACCGCCAACGTGGAGACCAGCGATCCCACTGGTACGTCCACGCGCACACCGATATCCCGCCGAAGACCTACGCTATTGCCGGCCAGGGCGTCGAACAGCACGGGATGGATCGCGAACGGCCGTCCGTGGGTGGCACCGTTATCGGAATGCGCCTCGAGGACGCCGAACGGCAGCGCGAACCGACCGACCGTGACAACGGCTCCATCAGCCACGGGCCGGAAGCGCATGTATGCGTCCCCGATGTCGACATGATTCCGCCCGGTCGGCTCAGCATCCCCCGCGTAGTCCGACCCCGCGGATCCGGCGGAGCTGTTCCACGGGAATCCGCTCCGCGAACGGCCGAGCACCTGAAGGGTGGTCTCCACCATCCTTGATGGACGCCACGTGGCTCTCAGGTCGAAGGCGCCGTAGGCGCTCCGTGGACGGAGGTGCCAGTCGCCGCGTCCGCTGAGCGATGTGTCGTGGCGGACGGTTGTGTACGCGACGGCGGCGGAACCTCGTAGCGAGACGGAGCCGATGGTGATCGAACCGGTACGAGCGTCGCACACCGGCGCAAGAAGGACGGAGAGGATACACGTTACGAGAACGCTCCGCGCGGCACCCGGCATCGAGTGGCTCCCCAATGTGTGAGACGATCGCTCCTCAACTCCGACAGTTGAGCAATGAAACCGATAAGAACGGAAATGGTTCCAGCGACAAGGAATGCCTCACGCAAAGACGCAAAGGCCGCGAAGGGCGCGGAATCGCGGGGGTCGCAGAAATGATGCAGTTCGCTCGCGGACTGCTGAACGAACCGGCGAGCAGCGACGATTCGCCGGGGCACAACAGTTCGGGGCGTGTCCGGTGGGGTAGGGGAGCCGCGCGGGGGCGGTCACCGCGCGGCGATGTTCCGAGCTGTCTTGCCGCTCACCTCCGCTATCGTCAGGTCGTCGAAATCAACGACCAAGCCGAGGCCCTGCAAGTAGAGCGCTACGATTCCTGCCGTGTAGGTCCCGTCGGTCACTTGGTCGAGGTACTGGTCATTAGCGTAGAAGAGGAAGGTCGAGTCCTGGCACACGACCGCCAGCTTGTTGGCACCATTTCGGTTTATGGAAAGAGCCTCCGTCCATGGTATCAGTTGGAGCCAACGTCCTTCCATCCACTTGTATACACCGTAGCATCCATTGGCACCAATGCCGAAGTGGTATCCATCAAGTCCAGTCGGATCTCTGAACATTATCCCGTAGTCCATGTTGTCGGGGCCGGAGCGGTAGTAGGTGAGCACTTCGATGCTTCCGTTGGTGAATGTGTAGTCGCGCAGCACTGCCCCTGCGTAATATCCGGAGTCGGTGCATATGACGCGCATCATACCGCCTGTAGCCTCGTTGCTGCCACCTGTATACTCCATGAAAAGATCAAGGTCTGCTGGCTGCCCAAAAGACACCCGCATCACGTCGCCGACGTACAGTACACTTTCCGGATCGGCCGGATTGTCTGTCGGTAGCTTTGGTTCTTGCGCGCAACCTACGACGAATACGGTCGCGGCCGCCATCACGGAGATCACTCGCATAGCCCGACTCCCGTGTGCTGCGCTGCTGGTGTAGAAATGTATCACCGCCGGTCCTCGCGATACTCAGAAGATGATGAGCACAACGCCAACAGTGGACATCGCTCCGCCGAGCCCATACAGGATATCCCGCTTGGTGGCGGCGCGATTCCCCTCTGCGCTTGCTTCGTGGGCTTGCTCGCGCAGGCGTATTGCATCCACCGTCGTCGTTGCGGCGCGGTAGTCTGAAAGATGGTCGTTCGCCTCGTCATACGCGTTCCGTGCGCGGGTGTTGAAGTTGTAGCCCACGCGCGTGACAGCAACGGCAAGCGCGGCAGCGACCACCCCCCAACGGCGCCTCAAGGCCTTTCGCCGCGCGTGCGTCAAGCCCAACCGCGCTTCCACTATCCGTGCCCGACCGTGCTCGACTAGCACGGTCGTAGCCACGGAGTCATGATTGGCTTTCCACGCGACGATCCGATGCGCGCCGACGGACGCCGTGATTGCTGATCGCTGACCCATGCTTATCTCGCGTGTGTCGAGCCACACGCGCGCATCGGCGGGTAGATTGGAGAGCGTAAGGTAGCCGGCCGCCTGGAGCTTCGCCAGTATCTCGGTCTGGTGGTTGATTTCGACTGTGATGCCCTCTTCCCATGGCAGGTAGTCATCGGCCAACAGGCTGATCGTGCGCGTACCGCTGGCCAAGCTTCGAAGCAAGGTCGGCGTCGTACCGTGCAGAGTGCCATCGACCAGAACACTCGCACCAGGCGGTTCGCTTTCGATCAACACGCTACCAGTGGGCCGCTGGAGGGACAGACTGACCTTTGCGAGGTCGTCGCGCAGCACGCGTACCCGTTCCTCCGCTACGAGGTGTTCGCGGACGACGCGTACGATGTGCTCTCCAGCGGGCACGTTGCGCAAGGTCGCGGGAGTTGTTTCGCGTCTGGGGCGACCGTTGATGAAGATGCGCCCGCCGGCGGGGGTGGATTCCACAAACAGAATGCTAACGCCCTCGCCCACTTCGAGCGGCTGCGTCCACGCGAGCCCGGCCAGTTCCGCCGCAACCTGGGCGACGACGCCGGTGAGAACATCCTGCAGGGCGCACTCGCAGTCGCGCACCGCCGAGCGTTCCAGCGCGCCGGTCTCAACATCCACCATGCGCAGCGTGATCGTGTAGACGTCGCCGACTTTGCCGACTCTGCCGCCGATCATCTTCTCCGCGCCGAGAAGTTGTCCTACCTCCACTATGCACTCGGTTGCCACGCACCCTGACTGCTGGAATCCCTGCTCGCGCACTTGGAACTCGCCGGTGTTTACAAGCTCCACGCGCAGGCGGTCCGAGAGGACCCGTAGCTCCGCCTGTGGTACGGTCTCGCTTTCGAGGTCGATGACGCCGACGCGAACACGGTCTTGAGCGAGAGAGATCGCGCACAGGGCGAGGATGGCGGCGAGGGCGGCCATGGTTCGGCGCATTGGCGTATCACCGAGTATTCAGTCAGTCCGGTGGGCGGCGGCTGCCATAGAAGGTATGCATACGAGTGCACCTGAGAAACCCGTCGTTACTTAGTACTGAAGGGGTACTCTCACCGCCGCACGATCTCGGCGATCCTGCTCGCGACGTGGGTGTAGCCGTTCGGCTGACGATTCCGGTCGAGTTCGAGGGCGTCCGCCGCGGCCCGCTCCGGCGAGTTGCCGAAGCCGCGCGTGTCGCGAAGCGTGTCGTCCGGGAGGACCACGCTGCCGACGACCTGCCCGTCCCGAACGCTGACGAGCGATAGCCGCAGTTCTACGCGGGTGAAGAAGACGCCGGGCATCATGGCCACCGGCGTAGGTGTATCAGTTGTGATACTGCCTCGCACGAGCAACGTCGCCCCGGAACGCTCTGCGAGCGCCAGCGCGACGCCTTCGCTCGTCCACGGGTCGGCGGCGAGATCATACGTGGTATCGGTGGGCAGGCTGATGACGCGGAACCCACGCAGCTTGAGCGCCTCCACAAGACGCGCCTCGGAGAAGCGCGGCATATCGGCCGCCTCGCTGACCTGGCTGCGCTCATCCAACAACACCAGCAGCGTCGTCATGGCGGTCACCGGGACGACGTTGATCCGAGCGGCCGCGGTAGGCAGCGAGCGCCGGAGGTCGGGCATCGCGCGCGCATCCGCGGGGAGTTCGACGCGGGCGACAAGCTCATGCTCGCCTTCGCCGACCGGGATACGCTGGGTGGACCAGCCAGCTACGCCCTGGGCATCGGACCAGACGACGCGAGTCGAATCGCCGAACGATATCGCTACGGGCACGTTCGGCACGGCCGAGGTGACCCCGTTTCGCTCCGTGGAGACGGTGACGCCCGCCGTGAACGGCTCATCCAGCGAGCCGGACGGCACGTCGACCGCGCTCGTTTCCACACGCAAACGTAGCGCGCCGACGAGACGCGTCAGCCGGGCCTCGGCCTGCTGCCGGAGTTGCTGGGCTCGACCCTCCGTCTCGGTGGTAATGAGCACGCTGGCGTTCAGGCCTTCAACCGCCGCGAGCGCTCTCGCCGCTCCGGAGATCTGACCGTAGAACTCCTCCGGTCTCGCCATGATGCCTGGCCCGGCCATCGTCTCCTGTATCGCGCGGAGCCGCTCGTCCTGGTTGTGCCGAATGCGCTCGATCGCCTCGCGTGGAAATCGGATGAGCACGTAGACGTCGTACCGGTCGTCGATGCGGTCGCCATCGTGGACGCGCCACCGCCGGTAGTAGAGTTCGGAGAGCCTGGTTCCAAAGATGTCGGCCCCGCCCACGGAGCGGATGGCGTCCTGTATCCGCATTTGATCTTCCGTCCGCATACGCTCGTAGTCGACCTCGACTCTCAGGCCGAGAAACTGCACGATGTGAGACATCGCGTTGTGCCGGGCGTCGGTCTCGCCGCCCTCCAGGCTCGGTGCATCGGAACGGAAGCCGCGGAAGTAGTGATACTCCCGATCGCTCTCCGGCTCGCGGACGACCCACTCCGGTAGCCGTTCGGCCGAGGATTCGACGAGCGACCGCTCTCCCGGCACGTCAGGCGCGATCGTCGTGCGGTTCGACGCACATCCGCCCAGCATGGAGAGCAAAGCGGCAAACAGGACAGTCGCTGCTGTGGGATTGCTATTAGGCATCATAGCGGCGCACGCAGGAGTAGAGTGGAAGAGGTCGCGAGCACGACGGGAGGAGCGCGTTGTTGGTCGCACCCCTCCCGTAGGACGTGATCATTGCGGCGACGTTGCGTCCTGGGTGAGCTGCTCGCGCAAGCGATTCGCGAACGCTTCGGCGCGTGAATCGTTCGCTGCACGCGCTTCGGCCGCCTGTCGCTCGAATGCCATGCGCGCGGCTCGTTCGAGAGCCTCTTCCGGCGAACTCAGAAGCACGTAGTAGTTGTAGAAATAGTGCCAGCCGTCAGCCCGCCACTCCTTCACACGCTCGTAGTATGACTCGTCCTCGCGGACGCCCTGGGCCACCGACTCGGCGAGGAACCGATAGCCGTCCTCAATGTAGTTGCCGGCCTGGCCTTCGTCGGTTATACCAGCCTCGACACGGGCCTTGGTGTAGTCGACCATGCCCGTACCGCCGATGTACTCGACGATCTTCTGAATGCCGTTCTGACGGGCATCGGTGTTGCCGTTCTCAAGGCTCGACGCGTGGGTCTTCACGCCAACAAAGAAGAGCTTGGCGTCGTCGTCGCGGGGTGGACGGTGAACCCAGCGCGGGCGATTGTCGGGCACGCGTTCGATAACGAACTGCTCGCCCATCTCGGGCGGGCCCGACCCGCACGCCGGCAGTATCACTGTCGCGCCGACGGTTAGTGCAAGGGCTATTGCCATACGCCGCATGACGGCACCTCCTGGCTTCCTGTGCTCAGTGTGACAGGTCATTGTATGCACCTTTCGAATGTAACGGTACGATTGCAGTTGTCGTATCCTCGACCGGCAGAATCCGCCGAAACGAGCCCGATGCCCCGATCGATGACACGCGATGCATATGCATACCCCGGGTAAGCGCGTGTCGTCATCGGGGAGTGTAGCGTTCTGACAGGAGATAGTGCAATTCGCGGGCCAATTGGCGCTCAGTCTTCGTAGATCAGTATCGAATACGCTCCGGGGAGCCCGGTGACGCTGCGAATGCGGAGGAAGAACGCTCGGTCGGTCGCATCGGGATCGACCAACGCGTTCCAGCGCCAGAAGGTTCCGGTGACGTATTCCTTGATCGCGACTCCGGAACGGGCGTGGATACTCCAATGCAGTCGCAGCCCGGTAGAGACATCCATGGCCTCGAAATTGTACCGATATCCCTGGCGCACCGCGAACTCGATGTAGTCTTCCGGGTCGTCTCCACCGATGGCCCGACGCTGCGGCACTCCCGAACCCACCTGTATGCTCTTTGCCTGGTCAAGAGTGTTGTCCGCTTCGAACTGGTCGCCTGTGACGGTGACAGAGACGGTGTATGTCCCCAAAGCCCCTTCGTCTCGGGGCGTGACGCGCACGAAAAAGCGGTCAGTATTCGGAGCGGTGAACTCCATGGAGGCACCGTAGTCTGGACGGCTAGTCGCGAACTCGTTGCCGAGATGGTTCACGACGGCCATCACGAACGCCTGCTGCTCGCCGTCCGGAAGATCGATGCCGCTGTCCACTTCGATTCGATAGTCGAAGGCGGCGTCGGCGTCGAACGCAATGTAGTCCTCGTCGGTGATATCGTGCAGCGTTCGCTGCTGACCGATGCCGCTGATATTCACCGTATCCGCGGTTCCTGTGGAGTTGTCAGGCTCGTAGCCGTCCTCGTTCACGCTGATGCGTATGCCGTACCGCCCGGTCTGTTCGCCGACGCAACTAACCCGGATGTAGTATGTGCCACCGATCGTGGTGGACCAGTCGATGAGCGATGCGCCTTCTTCCGACCCGCCGTTGGCATCCCACGCCAGAAGGAATCCAGCGTCGCTCAGCACCTCGATTCGCGACTGGACGCCGGCATCGAGCTGCTCCGTACGAATGCGGTATTTCGCGCCCACAGCGGCAACGAACTCGTAGAAGTCGAGGTCGCTCGCGACGTGAAACGTCGCCGCATGCGTTCGGTTGTTGGTTGCGATCGGAATGGCGGTAGCGATGGAGTCGTTGGGTTCGGCGTACGTGCCGGCGGTGGCCTCGTCGTAGGCTGAGTCGAAGAACAGCGGCGCGAGTATCTCGCCCTTCCGATCGCTCTCGCACCCGAGGAGCCCGGCGTACGCCATGAAGGCGGCCATCAGGCCCACCGAAGCGAGTGTGTGCTGTCGCGGCCGGTGCTGCATATCAGAATCCTGACAGGTTCACGCCGACACTGAACACCTTGAAGTCGGTATTCGTACGGTTGACGGTAGCGCGGTACGACAGGTTCAGCCAGCGCCTCAAGTGAATGCCGACGGCCCACTGCCAGCCGTCCTGGCGGATCTTGCCAGCGGCTCCGATCGTCTCGGCGCCGTCGAAGACGTTCTGCTCGTTGAACATGAGCTGACCGATCTCGTATCCAACCGCCGCGTACGGTACGAGCATACCGAGTGGAAGCGCGAGGCCGAGCTGGGCGTATCCACCGAGCCGATGCACCTCGTCAACGCCGTAGCCACGATCCGGCGCCATGTTCGCCATCGTCCAGCTCATGCCTATTTCGGTCGTCCACACGGAGTAGACGCGCCCGAACGCGATCTGCACGCCCTGCATCGACTCTGTCTCAATCTGCGAGCGAAATCGATCGTCGGTCGGCTGCTGCCGTATGTAGCTGAGCGACGTGAACGGCATGTTGAATACGCGCTGCGGGAGAACCGGCTGAAGCGTGGCGTTGAACGGCACCCGCTGGCTTGGTTGAAGCTCGACGGTGCGCTCTTCCGCTTCGTGGGCTGGGGCATCGAGCCGAACCTGATGCCTCCCGGCGGTCAGTTGAATCTCGAGACCGCGATCTTTCGTCCTGCCACGAAACAGGTTATCGACGTAGACCTCCGCGCCGATAGGATGGGAGTACACCATGAGAAACGCATACTGGGGAAGCTCTTCCACCGAGACCGTCTGAGGCCCGACTGCAATATCCCCGACTGCCGCCGCGGCGGAACGTCTGAGCCCACCGGACTGCTCCCGCGAGATCGCGAGGCGGCTCCACATCTCCTGAGCCTTGGACACCTCGGCCATCGCGACGAGTTCCTCTTCCGGATACCCCGGGACCCGCTCGACGACTCTCATGATGCGGAAACGCATGCCCTCGACGACGCCGTCGGCGCGACCGAGATCGATGATGATCTGCCCGTCATTGACGACGGTGACGACACCGCGAGGAGGAACGAACGCGATGATACGCGCCGCCAGGCGCTCGGCGGCGTGATACAGGTCGTCGGTATTCTGGACCATCTCCTCGGCGGAGAACTCCGCGGCGCCGGATTCGAGATCGAGGAATCGTATGCTGATGTTGTAGGTATCGTTGAGCCGCGAGACCGTGCCGACGACCATCTTGTTCGCCTGAAGCAACCGCCCGAGTTCGATCGCGCATTCCTGGCTGTAGCACTCTCCGACGGTGAGGCCGACCGCTTGCTCGGCGAGTATCTCTTCCATCTTGTCGCGCTCGGGGATGATGAACCGGCGGGTCTCGATGAGCTTGGATCGGAGGTGGTCGCTCACAACTCGGGCGGTCTGAGCGTCCACGCCAACAGCATCGAGTTCGTTCACCGCAAGGCGTAGCTGTTCACCCGCGTGCGCTATCGAATTCGATAGCACACACGCCGTAGCGAAGACTATCGCGAAGCGACGTACCATGCCCCTGATCCCTGCGAAATGCCCTATGGGCGCCGCCTCCGAGCTGCAGTGGCGCAGACGGATCGCGACGCCCCGTACGATCTGACCGTGTGAGATGCACATTCCGTGCCAGTCCCGCGGTCAGCGGCCCTGTTCGGCAGCTACCACGCGTCCCTGGTCGGAGTCGCGCGCAATCTGCATCAGCTCGATGAGATTGCCGTCGGGGTCGCGCACCCACGCCTGCGTGTTGCCATCCTTCCCCACGGAGGGGGGGTCGATCGGTTCCAACCCGCTCTGCCGGAGGTCGTCCAGAGTCGCGGTCATGTCGTCGACACGGAGACACAAATGCTTGTAGCTGGCCGTGTTCGGCGGTTCCGTAACATCCTCGCCAGGAAAGAGTTCAACGAAGGAACCACCTCCGCAGTAGACATACACGATCCAGAGCGTACCGTCGTCGCGCCGCAGCTCGAAGGCCTTCTCGAGGCCAAGTTGGTCTACGTAGAACGCGAGGCTGGCGTCGATATCCCGCACTCCGTACGCCGAATGTCCGATGCCGAGAATCATGGATTTCCCTTCTGTGCAATCCGCCGACGATTCCAGAGACATAATGTATGGAATGATACGCCCCGGATGCATGTGCATCGACCGTGATACTACGACGACCGGACGTGCTATCAGCTACTCGCGCCAAGCTCACCGACGCGAAACGTCCCGCGGTCGCCATCTACCCACGAACCGCAGCGTTCACTCGCTGACCCAGAACGTCCGCTCGCGCGAGGCGCGCTTGCCACTCCGCAGGTCGGCAACGGTCACGACAAGCCGGTACGCGCCGGGGTCCAGCGTCTTCGTATCGAGCGCTATACGCTGCGGCTCCGATCCGCGCAGGCCCTGGATCACCGAGCCGACGGCGACGTCCTCGCGGCCGCTGAGCAAACGCCCCACAGCATCCAGTATGCTCCCCGATCCCTCATCTACGACTGAATGCTCGACCTCATACATCGTCTCGCCGAAGTTCGGTCCGCGCATGAGATTGTAGATCTCGAAGTAGACGTGTATCGGCTGTCCTCGACGAAAGGTGCGTGTGGCCAGCGGAAGTATGCGTGCGTCGCCCCGCACGAGCCCGTGCCGACCATCGACAGCCGCCCGGATATCCCCCGCCAGAACGATGTCGCTGAGATCCGGCTCGTCGTCGAAACGCTCGATCTCCAGCGTCTGCTGGAAGGTGCCAAGACGATCCGTGGCGAGGTCGCGTGCCTGCACGGAGAGATGTATGCGTCCGCCGGTGGGCATTCTCGCCACCTGCTCGTCGGGTTGCAGAGCGCCGGGAGCCCATGCCGTATCGTGGGCCGACTCCAGCACCACGTGATCGTACGATCTGCTGATGAGTTTCCATCGATCGTCGAACGCCGCATAGCCTCGCTCAACCCGGGCCTCGTAACCCGCCGATCCCGGAACAGGCCGGAACGCCACCTCACTGAGCGGCAGGCCGTAGCACAGCGCCACATCGGAGGAATCCGACAACGCCGCGTGCACGTTGGGACGGAATTGCGCGGGGTAGTAGGCGAACCGCAGCGGCTGCCTGGAACTGCCATACTCGTACCGGTCGGGGGTATGCTCGGTCATGTTCTGCACGCGAACGACCGACGCTTCCGTCCATCTAGACCCCAGCGCCATGAACGCCCCTATGGTAGGAGACGGCGGGATTGTGTACCGGTAGTCACCCGTATCGTAGCTATCGTCGAACGTTACTACGAGGCCGCGATCTCCGATTTGGGGATAGCGCCAGTTCTCGACGTTCGTCGTCAGTTTGACCCTGCCGCCGTACCTCGTCCCCACGGCGGAGCGCTCGGGACGCGCGCTTCTTCTGGCGCGGGGACGCAGGTGGCGGGGCACGCCGAACCGGATGTACACCTCGCCACGATCGTCCCACGGCTTCCGCCCGGCAGCGAACCGGTGCCCAGCATACCACACGCGCCGGTGGTGCTCAAGGAGGCGCTCGTTGATGGGAGTCGCGGGGGTCGCGTCTCGGCGGAGCCAGAAGCGGGAGAGGATCTCGTCGTACTCCACGCCCTCCGCGAGGAGCAGCTCGGCTGTCTCCATCTCCGCTGGCGAGGCGACCAGTCGGATGTCGTCGTGGAGGGCGCGCGTTGTCGAGTCCAAGATCGAGAGCGCCAGATCGAATGCGGTCTGAGCCTGCTCGAAATGGCGCTCCGCCAGATGGCAGGCCGCGCCGATGAAGAGCGCGTCGGACGCACGGCTTCGAGGTATGCGGACCATGTTGCGCGCAAGGAATTCGCGCCCCTCCGTGGGCCGTCCCCGCTCCAGAAGAAGGAGCGCGATGTCGAGCACAGCCTCCGGATCGTCGGGCACGGAGCGGATGTACCGCTCGTAGTACTCCAGCGCAGTATGATATATGCCCTCGTTCTCGTAGAATCGTCCGAGCGCGAGAATGGCCGGCGCGTACGACGTGTCCGCCCGGAGCGCGCGCTCGAATCGACGCCTGATTTCGCTCTGGATCGATATGCCTTCAGTCTGCACGGCCCGGCCGACGGCGAGGGAATATTCGGGATTCTGCCGATCGTCCCAGTATGCCCGGCGGAATTCATCCAGCGAGGTCTTCACGTCGCCGTCCAGTTCGGCGATGAGACCGCGACCGTACGCCCCGTACCCGCGGTCGGGACACATCCGCTCCGCGTGCTCGAAAATGCGTTCGGCGCCGGTGATATCGTTTCTGGACAGCGCCACGCGGGCAAGACCGACGAGCGCCCCTCCAGCCGTCGAATCGGATCGAACAACCCGCGAGAACACTGCCGCGGCGCTGTCGTTGTGAGCGCGATAGAGGTATGTGTTCCCAATCGCCACGAGCGAATCCGACGCGGTCGGCATCGGCACGGCCTCGTCATCGGAACCGAACCAGCCCGCATTCGCGCACGCGCACGAGATCAGCAGCGCGGCTCCGACCTGTCGTGTTACGTTCGGCAGCATCGACCTACTCCTCCGGCGCGTGGCCTCGGCAGAAGCCCGCGTCCCGCCGCTCAGCGTACCTGTTCAGTGATACGAAACTTCTGCTCGCGTAGGACATGGTGGTCGGTGTGGAGATCACGCACGGATATGACGAGCGTGTAATCCCGCGCTTCGAGCGCTTCGGTGCCGATCGCGAAGTGCTCGCTATCGGATTGGCGGACGCCCTCCAGAACCCGTCCGACGCCGACACGCTGCCTGGGGTTGAAGAACCGCCCGAGCGCGTTCACGACCCCCTGTTCGTCGGCACCGGACCGGATGACGTGTTCGACTTCGTACCTCGTTCGCCCGTACTCGTCTCTGCTGAGGTTGTATATCTCGACGTACACATGAATCGGCTGCCCGATTCGGAACGCCCGAGTTGCGAGTGGCGTGATACAGAGCCCCCCACGCGCGAAGGCAGGGCAGTCCGAATCAGCGTCGGCGGTGATGCGTCCGGCCAGCACGATGTCGCTCAGCGCCAGCGTGGAGTCGTCGAATTGCTCGGTCTCGATGGTCTCGCGGTATGCCTGAAGGCGCCCGCTGATGACATCCTTCGCCTGGACCGAAAGCAGTATCCGCTCGTGCGGCGCGACGCTGAGCTGCTGGTTGTCGACGTGCACCGAACCGAGCTCCCACACTGTCCCCTCGGGCGCACGAATGCGGTAGTTCTCCGCCGCGCGACTGCGGAGCTGCCAGCGGTCATCGAACACGGCGTAGCCAAGCTCGAGTTCGGCCTCGATATCCGTTCTGGCCCGCGACCGTTCGAACTCCAGCTGCTCGATCGGCAGCGCGTAGAATACTGCGAGGTCCGTCGAATCCGATGTTCCTCGGAACTGCGCCTGGTAGTAGTGGAAATCGAACGGCTCCAGCGTTGCGGAGTACTCGTACCTTTCCGGCTCCTCCATCCTCGCCCGCACAAACTCGTTCGCCGGCGAGTGCATCAGGATTGGTCCGCGCGCCGTGGATGGTGGCGGCCCGAAGTCATACACTCCGGTACCGTATTCGTCGGTCAGCAGGATGGCAAGGCCGCCCGCAACACCCGGGTAGATCCACTCGGTCCAGTCCCGGGCGGATCTCGTTATCGCCAACTTACCCAGCATGGGCAACGGGTAGATCGGTACCATCCCGGCGCGGCTTCCGGCGGACAGGCTGCGACGCATCCCGAGACGCCGCGCGTACGATTCTCGCGCCTCGTCGACCCGGGGGGAGAGACGGACGTCGGGACGCCGCGCAGATGTTATGTGGGCGGGCGGACCGTACCGGATGTACACGGCGCCACGACGGTCCCACGGCTGTTGCCCTGTCGAATATCGCAGCCGTGAGTACCACACGCGGCGGTAGTGCTCAAGACGCCGCTCGTTCAGCTCGGTTGCGGGAGTGATATCGCGGCTGTTCCACATACGTCCCGCGAATTCGGAGGCGGCCGTGCTATCGCTGGAGGCAGTTGCGGACTGGTATTCCGTCATATCGTCGCGTGACAAAACAAGCGACGCGTCCTCGTAATAGCATCGCTCCTCCGCGGGCAGAAGAGCGAACGCCCGGCCGTACGCTCGCGCGGCGGCGTCGAAGCGCATGTCCAGCACGAAGCTCGCCGCCATGATCAATTCGTATTCGGCGCGTCGCTCCGGAGGAACGCGATGCTGCGCGCCGATCAGTACCCGCCGGGCGCGGGTCGTTGAGTCGATTTCGAGGTATGTCGCCGCACCCGCCAGCGCGGCACCAACGTCGGTGGGAACTACCGCGAGATAGTCGCGGTACAGCGCCGCTGCCTCCTCGTACTGGGACTCGGACTCGTAGTACCGAGCAAGTCGAATCAGCGCCGGGGCGTAGGTCGGATCGGCTCGTATCGCGCGCATAAGCCTCTGCCGCGCATTCCATCGCTGCGTGGGCTCGCGGTAGCAGCGAGCCATGGCGTCGGAGTAGGCGGGATTGCTGCGGTTGTCCGAAAACGCCGACATGAATCGTTGCTGCGCTGTGTCGTAGTCGCCGGCTCGTTCCGCCGCGAGTCCGCGCCCAAACGATGCGTGCCCGGCGTCTGGTTGCAGTTCCTCGGCGATATCGAAATAGCGGAGCCCGCCCTCCATGTCGCCGCGCCGGATCATGATCTCGCCCAAGCCCGCGATGGCCCGTACGCACGTGGAATCAGCATCCATCGCCGCGCGAAAAAGCCCCTCCGCGCGACTCGTATCGCTGCGGAATACCATGCGCGCCGCCAGCACGGAGAGTGAGTCGCAGCGCGACGTTACGGAAGCAAGCGTGGGGCCGAACGTGGCTGCCATCGCTGCCGACAGGATGACAGACGCCAAAGGACTCATCATATTCATCCTCCGATGTCAACGACACATATCGGCAAGCAGCGTCCGATTCACCGGCGCTATCGGCCGACCGGCTCGTCGTCGCGGATGATTTCGGCAGTGAATACCTCGATCTCGACATCGTCGGAGCGCCATGCGGAGGCCGGCAGCCCGGCTTTTTGACACGTGTGATCGAGGAACGTCTCCCGGTCCCAGCCGCGCTCCGCCGCAACCTGCGGCAGGAGCACTCCTCGCCGCCCGCGTCCGGCGATGATGACACCGTGTGTTCCAGGCACGACGTCGTTGGGCGATTCCACGGGCCGGAGCGGCGACAGCAGACTGATCTCAAGCGTGACGCGATCAAGTTCGTCGAGCGACACAGGCGGGAATCGCGGATCGCCGATCGCAGCGGATGCGGCCATGGCGACGATCGTCTCGCCGATCGGATCGTCAGAGGTCATCCGGCCGATGCAGCCGCGCAACTCGCCGCCCATGTGGAGAGTCACGAACGCTCCGCCTCCCGCCTCCCGTACTCCGGGCTCGTCGGGAACTGGCGGCGAGTCGGCGTCGGTAGCGGCCGCACGCACTGCCTGTTTCGCAAGGTCGACGAGCGTCGCCCGGCTATCCTCGGCGAGCCGGGACATCGCACCATCGTCGTCCTCGAAATAGTAGGCGACCGCGCTGTATCCGACGGTGTAGCCCGACGAGCCGGTGACGCGGGAGGACGTTGTGTGGCCGAGAACGCGCGCACCGGACGCTCCACGCATGTCGGCGAAGGCCCTTGCCACGGCGATCGGCCCGCCTCCGCACGCCTGTGCCGTGTGACGTTCGAGTTTGCCGCAGAACGTCTCCGGATCCTCCTGTGTGGCGGAGTCGAGCGTCCGGGCATCGAACTCGTCGCACTCGTCGTCGGAATAGCCGTGGTAGAGGTCGCTGGATGCCACGACCAGGGCCTGCATTCCCTCGGTCGCCCCGTGGATGGCTCGCGCGAGGCGTTCGCACGTCGCCCACGACCGGTCGAGCATCACGATCGGCACGATCGACACGTCTCCGACGGCTCGCTGCACGAACGGGAGCTGCACCTCAAGCGAATGCTCCGCGCGGTGGCCAAGGTCGGATTCGCGGACATCGGCGTCGAGGTCCATGATGCGCTGCGCAACGGTCTCGTGAATCGGAATGCGGCCAAGCGGCGTCTCGTACGCGCCTCGCGCCATGATGGACACGCCGGGGAATGAGTCGCGATGGGACGGGGCCAATACGACGACAACGTCGAGGGTTCGGCCCGCCACCTGCCGGTACGCCAGCGCCGCGGTGGGGCCGCTGTACACGTAGCCCGCGTGCGGCGCGACAAGCGCCACGATGCGTTCTCCGATGCCCGCGTCATCTGCTTCGGCAAGCATACGATCGACATCCCGGCGGAGAACATCGGGGTCGGAGGGGTAGAATTGCCCGGCAACGGCGGGCGCGCGGACGGTATCGGCAGAGCCTGACATGGCGAGGACCTCCCATGGCGGTTCAGAACTCGATCCGCGAGGTCATGCTCGGCAGAAAGGTCGCGACGGCCCCCGTGCGGTGTCAACCTCGCCGAGCGGCGGCTACTTCAGAGCGGGACTTCGGTGCGCACGACGGCATCGTTGTCGAGTACAAGCGCCGTCAGCGATTCGTACCCCGCGCGCCGCATGGCATCGGTGGCCTGATCGAGCCGGGCGCCGACCTCCTCCACCGCATGGGAGTCATCGCCCAGCGTCGCCGGAATCCCCATGCCGCAAGCCGCGGCGAGCAGATCGTCCGTGGGATAGATCTCGGCGCAGGGCTTCTTCAAGCCGCGGGCGTTCACGTCGAGGATGACCCCGGCCCGCTTCGCCGCTTCGAGCGTCTCCGTCTCGGCATCCCGCACTCGCGCAGAGCGGTAATCGCCCTCAGCGAATATCTTGATGAGGTCCAGATGCCCGAGCACGTCGGTGACGCCGAGCGCGAGCAACTGCCTCACGCGCGAGTAGTATTCCTCGACCCACGCGTCCATCCCGCCGTGCGCGAACACGCCCCGGT
Source organism: uncultured bacterium (assembly GCA_964510105.1). GTDB lineage: Bacteria > Latescibacterota > MWCZ01 > MWCZ01 > MWCZ01 > CAZWQW01. The sequence continues at coordinate 47,306 of CAZEAI010000025.1, forward strand.
CGTACACTTCTTGCGAGAGATCGAACGTGAATTCGTCGATGAAGTGCACCGACCCGACGGTGTAGTCGAACGCGTAGTCGTCGAGATAGTCGAGGACGGCGCGTTCGCGGTCGGGGAGGTACTCGATCTCGATGCCCAGCAGAACGTCTATCTGCCCGCGATACTCCGCGCGAAGCCGGGCAACGGTCTCGACGTATCGATCGAACCGGCGCCGCCCTTCCACGGCACCCGGAAAGTCGGTGTACGTGTAGGGCTCCGGCGGCGGCATGTGCTCGGAGAAGCCATACGCCAGGAATCCGAGTTCAATGGCTCGCTCGACGAATTCCGCCGGATCGCCGGCGCCGTCGAAGAGAGTGTGACCGCCGTGGAACGAGACGAGATGTCGGGTGGGTGCGAGATCGGCCAATGCCTGCTCCGAACGTGAGGGCTGCTTCCGCGAGAGGCCAAGGTACCCAGCGTCGCCCGTCGGCGGCAAGGAACGGAGCATGTCGGGTGCGTATCGCCTCGTGCGCCGAGGAGTTCGCCGTGCAGACTCCGGAACGAAGGCAAGCCGGGTGAGCCGCCGTCGCACTTGACCAACAGTACTGATACCGTACGTTCCACGTAGCCATCCATCTGCCACGTCTGCGGCGGAGTTCGCCCCGCGAACTCCTGAACGAACTCGAACGCAGAGAGGGTTCGCCGCCATGCCGACACTCATCCGCCTCACCCTCGCCGTCGCGCTGTCCGCGTCGACGGCCGCCGCCCTGACTCCCACCGACTCCGCGCGCATCGCACGCATCTTTCCGTTCGAGGTGGGCCAGCAGTACCAGTTCAAGGCCGGCGGCGACTTTGAGCGCCCGAACGACGACGTACTCCCGGCCGGGCAGGTCGCTGAGATCACTATCACGGATACGGTGATTGAGGGAAAGACCTGGCTGCGCATTCCGTACTGGAGCCCGTTTG
>CAZEAI010000026.1:0-45395 GCA_964510105.1 uncultured bacterium
GCTTTCTGCCGTCTCCGTATCCCTCGATGCCCAGCTCAGCCCACGCGGGATCTTGTGTCAGCAGCCCGTCGTCGGGATCGCGCGGCACCTGTTGCACTGGATATCGCCGCCAGTCGTCGCCGTCCAGCGCCGCGTCCTCGCCGCCCGCGCGGAGTGAAGCAACGAGCGATGCTTTCATTTCGTCGCGCACGCCCGACATGAACGGCGCGTTCGCCTTGTTCCGCGTCTCCAGCGGGTCCTCGACGGCGTCGAACAGCAGTTCCTTGTCGTCCGGTGCGCTGTAGATGTACTTCCAGCGCTTCGCCGCCAGCATGTAGACCCCGTTCGGGCCGCTGTTGAACTGCGACACGACGCCGGGACGGTCCGCGTCACCGGTGGCGACGGCCCGCAGGTCCGCGCCGTCGAGCGGATGGTCGTCGAACGGGGTGTCCGTCGCCGAGAGGATCGTTGGCGCCACGTCCACGAGGTTCGCGGGTTCGTCGACGACCTGCCCGCCGTCGAATTTTCCGGGCATCCGGGCGATGAGCGGGATGCGCGCGGCGCTGTCGTGCATCCCGCGCTTGCCGAAGCACTTGTAGTCGCCCAGGTACTCGCCGTGGTCGGACGTGAACAGGATGAGCGTGTCGTCGAGCTGCTCCGATTCCTCCAGCGCGGCGACGATACGGCCGATCTGGTAATCGATGAACGAGATGCAGCCGTAGTAGTGTGCCCGCATGTTCCGCATGAGGTTCAGGTCGATTCCCTGGTCGCGGTATTTGTAGCGATTCTGCACGCGGTTGATGTGCAGGTGTAGCGCCTCGTCGTCGTGGGTGAGCTTCGGCAACGGCATGAGCGGCGCGCGATACAGCTTGTGCCACGGCGCCGGCGGCGCGAACGGCGGATGCGGGTGGATGAAGCTCGCGTACAGGTGCCACGGTTCGCTCTTGCGCTCGGGGTCGCCCAAAAAGCTCACCGCACGGTTGCCGATCCACTGCGTCGGGTGGCAGCGCGCGGACATCTGCGCCGGTTGCGGGACGTAGTACATCTCCCCGCGCACGCCGTGCGGGTCGGTGACGTGGTCGTATCCGTTGGCCTGGAGCCACGGCAGGTAGTCGTCGTCGTCCGGCGAGCCGACAAGCTCCTCTTGGCGTTCGCGCGTCTGGAAGCCGCGGAGCGCGTCGCGGTCGGGCGTGAAATGGCACTTGCCGATGCCGTGGGTCCGGTACCCCGTGGCGGTGAGCGCGTCCATGAACGTCGCGCGGCCATCGGTCGGCATGGGAGCGTTGTCGTAGCAGCCGGTGTTCACCGGATACTGCCCGTGGATCATCGAGCAGCGCGCCGAGACGCACACCGGCGACGCCGTGTACGCCCGCCGGAACGACACTCCCTCGCGCGCGAGCCGGTCGAGATTCGGCGTTCGGATGACGGGATTACCCAGCGCTCCGATGGTGTCGGCTCGCTGCTGATCGGTGAATATGACGAGGACGTTCGGGCGATTGGCTGGCATGGTCGACCTCATGATGCGCCGAAGGAATTGCATAGACTGGTGTTGAAACGGAAACCGGAACGCTCGGATGGGGCAAGGCGGATGCCGCGTCGAGACGGTATGACAGGTGGGGGCGATTCTATCCGCCGCCGCGGTTGCCTATCTTGTCTAGGTTCGAGATCGGTTAGTCAGTAATCCAGGGGGCGCCATGATAATTCCGCGCCACGTGGCCGCGATATTCGCCGCGGTGACGTTGACAGCGGCGGCCGTTCGCGCCGATGCGGGAAGCGCCGTAAGGCTCGACGGCGTGAATTCGTATGTCGACATACCGGACTCGCCCGATATCAACGTGGGCACCCATGCCCAGCGCACTGTCGAGGCCTGGTTTCGCGTCAACGACAAGATGAACGCGTGGAACAACCAGGTCATCTACGAAGAAGGTGGCAGCATTCGTGGGCTGAACATCTATATCTACGCCGGCCTGTTGTACGTCGGTGGATATAACACGCCATTCGGAGAGAGTGGCTGGGGCGGGACGTTTCTGACAACCGATGCGTTCGAATCCGATACGTGGCACCATGTTGCGCTTGTGCTGGACGGTGACGCGACGGTGCAGCCCGGCGCTCTGCATGGCTACATCGACGGGGAGCTTTTCGGCTCCGGCGATGGCAGCCAGTTGTGGGAACACAACGGCGACATAGCGGTCGGTGGCCTCGATGATGGAACGGTCTTACACGACCGATCGACCACGGGAAGCGGACACTATTTCGTCGGAGATATCGACGAGGCTCGCATCTAGAACGTGGCCCGATCCGGCGCTGAGATTCGCGACGCGATGCACTGGTCGTTGACAGGTGGCGAGGCGGGGCTCGCCGCGTACTATCGTTTCGACGAGGGCTCGGGCAGCACAGTCGCCGATCTCACAGGCAAAGGGAACACCGGCACATTCACCGCCCTCGCGACCTGGGTGACGTCCACGGCGCCGGTCGGCGGGATCGTTCCGCCGGTGGCCCTCTCGCCGCTCGATGGCGAACTCGCCCCCCGCGCCGAAGTGGCGTTCGCCTGGGCGAGTTCCAGCGGGCCGACCGTACTCGATACGGTGACGTACGAGCTGCACATCATCGCCGGCGGCGTCGACACGTCGTTCATCGTGGCCGACACGACGTTACTGATCGACTGCGACGCGCTCGACCTGCCCCATGCCCAGATCCCGGTGGACTGGTTCGTGGCCGCGTCGGCCGGCACGCTTGGCGTAACGTCGGATACGAGCCGGTTCGTGCTGGATACGCCGTTCCATCTGGGAGATGTCTCGGACAACGGCGAGATATCGGCGCAGGACGCGTCGCTCGTTCTCAAAGCGGCTGTGGGCCTGGACGCCCTGCGGGAGAAGATCGCCCGACAGGCCGACGTTACCGGCAACGGGGCCGTCACCGCGTACGATGCCCACCACATACTGGCGCACGTTGTCGGGAGCATGCCGTGTTTCCCGGCCGACTCGTTGTGCGGAGGCGAGGCCCGTCCGGCGAGGAGCAATGCATCGCTCGCTCTGATCGATCAGAGCACCATCTCCCTGTTCGGAGACGTTTCGGCGGTCGGTGCTGTCGAGATCGAGCTGCGGGTGCCGTCGGACGGTCGTGACGCGGCGTTCACCGCGCTGGTACCCGACGATTGGATGGTGGTTCACTCCTGGTCCGGTGGAGTTGTCAGGATCGCGCTGGCCGGAGTCGGAAAGCTTGCCGCGGGGCCGCTGGTGCGGCTCTCGACCGAAGCAGCAGGTGGCTCGTATCGGATCGATGAGTCCGCCGTCCGGTCGCTGCAACTCAGCGGCTCGCCCTTGCCGCTGACGCTCGTGAGCATCGCGCCGAACCCCTTCAATCCATCGACGACGATGCGATTCTCGGTGCGCCGCGCCGGAAGAGTGGCCGTCGGTATCTGGACGGTTGCCGGTCAGCAGGTCTGGGAGACCGCCGTCGGTGATCTTGACGCCGGAGAACACCAGATCCTGTGGGACGGACGAGATCGGAACGGCAGGCCTGTGTCGAGCGGAATCTACCTGTGCCGGGTCTCGTGGGAGGACGCGTCCGGGGGGCTTGGCCGGGAGACGGTGACCCGCCGCATGACGCTTCTCAGGTAGCTCGCAGGATCGGGCCGACGCCCGCAGGCGACGTAGCCAGGAGCCGGGTCCGACGCCTGGCGCGGCGAGAGTACATACTCGCCGGTGGCGTGGAAGTCCGTTCGTGGGTGGGTGACGGTGGTTGGGCTACCGGGTGCTCGTCGACGAACGCGGCCGTTCGGCCGCGTTCCGCGAGGTCAGGAAAGTGGATCGATGACGCGTTTGACGGTTCCCAGAAACTCGTCGCGCGTATAGGGCTTCGGAAGGAATCCTCGAGCGCCCATACTGATGAACGCCGCCACGTCGCTCTTCGAGCAGTGCCCGCTGGATGTGAGCACGCGGACCGTCGGGTCGAACTCGACTATTCGCCTCATGGTCTCAACGCCGTCGATTCCCGGCATGACGTAGTCGAGCACGATGAGGTCGATCTCGTCCGCATGGGCGCGGTACATGCGCACGCCGATCTCGCCGTCTTCGGCCTGGAGCACCCGGTATCCGGCGTCCTTCAGGATGTGCGACGCGACATCCCGCACAAGCGAGTCGTCGTCGACGATGAGTACGGTGCCCACGTATGTTTCGGGTTCCGGCTCTGAGTTCGGTCGTATTTCCGGTCGGGAGCCGCGAACATCGCCGGATTCCCTCTCGGCCAGACAAACGACCGTATCGACCATTGCCACCATGATTGCCCCCCGGGCACGAATGATTCAATATCCCACGCGTCCTACTAATGGGTGCCATAACACTAGTAAGAATACATAGTATGTCGCAGAAGTGTTGTGATTCCGGTCACGCTCTCTCAGAAAATGTAATCGTCCGCAGGCCGAAATGGTTCCCGTAGGCTTCCAGAGCCGCGAGATATAGCTCCGGACGAACGTCCTCGTGCACGACGTTGCTCGTCATGATCACATGTCCGCCATCGCCCCAGCCGTCCTCGATACACTTTGTCATGTGATCTCGCGCTTCCTGCTCAGTGCCGCTGCACAGCACGTGTCGAATGTCGAGATTTCCCAGGAACGTGTACCGATCGCCCCACTCCCGCTTGAGCCGGGCGAGATCCATGCCGGCGGCGACGTCGATCTCGCCGTACCCGTCGACACCGGCGCCGTCGAGGAAATCCGGTAGCACATCCCACAGGTAGCCGTCGGTCGTATTCGTCGTCCACGCGCCGAGCTCGCGAATCGCATCCGACTGGCGGCGGATGTGCGGCACGACGCGTTCGCGGTACATGCCCGGCGAGACGACCGGACCGGTATCGCCCGCGAAATCTCCGCCTAGACCGATCACGTCCGCGCCCTCGGCCACGAGCGCCGTCGCGACGTCGATGATGTATCGCGACTGCTTCTCGTAGTGCCGGTCGAGCAGCTCCGGCTCGGTGACGAACCATTCCAGCGCGAACGCCGGAAGCGCCGCCACCGCGATCCCGTACAGCGAGACGTAGATCGCCAGGTCGAGCTCCGCTTCGCGCATGAGTTCCTTCACCCGGCTGAACACACGGAGTGTGTCAGAAGCGATTCTCGGCGGCGTATAGGGCTCGGCGATGGACGCGCGGAATGCCGCCTCGGAAGCGTCCGCCGACCTGTCGCGGTCGGTCACGTCCTCCACGACGCCCGACTCGGGGTGATACCGCCGGACCGAGTCGCCCTGCCGGAACGTCCACTCGTCGATCTCCACGGGCACCGGCGTGTCGCGCGGCGCGTTGAGCACGAGGCGGACCATGTCGAAGCCGAGTTTCTGTACGATCTCGAACTCGTCGCGGGCCTCCTGCTCCATGAGCGCGCCCCAGCCCTCGCGCGCCCACACGCGCATGTACTCCGGCCAGTTGTACGCGTGCACGGCGGGACGCCCGAGGACGACCCGGTCGGTGGGCGGCTTGATCTCGCGCTCGAAGATCGGCGTGCGGTCGGGCTCGACGTGCCGGAACGCCGCGTGGACGCGCTCGCGTGGTGTCATTGGCATCGCTCCGTCTGACAACTCGTTAGGGTGGCGGGGTTCTTGTCGTGGTCGCGCTCCCACTGTCGGAACCGGTACAACGTGTCACAGGGCGCGGAACCGGGTCGCTCCATTTGATGCAGGACCTTGTACGCCCAAACCTGCTGCGTCTGAATGACAGCGCCTTCACACAGAAGCGAATCGATCACAGCGCTGTCAAGACCTCGTACTCCGTAGATATTAGTCCCTTTCACGTGAGCAGAATTCAGATTCCTCACTCCCACGAGTCGTGCGCCCATGAGATTCGCGGAGTCGAGCCATGCGCCTGCCAGATCGGCGTCGTCCAGTACCGCGTTATGAAGCCATGTGCGTTTCAGGTCAGCGCGTCCCAAGTCGGCCTTCGTGAAGTTCGCGGCGATCAGAACGTTCCCACGGAAGATGGATTGCCGGAGATCCAGACCAATGAATCCGACCGCACCCGTGCTTTCGATCTCTTCCATCGTTCCGTAGAACGTTCCCGCGGAGGTTCCAGCGGTGCGAAGCCCTCTGAAGTCCGCGACGATGGACCGTCTCAGGAAGGAATTCTCGTGACCGACGGCGAGAAGCTCACTGACCTTCGCAAGGCCAAGCGCCAGCACCTCAATCAGTAGTACCACGACTACCAGCGCTGGCGGCAGACACAGCCAGAGTGTGTATGTGCGAGCCAACAAGACACACAGCAGAACGACGCCGACGAGCGAGATACCAAGCAGCCAGCGAAGTTGACTCTGGGCATGCCAGATGCTTCCGTACGATGCACAGTACTGGGTAAGAAGCAGGAAGACCGTGAAGACGACAGTCAGCATCGATGCCCACAACACAGTGCGAGATCCACTAGCACTAGGGTTCCGGTCGAGGCGGCGAATCGCATGGTGGTACGACCAGATGGCCACTGGTATAGACAGTCCGAAGTACAGCCATGGCGTCGGGAATATGCCATCGAGCATCTGATGCCGAGGTAAGTACTTGAACCAGAGCAGCCCAAGCGTGGCGGGTACCATCAGCCAAGCCAGTATCACATACGCCGCCGCAGAGAGCCGCAGGGAGAGCGGGGGCTCGTCCTGCCCCATGTGGAATTCCGCGTAGTCGAGTCCAATCCACGATGAACTGCCCCCTCGTCCGCCACGGGCCATCACGAATTCCCAGAGCCGGTGAGTGCGGAGAAGGAAATAGACCCAGACCACCAGAAGCGCCGCCGGTCCCGCCATGTAGAAGCTGTGTGTCCGAAGCGTGGATCCTAGCACCGGCATACTGATGATGCCCGTGTTGACCATGAGCTTCTCAGTCGTCGTCTTGAACGCTATCAAGACCGCGAACGCGCAACCGAGTATCAGAAGCTGCAGCAGCCGCTTCACGGACCGTACATGGTCATTGACCGCTTCGTCGGCCATTTGTCGCCTCCTCGCCTTGCCCCGTCGTTTACTGTGCATGCGCCGCCGGTGGCACCCACCGGGGGTCCGCAACCCGCGGGGGAGTCCGCATGCCTAACCCCAAAACGCGCCGGACCGCAGTGACGGCCCGCGGACCCCTCCCCCACGCCCCCGCCTCACGTACCATCACCCGTCCGACGGTACCCTACCCGCCACACGGAGACGACCATGTCACGCGATCCGCTCCTCCTCGTCGACATCCACCACGCGGCGTACTACGGCTGGTCCGTCTGGACCGACATCGATGCGCCCGAACGCTGGACCGCCGAGACCGCCGAGCGGCTCATGCGCCACCCCGGCTACTGCATGGGGATCAACCTCGGCGGGCACTGCTACGAGGAGAGCCCGACGCTCGCGGCGCGCATCCGGACGTGGATGTCGATGTTCCCCGGCCGCGTGGACGTCACCGCCGGCGACTACGCGCAGCTCACGGCGTGCGTCCGGGGCGACGAGGCAAACCTGCGGCAGCTTACCGTCGGCCTGGAGGCCATCGAGCGGACCCTCGGCGTGCGTCCGCGCGTCTGGACCATGAGCGAGCCGGGCAACTTCGCGCAGCTTCCACAAGTGCTGGCGGACCTCGGATACACCGGCGCGCTTCTGCGCATCCACGGTCCCGGCCAGGGCGGCAGCGCGACGACCACGTCGGAGCACGGCGTCGTATGGTGGGAGGGTCCCGACGGCACGCGCATCGCGGCGATTCCGGAGTATGCGGGAGACCGCCTGCGCAAGGAGAACGACTGTCCCGAAGGCATGTGGATGATGACGCGCTATGTGAACGAGCGCGCGACGCACGGCAACTTCACGCTGGACGATCTCTGGGCGTGGAAGGAGTCCATGGAGGAGCGTGGGATCAGCCCGGTTGTGCTCTCGAAGGACGACGATCAGAACAGCCAGCCGTCGAACAACAACCTGTGCATGGAATCCGGCCATCTGCTGGCGGCGGACACCGAGGGCGACGACCGGTTCCGCTGGATCACCGCGCACGATCTGTTCGACGAGCTTCCCGAGCCGAACCACGTGTACCGTCCGGGTGCGGAGTTGTTCGAGACGCGGAAGAAGTCGTTCTGCGACTACGGTCACGACGGCAACAAGGACTGGGTCGTGGATCTGCTCGCGGACAACGTGCTACGCGATGCCGAATTCGCGACGGTGCTCGCCGCCGATCTCGGCTACGACGGGGATTCGGCGGAGGACGTGCTGGACGCGGCGTGGCGCGAACACCTAGGCGCGCAGAACCACGACCTGTCGCTGAAGGGCTCGGCGAACCTCATGTACCATCTCCAGTTCCAGGCGACGCGCGCCGCCCACGAGGCCTTCGATGAGACGCTGGGAACGGTCTTCGCGGATATCGACACCGGCGATCACGGCGCGGTGATCGTGACGAATCCGCATGGGTGGGAGCGCGCGGAGTATGCAACCGTGACGCTCCCCGCGGACGCAACGGAGGGAATGTCGCTGCACGACGGCGAGGATGCCGTGGCGTGGGAGGTCGTGCGCACCGAGGCTGAACTCGTGACGATGGGATTTGTCGCGCGGATTCCGGCGATGGGCTACCGCGCGTACCGGCTCGTACCGGAGACGCGGTCGTCTCAGGCCGGTGTCGAGGCATCCGGGCTGACGGTGGACAATGGCGCGTTCACCGTCACGTTCGGAGAGACCGGCGGCATTGTGTCGCTCATTCCCGCCGGGGATACGCGTAGCGTCGTACAGGTCGGCGACGAAACCGCGGCCGGCATCGCCATCGCCGGGGATGTTGGCGGAGAGGCGTGTCGAAGCGGCGGAACGTTGGATATCCGGCGGGATGGGGTCTCCGTCGTCGCGGAGGAGCGTGGCATGCTCGGCGCGACGCACGAGTACGCCACCACCTACCGGATTGCCCCCAATGCGCCGCATATCATGCTCGATGTCGCCATCGTGCCGAACTACACGGATCCGGACAAGCCCGGCGCGGCGGGCGATCCCGATCGCAAGGTCGAGCTTGAGCTTCGCCTTGCGGATGCCGTCCGGCCGGAGCGCTGCGTGCGGCGGCAGCCGCTCCTCGTCGACGAATACGATCCGGCGAACGACCCGACGTTCGCGGCGGTGAACTGGTGCAACTATCAAGCCGAAGGCCCGGGCATCGCCGTGCTGAATCGCGGCTCCATCGGCCAGCGCTGGGACCGGGACGCAGGTGTCGCGAACACGGTCTTGTGGAACGGCGGGAATCGCGGACTGACGTGGCAGCTCGCCCTCATGCCGCACGCCGGGGATTGGCGGGCAGCCCGTGTCCACGAGGCGGGAACCGGTTACGCCGCTCCGCTGCGGACGGTGTATGAGCCGGCGCACGAGGGTCCTCTGCCGGGAGCGCACAGCGTCGCCGCCGTGACCCCCGACAACGTTACAGTGAGCAGCGCGTTCCGGCGCGAGGGCAGGTCGTATGTCCGGCTGTGGGAGCACGCGGGCGAGGTCGCGGATGCATCGTTCACGAGCGGCGGCAGTGCGCTCGCCGTGGAGCGGGTGTCGCTTGAGCTTGAGGCGGCGGATGGCGGAACGCACGTTGGCGCACGCGGCATCGCGACATTCCGGCTTCCGCTCACTCCGTTCGCGGTAGTCTAGGAGTTGCTGCGCCGCGGACCCTCGCCACGCATCGGGTTCGTTCAGGAGTTGCCCTGCAACTCCGCGCTGTATCGTGTTATCTCAAGAGTAGACATCTCCGCACACTCGAACGCGTCTCCGCGCCGCCATTCCACGTCAGCCGGTACACGTACACGCCGCTGCCGACGGCGCGACGTACGTCGTCGGTGCCGTCCCACGTGACTGAGTGGGCGCCTGCGTCGACGTATTCGTCTACCAACGTACGAACCCACCGGCCGTTTACGTCGTACACGACCAGCCGAACCACCCCCGCTTCAGGGATACTGAAGCGGAAAGTGGTTCGCGGGTTGAACGGGTTTGGCGCGTTCTGTGCGAGCGAAAATCCGAGTGGCGTCGCGTCATGTGCCACTGGGAGCGGCCACGACTCGCCGTACCGGATTGCGCCGATATCGCTGCGCGATCCGTCGGAGTCGAGCAGCGCGGGGTCGCCGGCGTCGATGCATGGGCTGTCCGGCTGAAGCCGGTAGTCACCGTTTGCCGCGTCGACGAACAGCGGGTCGGCGACGATGTTGCCGGTGCCGGGGAGGGGAGCCGCGTCACCGACCAGGGAGTAGCGTACGGATGGGGTCGGTGAATCGGCCGTGCGATAAAAGGTGCCGCCACCGTTACCCCACACTACGGAGTTGCCGACGTGGATCGTGTCCGCCGAAGTGTTGTTGACATGTATTCCGGCGCCGGCATTCCCCGTGATCGTGCATGCGTCGATGCGCGCGGCGACATGCCCGGAGGTTCTCACACCGTGCCCAACGCAATCCGCGACGATCGAGCTTCGCAAGCTACCGGCAGCGTCTCCGGAAACGTAAAGGCCTTCGCCATCACGGCTGGTTATCCTACAGCCGATGATCTCGAAGGTCAGAACGTCGGCACCTGCATCGCCCGTTACGCGACACCCACCGCGTAGCTCGCACCCGTGGAGCGAAAGAGCCCCTGTCCCGCCGACCGACACCCACTACCTGAAGAGCGTACTCCTCGCGCTCAACTGCGCCTCGTGACTCGCGCGCAACGACCGGCGCTCACCATACGAGATGCACGAGTCGAGAGACGCACGAGATGTATTGGCGAGCACTATCTCGTTTCCCAATTCGCATCGAGTCGCCGCCAACGCACCCCCGTTCCTCAGGTTGAACAGCATGTCGGTGGAGGTTTCTCGGAGTCGGACGCTCCCGTCAGCTCTGACCAGCACTCGATTGAGCGCACCCGCGGTCGAGCTAAGTGACACTGGCGAAGACCCTGTTCCCAGAGCGGAAAGGTGCCCCTCGACAACTATGCTGCATTGCGTGACGGATTCGACGATAATCGATGTACCATGGTCGATTGTGAGAGTGTCACCCGGGCCGACGAAGATCGTTCCTCGGACCAGATATGGCCCCTTCTCCCGCGTCCAGCGCTGCGAGCCGACGTCGCCCCGGACGATGGTTCCGGGAGCCGCCATGAATGAGACCTCCGCGCTTGGTCGAAAAGGATCCGTGGTCGCCAACGTGCACGGGACGACGCTGATTTCGCACGGTGAGCAGGAATAGACCACCGCGACGTACCGTGTCTCACCGGGTCCAATCTCGAACGGGAGGGGCTCGGTCGCCGAGAAACTGTCGGGAAGTGCGACGTCCTTTACCAGCAGCGTCGCCGTACCACGGTTGCGGACCGCCAGTCCCGAACTTCCCACCGGCGTGATCTTTTGGCCTGGTGCGACGTCGAGCCAGGGCACGTCCGGACGTGCTCCTCCTCCGCCGGTGAAGCCCATATCCGGCAGGCTCCCGTCGATGTCGGCAGGGAGGTATGGCGCCCCGGAGTCGACAGCAGGTGACAGTTCCGACAGTCTGTAGTCTCCATTCGTCGCGTCCGCGAACAGGGGGTCGGCGACGATGACGCCGTCTCGGAGAACGGAACCTGTGTCCTCTCCGGCGACGCTGTACCAGATCTCGAATCTGGGGGAGAGAGACGGTCCGTATCGCGTATCGACGAGAGTGGATGAGCCTCCGTTGTTCCACACAATGCTGTTCTCGATCGCAAGCACGGCGGGAGACTCCCTGCCCGAGTTGGCATCGGCGGCGACTCCGGGTCCGCCGTTGTCCGCGATCGTGCAGTTGCGCAAGACACCCGCAGCTGCCCCCATAAAGAGCCCCGTGCCCTTGTTGCGTGTGATCCTGCACCGCTCGACTTCGAGTGTCTCGGTCTTCCAGTGTATGTGTACGCCCATCGCATCGTTGCTGTCGATGACGACATCGGTCAGTTCGAGTGGCGAATTGTAGATGTCGACCACACTGTACGACGCGTTGCCCGTCAGCGACGTGTTCTGCACGCTGATCGCCCCTCTGCTGACGAGTATGCCGCTGCCGGACACGGCCACCGTATGTGCTGTGAATCGGCAGTCAGAGACAGTCGCCGATCCGTCTCGCATCACAGCGAGGCCGCCGCCGCTCTGCTGGCCGCCGCCGTAGGCGCCCGGGTCACCCGTGAAGATCGTTCGGTTGGCCGAAAACAGACATGAGTCCACTGTGGCGTGCGCGCCGCCGATGAGGTACACGCCGCCGCCGACGTCATTGACGACGTTTCTCTCGATGGTGCAATCGGCCAGCACCAGGCTCGCGGACTCGGTTGCGAATACTCCGCCTCCGTGGCCCTGAGCGTACCGGCTCACGAGGTTTCCATATCGGATCCCGTCGCACCAGTTGTCCGACAGAGACGAGCCGCTGACGGTACACGTTCCTCCAATGACGACCACTCCGCCGCCGCTGACGCCTGCGTGGTTCGCGGATATCTCCGTGTTCTCCATCGATACGAGGGATCCGTTCACGGTGCCGACTGCGCCGCCGATGCCGGTGTTTACGGGTCGCCCGTTGCCGTCCCAAGACGTTCCGTAGGCGGAGTTCTGGCTGAGCTTCGAGCTCTCGACGCGCACCGTAGCATTAGAGACGGCGATCCCGCCACCCGTACCGTTGGTCGAGTTCGACTCCAGTCGGCATTCGATGACTGACACGGTCGCTCCGGCGGTCGCCGCAATGCCCCCGCCAAAGCCGTGCAGAGTCGGAGGGGAGAAAGGGAACTCCCGGGTCGATGCGAAGGCCGCGTTATGCGAGACAACGCAGTGCGACAGATCGAGGGAGGCCGACCCGCCCGCGACGTAGATACCTCCGCCGCTGTCCGCGACGGCGCCACTGATACTCGTATGGCGGAACTCAGCCGATCCACCTAGAACGCGGATGCCACCCCACGCCAGCGTCGGAGCTGAGTTTGTGAACCCTACACTGTCCAGTTCCGTGCCCAGTCCGGCGATGTGGCCATGTACGACGACCCGGGCTCCGGAATCGGCCAGCACCTCCACCCCCGCCTCGACGACAAGCGTGTCGCTTGCGCCGACGATCACGTCGTCGGTGACGACGTAGGGGCTGCCCGCCTTTGTCCACGTCTGTGTGCCGATGATGCCGGACACGTCCGTGGCGAACGCGGGAGGCGCGGTGAGCAGCAGAGCGGCGACAAGCGTGGCAAGCATGGCGGTCCTCCCCGTGGTGACACCACGACGATCGCAGCAAACATCGCACCATCGAGTCGCAGGTCCGAGTATGGGCGGTTCGCGGTATGTGGCTGCGTTGTGTACGATACGATATCACTGAGCTGATATCGTCGGTGATACACCGTGAGTGGCGCTTCATCCTCATTCGGCGTGGACCCGTCGTTGGGGAATAGTGTGAGCGCCCCGGGTTGCCGGCTCGCGGAGTTTTCCGCTTGGTCGCCCAGGTGGACTTGACGCAAGTTGTATTCCCCGGTAGCCTCAAAAGCTTCATGAAGTCTGCCACCGCTGGCTTTTGACCGGCTCTCAGCCACACACCACATCTATCACGGAGGCGGTGCCCGATGTTCCGCGAATCCCTGTTCTACCGTACTCACATGATCCTATCTGCTCTTCTGACGTCGGTGCTGCTGTGCGGACCGGTAGGCGCTACAGCCCCAGTGACGGGGATCCCGCACGACGGCGAGACGGTGACGCTGCGTAGCTGGCTGCTGACCGGAATGTTCCCGAGCAAATCCCTGATCGAACGCGAGTCGGACGGTGCCAGCCGCGGCGGGTACAATACCGACTACCTGACCGAGCTTGGTGGCGAGGCCGCCGCGCGTCCTGTAGAGGGAACGCAGGTTACGCTGCCCGATGGATCGACGACGACGTTCGAGCGTCGCGACTGGGAGGACGACTACCTCAACCTCATGCCAATCTTCGGCGCCGACGGTATTCGTGGCGAAGTGCTCGCCTACCTCTACACTGAACTGGAGAATCCCGTCGAACAGGACGTGTATTTCCACGTGGGGACGAACGACGGCGGCAAGGTGTGGGTCAACGGCGAGCCGATTGTCGCCCACCCGTTCGACCGAGCCGCGCATAAGTCACAGAACGTTGGGAAGGCGCACCTCCCGGCCGGGCGTATACCGGTACTGATCAAGTCCGACCAGGCGGGTGGAAGCTGGGGCGTCTACGTGGACGTGTTCGGCAAGTCTACGCATGAACGCATCCTTGCGGGAGCCGGTCCCGGCGCGCGTCGCCGGGCTGCTGAGCAACTCGCGGCGCTCCGCGAGGAATTCGGCGATCCGCTCCAGTTGACCGGGTCGTTGCGTGATGCATACGCCGCGGCGCTGTATGCCTATGAACAGGTCGATATGGCGGTCCCGCAAGAGGGCGAAGAGTCGGAATGGCACCGGGGCCTGCTGCGCGTCGAGCCGGACATGCAGTCTCTCTCCGAAGCGGTCACTGCGGCGCGCGAGGGGAGGAGTCCGCATGAAGGCCGCGTCGGGACGTTCGAACCGGCGTACCTCTCGAACGCGGACGGCACAGCGCAGCCGATGACGATCTCGATTCCCGAGAGCTTCGACCCGGACCGGAAGTACGACCTGCTGCTCGAACTCCACGGTGCGGGACGCACACACGAACAGCCGGACGACTGGTGGCACGGCTTCAGCGAGGCGGATTCGGCGTATCACGAGAGCACGATCGCGGTGGCCGTGATGGGACGCGGTCAGTGGGCCGGCTACCGCGGGCTCGCCGAGGATGACGTTCTCCAGGTGATCGATTGGGTGTCGAGCCGCTATCCGATTAACCCCGATCGCGTATACATCGCCGGTTCGAGCATGGGTGGTGGCGGAACGTGGCGTATCGCGTCACGCTACCCGGACCGGTTCGCAGCGGCGTGGCCGGAGTGCGGTTGGCCCGACCGGATCGGCATGCCGAACCTCGTCAACCTGCCGATGTACATCCATCATGGTGGCATCGATTGGGTCGTTGCCAAGACCTTCGACGGCATCGCCGCGGCGGATCTGAGCGCGTTGGGATACCCGGTGTACTACACCGAATGGAACGGTGTCGGTCACGCGGTGGTGCAGAGCGCGCGCGCGGACGGATGGATGGACCTGCTCTCCGCCCACACCCGGTCGAAAGACCCGATACACGTGCGGATACGCGCGGATCATCCGCGCAACGCGTCGATAGACTGGGCCGAGATAGCGCGGTGGATCGATCCGCATGCAGTCGCGAAACTCGACGCCCGCGTCGTCAGCCCGAACACGATCACGGTAAGTCTGGAGAACGTCTCGAAGGCAGTTCTGACGCCACCGGCATCGCGCCTCACGGCCGATGGCGATCTTGTGTGGCTCGTGAACGGCCACCGCGTCGTTGCACCTCGCAGCGCCGACGGAGCGTACGACCTGAGTCGACGTGATGTACCGGCGGCAGCGGTCGGGGCTGACAGCAGTTGGGCGGTCAGCGCACACATCGATGAGCCGGCGCCGACACGCCGCCCGTACGCACCTGGGTCGACGATGAATCTGTATCGCGGCGAGCCGCTACTCATCGTGTACGGCACCTCATCGCCGGATGAGAACCTGAACGAAGCCATACGGGAAATGGCCGATGAGGCGTCGCGCTGGTCGAGTGCCACGAGCGATCACATGCTGTTCGGACGCGTACCGGTAAAAGCAGATCACGAGGTAACCGACGACGACCTGGCGACGAAGAACGTGTACCTCATCGGCGGTCCGGCCGCTAATACGGTCACGAACCGGTTGATGGCCGATCTACCTGTTCGAGAAGAGAACGGCGAACTGATCGTGTTTGGCGTCGAGCGCGTGCCGCTTGAAGGTCGCGGCTACTGCGCGGTGTACCCGAATCCGAGATTCCCGCGGCGTCTCGTCGCGATCTACTCGTCCGAGGTAGAGCAGTTCTACACGATACGCCGAAGCAGGCTCGCGAGCTGGTATGTCGGCGATTGGGATCCGTTCCTACCCGATGTGCTGGTAGAGGAAGTCGCCCAGGTCGATAGCGCCGAAGACATCCGCTGGAACAGCATCGTTCGCGGATACCGATTTACGCACGACTGGCAGGTGGTCGACTCACCTGAGGACATGCCGACGCGGCATCCTGAAAGCGTCCGCAACGAGGCCGATTACATCGCTCGCGCGATGCTTGAGGCGACTGAGGCCGACTTCTCGTTCATGCACGTGTGGGACAACCCGGAATCGCCGATCAACTACGTGCCCGGCGTCACGAGATGGTCCGATCTCGATTACCGTCGTGGACGGGTAGTGACGTTTGATGTGACGGGATCGGAACTACTCCGATTCGCGAGCCACGAGGAGACCGAGTTCCCGTGGGTCACGCCCGAGGTCGATCTTCATGCGGTGGACCAGGACGCAACATACCGCATAGCAGCGAACGAAGGCGCCGTCTGGAGCATGACGCGGATGTTCCAGTGGAATCCCACCAATGCGGAATTCTTCGAGGACACGGTGGTGCTGGAGCGGTGCCTGCGACGTGAATGGGGCGTCGAGTGACGGCGATGTCCGCGCCTGGGCGCAGTACCGGCGTTGATACACTTCCGCCGTTCCTTGCGGACGCTGGTCGCGCCGCGTATACTCACCGATGACACATCTCGTTGGGGGTGGCCCGATCCGGCCTGAGATCATACCCCTTGAACCTGACCCGGGTAATTCCGGCGTAGGGAAACGCGGGCTGTCCGATGACAGCTCATCCGTTTTGGGGCCACTTCTCGAAGTCGAAGACGCAACACCGTCTGCGACCTCGCGGCGTGGCCCCTTTCCTGTTATGCCAACCCACCCGGGCGATGCGCGACTGGAGGAACTCCCATGCGCACGCTCAAACTGGTACTCGCACTCGCCCTTGTCTCATGCGCGCCGACGTACGCCGCCACGCTCACGGGCACCGTCCGCGATGCTCAGACCGGCGACGCGGTAGTCGGTGCGAACGTATACCTCGACGACACCGGCCTCGGCGCGGTCGCGGACGCCGATGGCGCGTTCCGTATCGCCGGCGTATCGCCCGGCACATACACCGTGACGGCGAGCCACGTCGGCTACACCGTCGCCAAGCGGAGCGTCGCCGTCTCCCAGGGCGTCGTTACAGCCGAGCTGAGCCTCGAACCCGAGATCCTGCGCGGCCAGACCGTGGTCGTCACCGCATCCCGAGCGAAGGAGCGCGAAACCCCGTCTGCATTCAGCAACCTCTCGCGGCAGGACATCGAGCGTCGCTACTGGGCGCAGGACGTGCCGATGGTGCTCCAGACGATGCCGTCGGCCCATGCTTACTCCGATGCAGGCAACGGGGTTGGCTATTCCTACCTCAGCATTCGCGGGTTCAATCAGAAGCGCATCAACGTTCTCATCAACGGCATCCCACACAACGGCCCGACCTCGCACGAGGTGTACTGGATCGACATGCCGGACCTGCTCGCGAATGCGCGGGACGTGCAGATACAGCGCGGTGTCGGAAGCTCGCTGCACGGCTCCAGCGCGCTCGGCGGCTCGGTGAACATCGTCACGAGCAACTTCAGCACGCAGCCCTCGGTGTCCTTCCACACCGGCGCGGGGAGCTACAGCACTCGGAAGTACAGCTTCGCCTACAACAGCGGCCTTGTCGCCGAGAACTACGTCATGTACGGCCGGTTCTCCCGCATCACTTCGGACGGATATCGCGATCAGTCATGGACGAAGCTCTGGTCCTACTTCCTCGGCGTCGCCCGGTATGACGAGAACATGACGACGAAGATCCACGTCTACGGCGGGCCGGAGGAGACGCACCTCTCGTACTACGGCATCGCGAAGGAATACCTCGACGGCGATATCACCGGCGACGCTCGCGCCGACCGGCGGTACAATCCTCTCGACTACGAGGATGAGACGGATAACTTCAACCAGCCGCACTACGAGATCCACAACGACTGGCAGGCCACCGACCGGCTCCTTGTCAGCAACATCTTCTACACGATCAAGGGCCGGGGGGACTACGATCAGTTCCGGCGGGGCCGAAGCCTCGCGGAGTTCCGGCTTCCCTCATTCACCGTCACCGAGCCGGACCTCTACGAGACATCGTGGTACGACCTCGACGGCGCAGGTCAGCCGGTGCGGGATGGAGACGGCCGGTACACCATCGTCCGGACCGACCTCATCCGAAACCGCTGGGTCGAGAACGACGAGTACGGCTGGATTCCCCGGCTGACGCTCGATCATGGCAACGGATCGTTCTCCGTCGGCGGAGAGGTGCGGCGCCACGAGGGCAAGCACTGGGGCCTCATCACCTGGCTCGGCGCGACCCCTCCCGGAACGCAGCCGGATTCGCCGTACTACCGGTACACGGAGAACAAGCTTACCCTCTCGGCATTCGCCCGGGAGGTATACTACCTGACGCCGCGGATCACACTCGCAGCCGACCTGCAGGGCGTGTCGCACACGTACAAGCTCAGCGATGACGCAGTGACGCACTACCGGCATACGACGAGCTATCGTTGGCTCGCTCCGAAGGCCGGAGTAAACGTCAACCTGACCGATCGGCTGAACGTGTTCGGCAACGTTGCGTACACCCAGCGCGAGCCGGTCTCCAGCGATCTCGTCGATCCGCAGGACTACTGGAACACGCCGAACTTCACGTCCGCGGACGTGACACAGGATGGCCTGGGCGAGGTAACGGACGTATCCCTGAGCGGCCCCACCGTCGAGCCCGAGCGGATGGTCGACATCGAACTGGGCGCCGGATACCGGTCCGAGCGAGTCGCGGCGGCAGTGAACGTCTATCACATGGATTTCCGCAACGAGATCGTCCCGTGGGTCGGGCAGATCAACGAGGCGAGTGGGCTCCCGGCGACGGGTAACGCCGATCGGTCGGTCCATCAGGGCGTCGAGCTTGAGCTGGCGACGAAACCTGCCGATTTCCTTGAGTTCAGCGGCAATCTCGGCGCGAACAACGACCATTTCATCGACTACACCGAGAACGCCATGGATTGGGACGCCTGGCAGCCGGTTCCCGTCGAGCGCGACGGTAATCGCATCGCGGGGTTCCCGACGATGGTGGCGAACGCCCGGGCGCTGTTCTCCCACGCGGGGTTTGAGCTGGGTCTTATCTGGCGCTACGTCGGGCGGCAGTACCTCGACAACGCCGAGGGCCGCGCCAACTCCATCGATCCGTACAACGTCGCCGACGTGTTACTCGCCTGCGACATCGGTCGGCGTTGGGGTGCGGACAACGTCCGGTTCGAGGTCCGGGTCAACAACGTATTCGACACGCTCTACGCCGCCGGAGGCTACATGGACGATGTGTACGCCGTGGCGTCCGAAGGCGCCGTATACGGCACTCCTTACTACATTCCCGCCGCGCCGCGCAACGTTTTCGCGAGCGTGAAAGTCGACCTCAAGTAGCGGACCGCGAGTGGCAATGCGAAGGCCCGGTCGGAATAGCATCCGGCCGGGCCTTCTTGTGTATGCTCGATGCGCTTGCGGTGGTTAGCGAACCATCGTCATGCGGATGGCCAGCGCGCCCTCGGGCGTGACGATTCTGGCGATGTAGATCCCGCTCGCCATCGGTCTGCCGGTAGCATCGCGGCCATCCCAGACAACGCGGTGAATACCCGCCTCCGCGTGATTCTCCACGAGCGTCCGAACCTCCTGTCCGAACAGGTTGTGGACAGAGATCCTCACCAGCCCGGCGGACGGAAGCTCGTACTGAATGGTCGTCGATGGATTGTACGGGTTCGGCGCGTTGCTCATCGCCAGCGCCGCAGGCACCGGACGATCATTTACTGCGGTTGGGCCGGCATCACGCGCCGCCCTCGCCGCGAGTAATATGTCCGCCATGACCGGGTCCATGTCGATCTCGTCCGCGACGTATCCCGCCGAGTCGATCGGCGCATCCGCCGGAACATCCGTCGAGAGGATGTCGATAGCGTGCATCGCGAGCCGCTGCGCGTGGATTGCCCAATCCGCGAGCGTCGTGGTATCGGGCCCCATCGGCGACATGCTCATCAGCGCAACGTCCACCTGCTCCACGAGGCCCATGGCCTTGCCGATCAGAACGTTCGCCGAATCGCCCTCGGCCGTGCCGATCACAGCCGAATCGAGCATCGCCTGCGCCATGCCGACAAGCTCGCGAGCATGGGCCAGAAGGTCGTAGATCGGGGGTGCCGGGCTCGGACCGATCATGATGACGATCCGATCGAGCGCACGGTGGACCCGCTCCACCATCTGGAGCGTGGCGTGATAGTTGGCGTGCGTCAGGAGCGCGCTGGCAGAATCGGCGATCTCACCTGCCCGCACGACGGCGCCGCGTTCGTAGTAGGCGTCCGCCGGGAGCGCAGCGAGCATCGCCGCGATGCGTGCCCGCAGACCCTCGACGGCCTCCGCCGCGCGAACGTTGCCGGTTGCCACGAACAGCGCATGCGCAAGCTTACGATAGGCTGATTGCAGTGCTGCGTCGGCGCCCTGCATGTGGCCGGCGACGGACTGGTCGATGGCCTTCTGAAGCATCGCGCTCGCAGTGTCGAAATGGCGCGCGGCGAGAGAATCGCCGCTTGCCGCGATCACCGGAGCCGCCGCCTCGAACATTGCCTGCGCCGTCACGATCGCGGCGTTCAGGCGGGAGTCCGAACCGATCAGGCGCTCTATCTGCTTGATGGTGTGCTCGAGCTGCCGTACTACCGCCTCCGCCGCGAACGTGTTGCCGTCGGCGATGAGCACCAACGCTGTATCACGCATCGTTCTCGCGGTGGCGAGCAGGGCCGACGCCCTTTCATCCGGCAGGTCCTGTATCAACACCGCCAGCGTGTCTTCCATGTAGATGCTGATGGCCTCGACGTGCTGCGCGAGGCGGTCGCCGGCGCGGAGGAGCTGTTCGACAAGGATGATGTCGCGACGTGCCCGTTCAACGGCGTTCTCAGCGCCTACGACCTGTCCGGAATCGAGTTTGGCCTCCGCCTTGTCAAGCGCGCTACCGGCGGACGCCAATAGCTGTGATCCGCGCGGTACCGGCGCGACCTCGATTACCGCCGAGAGGGAGTCGATGCGAGATCTCAGCGCCGGGATGATCTCGCTGAGACGGTCGAATGCGTTGAGCAACTGTCTCGCCTCGCCCGTGAGGCGAAGTGCCCGAATCAGGGCGGCATCCGCGGCCATGATTCGTCCGTCGGCAATGCGGGCGTCCACGGAGTCCAGTGAGGTAGTCGCGTGGCTCAGCAGCTCATTCGCCGCAGTTATGTGGTTGCCCGCGGCTACGGTCAAGAGCGAGTCGATGGTGTCGCGCAGATTTGCCGACCGCACCGGCAGTTGCACCGCCAGTCGGATCAGTTCCGCGGCGCGGTCGAGTCTACGATGGGCCAGCAGGGCCAGCCGCCCGGCGGTGCCCAGGTCGCCGGCCACGAGGTACACCGAGGCGGAATCGAGATGCGCCCGTGCGCTGTCGATAATGGTGGAAGCAACCTCAAGCGCAATATCGGTCGCTATGGCACCGAGCGAGTCGGCGCGCAGGGTGAGCCTGCCTATCGCGTCCGCAACGCCCGCGGAGTCGGCGGGAACAGGCGGCAGCGGAATCTCCTGCGGGAGTATCATCTGCCGGATGTCGCGGTAGAACATGCCGATAGTGTGTGCGATCTCGTTGGCGATCACCCACGCCGAATCCGTGCTGCCTGCGGTGTACATGTCGCGAGCGATGTTCAACTGGTCGTGATAGATGCTGATCGGCGCGAACAGATCGATGGGCAGCACGCCGATACTCCTGGCGACTATGTCGATTCGTCGATCGACCTCATCCGCGAAGGCATGGAATTCCTCCGGCAGCGGTCCCAGCACCGGCAAGACGGCATCCACGTAGTTCCTGTATGACTCCGCGACGCGAGCGAGTGCGATGAGCGCTCCGGCCCGGTCGTCGGCCGCCTTTTCGTGAGCGAGTTCAAGCTCGGCCTTCAGCTCGTCCAGTGGGAACGCGATCTCGATGCCAAGCATCTCGATCATGCTGCCGAGCGTTTCGATCTGGTAGTTGAGCCAACTGATGAGATTCTCGATGTCGATATCGATGGGTGGCGGGATAACGATTGTGGAGTCGTCCGGCGGTACCGGAGGCTGCGAGTTGATGTGATCCTCTATAGCGCGGATATCGTCCAGCAGGAGCCGTGCTTCCCCCAAAGCCTGTTCGAATTCGCCAGCCTGGTAGAGGGTCCACGCCATGTGCAGGCGCGCCTTGATGTCGTCCAGTGGGAATCCCCACTCGCGCGGGTCGCCGCCGAGCTTCGTGCCTATGCGCTCAATGCGGCGTTCGACGTCGTTGAGCATGGCGCGCACGCGGCCCGATGAAGGCTGCTCGTCGCCGATGCTGTCAGTCGGTTCCGGCTCAATGACGGGTGGGCGAGTGTCCCCGATCTGCCATGCCACTTCCGCGATTGCCGCCATGAGTGCGTGAACCTCTACCCGAGCGGCCTCCACGTCCCCCGCGGCAGCAAGTGCCACAATCTCATCCAGCCGCGCGGTCAGTTCGTCGACGATGGGGAGCGCCCACTGGATTTCTTCCGCGATGAGTCTTTCACGAAGCTCGTCGAGGCGTGCGCGAATAGCGCTGAGCGCGTCATCGAGCCCATCGTCCGGGCCCGGTGGTTCGACGATCACGGGGTCGTCGGGATTCCCGGCGAGGAGCGCCAGCACATCGGCATACTCCGCGAGAATCGTCCGAGCCGCCTCAAGCGCCGCGTCCACATCGCCGCCGACGGCGATGGCCACGAGTTCGTCGACGTCGGCCGTCAGCAGGTCGATGCGATCAACCAGCGCCGCGTCGCCGTTCTCGACTGCCCGCTCACGCAGATGCGCGAGCCGGTCCGCGATGTTCTGGAGGTATGCGATGGCGCTGTCGGCGAGGGTGTCGTCCAGTGGCCCCGTGTAGATGGGTTGCGTGACGACCATGCTGTCGCCGTACATCGGTCCGTCGCCTTCGGCTCGCGACACGCCGACGACGCAGAGAGCGGTGGTGAGGAAGAGTAGCAGTGCGTACTTCATGTCATTGTCCCCCCGAATCGGGTGCCCCGGCTCTGGCCTGTGTCGCCACGCTGGACTGTGACGGCGTTGGGGTTCCCAGTGCAATGCGTGTACCATGCACAGACGGCGTCCCTTCCGTCGGGCATTGTCGCCTCAGATGTAGTGTCAATCCGTACGATCAGGTACACCGTACGTATCACGGCGTACCTCGTCTACCCACTTCGCCAGCGCATCCGCTGCTACGAATCCATCCTTCGATGGCCTCGCCGACAGCACCCGGCCGCTCGAGCGGCAGGTAGTGCGCCGCGCCGGCGAACCAGCGAAACTCGATGTTGCTCCGCTCAGGCACGGCGAGGTCTGTCGGACGCGGTCGCGGTTGCCCGCGGTCGCCGTAGCACTGGAGGATTGGCGCCGACGTCGTTTCCAGCACGCGCTGAGCGTCCGCTGACCGGACGGTGCTCCAGAAATCGTCGTGCGCACCCTCCGGCCAACGCGCCAACGTCGCCTCGTTCCGTTGGAGCACGCGGGCGACGGTTGGCGCGTCGAGTTCGCCGAACAGGTCCCAATCGACCGCGCCCTGCAATCCCAGCCGCGTCCATCCTTCAAGCAATGCCGCGCCCCGGACGAGGTCCGGCCGCCGCTCCAGGACGCGAAGTGCCAGCATTCCTCCCAGGCTATGACCTGCGAGGACGGCTCCTTCGTCGCCATCCTCGTTTGGCAGTTCGCCGTGCGAACTGCCCGGTCGCGCCTGTGCGTTGCCGTCCTCGTTCAGCGGCGTGCTGTGCGAACCGTCGAGTGCCACTCCCGCGTCGCAGTCTTCGTTGGGCCCCGCGCCGGAGTATCCATAATGAAGATACGGGACGCTCGGGGCACCGGACGTGACGCCGGTCACGTGTTCCACGACGGCGATTATGTCGTCGGCGAACGAGTCGAACGTGACCGGAATGGCGGGCGCGTCGCTGTCGCCGTGACCGCACAGGTCGGGAATCAGCAACGCTCGGCCACAGAGCGCCTCCACGACTCCGTCCCAGTCGGACGCGTCGCACCGCGAGCCGTGGATCAGCGCGATGAGCGGCGCCGACCCAGAGCGGAGACGATAGGACATCGATCCCCACGGTCGCCGGAGTCGGTATGTGCCTTCGCCTGCCATGGGTTCCCGCGTCGGTGAATTCGTGGCGGTCGTCACTCGTCGAAAGATACCACGGAACGACGTGCGCTTGCGTCTTGCTGCCGCTATACTTTGCGCACGCGTATGACGTGAGACGGAGGGAGCGATGGTAGACGACAGGTACGGAGCGCCGGAGGCCGACGAGCGCGGCCCGATCGGCGGCGGCGAGGGTTACCGAGTAGTTGCACTCGAGGGCGGAACGACGGTCGCCACAGCTGAGGAACTGCGTGCCGCGCTCTTCCGTGCTGAGGCTGGTGATGTCATCGTCGTAGCCGCGGACGCCGAGATCGATATGACGGTCTGGGTCCGAGCGTGTTGCCACGTTATCGAAGTGCCGGACGGGGTGACTCTCGCGGGGAATCGCGGAGTTGATGGCGTTCCGGGGCCGCTCATCTACAGCGACGAGTACGACACAGCTCCCCTCATCCGCGCAGGCCGGGGCGCTCGCATCGTCGGGCTGCGGTTGCGGGGCCCCGATCCGAAGACGCGGTCGCACGAGATCATGACGCTGTACAACCATCCAGAGATGACGGCGGATGGCGTCGGCTACTACAGCTTCCCGACGAGTTCCGGTATCGAAACGAGCGAACCCGGGCTCGTCGTGGAGAACTGCGAACTCTCCGGCTGGAGCAACACCGCGGTGAGTCTGCTGCCCGGCGCCGCCGGAGCGCACGTGCATCACTGCGACATCCACCACTGTCAGCGCGCGGGGCTCGGTTACGGCGTTCTGCCGCACGGTGCCGACGCGCTCATCGAGTGGAACCGGTTCGACCACATGCGCCATGCCATCGCCGGTTCTGGAATCCCGGATACGGCCTACGAAGCGCGCTACAACCTTCACGGCCCGCACTCGACGAGCCACTGCTTCGACATGCACGGCAGCGAGGAGAACAGCGTCACCGTCGATGGCCGCAGTATCGCCGGCGAGTGGATTCGTATCCACCACAACACGTTCCACGCTCCAGAGCCCGCTGCCGGCATCAGGGCCGTTCCACGCGAGCGATGCGAGATCTATCACAACTGGTTCGTTGCTGAGACCGACGAGCCGCGTATCGTGCTCGTCGGCCCCGGTATCGAAGAGGGGCGGGCGGCGTTCGACATCCGGGACAACGTCGTCGGCTCGGACGCAACTCCGTGGGAACACCGATGGGAGACCGCATAGATGCGCGCTGGATTCTCGCGTCGGGATATCACGCCGCCCCTCGGCGCGCGCATGTTCGGCTGGGGCGGCCGTGACGAGGATGATGGCTGCAACGACGTTCACGATCCGCTCTACGTTCGCGCGATCTGGCTCGACGACGGCGGTGAAGCAGTCGTCATCGTCGGGTACGACCTGCTGTTCTTCAGCCGCGACGTGGCCGACCGCCTGCGCGGAGCCATCGGGCGGCGGCACGGTCTGGCGCCACGGCAGGTGCTCCTGAACACGTCACACACCCACCACGGCCCGACAACCGGGACGTGGTGGACCGCGCTCTTCTCGCCGCCGGACGCGCTCTACCTGGACGATCTCGAACGCGCGACGCTCATGGCCGTGGCGGAGGCGCAACACCGCGCCGAGAACGTATCGCTTCGAGCGGGCGTGGCATCGACGGACATCGCCGCGAGCCGCCGAAATGTCGGCGCGGATGGCGTCGCCCGCTGGGAGGCGAACCTCGACAACGCGATCCACTCCGACGTGCCCGTGTGCGCGTTCGACGGCGCGTCCGGCCCGGTTTGCGCGCTGTTCTCGGCGTCGTGCCATCCATCCACCGTGCCGGGACACGCTATCTCCGCCGACTATCCCGGCGTCGCCATGCGGGAAATCGACGATGCGCTTGGAGCGCCGTGTTCGCTGTTCCTTCAGGGCGTCGGAGGCGATACCAAGGTTCGCGCGGCTGGTGACACGCTTGCGTTCGGGACGACCTGGCCGGATATGGAACACGCCGGGCGATCATTGGCGCGGTCGGTACTCGGCGCGCTGGAGGAATCGGAGCCGGTACGCCCGGCGCTTGCATCAGCCGAGACGGAGATCGAACTCTCGATGTTGCCCGTGCCGGATCGCTCCGAACTCGCTGCGTTCGCGGCCTCCGCGCACAAGCGGGAGATGAAAGCGCTCTGGGCGGACCGGATGCTCGCGCGGCTTGACCGCGGCGAAGCGCTGCCGACTGCTGTTCCGGTCACCATGCACGGAGTCCGCCTCGCGAAAGGCATCCGGATCGTCGGGTTGGAGGGAGAGGCCGTCGCGGACCTCGGAGTGCTCATCGCCGGCGAGTTCGGAGATGGTGCGACCTTTCCCCTCGGCTACACGGACGGCTGCCGGCTCTATCTGCCGTCCGACCGGATGCTGCCCGAGGGTGGCTACGAGGTCGAGAGCTTCTACGAATACCACCAGCCCGCGCAGCTCGCGCCCGGTATCGACGACCGCCTTCGAGAAGGCTTGCGCCGGCTCCGCGAGGGCGGGATCACGTAGGGGAGTCGTGCTCGTCGCGCCAGTCGCGAAGTGTCTTCCACGGGAACCACACCACGCGCGATATCTCCGGCTCGCCCGTCAGGAGCATGATGAGCCGGTCGATGCCGAGGGCATTGCCCGCGCATTGCGGGAGCGCCGCCAGGGCATCGAGTAGGTCCTCGTCGATGGGTGGCACGGCGACGCCGAGCTTCAGCCGTTTCTCCTGTTCCGCCCGGAATCGTTCGCGTTGTTCGTCCGGGTCGGTGAGCTCGCTGAACGCGTTGCACAGCTCGACGCCGGCGACATACGCCTCGAACCGCTCCACGACGGCAGGCTTGTCGGGCCGACGGCGCGCCAGTGCGCCGAACCGCGCCGGGTACTCGTAGAGGATCGTCGGGCGTGACCAGCCGAGGTTCGGCTCGACGTGCGTCAGGAACAGCTTGTAGAAGAGGTCGTCCCACGACTCGTCTCGCACCCAGTCGTAGCCCTGTTCGACTGCGTGGCGCCTGAATCCCTCCGCGTCGTCCGCGTGCGTCTCGATGTCGATGTTCGCCCAGCGCGCCATCGCCTCGGCGACGGTGATCCGGTCCCACGGCGGCGCGAGGTCCACCAGCCGGTCGGAGCGCGTCACCTCCGGCGAGCCGGTTACGCCTTCCGCCAGTGCGGCGACGAGCTGCTCGGTGTCGCGCATGAGATGTGTGTAGTCGGCATCGCGGCGGTACCACTCCAGCAGCGTGAACTCGGGTTCGTGATGCTCCGATACCTCGCCGTCGCGGAAGACGTGCCCCAGCGCGAAGCAGTCCGGAATGCCCGCCGCAAGGAGTTTCTTCAGCGCGTATTCGGGGGAGGTCTGGTGATGCAGCCGGAGCGCGTCGCCCGCGCCATCGTGTACGGCGGTGGAGAGCGTCGCCAGGTGCGGCTCCATGCCGACCCACGGGGCGAGGACCGGCACGTCGATCTCGATGAAATCTCGGCGCTGGAACCACCCACGCGTTCTGCGCAGCACGTTCGCCCGTGCGAGGAGCGAACGCCGCAACGAGTCGTCGTCGCCGATTCGCTTCCACGTGGAATGGCGTGCCATGGTCGCCTCCGGAGCGGACGAACGAAGGGCGAAATCCCGCCATCGCCTGGTGGAATTCCGCCCCGAGAGCCGATGATGCGCCGTTTGCCTCAGACGTTGTCCAGGATATCGAGCGGACTGTCGTCGCTTCCGGTCGAGCCCCACCAGGAGGGCATCGAGTACATCTGGAAAGACTCAAGCCGGTCCAGGATATCCTCGCCGAGCACCTGAACCAGCGCGCTGATACGCCGATCGATCAGAGCTATGTAGGCGGCCTCGCGAATCGTGTGGATAACGTCGTCGGTGATGTACCCGTCCACGCTGACCCGCTCGTACGTGGGGTCGTCGAGCAGGCTGGCGAGCAGGAGCACCGTGTCGGGGGCGGTGTTCGTTCCGAGTCGCTCTATTGCCGCGAGCCTGAAGACCGTGGCCGCGTCCCGATCTGCCGCTGTGGCGAAAAGCTCCTCGCGCAACACGCTGAAGCCGGCGTGCGTTGCGAGGCGGGCGAACGCGACATGAGCTGCCAGTGGCGTGTCGTTCTCCGGCAAGACGCTCTGCACGGTGGCGAGGATTCGTTCCGCGTCGGGTCCGCCGAGCGTTTCCAGCGCAACTACGGTAGTAGTGGCGATCTCCTCGTTCGTGGAGAGCGCGAACCCCTCCAGCTCGTTCACGACGCTGGGTTCACCGAGCCTGCCAAGCACGTTGATGACCGAGGCAACCTGCTGGACATCCTCGCAGCGGCGCAGAATGACCAACAGATGCGGCGCGAGAACCGCATCGCCAAGCGCTCCGGCGATGCTCACATACCCCTCGTGGAAGGTCCTCGGGAATTCGCCGTCGAGCAGGTCGGTGAGGAGCGTTTCTCTGCTGATGAGGTATCTGGCCATGAGCCGTAGCTCGGCGAAATCCGTCGCGTAGCCCTGGTTGTCGTTGTCGCCGAACTCGTTGACGCAGATGAAGTGGAACCAGAGCGCCGTTTCGTCGCCCTTCGCGGTCTCCTCGAACGGGATGCCGCGCGTGCACAACTGGCGGCACGCCAGCCGGAAGGCTCCGCGCGCGTGAACCGTCTCAAGCGCGCCGCGCTCGACGTGTCGCACGAGCCGTAGCGTCAGTCGTGAAAGCTCGACCGCGCTCTCCGTTTCGTCGATCGTCCCGAACGGCTCGACAAGGTCCGCCAGCGCGATGCTTGCCGGCCAGTCCTCGAGCATCTCCGAGATGTCGTCGATCTCGTAGTCGGCGCCGTGCCAGCGAGTCACCCACTGGCGTACGCGTTCCTCGGTCTTCCCGTCCAGCGAGGGCAGCAACACCGGATGGTGCGCGGCGAAGGTGAACCGGTCTGTCTTCTGTGCCATACCCTACTCCGTACGATTCGCCAAGAGGACTGACAAGCGCCGCATGCTGCCCAGAAGGTCGTCCACCGCGCACGGGCAGTCCTCCGATGCGCGGGAGACGATCTCCCCGGTTTCGACGTCAATGAGACGCGCGGTGACCGTGTATGTCTCGCCAATCTTACCGAACGTTCCCGAGACGATTCCATCGACGCCGACGAGCCTGCCGACTTCGACGACGCAATCGTCCGTTGCGCAGAGTTCGCTCTGCTGGAACCCCTGCTCCGACAGGATCTCGTTCATTCGTTCGCGCTCAACGACCGTGAACCGGCCCGTGCCCACGAGTTCGGCGCGTATCCTGTCGGTGAGAATGAGAACCTCGTCGTCCTTCAGCCCGATGCCCGCGAACTCCACGACGGCTATGCGCATCCGCTCGTCCGCCGGAAGCGCTTCGGCGGCCAACACGGACTCACCAGCCGGTGTTGCGAAGGAGGCGGCGGAGGTCACTCTCTTCTCGGCGAGGCCGCCCTCCGGGAGGGTCGCTATGCGCGAGAGAATCTCCTGTCCCACCAGATCCCAGCCCTGTCGCGTCGCGTCGGGAGATGCGGTGGTAAACCAGTCCGTGTCGCGCCGGTCCTCTCCGAGCCCGAAGAGGAGGGACGCACCCTCTTTCGCCTGATGCTCGCCTGATACTGTCAGCATCGAATCGGACACCGTCACCGTCATGCGATCGCGTCCGCGGTGCCCGAATACGAGTGCGAGCCAGTTGTCGTTATTCCGCCAGTCGGTAGTTATCGTGCCAACGCGCTCGTTCACGACGCTGGGCGTGTAGCCGTGCTCCTGCAGGACCTGAATCGATGCTTCGACAACCTGAGCACGATTGGCGCTCGACGGGAACGGGGATGCATGGCGGTATCTGCCGCCGGGCATCGCACAGCCGGCCACGAGCAGGACGACGGATACCATCGGGATGCAGGGATGAGCAAGCAGTGAACGACGGCTCATGCACGGACCCCGGGTTGCTGACATTCGCTCGTGACCCGTTCAAGCTGAGGTAGTTCGTCCGCCGGACGGGAACCACCGATCGCTGAACGAGCGCAGCCCATCGGACGTTCGGGCAATCGCGCTCGTATTGAGATAACGGCGCCGTCCACACGCCGACCCATGAGAAAAATACCGCGTTCCCGGAATTGTGTCAATCAACAGACCTTCGCCGGGATGCATCCCCTCTGGCGGGTTGCGACGCCACACGGCGAGATCGCGCCGCATCCAACCCGTCGCGGATCATGATCCCCGGCGCGAAGGACATCCGGCGAATTCCGAATCCAGCCGACCGGCGCTATCTTCTCCGATCCGACGACAACGAAATCGGTTCCGCCGATGAGACGCCGCGAGGGTACGATGTCAGCGCATGATCCGGGTCAGGCCGCCGGCGATGCTCCGGACGCTCTCTTCTTCATTGCCGATGCGCACATCCGGCCTCTCTCGGAGCCTGGCGAGGCGGAGAAGCAGCAGCGCCTCATTTCGTTCATACGATCTCTTCACGGGCGCGCGCGGGCTCTCTACATCCTGGGCGATCTCTTCGATTTCTGGTTCGAGTACCGCGCCGCCGTGCCCGCACGCGGCGGACGTGTGCTGGCCGCTCTTGCTGATCTTGCCGACACCGGCACAGCCGTGACGGTATTCGGCGGAAACCATGACTGGTGGATCGGGCCGCGAATCGAGCAGGAGTACGGACTGTCGGTTCATCACGGCCCCATGCGCCTCGAAGAGCAAGGCCTGGTCATCAACCTCGATCACGGCGACGGTCAGTCCATACCGTCACGCCGGTACAGTCTCGTTCGTCGGATTCTCCACCATCCAGCAGCAATCGCCGCGTTCCGGGCGCTGCACCCCGGCATCGCCGAGCGCATTGCGGGCTTCGTCGCGGAGTCGAACAGGAATCGCGACCGATTCGAGGTTTCCGAGATACAGCTCAGGGCCGTGTACGTTGACGCGGCGCGCCGGCTGTTTGAGGACGGGGTGGATGTTGCTGTGTTCGGGCACGTGCATATCGCACGCGTGGAGGCGGGCGAAGCCGGAACGCTTGTTGTGCTCGGCGACTGGCTGAGACTGCGCACGTACGGCGTGCTCCGGGGCGGAGTGTTCTCCCTGGAGACATGGCACGATCCGATGGACTTGCCGCAGTAGCAGCACAGCCTCGTCACATAGGTTGAGTCGCCATACCCGGCGCCGTATCTTTAAAGCTTAACCGCCGGTCGTGTCACCTGGCGCACGTCGCGCTCCCACCTCGCGAAGGATGCCCGCGCATGCTCGATCAGTCGGCTCAGGGTCTCGCACAGCAGCCCATATTCCAGGATCCCGACTCCCCTCCCCTCGACCCCTCCAACGTGCGCCTGTTCTACGACCCGAAGGGGTTCCTGCGCGCGACCATCGACGACAGGACGTATCTCGACGTGAGTATCGTCCGCGCGTTTCCCTTGTCGCACACCGATCGCTACATCGGCGTACTGTGCGGACGGCTGGACGAGCTTGGTATCGTCGAGGACCCGTCGGAGCTGGACGAGGAGAGCCGTGACGTCGTCGAGCAGGAACTCGCGCGCCGCTACTTCGTGACGTACATCACGCAGGTGGAGGCCGTCAGCGAGGAGTTTGGCGCCACGTACTGGAGCATACAGACGAGTCGCGGGCGGCGGTCGTTCGTCGCCAAGGGGCTGCGCGACAACGTATCGTACCTCGGCGAGGGCCGCATCCTCATCAGCGACGTGGATGGCAATCGTTACGAGATCGAGGATATCGCGGCGCTCGACGACGAGAGCGTGTCGATGATCATGCGTGTAATCTGACGGTAGCGTGCGGAGGCGGTGGCCGCGCCGTCTCTGAATGACGCAGTACTCTGCGGGCGACACACCTCCACGGTTGCTCGAAGACGCCTTACAGGATATCTCGATGAATTGCACGTTCGCTCGGTCGTCACGTCGCCAGTGGGAATACGCCATCGTCAAGGAACGCGCGTTCGGCGGCAAGCGTCCCGCGCGCGCCTCGTGGCGCGATGCTCCCCGGTACCGTTCGGAGAACCTGCGCATCGTCATCGACGATGCCGGCGTAGTCGTGGCCGGGGCGACGGTGTACGACCTGCGGCTGCGCTACGGCGACGCGACGCTCCGCATGGGCGGTATCGGCGACGTCGCCACCGATCCCGCCGAGCAGGGGCGCGGCTATGCGGGCGAATGCATGCGCGACACCGTCGAATACATGACGAACGACGGGTACGATCTTTCCGTGCTCTACAGCCTTCCGCCGGACTACTACACGCGCTTCGGATACCGGACGGCGCTGCTCTATTCGTGTTTGCGCGTCAACGCTCGCGACATAGCGGAGTCCTCGTTGCCCGGCTTTCGTTCACGCGCTCCGAGGCGGGCCGACGCCGAAGCGGTCGATCGCATCCGAGAGAACGCGTGCCGCAACTGCGACTATTTGCGCTTCAGAACGCCCGAGGACTGGAAATGGGATCTCCAGCCGCGTGTGGCCTCGAACGCCCGAGTTCTTGTCGACGAGAGTGGCGAGGTGGTGGCCTATCTCATGACGAACCAGAAGCCTGACGTGCTCTACATCTCCGAGGTCGCGACCATTGAGCGCGACGATGTGTACGCCGCGACGCTCGCCACGATCAGGGAGTTGGCCGGGAACGCGCTCCACAACGACGTCGACATCTTCACGCCGCCCGGCAGCGGATTCGCGGCCTGGTGCTTCTACAGAGCACGGGCTCGCGAACATGCATGGACGGACTGGAACAACGGGCCCATGGTCCGGCTGCTGAACGTCGATTCGGTGCTCAGGAAGATAGAGCCGACGCTTGCGCGGCGGTGGAGCTCGGCGCCGCGCGACGTTGCGCCGACCGCCGCGACGCTTCGCACTCCGACGGACTGTGTCGCCTTGGAACCCACGGCGCGTGGGCTCGCCGTTCGAGCGGGCGCCACGGCGGGGAGGGTAGTCGAGATCTCGGGCGAGGCGCTGACGGAACTCGTGATGGGGTTCCGTCCGGCGGCGGATATCCTACGAGATGCGCACGTCGACGCGGAAACGCTACACGTGCTCGAGGTGCTCTTTCCCG
This sequence comes from uncultured bacterium, assembly GCA_964510105.1. Lineage (GTDB taxonomy): Bacteria > Latescibacterota > MWCZ01 > MWCZ01 > MWCZ01 > CAZWQW01. The sequence goes on from CAZEAI010000026.1 coordinate 32,990, forward strand.
TAGCGAAGGCATTTCTCCCTCCAACGGACAAGTTCTGACGAATCACGGTCGGCATCACGAATCAGCAGGAGGCACGCACAATGGAGTGTACGTTCGCGAGCACAAGGCGTCTGGAGCGGGATTACGCAGTAGTGACCGGCCGCGCGTTCCGCGGCGACGCGGAGTTTCGCGACCACAAGCTGGACTGGCTGAAGCGCCCACGGTACGTGCCGGAGCACTCGCGAATTGTCGTTGACGACGGCGACGTGGTTGCCGGTGTGGCGATTGTCGAACTTCCGGTGCGCTATGGCGACGCGACACTCAGGCTCGGGGGTATCAGCGCGGTGGCCACCGACCCCGACCGCCAGAAGCGCGGCTACGGCCGCGCATGCATGCAGGATACCGTCGACTATCTCGCCGAGGATGGCTACGACATGTCGTTCCTTCTCGGGATACGCGATTACTACCCGAAGTTCGGCTACCGCACGGCCCTCGTCTGGGCGTCGACCGAAATCGATCTTCGGTCCATCAAGGCAGACATGCCGAAGGGCTGGCGCGCTCGCCGAATGATGAGGCGGGATATCCCCGCCATGGCGGCGCTCTACGAGGAGACGATCGGTACGTGCGATCTCAGCGTCCGGCGGGAAGAGCAGGACTGGAAGTGGTATTTCTCGTTCCATCGTATGGGGCGCGAGCACGATCGCGTGATTCTGGACGATACCGGACGGCTCGTCGGATATTTCGCCGCCTCCGGCGGTGGTCAGATACGCGTCAACGAGCTTGCGACGCTCGACGACGAGCGAGCGTATGAGGCAGTTGTCGCGGAGCTTCAGAAGATCGGTCACGCGACGTTCGGCGCCTCCGCCCGCGTCTTCTCGGAGCCGGACGGTGGGTTCGAGCGCTGGTGCCTCTATCGTAAGTGCTGCAAGCGCGTGCGCGATACGGACTATGCGGGCGGTCCGATGCTCCGGCTGTTCAACCTCGACGGGCTGTTCTCCAAGATTGGCGACACGCTCGCTCGCCGCTGGGACCGCGCGCCACGCGACACTCCCGGCGAGGCCGTGACGCTCGACTGTCCGCTCGGGAGGGTCGCGCTTGTGCCGCGGGACGGCGGGCTCATGGTGGGTCCCGGCGAGTCGGCGGGGACGACGGTGAAGCTTCCGGACGAGGCGCTTACGGAGCTGGTGTTGGGCTTCCGCCCGCCACGGGATATTCTACTCAGCGAGGGAATCAGAACCACTGATAGCGCGTTGAAAGTTGTGGAGAGTGTGTTCCCGGTGCAGGTGCCGTTCCTGCCCCCCACGGATCACATGTAGCGCGCCGTCTCGTCGCACGGTCGCCAGCGGTTGTGTGTCGAGTCCGGGCCGTGGTATGCTCAGTCGTCGTAAGTGGATTACCGAGAGCGGTACCACGCGCCGCTGACACAGATGGCGGTCCGTTTCCCGCGGGCTCCGAGGGTTACATACGCGATGCCTGACGCAACCGATCGCACCGGGATCGTCGTCATACCGACGTACAACGAGCGGGAGAACCTGTCTCTGATCGTGGATGCCATTCACGGTCAGGGCATCGGCGTGGACATCCTCGTCGTGGACGACAACTCGCCGGACGGCACCGGCGTAATCGCGGACGAGCTTCTGGCGGATGGGAAGATCGTCCACGTGATCCATCGAGCAGGCAAGCTCGGCCTCGGATCGGCGTACGTCGAAGGCTTTCGCTGGGCGCTCTCCGAGCGGTACCCGCTGCTGTTCCAGATGGACGCCGACTTCTCCCACGACCCGGAGTCTCTTCCAGATCTACTGGCAGCCGTCAGCGACGCGGATGTCGTACTGGGATCGCGGTACATTAATGGCATCACAGTAGTGAACTGGCCGCTGAGCCGTCTCCTGCTGAGCTACTTCGCCAACATGTACGCTCGCTACGTCACGAATCTGCCGATCCGGGACACAACCGGCGGGTTCAAGTGTTTCCGTCGCGAGGCATTGGAAACCCTCGATCTTGGCAGCATCAGCTCCGAGGGGTACAGCTTCCAGATCGAGATGAATTTCCGATCTCACCGGGCCGGATTTCGTATCAAAGAGATCCCCATTTTCTTCCGCGACCGTCAGGCTGGTACGTCCAAGATGGATTTCAGCATAAACCGGGAAGCCGTCTGGATGGTCTGGAAGCTCCGACTGAGCGCGATCTTCGGGAGGCTCTGACCATGTCGCTCGACGAACAGCGCGGCGCGGCGCTCTCCGTCATCGTTCTCAGCTACAACGTGCGCGAATACCTCGCCCTCGCCCTGCGCACCGCCGAGGCCGCGTGTCAGGGCATACGCGCCGAGATCATCGTCGTCGACAACGATTCGAGCGACGGCAGCGCGGAGATGGTCGAACGCGATTTCCCAGATGTTCGTCTCATCCGGAGTGGCGCCAACCTCGGATTCGCCGGCGGCAACAACGTCGGCATCGACGCCGCGGTGGGGCGGTACGTTCTCCTCCTGAATCCCGATGTGCTCGTCCACCCGACAGCTTTCTCCGTGCTCGTCGATTGCCTGGATGAGAACCCCGGCGTCGGAGCCGTAGGCGGCCGGATCGTGAACCCCGACGGCACCGTCGATCCGGGCGCTCGACGAGGTTTCCCCTCGCCGTCGGCTGCGTTCTACCGTATGGTCGGCCTGAGCTACCTGTTCCCTCGCAGCCCGCGTTTCGGGCGCTACGCGATGTCCTACCACGACGACGACGCTCGCGCATCGGTGGACGCGTTGTCCGGCTGCTTCATGTGCGTTCGTCGCGAGGTTATCGAACAGGTTGGCGCTCTGGACGACGAGTTCTTCATGTACGGTGAGGACCTCGACTGGTCATACCGAATCCGCGAGGCCGGTTGGGAGATCGTGTACCAGCCCGAATCGGAGATCGTGCATTTCAAGGGCGAAAGCACCCGCTCGATGCCAAGGCTGAAGCAGCTCTTCGAGTTTCACCGGGCCATGCACCTCTTCGTGCGGAAGCATTTCGCCAAGAAGCTGGGCCCCATCGCCCTGGGGCTGATCGAAACGGGGATTCTCCTGCGTGGGCTCGGGGTAACCGTCTGGCGGCTCGCGCTGGCAGGTGCGCGGCCCATACTGGATGTCGCCGTGCTGGTCGCTTCAGTGGCGGTCGCCCTCGCGACACGGGCGCTGAGCGGATGGCTGGTTCCTCCGTTTGGCTCGCGGGAATGGATGTTGATCGGTACGGTGTTCCTAATATCGGGGCTCGTCGGCGCGCTGGCAGTGGGTCTCTATCGCGGGAACGCCGAGAAGACGCCGAATTCCGGCGCGGCGAAAGCGGCGCTCGCTGCCGTGATTGGCGGCGGGGTGTGCATTGTCGCGATATTCTTCATCAAGACGATCAATTTCTCGCGCATCGTCGTTGGGCTGTCGTGGCTGTACGCCGGAGCAGGCGCCGCGGCATGGCGCTGGCTGGTCTCCCGGAAGAGCCCCGCGCCATCGGGACGTGGGCTCGTGATCGGCTGCGGCCCGCGAGCCGAAGCGTTCCTTTCGCGCGTGGACGAGTTGGTACCGGGCTACCTCGTCATGGGTGCCGTCAGGACGCCGGATAGTCCGACAGACGTGGCGTCCGTCGCGAACTTTCCCATTGTGGGAGATCTGGACGACTTGCCGTTTCTCGCTCGCAGACTCAAGATCGACGATGTCATCGTGGCGTGGGAGCAGTTCCAGTACAAGGACGTGCTCTTTCTCGCGCGGAAAGGCAGCGGCTATCCGCGACGCGTGCGCCTGGTGCCGGAGGCGATCGACGCGCCCGCTGGTGATGGCGTCGACAGCGCCGAGTCGCCACTCATCGACCTCGAACTGCCGCGCCGGTCGTTGATATGAACCCCTCCGCTGGGCGGCATCGCGTGTCTCGTCGTGCTCTTGTCTGGAGCGTGTCACTCCTCCTGCTTGGTGCGCTGGTCGCCCCGGAGGTGTGGGGCGCCGCGCGCGGTTTCTACACGCGCTTGCTTGTTCTCGGGGAGATCGTCGGCCTGGCTCGCGAGGTGTACGTCGATCGTGTCGATACCGAAGCCCTCATGGAGGGAGCGATCGACGGGCTGCTGGACCGTCTCGACCCGCACAGCAACTACCTGCCGTCCGAGGAAGCGGCCCGGCTCGCCGAGCGTATTCGCGGCAGCTTCGGCGGCGTCGGCATTCAGTACAGCATCATAGACGGCCTCCCGACGGTCATCGCGACGATTGAAGGCGGGCCGGCCGAGCGTGCCGGGGTCCGTACCGGAGATCGATTCGTCACGGTCGACGGTACTACGACCGTCGGATGGCGTATGAACGACGTGCAGGAGCACCTCCGCGGGGAGAAAGGCACGTCGGTGACCATCGGAGTTCGTCGGTCCGGCCGTCGCGATATCGAGAGCATCGACGTTATCCGCGGCGATATACCGCTCAAGAGCGTTCCGTATTCGTTCATGCTGAACGACAGCACCGGGTACGTTCGAATACGCAACTTCGCGCGGACGACCGGCGAAGAGGCAGGACGTGCGCTCATCGAGCTGCGTGATCTCGGCATGAGGCACCTGGTGCTCGACCTCCGCAACAACGGCGGTGGAGACATGAACGCCGCGGTGAGCGTTGCCAGCTACTTCCTGCCGGTCGGCAGCACTATTGTCTCGCAGCGTGGACGCTGGGAGCCTGCGAACGAGACGTTCTACGCCTATCCGGGGCCGATCAAGCTCGACGTGCCGGTCGTCGTGCTCATCAATCAAGGCTCGGCGAGCGCGTCCGAGATCGTGGCCGGAGCCCTGCAAGATACCGACCGGGGCCTCGTGGTCGGGCGGCGCAGCTTCGGCAAGGGGCTCGTTCAGAGATCGTTCGATTTGAGCAACCGCGTGGACGACGGCGGCGTTCTGCTTCTGACGGTAGCGCGATACTACACGCCCACGGGGCGGCTTATCCAACGGGACTACGGCAACGGGACGGCACAGTACTTGCATGACGCCATGACGGGCGAATCGTTGCCGGATACGGCGAACCTGAAAGCATACTCCACGCCGTCCGGACGTGTCGTGTACGGCGGCGGTGGTATCTATCCGGATGTCGTCGTACAGCGTTCGGCCGTGAGCGGCGAGATCGTTCGGCTCGGGAATCATGCTGCGTTCTTTCGGTACGCCGACGAACTCGCGTCGAGCGGTCGGGTGTTCCCGTCGGAGTTCGCCCAGATGCGTTCAGTGGAACTGGACGACAAGTTGTGGCGCGATTTCGTTACATTTGCTGGTGACTCGGCGACAGGCCTGGCAGGGGAGACGCTCGCTCCGTTGCGCGAGGAACTCGCTCCCTACGTACTGGGTGGGATCGCGGGCCGATTTGTCGGTCCGGAAGCCCGTTACCGTCTCCTGGCGTCTACCGACGAGCAACTTGCGGTTGCTCAGCATCACCTCGGTGATGCCGCACGACTTTGGACCGAGTCCAGCGCGTCGAGGGTAAGCCAATGAGCGCGGTTGATGACAGCGGACGCGAGCGTGGCGACGACAAGACCGATCGCAAGGTGATCTCGCAGGATGAGGAGAATCGGCTCCGCGAGCAGATTCGCAGCCGCCTCGAAACCGAGCTTGGAAGGAACACGACGAGTTCGGAGAGCGTCGCGGACGCCTCGACGGAAGAGGCCCACCACGCTACTCCGGAGCGGCATCTGGCCGAACGGTTGGCCATAATCCGCCGGGAAGAGGACGCGTTCTACGCTGAACGTGGCCTCGTTCGGTACAAGAATCGCCGAGGCGAATACGAGTGGCTCACGAAGGAGGAGCACGATGCGCGTGTCGAGCGGCGCCGCCGCCGCGGCATCAAACGCCAATCGAGCAAGGGCTTCATCCCCCGGTTCTCCTCTTCAGCTGTCGACAGAGCTCTTGGAGGCGTCCTGACCACGGCACTGGTGATCGTGATTCTCGGCGCCACCATCGCGATATTCGCCAGGTCTGGAGACAGGCAGACCGGATTCGTGATCGACGTTCGCTCCGAACCGGTGGGCGCGGCAGTGTTCATCAACGACGAACCCGCCAACGCGTCCACGAATGCCGAACTCCACGTCGAAGGGCCTGGAACGTACATCGTCACGGTGGCCCTGCCCGGCTATCGGGTGCGCCCGGAATCACGCACGGTACATCTCGTTACCGAAGGTGACGCGAGGGTACTCAGCTTCTCCCTCTACACACAGCAGGATACGACGCGCCACGTTGGCGCCGAGGGAATCTCCCCCTGACCATGGTCCAAACACCCTCTCCTCTCGATGGGGCTCGTCTGCTCTACGACCGCGTCTGGTCGGGGCCACCTGAGTTCGTGGCGTCCGCGCCGGGACGCGTGAATCTCATCGGCGAACACACCGACTACAACGATGGCTTCGTGCTGCCCATGGCGATCGACCGGCGTACCGCCGTTGCCGTCGGCCCGGGCCCCGGGTTGGGCTGTGAGTTCGTCTCCACGCTGAGTCCCGAACCTATCTCCGTCGCAGGTCCCCCGTGGCTACCACAGGGCGACGGATCGTGGACCAACTACCCTCTCGGGGTCATGAGCGGCATCGAGCAGGCGCTCGACGTTTCCATTCGCGGCCTGCGCATCGCCGTGGCGAGCGATCTACCGGCGGGATCGGGGCTCAGCAGCTCGGCCGCCCTGGAAGCCGCTACCGCACGGGCGATTCCGGCGTCGCTTGGCGCTGCTGTCGGAGATCGCGAAACGGCGCGGATCTGTCAGCTCGCCGAGCACGAGTTCGCGGGCGTTCGGTGTGGAATCATGGACCAGATGGCGAGTGTGTTCGGCGGCGTAGTGATGCTCGACTGCCGAAGCCTTGAGGTCACGCCGGTTCACATGTCGGGCCGGGTTCGCGTGGTGATACTCGACTCCGGAATCCCGCGAGGGCTCTCGTCCAGCGACTACAACGAACGTCGGGAGCAGTGCGAGGCGGGCGTGGCTGCTCTCAGAGAGAGCGATCCGGCGATCTCCGCCCTTCGCGACGTGACTCCGGAGCAGGTAGATGGCGCCGCGGATGTGCTCTCGGAAACGGTGTACCGCCGTTGTCGACATGTCGTCACGGAGAACGAGCGGGTGGTACGAGCGGCGCGGGCCCTTGCCGAGGACGAATTCAATCTGCTGGGTGCGCTCATGGCGGAATCTCACGCGAGCATGCGGGACGATTACGAGATCAGCCTACCCGAGATCGATCGCCTCGTCGAACGGGCCTCCGCCGCGGATGGCTGCTACGGCGCGCGTCTGACGGGAGCCGGATTCGGCGGAGCCGCCGTCGCGATCGTGTCCGCGGAGTGCGCGGAGGCATTCGCCGCCGACGTCGTTCGTGGCTATACTGAGGAGACGGGTCGGGCGGGCTCGGCGATGCTCGTCAGCGCCGACGAAGGCGCGCGGGTTGAGTAGCTCGCACCACCCGGCAACACGCAGCCGGGCATGCCACCACACACTTGCGAACGCGAGAACAACGAAAGAGCGATGACGGACCAAACTATCGACCCGCGCACGTTGCCGACGTCCGACACCGTCAGGCGGGAGATACTGCCCGACGGCACGGTGCTACTCGTCCGCGCGAATCCGGCAAGCCCGGCGGTGGTCATGCGCGGGCTCGCGCTCGGTGGATCGGCGGACGATCCGGCGGACCGCCCGGGTATCGCGCGTTTCGTCGCCGAGACGATCTCACGCGGCACGACCACCCGCTCCGCTCACGAGCTTTACGAGACGGCGGAGTCCGTCGGTGCGGGATTTGGCTTTTCCGGCGGGCTGCACTCCCTTCGGTTCGGAGCGAAGTGCCTCGCGGAGGACACCGAGACGCTCGTCGATCTGCTTGCGGACATCCTGCAGAACCCGTCGTTTCCCATGGAAGAGATCGAACGCGTGCGGGGCGAGACGCTTACGGAGCTTGAGGAGCAGCAGCACTCGACACGATACATCACCGAGAGGACCTATCGAGAGCTGGCGTTCCCGTCGGGCCACCCCTATGCTCGACCCTCCATGGGCACGACCGAGTCGGTTGCGGCCATCTCGCGGGACGATCTCCGCGCATTCTACGAACTCGCGCTTCCTCGCCGACCCATGATCATCGCCGTCGTGGGACAGGTGGATTCAGATGCGGTCGTCGGGCTCATCTCCGAGTACTGGCGACGTTGGCCCGGCGGACGTCGCAGCGCCGCACCGGATATTCCCGACACCGTCGCCCCTGCCGCGCCCGCGCGGCGTCATGTAGAAGTTCCCGGGAAGGTACAGATCGATCTCGCGTGGGGCGGCGTTGGTCCGCGCCGGTCGGATGACGACTACCTGGCCGCCGGGCTGGCGAACGTGGTACTGGGTGGCTTCGGCTTGATGGGAAGGCTGGGCGCAACCGTCCGAGAGCAGCAGGGGCTCGCGTACTATGCCACGAGCAGGCTCTCGGGCGGGCTCGGACAGGGGCCCTGGCAATGTCTCGCCGGCGTGGCTCCTCACCACTTCCAGCAGGCAGTCGACACGATACGCGATGAGGTCGAACGGCTACGCTCCGAACCGGTGCCGGATGAGGAGTTCGACGACTGCAAGAGCTACCTTACCGGATCGCTGCCCCTCAAGCTCGAATCGAATGAGGGGATAGCGAACATCATGATCGACATCGAACTCCACGGACTGGGTTGGGACTATCTCCTCCACTTCCCCGAGGACGTGATGTCCATGGCCAAGACTGATGTCATGAATGCCGCTCGCCGCTACCTCGATCCCGAAACGCGTGTACTCGCAAGTTCCGGCCCGGAGGTGACATCATGAACTGGACAACGCGTCGGTCGACGTGGGCAGGGCTAGCCCTCGTCGTCACACTGCTCGCTGCGTTCGTCCCATCCCTGCCCACTGAGCGGGCTCTCGCCCGGCTCATGAACGGCATGCCACCAGCAGGTCTGTGGGATTTCTTCAACACGGTCGTGAAGACGCAGTGGCTCTTCGGCACGCTGGTCCTCGTGAGCGGGCTCATCGTCTACTTCCTGTTTCCGACCAGGGAGGCCGCGGTACCGCTGGCCGGGCTCATGGGTGGCTTCATCATGGACTGGATACTGACGCCCCTCGTAAACCGACCGCGCCCGTTGCTCGGCGGGACAGGCGGCAGCTTCCCATCCGGCGGTGCGATCTACTGGGCCGCCTGGCTCGGCGCGCTGGCCGTCGTCGTTCGGCGTCGCGTCCGTTCGTCAGTTGTCCGGACGACGATCATCTCGGTCCTCGTGGCCGTCATTGCGCTGGGCGGCATCGCCCGGCTCGCCGTGGGCGCGCACTGGCTCACGGACGTGCTCGGAGCGTGGTGCTGGGCGGCGGCGTGGGTGCTCTGGCTCCACAGCGCAACGCGGCAGGTGAGCTAGCGGCGACGCGCGGAGCGGCAGGCGATGCGCGCCGACATATCTCAGAAGTCAATTCGCATGCCCCAACGCACGTAACGCGGGTCCAGCCAGAGCGCCCACCGGTCGAACTGCGGGACGACGGCGTACTCCGGCATGTCGCCTGCCTGATCGTTGCCCGTGGGCAGAACGCGACCGTTCGGGTCGGTGGCCCAGCCTTCTCGCGGCGGCCCCTGAAGGGTTGTGCCCTCCATGTCGGTGTGGAGCGAATGCACGTAGGCGATCCACTCGTCATGTGAGAAGTAGCTCCGGTTCAGCAGCCGGCTGTTGAAGACGTTTCGGATGTCCATGAACGCCGTCACTCGCGTATTTCCCAGAGCCACGGCCTTTTCCACCCGTAGATGCCACAGTGAACGGCCACGGACCCAGAGGTTGGTCTTGCCGGCCGGGACATATCCGAATCCCGGGTCGAAGCGTATTTTGTACGAAGGTGTCTTGTCCCAGCTCAGCGTCAGCGCCCACCCTCCAATCAGTCGAGGCGATATCGACCATGTATGGAGATCGAGCGGGGTTGACCACCTCAGTACCATACTCGTCCGAGACACATCAGGCTCCCGCGAGAGTTCCTCCGCGCTTCTCCATCCGGACGATAGAGGTGGAGGTCTCAGATCGATGGTCCTGCTTGCGAAGAACTCGGTGGTGGCGAGAGATCGGTTGTGATAGATGAATCCTCGGAAGAACCGCGTGGCCCATTCGGCCCGGACCCACGCTCCGTAAGTGTCGCTGAAGAGGGTGTTGGTGGTGAAGGTCTCGTGCGCGGATTCACCTGACTCATCCAGATATTCGACCCTCGTCTGGCCGAAGCCCCTGTCTCGCTTCTTGTTCCACGCCGCTACGTGCAACCAGGCAACGTCGTAGAACTTCCGATCGATCCCCACTTCGTACTGAACGGTTCGCGGGCTTCTCAGATACGTAGAATGGAAGACCGCCGCGTTTGTATCGTAGAAGTGACCGTAGTTGTAGTAGATCCGCGAATTGGCGGAAAACGGGTGGGATATCCCTATGCGCGGACTCCAGAGCCGCCTGGTCGGGGTGGCGTCCATGCGCCAGTTGGGGCGCGCGCTCCAGCTATCCATCCGCAGCCCCACGTCGGCGATCATCCCGTCGGACGTGATGTGGTCCGTCACATAGGCTGCCGTCCGGCGCCCCAGATCCCAGCGCTCGAACACCGTACCACTGACCTCCGATCCACCGGCCCAGACCACTTCACGCCTCGCCCCGATCTTGAGGCGATGCCCCGTCGCCACCTGACTCACGATCGTGGCGCCAACGGTGTTCAGGGAGGATTTACCGGTGATCCAGACGACGAAGTACGGGTCGTTCGAGAAATCTATGTACTCGCCTTGATAGGATAAAAAGCCCGCGTGCAGCAAGTAGTTGCGATAAGTCTTGTCCTTGACTGTGCCTTCCCGCGGATCGCCCTGCCAGTACACGTCTACGGTGTCGACGAATTCACTTCTCATCGAGTGACCGGGCACCAGGAGCCGGTACCGGTCAGGTACTGGCTCTTCATAGGGCGGCGTCTCGCCGTAGAATTGCTGGTAGTTCAGGCGGCTGGCGCGCACCTCGATGACCGTCGAGGACCACGGCGCATATCCCGCCCGGATTCCCCACTGGTCCTGGCGGATGTCGGCGATCGTCATGTCGTCCAGCAGGTACTTGCGCGTGGGGCTGAGTCCTTCCTGTGAGTCGGGAGAGTGCCCTGTGCCTCTACCGAGGCCGTATTTCAGATCGACGTACAGATTCCCCAGGGGCCGCAGATTCAGCTTGAGATCCACGCCGCGATTCACGTAAGCCGGCTCGTAGAAAGGCTGCGCCCAGGCCTTCCGCGTCGTCCGTCCGGCTATGACCAGTCCCGCGACCCGGTGGATTGGGATGCCCAGGCTCGCTTCGAGGATGTGCTCAGGAGTCTCGCCGGGATACCGTCCGCCCAGGCTGTCGACGCCGACTCGGTGCTGATACATCCAGATTCGCCGCAGATCCTCATCGGAGTAGCCGCGTGGATTCGGGTATCTGGACCAGGGCAGAATCGGTACTACGCGGCCTTTCTCAGTGGTGTAGTGCTGGGTGGAGTCCAGAGCGGTGTTCGTGGCGAGCGTGCGCCACTCGTGGCTGTTCGGGCCGTACGCCGTATACGTGCCCGCCGCGGCCAGGGAGTCGCCGTTCGGTTCCGGCCCCGGTGTCTCGAACCACGTCAGGTGTCCGGGAGTGTAGATCCCGTGCGCCGACGCCCAGAACGGCTGGTCCTCCCGATCTACCTGGAATGCATCTCGTGTCGTGACGATGATGGCCCCGGCGCGCCCGTTGCCGTATTCGGCGCTGTAGGTGCCGATGAGCACCTGGATTTCCTCCACCATCGTCGCATTGATGTTGTCCAGAAGCGGTCGGCCCTGCTCCTGGTCGACCATCACCTGACCATCGACGATGAGCAGCGTCGAGGAGACGTGCGCTCCGTTGATGCGCCCTGTCTCGTCGACTGCCGGGTCCTGCGCGATCGCCTCCGATATGGTCGCGACCGGCGCTTCCCGCAGGTTCTCGCGGGAGTGAATCATCACCGTGGATGGAACGTCCATCTTCGCTCGCCCGACATCCGTACGGCTCACGACAACCACCACCGCGTCGGCATCGTAGGCGGTCGGGCGCAATGCCACGTTCATCGTCAGCGACTGTCCTCCCTCGATGCGAACACCGGTGACCTCGTGTCTCTGGTAGCCGACGTAGGAGTACGCGAGGGCATACGTGCCTGGATGGACATGGAGGAGGAAGTAGCGCCCGTCGGCGTCGGTTACCGTGCCCCGGTTCGAGCCGAGCAAGCTGATAGGCGCGCCGGGCAGCGGCTCTCCGTTTTCGGCGTCGGTAATCCGCCCGGCGATCACACCGGTCTCCCCGGCGCGAATCGCCTCGCGGGGCATCAGGAGAACGACTGTGAGAACGGCTATCGTGCATGCTATCGCGAGATCTCGGTGCATGGCAGCAACTCCGCGCAAAGCATTGCGCAACGAGGAACTGCGCACAATGTACTCCCGGGAGGCGACCTGTCAATATCCTTCTCTCC
>CAZEAI010000026.1:45431-48103 GCA_964510105.1 uncultured bacterium
GCGTAGCGCGCTGAATCGTCAGTAAGTTTCGTGTTCCGAAGATTCGATCTGCCCCGGTTAGCCGCTGCCGGGCTGGTCGTCCCATCGCCGCCTCTCAGGCGTTAGCCGCTGCCGGGCATGTTGCCGCGCGCTCCCATGTAGTGGGCGTTCTGCACTCGTCGCGGTGTGTGCGATCGTACCCTGCTGCGTGAGTCAGGACGAATTGTGTGGACGCCATGCATGCGCGCGGTCTCTCAAGAGGGTCGCGAACAGGAGGTGGTCACCGGTCGTTGGAGCGACAGGATCGCGTTTCTGAATACCCGTCTTGCACATTGGCGCGCGAAACACTTACTTTGTGCCTAGCTGTCTCACAGATTGCTGTCACCGCCACGGTCGGGCCCCTATACCGGCCATCACACTGCGACGACCGGCACGCATCCGGTCGCCATGGGTTTCGTCTGACGTGAACGCGTCCAGGCGGCCCGAGGAGGTACATACCCCATGTATTCACCCGCTAGGACCGGTCTATTCAAGGGAGTTCTGTGCGCCCTGTTAGCGCTGGCGACGTCGTCGCTCGCGATTGAAACGGGAGGCACACTCTACCTCGACATGACCAACATGCGGACCGAAGAACTCACCTACCGCATGATCGACCTCGACGCGGACACCCTTGTCGTGGAGGATTCTGCCGTTTTGGTGGATCCAGACACGCTGCTGGCTCTCGGACCCATCGCGGACAGTTCCGACTACCGCGTCGACTTCTACCTCGACAAGAACGCCAACGGCGAATACGATGGGAAGACCATCGACCGCTCGTGGCAGGTAGGGATCACCGAGACCACAGGCGACGACACGATCGCGTTCGTGTACACCCCCATGTACACGGCTCTCCTGTGGCCCGACGAGGTCGAGCCGAACGACATCAAGGTCGACGCCGACATGATGGACCTCGGTGTATCGTATCGAGGCTACATCCAGAACGATACTGACGTGGATCGCTACATCGTCGACGTACCGGCCTACGCCGGCACGCTCTCGGTTGCGGTGTCGGTTCCCGCGGAATCGGGCCTGGAATACTCCGTGGCCATCAGGGATAGCTCCGATAATTCCTACCGTGTCGGGCTGACCCGTATGGACAGCGAGTCGCTGACCCTCGATCTGGGTCTGGCCGACGGACACGACGGCAAGTACATCGTCATCGTCAGCTACAGCAGCAACGACGGCTCGACCGAACACAGCGCGACTGCGCCCTACACTGTCAAGGCGTCGTGGGACTACAACCCGCGCACTGTCGCCGCCTCGTTCACGGGCTTCGAAGAGCACGTCGGCCAGCTCTGGAAGGTTCGCCTCGTTGACACCGACGCCGGTGCCGATATCGTCGACCGCGAGTGGACGATTCTCGAACCTGCGGTCGAACCCAAGGCTGCTCGCGGCGCTCAGGCGGTGAATACCCTCAGCTACGAGTGGGGTGCGGTACTTGAGGTTGGTGGCAACTACGCCCTCGAGTTCTATGCCGACGTCAACAAGGACGGGCGCTACGATGCTCCCCCGACGGACAATTCGTGGCAGATCCCTTTGGCGGACATGCCCCCCAGGGACACCGTGCTCGCAGTTGCGCGCGGCGATCTGAGCCTCGCAGCCGTCACGTGGGACGACAGATTTAGCTGGGTCTACGGTGGATTGATCGCCAGCAATACCGTGTGGCGCAGCACCAGCTCACCGTTCCTGATCGCCGATACGGTCACCGTGAAGAGTGGCGCCACTCTCACCGTCAAGGAAGATGTCGAGGTCTACGCGTACTTCGACTCCGCGGCGATCATCGCGAATGGTCGTTTGTTGGTAGCCGGCACCGAGGAAGCTCCGGTGAACTTCTCGACCTACGGCGACGACACTTGGGGGTGGCCGGGTGACGTGGCACCGAAGGCCGCAATCGGCGAAGGCGAATACTACGCCGAGGAATGGGGCGGCATCGACCTCGTGGCGTCGAGTTTCGCCAGCAGCATCGCCTGGGCCCGCATAGCCAATGGAAATGGTGAATTGGGCGGCGGCTTGAGCGCCTCGGGCGTGGAACTTGCCCTCGATAACGTCCTCATCGAGAACAACTACGCCTATGACTCCGGCGGCGGCATCTACATCGCCGGCGGGTCGGTGGTCACCGGCAGCAACATATACGTTGTCGACAACCTGGCCGACTACAATGATGGCGGCGGCATCTGCGCTATCGGATCCGACATCACGCTGGCCGATGCCGTAATCGACGGCAACTACGCCGACGACGGCAACGGTGGTGGCATGTACGCCGAATCGTCCACGGTCGAGATCAGCGCGGGCTCGCTGGATGACAACTACGCCGAAGACAGCGACGGCGGCGCCATCTACGCCGACGATTCCGACGTTACGCTGACCGACGTTACGCTTAACGACAACTACACCTACGGCAGCGGTGGCGCGATCTATGCTACGGCGAGCAGCATCACAGTTGCCGGCTCGGAGATCGACGGCAACAACACCGGCAGCTACTACGGTGGCGGGATTTTCGCGGAGGGGAGCACTGTCTCCATCACTGACGCCGCTATCACCGACAACTACTCAAGCAGCGGTGCCGGTGGAATCCAGGCGACGGCCATCGAAGCGGGAGAGGGAGAGGTTGAGGCCGCTTCCGTACTCGATCTCACCGACGTCTCGATCGCCGG
>CAZEAI010000027.1:160-45884 GCA_964510105.1 uncultured bacterium
TCGACCCCGCCGACAGCAAGCGCATCAATGACGGCGACCCGGTTGAGTTCGACGTCCGTCCGGGCCGCAAGGGCCAGGAAGCATACAACGTCCGCGTGACTCGCTAAGTAGGTTAGCCGAGTTACCACACCATCAGGCGCGCCTGGGGTTACCCCTGACGCGTTCGCAAAAGACAGGATAGGAACATGGCATCAGGAACAGTCAAGTGGTTCAACCACGCCAAGGGCTTCGGCTTCATCGTCCCCGAAGAGGGTGAAGATCTGTTTGTCCACGTTACGAATATCGACCCCGCCGACAGCAAGCGCATCAATGACGGCGACCCGGTTGAGTTCGACGTTCGCCCGGGCCGTAAGGGTCAGGAAGCGTACAACGTTCGCGTGACTCGCTAAGCGTCAACATCGCTCTGCGTGGAAGCGCCCGGTCTCTGTGGAGGCCGGGCGCTTTTCTGTTGCGTATTCCCTCAGCCTACCTGAATCTTGGACCGGATGTATGGGCGACGTCGCCGCGCCGGGTATATTCAGACGGTCACCCGACCGGAGGTAGTCTGACGCATGAGGTGTGGCGCGCTCATATCGCTTGCCGTTTTCGGTTCGTACGCGTTCGCGGGCTGCAACATATTCCAGTTCGACGCGCACGATCCCGCAGCGGAAGTGGCACGACTCCAAGAGCGGTTCGCGGCATTCGTCCTGCCTGTCAGCAAGGCCACGATGACCGCCGCCGACGTATTCGAGGTTGCGAAGCGGACGCGCCAGTCCTTGGATCTGGGTCCTCTGAGCGTGGCTCGCCTGTTTCTCTACACGCCGGGAGTCGCACGCCGGATAGAGTTCCCGTTCTCCGACCGAACACCGCTTGAGCGCGACGAACTCCAGTCGCACGTGCTCGTGATCGATCAGGCGGCGACGGTGATCGTCATGGCCAACGAGGAGGGCATAGCTCGTCGGCCGGGGCAGTTCATACCCTCCGACGACGCGCTCCGGCTTGCGGCGCGACGCGTCATTGTTACCGACGAGATCGATCCATGCACGCTCTATCCCGACTTTCTCGTCGCCCGTCTGCTCCGGGTGACGTTGGATTTCCACCGCGATCTCGACGCAGCGGCCGGTCTGCGTGTGGATGGAACGTCGACGGGATATGCACCCGTGTGGGTTACGCCGACCCTGGTCACACGCGCTGACGCGGAAGCATACAACGAGGCGCTTGTCGCGCTGCGCGACGTGTTGGACGCGGATATCCGGCCGTACCTCGATTCGTTCGATGCATTCGGCTGCCTCGTGAACAATACCGAGATTATCGACCCTCAGAGCATCGCGGCGTGGATGGACGACGTACTGCTACGCTCGTTCGATGCCTACGCCGTCAATACCGGTGTTGCCGGGAGCCCGGGCGTCGGCGATAACGACGGGGACGGTGTCGCTGACGAAGAGACGATCAACGGACAGGACGACGACGGCGACGGGCTCACCGACGAGGACGCGAGACTATGAGCCGGCTGTCCTCAGGCATCGGAGCGGCCGTCTCGGCGATCGCGTTGCTCACCGTGACGTCGCGTCCGGCCACGGCGGCGGACGTTCCGCACACATTTCGCCACGAAGTATTCGTCCTGGGGATGGGCGGCGCGTACACCGCCGGAACATGGCGTGGGTCGGGGCTATTCTACAACCCGGCATCACTCGTGCACAAACGATTCCATCTGAACGTGCCGTTCCGAATCGAGGCGGGCGGCGTCGGCGGAATCACCCAGGCACAGGAAATCGTGCAGTACTTCGGCGACAACGAAGCCGACTTGAACGACATAGATCAGCTCGACGGCGAACGCATCTCGGAATTGGACCGTCAGGCGGAGAGCTTCGACGGCACCGGCGGCGTTGTAAGGGCCTTCCCGGCGGTGCGTCTGGGATGGCGAAACTTCGCGTTCCAGACATATGGCACCTTCAACGGCGTCCCCAGGCTGAACTCGGGGCTGTTTCAGCCGCGCCTCGACCTGAACGGCTACAGCGACATCGGAGCGATCGCGGGATACTCCCGGCAGTTTGCCTATCGAGGCCGAACACTCGATTTCCGCTGGTACCTGGGCGTGGCGCTGAAGGGATTCGGGCGGTTCGGCATCAACCATGGATTCACGCTCGATGAAGCAACGCAAGGCGCGAAATTCTACGGCGAACTCGCGGACGCCGTGGATCAGCACCCAGACTACGGATTCGGACTGGACGTCGGCGCCATCCTGCCCCTCGCTCGCGACAGGAGTGCCGGCATCGGGCTGGTAGCGCAGGATATCGCGACATACGGCGACGTGCGCCCTGATATGTCAGTCAATGCGGGGGTATACTACCGAGTTCTGCCGAGGGTTCACCTGGTGGCTGACTACCGCGATCTGCTCAATAAATCGGGCATGCCGTGGCAGATGCATTTCCATTTCGGTGGCGAACTTGACCTCACGATGCTGCGTTTCCGTGCCGGTGCCTATCAGGGATATCCGACCTTCGGGATGGGTGTGAATCTCTGGCTGTTGAAGATTGACTTCGTATACTACTCGCAGGAGCGTGGCGAGCGGCTCGGCGAGTTCACCGAGGAAACGCTCGCTCTGGAGTTGCAGTTCGGGATAGACTAGCCGTCGGCTCCAGGCGCGGATCGTGTAGCGAGCTTCGATCCGGGGCCGCCGTTGAGCCGGCGCCACCCATATTCCGTGCACCTCACACCTACGGAGGACATCTATGGGACTGGGGACATGAAGCGAACTCGCCGACACGGCTTGGCCACACATGTTGCGGTGCTCACCGTTCTACTCGCAGCCTTCGCCATGATTGCCGCGTCAATCGAGGCGCATCTTTTCCACGGCGGTCATGGTATCCCGGTACTCTGGAACCTCTCGGTCTACGCGGCAATGTCTGTGCTGGTGCTTGCCGCCGTCCGCTGGACGCTGACGCGACCGCTCCGCGAGCTTATCCACATGGTGCGCCGAATCGCCGCCGGTGACACCGGCGTGCGTTCAACGACGGCATTGGCGCGCCCGGGCGAAGTCGGACTGCTCGCCGCTGAGCTGAACGACATGGCCGGTGAGCTGGTGCAGGCTCGGGCCGCGCTTGAGATAAGCGAACTGAGGATGCGCCGGATCGTGGAATCGTCGGCGGAAGGAATCGCGTTGACCAGCCCGACCGGCACGGTGGTCAGCGCGAATCGGACGCTGCAGAACATGTTCGGGTACAACGAAGAGGAACTCGTCGGCCGGCGTGTGTTCAGCCTTGTCGCCGCAGAGCACGCCGACCGTCTCAGGGAACTCATCGAAACAGCCGCGCCCGACCAGCCGCAGGTTCGGGACATCGCGTGGGTCGCCGCCGACAGCCATCGCGTCGAGACGACGGTGACGGCGAACCAGCTACAGGTCGACGATGACACATTCGTCCTCCTCATGTTTCACGACGTGACAGCGGAACGGGCGTCGGAACGGCAGTATCGCGATCTCGTGGAGAGCATCGACGACGTCGTGTTCACCTCCGATATCGACGGAACCGTCCGGTACGTCAGCCCGCGGATTGAGAAAATCCTCGGCTTGAAGCCAGAGGACGTGGTCGGTCGAACCTACGTGGAGTTCGTCCATCCCGATGACGTCGATCATGCGTCGGAACTGCTTGCGAACATCGGGGTTCCGGGCGATGCCGAGTTGGTCCAGCTTCAGCATCGCGCCGTCGACGTGGAGGGGGCGGTGCATCACTTCAGCGTCTCCGTGCGAACTCGCCACGAGAATGGCCGACCGGTGGGCATCGCCGGCATCGCATCGGACGTGACGAGTTGCGTCGTCGCCGAGGAGGCGCTTCGCAGCAGCGAGGAGAGATTCCGGGCGGTGTTCGAGGAGGCTGCGATCGGCATGGCGATTGTCGGCATGGACGGCAAGCCTACCGAAGTGAACGCGTCTCTGGAGTGGATGCTGGGCTACACTACCGATGAGCTCCGATCGATGTCGTTCAGCGAGTTCACGCATCCGGACGACGTTGCCGCCGACGAGGCACTCTTCGCGGAACTCATCTCCGGTGAGCGTTCGTCGTACCGAATCGAGAAGCGTTACGTTCGCCAGGACGGGCAGGTGGTTTGGGCAAGCCTGACCGTATCGCTCATGATGACGGGTGATGTCGGGACGTACGTCATCGGCATGGTTGAGGACATCACCGACCGCAAGAGTGCCGAGGAGGCCCTCCACCGCAGCGAGGAGAAGTACCGCGCGGTCTTCGAGAACGTACAGGACGTCTTCTACCAGACGGCCCTCGACGGCACCATGACCGACATCAGTCCGTCGATCGAGCGATATTCGGGGTACACGCGCGATCAGGTCATCGGGCAGCCCGTCGAGATGTTCTACTACCACCCGAAGGACCGCTATCGTCTCACGCGTGCCATCCGCCGAACCGGCGAGGTCGTCGATTTCGAGATCCGCCTCAAGACCCGCGACGACCGTCTTGTGTATACCTCCGTCAATGCGCACCTGCTCAGGGACGAGAGCGGAGCGCCCACGGGAGTCGAGGGTAGTCTTCGCGACATCACGGCGCGGAAACAAGCCGAGGATGAACTTCGGAAACTGAGCAGCGCTCTCGAGCAGAGCCCCACCATCATGGTTATCACCGGCGTGACCGGCGACATCGAGTACGTCAATCCGAAGTTCGAAGAAGTGACCGGGTACAGCTTTGACGAAGTCGCGGGAAAGAACCCCCGTATTCTGAAGTCCGGTAAGATGTCACAGGATGAGTACCGCGATATGTGGGAGACGATCACGAGTGGCGAACAGTGGCGTGGCGAGTTCTACAACCGCAAGAAGAGCGGGGAGTACTACTGGGAATCCGCGTCGATTTCGTCGCTGAGGGACGCTTCCGGCAACGTGACGCACTACGTGGCCGTGAAGGAGGACATCACCGCCACGAAACGCAATCAGGAGGAGCTTCGAGCAAGCGAGGAGCGTTACCGTTTGCTGGCGGAGAACAGCACCGATCTGGTCGCCCGCTTCTCGCCCGATGGAGATTGTCGGTACGCGTCGCCGGCGTGCCGATCGTTGCTGGGGTACGAGCCCGAGGAACTGGTGGGGCGCTCGGTCTCCGAGTTCCAGCACGAGGACGATCTGGCTGACGCCGCGCATCGGGGCGAAAAGCTCCACGAGAGGGACGGCACGTCGACAGTCACCCAACGGCTGCGCCGGAAAGACGGGCGGTACGTCTGGCTGGAGACGACGACGCGACCGGTCCGAGACCCGGACACCGGTGAAATAGTGGAGATCCAGACGGCCTCCCGCGATGTCACGGACCGAAAGCGCGATGAAGACGAGCTCCGTCGTCGAGAGGGATACCTTGCGGCAATCGCAGAAGTGGAACGACTCCTCCTCGTCTCCTCCGAGCTCGATTCTCAGGTCTACCTGGGGGTGCTGGAGCCACTCGGACGTGCCGCGGGGGCAGATAGAGCGTACATCCACGAGATGGCGGCCAGTGGTCGCGACAAAGTGGAAGCTCAGCAGCGGGCGGAATGGGTGGCCGAGGCCGCCGATCCGGAAGCGGGCCGCCTTGAGCCGCCGGATATCGCCTGCGGCGGCCCGCTCGACCGGTGGTGCGAGGCGCTGAAGGACGGCAACAGCATCGCGGGGCTGACGAAGGATTTCCCCGAAGCGGAACGTGAGGTGATTGCGGCGCGCGGCGTGCAGTCGATACTCATTCTTCCGCTTATCGTGCGTGACGAATTGCTTGGCTTCATCGGCTTCGATCACTGCGCAGACGCTCATCAGTGGAAGCCGGCCGAACTCGATCTGCTGAATACGGCCGCAACCGCGGTTTCGCTCGCGCACGATCGCGCGGCTGCGATGTCAAACGTTGCCGAGAGTGAGCGGAAGTATAGGTCTGTCGTCGACAGCATCACCGAGGTCGTGTTCCAGGTGGACAAAGAAAGCAGATGGTCGTTCCTGAATCCGGCTTGGACGGATATCACCGGGTTCTCCGTAGAGGAGAGCCTCGGCAGGTCGTGCCAGGAATATGTCGTTGCCGACGACCAAAACGTCACGAATGATCGCTTCCGGTCTCTCGCGGAGTGCGAGGAGGAGTTCTGCGGACAGGAGATCCGATTCATCACGCATGAGGGCGACTACCGCTGGCTCGAGGTGTACGCCAGGCGGGTCGAGGAGGCTGACGGGGAGTTCCGTGGTGTCGCCGGTACGCTCAACGACGTCACCGAGCGCCACCGCGCGGACGAGGTCATGGCCTACCGGCTCGAGTTCCAGCGCGTACTGAACCGCATTTCTGCCAAGTTCATAAATCTCGAAGCGGAGCAGGCAGACCCCGGGATCGAGCTTGCACTCCAGCTCGTTGGAGAGCTCGAAAGCGTCGAGAGCGCGTACGTGTTCCTCGTCGATGAAGAGCGAGCCGAATTCAGTGAAGTGTACGAATGGTTGTCCGACGACCGTCCAGGTCTGAGCATGGAACTTGCGCACCACCCCACATCCTCGGTGCCGTGGTGGATGGGTGAGCTTGGCGAGTTCAGGAACGTCATCATACCGAGCCCGGATTCCATGCCCGAGGAAGCGTCGTCCGAGCGAGAGATGTTGTCGCGCATGGGTGTATACTCGATGATTCTCGTGCCGCTCGTTTTCGAGCGGTCGCTACTGGGGTTCTTCGGCCTCGACGAGCGCGATGAAGCGCGGGAGTGGTCCGAAGAGGTGGTGAACCTACTCAGCATCGTAAGCGAGATCATCGCGAACGCGCTCCAGCACAAGCGGGCGGCCGAAGCGCTCCGGCTCGCTAAAGAGGCCGCGGAAGCGGCCAGCCGCGCGAAGAGCGAATTTCTCGCGAACATGAGCCACGAGATTCGTACGCCGATGAACGGGATAATCGGCATGACCGATCTCGCGCTCGATACGGGCCTTTCGCGGGAGCAGAACGACTACCTCAGCGTCGTCCGATCAAGCGCCGACGCGTTGCTCCATCTCATCAACGACATCCTCGATCTGTCGAAGATCGAGGCCGGGCAACTCGAACTGGATGCCGTCGATTTCGATCTGCGCGCCACCGTGGAGACCACGGTCGATACACTCACGCCGAAGGCAACCGAGAAGGGTCTCGACCTGTACTGTCACGTCCATCCGGATGTGCCACGGCTGCTCCACGGAGATCCCGGGCGTCTACGGCAGATCGTCATGAATCTACTCGGGAACGCCATCAAGTTCACAGACAACGGCCACGTGTACGTGGAAATCGGCACCGAGCGGGACGACGGCCCGGATACCGTACTGCTGCGCGGAGAGGTGCGCGACTCAGGCGTTGGGATACCCGAAGACCGTTTTGAGAGCATCTTCGAGAGCTTCACGCAGGCGGATAGCTCCGTGAGCCGTCGTTTCGGCGGGACTGGGCTGGGGCTGGCCATCACCCAGACGCTTCTCAAGATGATGGATGGCGACGTCTCAGTGGAGAGTGAACTCGGCGCCGGCAGCACGTTCAGCTTCCATGCCCGGCTGCGTGCGGCGGACGAGGCTCCGAACGATGTCGAACTCGCGGAACTGCCGGACGTCTCGGTGCTGATCGTGGACGACAGCCCGATCAACCGTCGGATCCTGCACGAGAATATTGTTGCATGGGGCCTCCGGGCGGCCGAGGCGGAGAGTGGCGCCGATGCGCTGACGATGCTCGAACAGCATCAGGAGGAAGGCGAGCCGTTCGATCTTGTGCTCCTCGACGTGCAGATGCCTGACGTCGACGGGTACGCGGTCGCGCGCGAGATTCGCGAGAGTGGCAGACATGGTTCGCCGGAGATCATCGTCGTCTCCTCTCTGGATGCTGGTGGAGATGCGCTGAAGTTCCGCGGCATGGGTGTGGCGGGGTACCTCACGAAGCCGATCAAACAGTCACAACTGCTGGAAGAGGTCCAGCGGGTGATGGCCGGCACTGTGCGAGCCGCCGATCCAGCTCGCGACGTCGTTTCGGAGGAATCCGAGGACGTAGCCGCGGTCGGGACGGGGCGTGTCCTGCTGGTCGAGGACAACCCAACTAATCGCAAGCTGGCGCACATCATGCTCAGCAAGGCGGGCTACGAAGTTCTCACCGCGAACGACGGGCGAATGGCCGTGGACACTATCGGTCGCGAATCGGTTGACCTGGTGCTCATGGATGTCCAGATGCCGGTGCTGGACGGATACTCGGCGGCTCGCGAGATACGCCAAGAGGAACGGTTCTCCGGCCTCCCGATCATCGCGATGACTGCCCATGCGCTGAAGGGAGACCGCGAGAACGCGCTTGACGCGGGCATGGACGACTACCTATCCAAGCCTGTGCGGAAGGACGACCTGCTAGCAATGGTGGCGAAGTGGATGCCCGCGGACATCGCCACCGACGTCGCTGAGCCGGAGCCATCTGAAGGAGCGCCGATCGAGAACGAACTTCCTGTGTTCGAGGCCGATCAACTCCGCGCGTTGGTTGACAATGACGAGGAGGCCTTCGTCGAACTGCTGGCCAGTTTCCGGCATAGCGGCAGCAACCTGGTTCGGGAGCTGGCGGAGGCCGATTCGGGCGACGCAGCGGGTCGCGAGCGGCTTCGCAACGTAGCCCACACCCTGAAGGGAACAGCGGGAAGTTTCCACGCGCTGCGGGTCCAGCGGCTTGCCGCGGAGCTGGAGTCCGCCTGCGCGGCGGGAAGTGACGAGCCAGTAGGTGATCTCGTCTCCCGCGTCGAGGCCGAATGGCGCGACTTCCTGGATGAGATTGACTCCTGAGAACGCAAAGTGCTCCGGAGGACGGGGCAGCGTCATCCGGAGCACGATTCAGCCCGTCGGCTGTTGGGGAAACCCTTGAGGAGGGTTTGTTAACGATCGCCGTAGTCGCCGGCGACCGCGTATGGTGTCATGATGATCCTCCGGACCGCATCTTGCTGAGCGATCTCAAGACGGCAAAGGTACCGGCCGGATGGTGCTCGTCTGCGTGCGTTGTTCCGTCCGTTCCACGTGAGTGTTTGGAATCCCGCGTCGTACGTTCCATCGGCGACAGTCTCCACGAGCCCTCCGACGGGATCGCAGAGTGTGGCGCGCACGTGAGCCGGTTGCGGGAGCGTGAACGATATCATCTGAATCCGTATTCGCTCTCTGCGCGTGAACGGTTCACTGAAATACCCATCAACATGTATCATTGGGTATCAGAAATGTAGTGAGTCCGAACCCAATTGTCAACACGTGCCTCCGGGAAATCTGCGACGAATCGGATTCGCCCTGCTGCTAGCGGTGGTAGGGATGCCCGCGAACAATGCTCGATGCGCGGTACACCTGCTCGGCCAGCATCGCCGCTGCGAGGTCGTGGGGGAACGTCATCGGGCCGAATGACAGCCGCATTGCGACTTGCGTTCTCAGATCTTCCGACAGCCCAAGTGCGCCGCCAATGACGAACGCGACGCCCCGGACGCTGCCTTCATGCCATCGGCGGAGGCTCTCCGCGAACTCGCGCGATGAGATCGTCTTGCCCTGCCGGTCGAGCGTCGCCACGGGCCACCCGTCGGGGCATTTCGCACGAATGCGCCCGGCCTCGCGACGCATGGCCTCCGCATCCGAGATGTTACCCGCGAGACGCTCCTCGGGCACTGAAACAAGCTCCACGGGCCACAGTGGCGTGGTGCGCTTCAGGTACTCGTCGAGGTACACTCGCCGCACGTCGCGAGAGGGCTTGCCGACGGTGATGATACGGATGCGCACTGTCTAGCGGAGCGGCAGGAACGAGTTACGCAGGTCGTCCAGCGAGTGGATGAGCAGGTCTCGCCCATGGGACGCGACGTAACCGCGTTTCTCCAGAGTTATCATGCAGTGGGTGACGGTTTCGCGGGTTGTTGCCACCATCCGGCTGAGCTGGTCGTGGGACATCCGGTTTCGGATCACCACGCCGTCCTCGGTGGATTCTCCATCGGAGTCGGCAAGCTCACAGATGACGTTTGTGACTCGCCCGATGGCGTCGAGAAACGCCAGATCGGCGATCTTCTGATCCGCGTGCCGAAGTCGCGCCGTGATGGCCTGGAGAAGCAGCACGGTCATGGCCGGGCGCGATCCGAGCAGCCGGGCGAAATCGTTGCGCGTCAGGATGAGTACGCGCGTGGGGGCGATGGCGATAACGCTGGCGGAGCGCGGCTCATTATCCAGCAACGACATGTCGCCGAAGAAATCACCGGCGCCGAGCATGGCCAGAATGGCCTCCCGGCCTTCCTGACGCACGAGACTGACCTTCACACGGCCTTCGAGGATCACGAACAACGATGTGCTGAGGTCGTGCTCGCGAATGATAGTCTCGTTGCGCGCGAAGCTGGCTTCCGTCGACGCCTCCGCAATTGCGCCGAGCAGCTCATCTTCGAGCTCGCTGAATAGCGGCACGACCGCTAGCTGTTCGACCGTAACCTGCTGTGCGGACACTGGAAGCGCTCCTCGCGGCTGAGCACACTCGATACAGCCCGTCGGCTCGCACCGGCCACTCAGGAGTCCGGCGCGCCCTGCACTCGGCACGAGCGACTCCCGCGATACACCCCCCCTGAAACATTACAGGGAGGGAGTTGGTGACCCGTAGGGGAATTGAACCCCTGTTGCAGGGATGAAAACCCTGAGTCCTAACCTCTAGACGAACGGGCCACTGATGCGAAGGAACTCCAAATATACCACCTAACCTCAGTCGCCCTCAAGTCCGAGCCCCCCGCCGGAGATGCGGTCGGTGCGCCGGAGCGGCGGGCTGACGAGGCGCTAGCCGACGCCCCGAGCACGCTCACGCGCGGCGATCATATCCTGGGGTGGGTCGGATGCCACCGAGATCGGCTCGCCGGTACGGGGATGATCGAACGCTACGCGACACGCGTGCAGCGCCTGCCGGTTCATGGTCGCGGCCAGGGCTCGCGCCGCAAGGCGGTGAACCGGTGCGACGCCGCGAACTGCGGACAGGCCACCGTAGTCCGGGTCGCCGACGACCGGGTGACCGACGTGCTGGAGATGGACGCGTATCTGGTGAGTCCGACCCGTGGCCAGCCGCAGGCGGACCCAGCTCGCGAACGGGTAGGTCTCCAGCGATTCGTAGTGAGTCACCGCCGCCCGCTGCGCTCGCCCGCCGATGGCCATGGTGAGTCCGTCGCGCCGGTTCCTGCCGATAGCGGCGTCGATCACGCCGTTGGGCGGGTCGAGGTGGCCCCAGACGAGGGCGAGGTACTCCCGAGTCAGCGTGCGGGCGGCGAGTTGCTCGGCGAGAATGCGGTGGGCCGCGTTATTCCTTGCCACGACCATCAGGCCCGTGGTGTTCCTGTCGAGGCGGTGGACGATGCCCGGCCGGAACGCGCCGCCTTCGCTGGAAAGCGTCTCGGAGTGGGCGGCCAGCGCGTTCACGAGCGTGCCCGAGGGGTGTCCCGGCGCCGGATGGACGACGAGTCCGGCGGGTTTGTTCACGACGATGAGATCGTCGTCTTCGTAGCGGACATCGAGCGGTATCGCTTCCGGTGCCGCTGACGGCTGCTCCTCGTCGCGAAGCTGCAGGACGACGGTCTCGCCTCCGACAAGTTGGAGGCCCGGTTTGATCTTGGGAGCGGGGTGCCCGTGGCTATCCGCGACCGATACGTGTCCGCTTCGAATCAGCGCCCCGATTTGCGATCGCGACAGCTCCGCGTCGAGATCGGCGATCGCGACGTCAAGCCGTTTCCCCCGCTGGGTCTCCGGTACTCGATGCGTCCGCGTACTCACGCTGAACGTCCCCGCTTTCTTCCGGTTTCGACTGGCGAGCGGCGATCATGTAGGCGATGATCAGCAGTCCGATGCCCACGACGACGCACGAGTCGGCCACGTTGAATGTCGGCCATCGATACGTTCCGATTCCGACGTCGATGAAGTCCGTCACTTTCCCCGCGGCGATCCGGTCGTACAAGTTGCCGATCGCGCCCCCGAGGATCAGACCGGTTCCCCACAGGCCGAGTCTGTCGCCGCGCGGGGTGTGCCAGGCCATGTAGATCACCAGCGCCATGGCGAGCACTGAAAGCGAGATATGCACCCACGGGCCGCCAAGCTTGATCCCGAAGGCGGCTCCCGCGTTGTACCACAACACCAGCCGCACATACTCGCCGACGATCGGGACAGCTACTCTGAGCTGCATCGCCTCCTCGATCAGGATCTTCGTCAGCCGGTCGAGTCCGAATGCGGCAGCGGCGACTATCAGCGTGAGCGCAAGGTGCGTTCTGCCGTTTGCCAGGCTCTGCTTCTCCGTCTCGCGTTGAGCCTGATCCGTTTGTGGCGCGTCGTTCATGCAACCCTTTTTCGTGAGAGAGTCCGCGTGTGGCGGGGTTTGTCGCCGGGGCAGGGCCTAGCCGCTCCTGCCCGATTTGCAGTCGATGCACTCCGTTGCGTTGGGAACCGCTTCCAGGCGCTTCTTGCCGATCACGTTCCCGCAGGTGCGGCACATTCCGAACGTGCCCTCACGGATGCGCTGCAGCGCCTCGTCGAGGTGCTCGAGGTACTTGTCCTCCCGCCCCGCGAGTTGGAAGCCCATTTCACGCGCCATGGCGTCGGTTCCCTGATCGGGCATATGCACGGAGTACGCGCTCAGGTCCCCTGCGGAATCCTTCTGCGTATCCTGACTTATCTCTTTCTTCGCCTGGCTGTGCGTTGCCGAGATCTGATCCCGGCGCTCGGTGATCAGTTTCTCGAAATACTCCAGGTCCTTGGGGTCAAGCACGGCGTTCTCCTTCCCGCAGCAAGCCCTCTACCGTCTCCGGCGGCCGATGTAAGCACCGGCGTCGCTTGTCTACCATCATTGAACAGAGCCTCCGGCGTTCCGCCTGATAGCGAATTCCGCCGGCTCACCGTTGATCTGCCATTCCGCGCGGCCATCCCATCCATCGGGAGCGTCCAGCGAATCGGAAAGCACATGCGCCAGCGTCTCTCGCAGGATGTAATCCCGGCAGGCCGAAAGGGCTTGCTTGAGGCGCGGCGTTGCCCGGTAACCTATCTCGATGCGATCGGACACCGCGTAGTCGGCGTCGCGGCGCATGTTTTGAATCTTGTTGACGATCTCCCGAGCGTAGCCCTCGTCTTCCAGCTCCGCTGTCAGTACCGTGTCGAGTGCGACCGTGAACGGACCGTCCTGGACGACCGCCAAACCCTCCGGCGCGTCGGTGCCGATGGCTACGTCGTCGGGCGTGATTGGCTCGTCGATGCCGTCGACGGAGACCGTGATGGTCTCTCCCGCGGCGAGACGGCCAAGCGATTCCTGATCCAGTGATCGCAGCTCGTTCCCCACCGCGTTCGCCCGCTTCCCGAACCGCGGGCCGAGCGACCGGAAGTTCGGCCGGGCCACGAAGGCGGTGAGTTCGTCGGCACCCAGGTGTACAACCATAGATTTGACGTTCAATTCGTCAAGGATGACACTTCCGTACGCTTCGACAGCGTCAAGCCGCGCCTTCGTATCGACGGCCACCGTCATCGTCGCGAGCGGCTGCCTGACCTTCACCTTCGCGTTGTTTCGCGCGGCGAGAGCGGCCTCCACGACCTTCCTGACGATGGACATCTGTTCGATGAGCGGCGCATTCGCCCACTCCTCGGTCGCCTCGGGATATCCCTCGAGGTGGATGCTCTCCGGCGCCCCGGAACGCCACGCAACGAGGTTCTGGTATATCTCCTCGGAAAACATCGGCACGACGGGAGCAAGCACGCGAATGAGCGTCTCGAGGCAACTGTACATCGTCTGATACGCCGCCGGGTCGCCCTGCTCGTCCATCTGGCGGAATCGGTCACGATTTCGGCGAAGATACCAGTTCGACAGGTCGTCGATGAATGCTTCCACAGCGCGCATAAGCGCCATGGTGCTGAATCCATCGAGCGCGCGGCGCGCTTCCTCGACGAGTTCGTTCAGCCGGGCGAGGATCCATCGATCCATCTCGGCAAGCTCGGGGTATGGCACCCTATCCGCATCGGGATCGTAGCCGTCGATCTTCGCGTACGTGACGAAGAACTTGTAGGTGTTCCACAACGTCGTCAGATGGCGGAGCGGCTCGTCGATGGCCTCGCGACCGAAGTTCAGGTTGTTATATGGGTTATGCCGCGCGTAAAGCCAGCGCATCGACTCGGCGCCCATGTCCTCGGCGGCGTCGTCGAACCAGATCGCGTTGCCCCAGCTCTTGTGCATCTCGCGACCGTTCATGTCGCGCAGGCTCGCGAATCCGAGCACGTTCTTGAACGGCTCGCGGTTCTCAAGTACCGTGCTCATCGCCAATAGGCTGTAGAACCAGTTCCGGAACTGCCCGGGCAGCGACTCGGTGATGAACTCCGCCGGGAACCAGCGCTCCCAGTATTCGCGGTCATCGAGATACCCCATCGTCGAGTACGGGACGATTCCCGCATCGAGCCACGGATTGCCGACATCCTTCACGCGGGAGACGGTCGCGCTGCACAGCGAGCACGCAATCTTCACCTCGTCCACCCACGGGCGGTGCGGCGTGTGGCCTGCGAACTCCTCCCAGCCCTCGACGGCACGCTCTCGAAGCTCCTCATAGCCGCCGATCACGTCCACGTGGCCGCATTGACGGCACGGGTAGATCGGCAGCGCGAGACCCCAGTATCGCTTCTTCGAGAGGCACCAGTCGCCCATGTTCTTGAGCCAGTCGAGTTCGTGCTCAAGGCCGTAGGGCGGCATCCAGTTGATCTTTCGAGTCACACCGGCCATCTCGTGGCGCAGGTCCGACATGTCGATGAACCATTCGTCCACGAGCCGGAACACAAGCTCCGTGCTGCACCGCCAGCAGACGGGATACCGGTGCGTGTACTTCTGCGTGCGATAGAGCACGCCCTTCTCGAGCAACGAGTCGACGACCTGGTCCACGACCTCCGCGGCGGCCTTGCCCGAGAACGCGTCGAAGTCGTCGGTGAATATGCCGCTCTCGTCGAGTGGGGCGATGACGGAGAGGTCGTGCTCATGGCTCAGCGCGAAGTCTTCCTTACCACAACCCGGAGCAATGTGGACGATACCTGTACCCTCGTCCTCGGTCACGTCGTCCCACGGTAACACCGTGTGCGCAACGCCCTGCTGCGGCGAAAGCTCGTCGAACGGGCCGGTGTATTCGAGACCGAGAAGCTCTCGTCCCGGCAGCTCGCGGACGACTTCGTAGTCCTTCCGCTTCATGGTGCGTTCGAGGCAGCCCTTGGCGAGGTAGTATGTCTCGCCGTCTTCCAGCACCTGGACGTACGTCAGATCGGGGTCGACAGCGGCGGCGACGTTCGACGTGAGCGTCCACGGCGTCGTCGTCCAGACGAGCAGCGACTCCTTCTCGCGTCCGACGAGCGGGAACTTCGCGAAGATCGAGAGGTGCGTGAGTTCCTGGTATCCCTCGGTGACGATCTCTTGATCGCTGATGGCCGTCCCGCAGCGTGGGCACCATGGCATGACGTCGTGCCCGGGACGGATCAGGCCGCGCTCGTGACACTTCTTGAGGAAGTGCCAGATCATGTAGTTGTTCTCGGGCGCCATGGTGAAGTAGGAATTGCCCCAGTCCATCCACATCCCGAGCCGCTTCGACTGCTCGGCGATCTGTTCCGAGAATTTCATCACACGCGCTTTGCAGGCGTCGACGAACTTGTCGATGCCGTATTCCTCGATGTCGCGCTTCGATCCGAAGCCGAACGCCTTCTCGACTTCGACTTCGACCCACAGGCCCTGGCAGTCGAATCCGTTCTGATACCGCTGTTCCCGTCCGAGCATCGCGTGGTAGCGCTGGAACACGTCCTTGTACGTGCGTCCCCACGCGTGGTGGACGCCCATCGCGTTGTTGGCCGTTATGGGGCCGTCGAGGAAGGACCACCGCTCGCCTCCGCGATTCTTCGCGCGGAGCTTCTCGAACGTATCGTTCGCCTCCCACCACGCGAGGATCTTGTTCTCAAGCTCGGGGAGCGAGAATTTCGCTGGTACGTCGTTGTAGGCCATTGTGTCTTCTGTGATGATGTCGAGATGCCGGCCCGGCGGCTCAAACCGCGGGCTGCGAACTCTTCGAACTCGTGTACGAAGCCTGCCTGCGCAGGCTCTAGGTTGTGCCGTTGGAGTCCTCGCAGGAGGAGTTCTTACACGTGGCCTGCGACTTCAGTCGCCGGGCATATTCCCCGCGCACGGCCCCTCCGGCCCTCGTGCTTCGCTGCTACATCCGCTCGATCACGCCCTTCATGAGCGTGGTGAGGTTCGGCTGCGCGGAATTCGCCGTTGCGATGATCTGCTCGATATTCGCCGGTTCGAGCGCGTCGGGCCAGCACCGGTCGGTGATCACCGACAGCCCCAGCACTCGCATACCCATGTGAACCGCGACGATGTCTTCCGGTACGCTGGACATCCCGACCACGTCCGCGCCGATAGTCCGCAGAAAACGGTACTCCGCGGGCGTCTCAAGGTTCGGGCCGGGCACGGCGACATACACGCCCTTCTTCACCGAGATCTTCGCATCGAGCGCCACCTGCTCGCACAGCTCGATCAGTTCGCGGCTGTACGGCTCGGACATGTCCGGGAATCGTGGACCCAGCGTGTCGTCGTTCGGTCCGATGAGCGGGTTGTCGCCAAGCAGGTTGATGTGGTCCGCCATGATCATGATGTCGCCCGGCAGCATGTACGGATTCATGCCGCCGCACGCGTTCGAAACGAGCAGCGTCCGCGCCCCCATCGCGTGCATGACGCGAACGGGAAATGCGATCTGCTGCATCGTGTAGCCTTCGTAGTAGTGAAATCGGCCCTGCATCGCGACGACGTTCTTGCCGCCCAGTTTGCCGACGAGAAGGCGCCCCTCGTGGGTTTCCACCGTCGAAAGCGGGAAGTGCGGGATGTCGCCATACTCGATCGACGTACGCACATCGATGTCGTCCGCGAGCTGGCCGAGACCCGTACCGAGAATGATCGCCACCTGCGGTTCCGCATCCGTCCGCTCGCGGATGGCCGCCAGTGCGTCGTCCATCTGTCCGCGTAGCTCGGATGTCGGCTTCTCTACATCGCTCACGATGCTATCTCCCTGGTCCTCGCGTAGGTGCCGGACGACTGTGCGCGTGAGGTCCATCCTGCCGGACGAACGCTCGCAGCCGCGATTCCGGCGACGCGGGTACCTCCACGTAGTCGCCCATCGCCTGCGCGATGAAGCCGCTGCGCTCAAGGTAATCATCGATGCTGAAACTGTCGGGAAGCGCCTGATCTCGTCCGACCGTAACAGCGATGAGCGTCGGCTGGTTCAGCTCGATATCGCCGGCAAGTTCCCGCAGAAATCGTCGTTCTTCCGGCGTCTCGATGTCCGGGGCGTCCGGAGCGTTGCGAAACAACGCGATCGGGAACGCACTATAGTAGCGCGATGCCGGCAATCGGTTCATCTGCACGAGGCTCGGAAACGCCGTCCCCAATCCTGTGGAAACAACGAGCACTCGGTCACCGGCTCTGCTGTACCGTGCGTACACCTGCGCGCGGTCTCGACTCCATGTAGAACGCGTCGGTCTGCCCGTAGGCGTTCCAGCCGGCCAGTGCGACGCCGAGACTCAACGCCGCGATCGCTCCGGCGATAACCGGTCCCAGCCAGCGGTCGATCCAGTTCACGACAGACGAGAACGACGACGATTCTCGATGCCGTTCGATGTATGCCGCCAACGCCATCAAAGAGACGAAAGGTACCACTGATGCCGCAATCAGCCAACTCTTGAGCGCGCCGAGGTGTTGCCAACGAAACCCCGTGGCCACCATGTACAGGGCGATGACGCCGCCTCCGACCAGCCCGTACCACGCAAGCGCTTCCGCCGTTCCGCCGGTGCGAGCACGGGCTACCAGCGCGACTATGAGCGTCGCGCCGAACGCAGCGGGGATGAGATGGTAGCTGAAGCCGCGTCCCTGAGCGAAGTACATCGCCACGCACGCAGCGGTGAGCACGGCGAGTGCCCGCGTCAGCTCTCCCTGGCGATGTGACGGAGCGTTGCGGCCTGTGCGTAGCGCGATCCACGGTGATGCCGCTACCATCGCCGCGAGTATCGCCTCGGGGCGGAGCAGCTCCGCCAGTGGCCGGTCGTAGGCGCGGTAGTGCTGGGCAATGAGCGGAAGCCACCGTCCGAAAAAGGCCTCGCGCATAGCTGTCGGCACCAGCGCGAAGTGTGTCGCATAGATGACGCCTACCGCGGCGAACACGGCGATCTCCGCGCCGAGCAGCGGTTTCGTCCGGCGACGAGTTGCCAGCAGATAGGCCTCGCATGCCAGCACCGCCATGACGAAGTGCGGCTTCAGGCATGCCGCTATACCCGCGGCTATCCCCACGACGACGGCCGGTACCCGCGGGACTTCCTCACCTTCCCACCTCAGCCACCGGATGGACAAGAACGGCACGACGGCGATGGCGAACAGGTGTTCCCGTTGTCCGAATCCGAACTCGTGCAGACCGATGTCGAAGAGCCTGATACCTATCGTCAGCGCGATGGGTACGAGGGCGATTGTAGCGCCGACGTGCGCAGCCCGATCGTGTTCACGGAGCACGCGACGCGTGGTTTCCGCGGCCCAGATCGCGAATGCCGCCACGAGCGCGAGAAACACGGGGATCGGGTTCAGGCCGATCAGCCGAGCGATGTATCCGGGAACCGTGTGGAGATACAAGACCAGCGGCGGATTCACATCCATCACGCCGACGTACGGCAGGGCGCCGTCGAGGATCATGTCCGCCGCGCAGAGATATCCGGCGGAGTCCGCTGTGGTATGGAGCGGGAAGGCGAGCACCGTCACCGCGAGCAGAGCGTACAGGCCGTACCGAAGCACGGTCGGGTTCGGCAGGCGTCGCAGTTGCTGGTCTGTAGAGGCGAGGGACATCAGGCTCGACGGGATAGGTGGCCTTGGACTGTCGGGTCTACTACCGGACGGTTTGTATGACTCACGGCGCTTCCATCGACTGGATCGGGTCGTTGGGTCATCATGCTGAAGCGGTCACTCGTCGCTGAGTATGCGATGGACGTCGACGGCGGCGATCCCTTCGATTCGCACTATCTTCGTGCGGGCGGTGTGTCCCCGCTCGATAGTGACAGCTCGCTTCGGTACACGGAGCGTTTCGCTGAGTAGTCGGACGACCGCTCTATTCGCGGCGCCGTCAGCGGGAGCAGCCGTGACGCGTGCTTTGAGTCGATTCGCGTCGTCGAATCCTGCGATTTCGTCTGCGCGAGCCTTCGGCTGCACGTGGAGCGTCAAGCGAACCGGCTCCACCGCTCATTCCCGGGGACGATTGTCGACGAGCACCTCGGCGTCGTCGGTCGACGTGTCGACGTCCGGTTCCGCCTCTGACTGAGCCAACTCGTCCGCCTCCTCCTCGTCCGCGCCGGCGGACGCGTATTGCTCCGGCGAGGTCTGCTCGGAAAACGCCGCGAGTTCGCGATCAAGCTCGGATATCGCATCGTCGCCCATTCCGCCCGGCTCCGGCATCTCGCTCTGCGGCACCGGCTCAACGACCGGAAGACGCTCGCTTCCGATTGTTTCCAGCGCGGCCAGTTGCCCGGTGAGAAAGCCGTGGAGCGACTCGGTGAACGCATCCCGGCGCTCGATGATAGACTGGAGCTGCTGCTGCATCGCCGTTACGTCGCGACGTGCCGCGCGATACGTCGCGTCGGCCTGGGCGCGGGCTGTCTCGAGCGAATCGTGGGCGGTGGCCCGAGCGTTCGTGAGGATGGCGTGGGCTTGGCGACGGGCCTCGGTGACCAGCCGCTCCGCTTCGATCCGAGCACCTTCGACGAGCTGGTCTGCGCGGACTTTCGCCTCGCGCTTCGTAAGCTCGGAGTCCCGTTCGCTCGACTCGCGCGTTCTATCCGCCTGCGACTGCGTCGCGACGAGTGTCTCGGAGAGCGTCCGTTCGATTCCGCGGTAGCGTTCGAGGTCCTTCTCGAGTTCCTCTACCCGCCGCGTGAGATCGCGGTGCTCGCCGATAAGCCCCTCGACCTCGTCCGCAACCATGGTGAGGAAGCTCTCGACCTCCTCACGGTCGTAGCCGCGGAGAGACCGGTTGAACTCGTTACGTCGTATGTCCAGCGGCGTAAGCTTCATGCGAGATCCTCCCCACGAGGCGACGACATGGCGTCACGGCCACTCAGAATCGAAGCGACTGGAGCGCGAATATCACGATCTGAATCAGCAGGAGCGCGATGAGCGGCGAGAAGTCAAGACCGGTATCCCACAGCATCCGAGGCAAACGGCGCCGGATCGCCGAGAACAGCGGATCCGTGAGTCGCGAGATGAACTGGATGATTGGGTTGTACGGGTCCGCGCCGACCCAACTTGCCACGACGCGCACCAGGAGTACGATCGTGTACATGTTCAGAAGTGATACGATGAGACCTCTGACGCCGCTGAAGAACTGCTGGAAATCAAACACGTTCGCTCCCTATCGCTTTATCGCGGCCGATCTCAGAATATAGCACAGCCGCCGGGTGTCTCCGTAGACCACCTCAGCCCTGCCGCGAACCGAATATCGCCGTGCCGACACGCACCAGGGTCGAGCCCTCTTCGACGGCCCAGCGGTAATCGTTGGTCATGCCCATGGAAAGCTCGGGCAGCTTCGTTCCGGTAGCCTCTGCCGCACCATCCCGGAGGTGCCGCAGTGTGCTGAAGCATCCACGTACCCGCGTTTCGTCATCGGTGAACGTGCCGATTGTCATGAGCCCGCGCACGTCCAGCGATCCACGCTCGATGATCCGTTCGATCGCACCCAACGCGTCATCGGGAGCGACCCCGTGCTTGGACGACTCGCCCGACGTGTTCACCTCGATGAGCACCCGTACGCGGCGATTCACCCGCGCGGCAAGACGATCTATGCGCTCGGCCAGCTTGACGCTGTCTACCGACTGTATCGCGTCGAACAGCGCAAGCGCGGCGCCTGCTTTGTTCGACTGGAGATGCCCGATCATGTGCCATTCGGCCGACTCGGTGACGTCGGGGTGTTTCGCCTCCGCTTCCTGCACGCGATTCTCGCCGACGAGGGTCACCCCGGCTCGAATGACCGCGTCGACCTCTTCCGCCGAGCGGGTCTTCGTAACCGCCACAAGCGACACGTCATCGGGTGGACGACCTGCGCGGGCAGCGGCGTCGGAAATGTCCGCGCGAACGCGCTGAACGTTCTCGTGGATGCGGCGTTCGATGTCGATGGATCGGTCCATAACGGCTGGTGCGAGAGTCCTCGGTGGTGGCTACGACGCTGCCTGGGGAATGTACGGAGCGCCGCCGGGGCTCGCAACGCGAGTCGGCGCGGGGAGCAGTGCTCCACGAGCGCGGACCGGTGGTCCGCGGGGTGGATCAGAACTCCACGCCGAGAGTCAGCCCCGGCCAGACGCGGATGTTCGTGTCGCCGGATTCGCGCTGCACGAGGGTGTATGGGGCGAGTTCAGAGCCGTCTGTCACATTCGAAATGAAGGTGTTCAGCGTCAGGCCGACGGTGAGGGCGAGACGAGGTGTCAGCCGACGACCGGCGCGGACCTCCACCGTCTCCAGCATGTGGAGCGCCAGCCAGTCGCCGTCGCGGACGAGTTGCCGGTGGATCGTGTTCACGTCGAGCCATGTCTTCCCGCCGGGAAGCTCGATCCGGGGTCCGAATCCGATGCCGTACGCCAGCAGCGACGGGTCCTCAAGCGGCGCGAAGCCGACTGTCGCCACGGAACGCCAGGTCGGTGTGCCTGAACGAAGCTGCGCCGATACAAGCCCGATCTCCGATGCGCTCACTGCCCAGCGAAACGGCACGCTGGGCACGCGGTTCACGATGCCGATGGGGAAGCCGGACACGTGCTTAGACGTGTTGTACACGCCAAGCTGTACTCCGCGCGACGTGTCAGCTGAGTTCCAGAACCCGATTTGCAGGGCTTTCGATATGACCGCATGGTTGCTGATTCCGGCTATCTGGACGAAAGATTCACGGGTCTCAATGCCGCTTTCGCGACCTCTGCCGATACCCAGGCATCGTAGGATC
The DNA here is from genome assembly GCA_964510105.1 of uncultured bacterium. Lineage (GTDB taxonomy): Bacteria > Latescibacterota > MWCZ01 > MWCZ01 > MWCZ01 > CAZWQW01. Next base: position 22,094 of record CAZEAI010000027.1, read on the forward strand.
GCCGGGTGGTTGCCGATTCCAGCAACCTGCAGGAGCGCTCCCCCCATCGCGCCGTTGCCGGCCAGCGCCAGTTGCACGCCGTGTGCATGTCCGCCCGTGCCGTTCGCCAGACCGGCGAACTGTACGCCGACCATGTTCCCGCCGGCAACGTTCGCGAGTCCGGCGACCTGGAGGCCACCGAAGTAGCCGTCCGAGAAGTAACCGTCCGACGACAATTCCGTATCCATGTCGTCGGGCGCCGCGACGTTAGCGAGGAACGACATCTGGGCGCCGTAGAACGATCCCGCGGCGACGTTCGCAAGGCCGGCGAACTGGAGTCCGCCGTTGCTCCGTCCGGTAGACGTATCCGACACAAAACCTTCGATCACCGCGACGTTGGCGAGGAAGCTCAACTGCGCGCCGTAGAACGATCCAGACGCGACGTTTGCGAGACCGGCGACCTGCACGCCGACCGCGTTGGCGTTCAGGGCGTTGGCAAGTCCCGCGAACTGGATTCCGCCGGATCGTCCGACGGTGGCCATGGGATCGTCCTGGAATACCACGGCGTTGGCGAGTCCGGCGAATTGCGCCCCATACATGCCTTCGGCGGCGACATTCGCGAGCCCCGCTACCTGAAGGCCAACGGCATCTTCGGCGATAGTGTTCGCAACGAGGGATGCCTCCACGCCGCGCAGTTTGCCGGCGCATCCGCCGAACAGGTTCGCTCCGATGACGTTCACACGGCAGCGCTCCCGACCGAAGCCCAGGCTCCGGCCGGGCGTGACAGACAACGTCAGCGGCGAGATGACATACCGGTCGCACGGCACGGTGTCTTGCGTGCAGTCGCACCCGCCGAGAAACGAACGGATATCACCGCCCCCCGAGTCCGGGCAGTCGTTGCCAAAAGCGGGTGCGGCGAAGATGGCAGGGGCGATAAACAGCGCGATCCAGCAGCGCATGACGCGTCCTCCACGTATTGGTATTGTTCTGCGGTCTCTCTACACAGACCGTTCAGGCGCGGAATGGGTTGCACGGCTATTCGGGTTCTCCCAACGCCGTGGGATCGAATCCCGGGTTGGAGCCCTCTGCCGGCAGCGCCTCCGAGACACGTGCGAACGCCTCGATCGCTTCGTCGATTTCCCGTCGCGAGACGTCAAGATGCGTCACGGCGCGCATAGCGGTCGGACGGAGCGCGAGGATTGCCACGCCCTCTTCTCCGAGGAGCGACGCGACGTCGCTTGCGGCAATCGGTGCGGTGACCTCGATGAATAGGATATTTGTCTCGACGTGCTCCACATCCACGCTGAAGCCGGGCAGTTCGTTCACGGCGACGGCGAGCCGCTTCGCGTTCTCGTGGTCCTCGGGCATGCGCTCGCGGTGGTTGCGGATGGCGTATTGCGCTCCGGCGGCTATCACGCCCGCCTGACGCATCCCGCCGCCGAGCATCTTCCGCTTGCGCCGCGCGTACGCGATGAGGTCGCGGGGACCACACAGCGCGCTTCCGACAGGAGCGCCCAGTCCCTTCGAGAAGCAGACCGACACCGTGCGGACGTGCTTCGCGTAGTCCCGCTCGGCGATGCCGGTCGCTGCGGTGGCATTCCAGAGCCGGGCTCCGTCGAGGTGGAGGTTGAGCTTGTGCTCCGCGCAGAGCGCGCCGATGCGTTCGATTTCGTCGATGGGGTACACCGCTCCACCGGCGCGGTTGTGCGTGTTCTCGATGCAGACGAGGCTCGTCGGCGCGCGGTGGAGGTCGTCGGGATTGATGTTCGGGCGGATATCGTCCGCTGTCAGCACACCGCGAACGCCGGGTATCGTCCGGACCTGCACGCGTGAGAGCACCGCCGGCGCGCCCGCCTCGTAGTTGTAGACGTGGCACTCGCGCTCGAGGATCACCTCGTCGCCTTCGCGCGTGTTGACCCAGATGCCGATCTGGTTGCTCATGGTCCCCGACGGGACGTAGAGCGCCGCCTCCTTGCCGAGGAGTGCCGCCGTCTCCTCTTCGAGCGCGTTGATCGTCGGGTCTTCGCCGAAGACGTCGTCGCCCAGCTCGGCCTCGTGCATGAACTGCCGCATTTCGGGCGTCGGCTTCGTGACGGTATCGCTGCGCAGATCGATCATGGAAGATTCCTGCATGTTTGGGTTGACGACGGCGGCGACTGGAAAGGAAAACCTACACGAAGAGACCGCCGATCAACAACGCCATGTGCGCCACCGGAGCCTGGAGCACCAGCCCGGCGATGACGAACGTCGCGACGCGCAGCCCGTGGAGGTACCCGGCGCGCATCCCGAGCGTGAACGAGGCGATGCCGTACGGCAGCATGAGCCCGAGCGCCGTCGCCAGTCCAGGTACGTACCCCCGCGCGAACAGCGCTTGCGCGACGTGCGCGAACACGTTGCCGAACGTGATCGCGACGACGAGCAGCCAGATGTGATATCCCGTGCCCGCACGTTTCGGTTCGCGCGCGAACGCTCGCGCGGCTGCATGAGACACGGCGAGTGCGATGAGCGTAAGCAGCGCGACGCTTGCCGCGAACTCCTCGGTCGCGGGGAGATCGATGTCGGTGCCGACTCGTTCGATCGCGGCGCGTCCGTACGTGGCGAGGGTGGCGGTTTCCTCGGCGTTGTGAATCGCGAAGAGCAGCGGGAAGAGGTAGATGAAGTAGGTCATGGAGCCCGGCCTGGTCTCGTAGTAGGGCGACTATCGAGTCGGGCGAAAGGTACCACGGCGCAGTCGACGGGGGAGTAGGGGGGGGGGACGGCCTGTGGTCGCCCCGGTGTTGGCATGGATATCGGCGGATGCGCGATCGCGTACGATCGGGCGCCCAGGTGACGAGTGTATACCAGGGCAGCCACTGCGAAGCGAGCGACCTTGTCAGTACCTCCCCGCCTCCAACGCCGTCTCCAGCGCGGCTTCGACCTCTTCCAGCGACGTGCCCGGCTGCACCATGTGCGACGTGCAGAAGATGTACCCGCCGCCCGGCTTGAGCTGCGCCATCCGCTCGCGAACCTCGGCGCGTGTCGCGTCGATATCGCCTGCGCCGAGCGTCGTACGGACGTCCAGCCCGCCGTAGATGCAGAGCTTGCCGCGATATCTCTGCTTGAACGCCGCCATATCCATCCCGGCGGACTGTTGCACCGGGTGGACGCACTGCACCCCCATGCGGATCAGGTCGTCCGCGATCGGCAGGAAGTAGCCGTCGCAGTGGAGCGAGCAGTACGCGCCTCGTCCGCGCGCGCGGGCGAACGTGACGGTCTCAGCGGGCTGCACGATCTCGCGCCAGCGTTCCGGGCTGAAGAGCATGGCGTCGTTCTGCCCCCAGTCGTCGGAGACGTGGATCACGTCGGCGCCGATGTCGATGCAGTTCTCCGCGTACGCCGCCGCCCAGCGCGCGATCTTCATGAACAGCTCGCCGAGTTTCTCCGGGTCCGTCGCCATGTACTCCAGCGTGTCCTGGAGCCCGAGCAGGCCGTTCGACGACTCGAACACACCGGGCGTCTGCACGAAGACCGCTCGCCCGCGGTGATCCTTGTGGTAGGAGATGTCGTGGGCGATCGGCTGGTAGATGTCTCGATCGGCAGGGTCGCGGAACGTGGCGTCGAGCGCCTGATCCAGGGTGAGCACGTCGCCGTACACATTCTCGCGGCTCGCGGCGCCGATGCCGTCTTCGGGGTCCATGTCGTCCGAGAGCTGGTGGTCCGCAAGCAGCCCGGCGCCTGGAAACGACTGGATCATGTCGAGTTCCCACGCGTCGAGGAACGCGTGCATATCGCCGTACTTCTCGATGATCGGTTCTTCGATGGGATTGCCGAACGTCCAGATGTAGATCGGCACGCGGTCGCCCTGTCGGTGGTCCAGGGCCGCGAAGACTCGTTCACGTGACAGCATGCGACTTGCCCCCCAAGTTCTTAGCTGTTCGAGTCGATGTAGTTTCAAACATACTAACAACGGGTTCCATGCGGTAGGCGGCGGCGGAGAAAACTTGGTGGACCGTCTGCGTCGGCGAATTCAGAGTTTCGGTCACGCGTCGTCTCCGGGCGTCACTTGTCCGAATCCCAGCGGAGTCCTGACGTCGCGCGTCGATGAACGATTTGACGCCGGTACCGACGAACACGATGCCGCTCAGCGCCATGAGCATCGCGCCGAGCGGCGCGCCGATCTACGGGTTCGTGCCGTCTCCCAGGCCGGGTGGGTCTGCCCAGCGCGCCGTGCCGATGGCGAAGTACTTGTGAGTGAACGGCGGCGCCGGGCGGGAGGCGTACCAGATGCGCAGCGATCCATCGTCGCAGGGCAGCACTGTCTGACTTGTGGTGTAGTTGGACTCCCACTCCCGACTGGTGGGATCAGGTGGTGGCCCGAACACCGGATTCCCCGCGCTCTTTCTCCACGTGATGCCGTCGGTGCTTACGGCAACGCCGAGCGATGTGAACATCTCCGGCTTGTCTCCGCGGTAGCTGCCGTACCACATAACCCATCCGGCAGCGACGCGCATCACGAACGGGTAGAACAGTCGACCCCGTTCCCACGGCTGGTCGACCACAAGGACCGGCTCGGAGTGCGTCATCCAGGTGATGCCGTCGCTGCTCGTCGCGTACTTGAACGGCCATGGGTCTGCGGCCGGGCACGTGTACCAGAGGTGGTACACGCCTCCGTGCCTGACGATGGTCGGCGCGTACACGTCGTTCAGCATGGCGTCCGACGCATCGCTCCACACTATGCCGTCTCCACTAGTCGCTTCGTGTAACGTGTGGAGAGCGCCGGGGCGGGTCAGGTCCGCCGCGCTGAACCACATCCGCAAGCGCCCGTTCTCGCGCAACGGTGCGCCGTGTTTGCCTCGCAGGAGCGTCGGGGTGAGCACGGATCGCCCGCCGGGGAGTGATAGGACGGGATCCGTCGAGTGCCGCTCGAAGCGAATGCCGTCCGAGCTTGTGGCCAGCCCCAGCGAGAAGACGCGTTCCTCGACCCCTCCTCTGGCGCCGCAGTACCACATGAGGTATCGCCCGTTCTCTCTGGCGACACACGGCGCGAAGATGTGCGCATCGTCGAACGCCTGGGGCGCGCCCAGCGTCACGCACGGCTCGGCGCTGTCTCGTGCCCACGCTTGCGGCGCCAGCCAGCTTTCAAGATCAGGCATCTAGGGCAACTCCTCTCGTCTGCGAGCCCATGTCAATTCTAGCGTCACGTGGAACGCGCTGTAATGTGGATCACCGACCAGAGGCCGTTCGCCGACTACGTTCTTGTTCACCAATGCGGTGACGCGACGCGTCCGGAATACCCAAGTACCGATCCGGAACAGTCATATCCCAGGCCCCCCACCTACAACCGAGTAAAGGGATCTCGAAATGATGAGAACAGTGAATGTAGCGATCGTTGCAGCGATGCTTCTCTTCGGAGCGGCGTGTAGTGACAACGGAACGGGTTCCGACGGCATGGGCCGCATTTCGGTGGAGGCCTTCGATGCTCCACCTATCACGGACTACGAGATTCAGCACGTCTATCTCACCGTCGAGACCGTCGAGGCGTACAGCGTAGAGGCCGACGAATGGGATACGCTCGGAACGCCGAACGCCGTCATCGACTTCCTCGAACTCGTGAACGGCGAGACGTCGGTCGTTGCCGACACGAGCATTGCCACCGGGCTGTACTCGCAGATTCGTCTGAAACTCGGTGAATCGGACAGCATCGTCGTCGACGGAGTCGCACACGCGCTGAAGATCCCGAGCGGAACGTCCAGCGGCGTGAAGTTGAACGTCGACTTCGAGGTTCCGGACGATGGCGAGATCTCTCTCTACGTGGACTTCGATGTTGCCAAGTCAGTCACAGTCACCGGGAACGCGAGCGGATTCATCCTGAGACCTGTGTTCAAGGCTTTCACGGAGCAGGAATCCGGCACCATCTCCGGCACGGTGAAGGATGCATCGGGCGCGGGTGTCGAGCGCGCACTCGTCACGGCTGTTTCCGGAGCGGACTCGACGAACTCGTTCACCGACCTGAGCGGCGGATACAAGATCATCGTGCCTGCCGGGACCTACGAGCTATCGGCCGGCGGACTGGTCGGCGCTCAGGCGGACACGACGTACAGCGCCGTGGAAGTCGGCGGCGAGGACAAGCTCACCGGGTACAACTTCGTGCTCCAGTAGGCTCGCGGGAATGCGGACGTATCCTGAGCCGGGCTGTGAAGTTCATCACTGCACGGCGACGCATCGTACCGTATCGTTTGTCAGTGAGTCAGGTTGTCGCGACGAGTAGACAGGAGGCCCCCCGGTGAGAATCGCCGCGATCACCGCAACTGTTATTGCCATCGTGGCTATCACCGTAGTCGGGCTGAAGGTGGGAACAGCGAGTTCCGTCGGCCAGCCGACCGCCGGTACGGCATCGGAGATGCGCGTCGAGGCATCGCGCTAGCATCCCCGAACGGGTGAGTACGAGAAATCGTTGCGCGGGGCGACGATCGTCAACCCGCTGGTCTATAGAGCGAGTATAGGCATAGGGATATCACAGGCGTGGCTGTGCTTTCGGCGTGCAGTGTCCGAAGCCCCCCCAAGCAGACGCCCATTGCACAAGGGAAGCGCAGTCACTCTCCGCGGGGCGGTACCGAAATCCGGTGCCGTCCCGCATTTTCGTACCGGCCTCCCGGGCCGATTCCCCCTCAGCAAATACCTTCCGCATCTTCCCACTGTGATCGGTAACGAGACGAATCCTTGTCGGAAGCGTGGGCGTGGGCGTCCAGAGTGAGTTGCCCGTGGAAGGAGAGTCGCGAGATGGAAGTCGGGAGACTCGAACGATTGCCGCTACGAGAGGTTTGGAAGCATGAGGCACTGGACTTCACTGTGTGGCTACAGAGTAACATCGAAGTTCTCGGTGATGCGATAGACATTGACCTGTCAAGTGCTGAGCGCGAACAAAGCGCCGGAGACTTCAAGCTCGACGTGTTGGCCGAGGATGCCGAAGGGAATCCCGTCGTGATCGAGAATCAGCTCGCTCCGAGCGACCACGACCACCTCGGCAAACTCATTACCTACCTAACTGCGTTCGACGCGAAGGTCGCCGTGTGGGTCGTCTCCGACCCACGGCCAGAGCATGTGAAGGCGATTACATGGCTGAACGAATCGTCTTCGGCATCGTTCTATCTCCTGAAGGTCGAGGCCGTGCGCATCGCCGAGTCGCCGCCAGCATCACTCCTGACCCTTATCGTCGGTCCGAGCGAAGAGGGACGCGATGTCGGGCGGAAGAAGAAGGAGATGGCCGAGCGTCATGTTGAACGGGAACGCTTCTGGACTAGTCTCCTGGATCGCTCTCGCGCAACCACCAAGCTTTTTGTCAACATATCGCCGGGGACAAGTAACTGGATCAGCACCGGGGCGGGTAAGACCGGTATTAGTTACATGTACTGTGCCAATCAGCATGAGACATTCGTCCAGCTCGCGATAGAACGCACCGGAGACGCGGAGGAGGAAGAGAATCAAGCCGTATTCGACCAGCTCTACGCGCAGCAGCGCGACATCGAGGAGCAATTCGGCGAAGAGTTGATATGGGACCAAGTCGAAGGACGCAGAATCCGCCGCGTGATGGTACGCTTCGATGATGGCGGTTGGCGCGACGAGGAGAGATGGACCTCGATTCACGATAAGATGATCGACGCGATGATTCGGTTGGAGATGGTGCTGCGACCGCGCATCGACAAGCTTGAACTCTGACGGCCCTGATTGACAGAATCCCCGGACGACGGCGAGCACGGCGACAACAGTCAAGGCAGCTCGATGAGCTGCAGCGTCGAACGCAGTCACTCTCCGCGGGGCGGTACCGAAATCCGGTGCCGTCCCGCATTTTCGTACCGGCCTCCCGGGCCGATTCCCCCTCAGCGAATACCTTCCGCATCTTCCAGATGCCGATCGCCGATGAACTCCAGCGCGTTGGAGGGGTAGCCTGTGGGACGATTTCGCGTCGAAAAACTGCGATACCGCGAGTACGGCCCCGTCGAGCTGGACATCGGCCCTGGCGAGTGCGTGACCGTGACGGGGCCCTCCGGCTCCGGCAAGACGCTCCTGCTCCGAGCGCTCGCCGATCTCGATCCGCACGAAGGTACCGTGGTGCTTGGCGACGTAGCGCAGTCCGCCACGGACGCGCCCACGTGGCGGCGACTCGTCGGTATGCTGCCCGCAGAGAGCACGTGGTGGCACGATACCGTCCGCCCGCACTTCCCCGACGACGGCGCGTACGAGCTGCTGCGATACTTCGGATTCGACCAGGACGTGATGGATTGGGAGATCTCCCGACTTTCGTCGGGCGAACGGCAGCGCCTCGGGCTCGTTCGGCTTCTGCTGAATCGGCCACGCGCGTTGCTGCTCGACGAGCCGACCGCGAGCCTCGATCCCGACAATGCGGAGGTCGCTGAACGCGTCATCGCCGACCACGCACGGGAGTTCGACGCCCCCGTCGTCTGGGTGAGTCACGATCCCGCGCAGGCTGAACGCGTGGCGGACCGGCGCTACCGTCTGCGCGACGGCAATCTCGAACAGGAGGGCTGACCGATGGGCGTGATTCCACTCTCGCCGCTGGACCTGGCGCTTGCGGCGCTACTTGTCCTGGCCCTCGCCGCAACGAGCCGTCGCGTCAAGCTTGGTGTGGAGCGGCAAATCGTCATCGCCGCCGCCCGGACGGTGGTGCAGCTTCTGCTGGTCGGCATCGTGTTGAAGGCCATATTCAGCTACGTGCATATCGGCTGGATTTCACTCATGGCGCTGATCATGCTCTCGGCGGCGGGGTGGGAGGTCATGTCGCGGCAGAAGCGGCGATTCTCCGGCTGGTGGGGCTTCGGCACCGGCACGACGGCGATGTTCGTCTCCTCGTTCGCCGTGGCCGTCGTCGCGCTGACGGTGATCGTCCAGCCCGCGCCGTGGTATGAGCCGCAGTATGCTATCCCGCTCCTGGGCATGTTGCTCGGTAACACGATGAACGGCGTCGCCCTGGGCATCAACTCGCTCACCGACGCGGCGTGGCAGCAGCGCGCGATCCTCGAGCAGCGGCTCATGCTCGGCGAGACGCGCAGCGAGGCGGTCGCCGATATCCGTCGCGACGCAATGCGCACGGGGCTGATCCCCGTGATTAACAGCATGGCCGCCGCCGGGCTCGTCAGCCTGCCCGGCATGATGACGGGACAAATCCTCGCCGGCAGCCCGCCCGTCGAGGCGGTGAAGTACCAGATCCTCATCATGCTGCTCATCGCCGTGGGGACCGGGTTCGGCGTGATGGTGGCGGTGACGCTCAGCGCGCGCCGCATCTTCGACGAGCGGCACCGGCTGCGGCTGGATCGGCTGCGGTGAGCGCGCAGTCACCGCGCGTGCAGCCATGCCTCACTTGACATACCGTTACCTCGGTGTATCTTGAGCGCAGCAACTCATCTGCCACATCTGCGGGGGGAGTTCGCCCTGCGAACTCCTGAACGAACTCCAACGCAGAGAGGGTTCGCCGCCATGCCGACGCTCATCCGCCTCACCCTCGCCGTCGCGGTGACGGCAGTCTCCGCATCGGCGGCCCGCGCCGCCGCACTCTCACCCACCGACTCCGCGCGCATCGCACGCGTGTTTCCGTTCGAGGTCGGCCAGCAGTATCAGTTCAAGGCGGGCGGTGATTTTGAGCGCCCGAACGACGAGGTGCTGCCGGCCGGGCAGGTCGCGGAGATCACCATCACGGACACCCTGATAGACGGAAAGATCTGGCTGCGCATCCCCTACTGGAGCCCGTTTGGCCGGGAGCTGTACGCGCTCGATGACAGCGGACGGGTACTTCAGTACGCATCGTGGACCTACGTCTTCATCGACCCGCGGCCGGACACTGCGACCTACGGTGGCGTTCCGGGTGATTGGCCCATGTACGTCGACACTGACCTCTGCGCGGGGCTGGACCGGAAGTATTGTGAACCAGCGTTCTACTGGCGGTGGACACACGTTGTGGCCGATTCGGGCGCTCTTGTACTCGTTACCTCGGGCCCGAGAGCCGCGTTTGCGTACCATGGCGGGCTCGGTCCGGGTTCAAGTCTTCATGGGCAGGTAGTGTCCATGAATGATGGATTCATCTCGGAACGCATGGATTGGGGGCTGTTTCGCCCCAAATCGAGCGATCCGTGGCCGGAATTCGAGAAGCCGGTCAGGATCGTTGGCGAACCTGAGGGGGAGTCCGCGGCAAGGCCGGAAGGACCTCGCATAGTCGCAGCGCCGAATCCGTTCAACCCGTCCACCACGATCCGGTACGCTGTCGAACGGCCCGGTCTCGTGGAGATATCCGTCTTCGACGTCGCCGGTCGGCATGTCCGGACGCTTGTATCTCGTCATCGTCTCTCAGCGGGCACCCACACCGTGACGTGGAACGGCACCGACGACGCAGGCCGGGCCGCCGCAAGCGGCGTGTACATCGTGCGGCTGGAACATACTGCGGCATCAGAGCACGGGGAGTTGCGTAGCAACTCCCAAACGAACTCGAACGAAGTGAGAGTGCGCCGGGTTACGCTGCTGAGGTAGCAGCGCGGACCTGCACGCCGTCGCCGACAGCACGGAAGGTGTGTTCCGCTACACGTTCTTCAAGGGTGTGGGGGTGAAGCAGGGGTAACGGTAGGGGCGAACCACGTGTTCGCGCCCTTATTTCCGTAGCCGCCCGACCTACGCACCAGCGAGTTGCGACGATCCGCCGCCCGTGCCACGTCCACGTCGTCTCAGTTGTAGAACACCGCGTGTCCCGATAGCGGGAAGTACAGGTAATCCACCACGAAAGCTATCGTCCCGCCCGCCAGCGCGCCGATGAGCAGCCCGATGAACGCGGGGATCGCCTGCCGGTAGAGTCGAACGCCTCCCAGGCGCATGAGCAGGCTCTTCGCCGACCATGCGATGAGGAACGACAGGAAACTCGTCGATATGTGGAAGCTGAACGATATCGCCAGCCCTATTGGGTGCAGCGGCCACCACGGTAGCAGATACCGCATCCACGTGAAGAACCCCATGAGCAGCGCTCCGATGGACCAGAAGGTCACGCCGCTAGTATCGGGCTCCTTGGGAGCGGTGAGCCACAGGTAGAGCGCCTTGTAGGGCTCTTGCGCCGAGCCGCTGAATACGAAGTCGCCGAAGTTGAAGCCGCCGTACGAGTAGCCGAGATACATGGTGTACCACACGGCCACCAGCGTCGTGATGATGACCACCGGAACCAGCGCACCCGTCAGCTTGCGACGCGGGACATCCACCGCGGGAGACTGCGTATCCGATAACGCCGCGCCGTGGCCGAAGCTCACGAGGAACAACGACTTCACGTTGCTGAACTTCCAGTACACCAGCGAGAGCCCGGCAAGCGATCCGCTCGACATGCTGGCCGGTCCGAGTGCGTCCGCGATCATGTGGCACGTGTGCATCGGCGAATTCACGTGGAGTACGCCCGCTTCGAATGCCAGTCGCGCGATACCGAGATAGATGAGCTGCGAGGCGACGATGAGTAAGATCGCGATACCGAACGCCATGCCCGTGGTCCGCAGCCAGAACAGCATGTAGATCGCGCCGAAGCCGAGTACGAGCCACGCGGCGCGGTAGCTCAGGAACTCACGGCTGTCGTCCTCGTCGCCGCCGCGGAACGCTCGTCGCCAGGCCGCCCCGAGGTGGTGGCGCGCCTGCCACATGAACCAGACGACCATCGTCATGAGCGCGCCCATGTTGAGCCACTTCATCTCCTGCCCGGTGCCCGTCGCCAGGAGGCCGAGCCGGTTCATCCAGCCCGTCGCCAGCGTTCCGACGATGTTGAAGAACCACAGGCTGAAGATCACCTCGGTATTCGCGAAGAACGAGACGGCGATCACGGGCCAGAAGATGCGCATCGGCATGTTCGGGTAATGCAGGCCGAATGAGAGATTGCCGAGGTTCGTCGGGATCTGCGGAACGCCCGGGTAGAACCAATGGCCGATCTGGAGCATCACGAACGTGAACGGGACGGAGAATCCGATCCAGAAGAGCCTGGAGCGCGTCCACGGCGGACGCCACATGCCCTTCTCCGGCGGGCGCATGATTTCCAGCGGCACCTGCATTATCGGGAACGTAAGCCGCTCGTGCTCGACCCAGTGCTTCCGAAGCAGCGCCACCAGCGCGAACTGTATGCAGTACATCGACGCGGCGAAGCTGCCGTTCCAGAATACCGCGGATATCCAGTCGCCCCAGACAACCGATCCACCGGGAGGTCGCCCAACGTACATCCACGTGACGGAGGAGTGCGTGTCCGGCGGGATGAGCCACGTCGGCATGAGCGCGCCAAAGGTCTCCAGCCAGCGGTTCTCCGGCGTCGCGTAGTACATGACCCCCGAGGGGTTCGTCACGAGCAGCCCGGCCACCTCGGTTGTCGTCATGCTGGAACCGACCGTACCGAGGATGAACGCGACGGCGAGTTCGGTCGTCGACAGCGGCTCCCACAGCCTGAGCTTGCGTCCGCCGACCGCGTTCGCCACGACGAGGGCGATCCAGCAGACCATCACGCCCCACGAGAACGACGTGAAGACGAGTGGCGTCGTGTGGAGCATATACCGCGAGTATGGCGCTCCAATGGCCATCAGGAGGGATATGAGCGCACCTAACGCAACTGCTCGCGCGGTGAACCGTCCCCGCGTCGAGGAACTGTCTGGATCGGTGGTGTGTGCGGGTTCCGAGCGTGCCGGGGAGATGGAAGCCATTCTGACGCGTACCTCTATGGTCGGCTGGCGGAGACGAAGCACGTACGATACACCGCGCGCGGGCCGTGTCAACGCCACGGCCCGAAGCTGGGGGTGTTCCGCGTGTTTGTTCAGACTTGACGAATTTCAGCAGTTGGGTACCTTCTGACCAGATCGCTGCGGGGCGCCCAGCCCTGCAACCTCTGCCGCCAAACACACAGGGGGAACTTCCGTGCGCTGGTCCGCACTCCTCGCAGCGACACTGCTGTTCGCGTCAGCCGCCCATGCCACTGACGTCTCCGGCACGATCACCACGACCACGTGGACCGCCGAGAGCAGCCCGTATCACGTGACCGACACAGTCCGCGTCGCGGCGGGCGATACGCTCACCATCGAGCCGGGTGTCGACGTGCTGTTCGATGCGGATGTGCCATTCATCGTCGAAGGCGCGCTCTTCGCGCTGGGCACGCAGGGCGATAGCATACGCTTCCTCGCCAGTGCTGAGAACGATTCAGCCAGATGGGCTGGCCTCCACTTCGTCCACGGCGACAGCAGCGCGATCTCCTACGCATCCGTTCGAGATGCTGCGAACACCACGCTGGACCTTGGCCACGACGGCGAAGTGTTCCCCATCCTCATCACCAGTCCCGGCGGCGCGGCGGTGACCGTGTTCGGGGAGAACACCCGATGTGTGATTACCCACGGCATGTTCCGCGGTAGTGCCGATACGACGCATGTCGGCCGCGGCGTCCGAATCGCCGACGACGCGTGGGCGAGGATGGAGAACTGCACGGTATCCGGATTCACGTCGGGAGGCGGCATCGCCGTCGACAATGGCGCGACTCTCTCGATGGATAGCTGTCTCGTGACCGGGAACACGCATCCGTCGCTCTGGGAGGGCGGTGGCGTCTACACTGTGGATGCCACACTGATGATGTCGAACTGCGTGGTCTCGGACAACACCGCCGGGTTCGGTGGCGGGATTTACGACCACCGCAACGATGTCCTGTCATTGACGAACTGCCTGTTCCTGCGGAATCGCGCCGTCGGAAACGAATCCGGCTCAGGCGACGGAGGCGGAGCATACGTCGTCTTCAGCGGACCGATCTTCAAGAACTGCACATTTGCTGAGAATACCGCCACGGGCGAGGGTGGTGGGCTGGCACTGGTCACCGGGTACGCGACGGTGACGAACTGCATTTTCTGGTCGAATGACGCTCCAAGCGAGCCACAGATCGATGCTGCACCCTCAAACAACTATCCACTTAGCTATAACAGTTTCCAGGGCGATGTCGTCTGGCCCGGCAACATTAGCGTCGACCCGCTGTTCGTCGACCCGGAGAACGGCGACTACCATCTGCAGGCCGAGTCGCCCTGCATCGACGCGGGCGACCCCGAGTCGCCACTCGACCCCGATGGCACGCGCGCGGACATGGGCGCATTCCCGTTTGACGGCACCGGCACGTCGCGTCTCGCCTTCGAGCCCGCGGCGTCATATCCCGGCGGTTCGTTCGTGCTCGCGGTGCGGGCCACGCTCGCCGACGCGCGCGGCATCGACCTCGCCTTCGTCGTCGATCCGACGATCCTCACGCCAAGCGATCCGCTCCAGGCATCGAGTGATGTTGCGCCGAGCCCGCACGCGAACCTGATCGGCGACACCGTATTCGTTGCGCTCGCCAACGCCAACTCGTTCTCGCTCGCCGGGGATACACTCATCGTGTTCGCGCGGTTCGACGTCGCTATCGACGCGCCGGTGGACACGTCGACTGCCATCCGCTGGGTCGCGTCGCCCGCAACCGTGGTGGACGAACACGAGGCGATTCTCGTTGACGGCGTGGTGTATATCGGCGAGGAGCCGGTCGTGGTATTGGAGGCGCGTCCGGAAGCCTTCGCGCTTGAGCAGAACGCGCCGAATCCGTTCAATCCCAGCACGACGATCGGCTTCGCGATCCCGGAGGCCGGCCATGTGCGTCTCGACGTGTATAACGTTGCGGGACAGCTTGTAACGACGCTTCGCGAAACGACGATGTCGGCTGGCCAGCATGCCATCGTATGGAACGGCACCGACCGCGCCGGGCGCGTCGTGGCGAGTGGCGTGTACGTGTATCGGCTCGTCTGGACCGGCGAGTTGCGCGGCAACTCGTACACGAACGCGAACGAAGTGAGAGTTCGCCGCGCCGTGCTGCTGAGGTAGCGGGTAGAGTGTATGGGTTTCGACTCGTCAGATCGACTGAGACGCACAGCGGCGAGTTGCGCAGCAACTCGTCAACGAACGCGAGCAAAGTGAGCGTTCGCCGGTGCTATCTCAGCAGCGATACTCGCGTAACCGAGCGCCGAACCGTTGCACCAACGCGCTGAGTTACGGTGACAAGGTAGGTACCGGATCCAAGCGAGCGCCCGGAGTCGTCGCGCCCGTCCCACGGGACGAGCAGAGAGTCCCCCGTTGGAACGACGTGGCGTCGAACGACGGTCTGCCCCGTTGCGGCCACGACCGTCACCGAGGCGGTACTACCCACCTCAAGGCCCCGTACCGCAATGGTCGTTCGGGAGTTGAAGGGGTTCGGCCAGGCGCCGATGCGGAGTTCGTCCTTGCGTATGGAGGATGCCTCGCCCTGTATCGCGGTGGGCGTCTCCAGCCAATCGAACGCCGCTCTGAGCGCGTGGTAGGTGGCGAGGGCCGGTACGATCTGGGCGTGGTCGAAACCAAGCACGATGGCGTTGTACGTCCGCTCAACGCCGAGGCCGACGACAGTATGCGGCACTATCGGCGCCGCGCCGGTCCCGGGATGCTCCAGCCGCAGAACGACGGTGTACGCCGAATCGGCCGTGGTGCCCATCACCTCGATCCGTCGGACCGGCCACTCAGCGGTACCGAGAGAGCGTCCGCGCGAGCCCGCGCCCGTGAAGGCGTTGGCGTCGATCACCTCGAATTCCACGTCCATGCCGGCGATGCTGTCCCCTACGTCCGCCACGTTGGTAATACCGAGGTAGTTCACGAAGAAGAGCGAGTCCTGTTCGCTTCGATGCGCCCACTGAGCGAGCGTGCCGCCGCCGCCTGTCAGGAGCAGGTTGCCTCCCGCGTCGAGGAAGGACGCGATCGCATCGCGTTCGCCCGGTGTCGGGAGCGCGTACGCCGCGCGCCAGTAAAGCGTCCGGAAGTTTCCGAGCGCCGTCGCGGAGAGCGTGTCCGATGCGGCATGTGTCCAATCGAGGCGACCCTCCGGCAGGTAGTAGCCGACATCCGGGTCGTACGGGAGATCGCCGGGAGCCGCGCCGTTCACGGCGAGGAAATCGGGGTTGCCCACAGGGATGACGAACGTGCGGGACAGGTGACCGACTTCGACGGTGAACGGTCGTGAGTTCGGCTCCACGTCGTGAAGTCCCAGCGCGGTGAGGGGATACACGGTACTCGAGTCTGGATCGAGGGCAATGTGCCCGCTCGGAGCCCCTTCGACAAGACCGGAGAACCAGTTGTAGTTCGGGAAGTGCACTTCCGCACTGTCTCGGGTGATGCCGAGGTTCGTGAATGTGATATTGAAATGCGCTCCTTCGAGGTGCCTGAGCACTTGGTCGCCGTCGTCGTCGAGGTGCAGGTCCGTCGGGAAGATGGCGCCGCCTGCCGTCGCGCGAACCCACGGTCGTAGCCGTTCGAGTCGAAGCGCCGCCGTGAGCTGATAGGGCGAAGTGATGTTCGCCTTGTGTCGGAAGTCGTTGTTGAGCACGTGCCAGAGGAGCGGGTCCGCCGCGGTGAAGAGCGACCAGCCCCACGTGTAGCTTGTCCAGACGAAGTCATCTCCAGCGGTGTTGTACTTGTTCAGCCCGACGTCGACGAGGTCACCGTTCCACATGGCGCGCGTCATCGTATTGGCGAACCGCCTCACGTCGGTAGTGTCGAATACAAGCCCGCGCTCATGGAGATGCCACGCGAATTCGAGGGTCAGATTCGCGTGGGAAATGTCCTCGCTGCCGCCGCCCGGCCAGTAGCCCCAGCGGTAGGCATCGTCAGCGTCGATCCGCAGGTCGTCCTTGAAGAACGCGCCCATTTCGATCGCCCAGGGCAGGTACGAAACCTCGTTGCCCGGAGTGACCGGATGGAGCGCCATCCAGCGCGGCGACGTGATGGTGTCATCTACGAACAGCAACAGTGAACCGAAGGCGGCGTACTGGTTGTGCGGCATGTGCTCGAACCCGCCGAACTCGCGAAGTGTAATTCCTGTACCTCTGTCGGCTTTCAAGACGTTGAGCCACTTGTTCACTACGTGAGTCAGCAGCGTATCGAAGTGCGCCGTCGCGCGTGCGCCGAACTCGTCCCACAGATCCGGGTTGTTGTGCACTTCGGCTGTGTACGCTGCGATGGGTGTACAGAAATGCCCGTCGTGGACCATGTACTCGTCGTACCCCTGGTCGGAGTACGTGCCGGTTCCCCAGCCGCGACGCCCGTCAGCATAGACCGAGTCGTACACGCCTTCCGCCGGGATGTCGCGCGCGTTGGCGAGGATGGAATCCGCGTGGTCCGCGACGCGTCCGAGCCAGTAGGGGTCCGCCGTCAGCCGGTAGGCCGCCATGAACGCGCGCAGGATGTATGCTTCGCCCCACGCCAGCGTGCCGGAGTCCATCGCGCGGTAGTGCGCGTCGGCGTAGTTCGCATCCCACGTGGCGACGTGCGCGAAGTACGGGCCGTGGTCAGTCGTGTCCGCTGTGGCGGCAGAGACGGGAGACGCGTACGCTCCAAACGCCGCGATCAGGACGACTACGCGGAGAAGTTGCGACATGGTTGGATCTCCGTGGCGGCAGTAGTGAAAGGCGATCCGAAGAGGAGAAGGTGCCCGAGCACCGAAGCGACGTCAAGGATGCAGGTACGGAACGACCTCCGTCGCGGAAGCGGCGGAGGCCGGTACGTGATGACCAGATTTCGCCTGCTACACGTTTGCGGTTACTTGCCGAAGAAATCGTAGTTCTTCGCGATGAAGTCGTGCCACTCTTCCGGGACATCCTCTTCGGCGAAGATGGCCGTCACGGGACAGGCGGGTTCGCACGCGCCGCAGTCGATGCACTCATCGGGCTCGATGTACAGCATCTCTTCGTCGTCGAAATTGTCCTCGTCGCTGGTCGGATGGATGCAATCGACCGGACACACGTCGACGCACGCGGTGTCCTTCGTGCCGATGCACGGCTCACAGATGATGTACGCCATTGGTTGGACCTCCTATGAGAACAGCGATTTCGGGTGCGACCCATCTCACGAGCGCCGCCTCCGGTCCCGTTGGTGGGACCGTCCGGACGGAAACGCGTGCCGATCGCGCGGTGCAGTTCCGTACTGCTCAGGCGCGGTGTCGCGCCGGGGCAGCCTCGAACTGTAAGGCGGCATCCTGAACTGTCGTTGACTCTCTACACCGCAACCGCGCGAGTACGCGCACGCGCGGGGCTACCGCCCGGTTTTCGGACGCAATGATACGCGCTGCGCCATGAGTCGGCAAGGGCCGTTTCGGCAGTTTCGCAGGATATTTCTCAGCGCCCCATCCACGCGCGGTTTGAGGCGATCGACACCACGGTCCGATCGATCGTGCTTGCTTCCAACGTGCACCACGCTATCTTCCCGCTGACAACTGCGAATGGAGAGCCAGAGGAGGACGGGATGTACATCGTCTGTGTCACGGTGCATGTGAAGCCGGAGCATGCCGGCGAGTTCGAGGAGGCGTCCATCAGGAACGCGTCCGCCACACACAACGAGCCGGGATCGGTCAGGTTCGACGTTCTACGGGCCACCGATAGCAGCGGCGTCTTTCTCCTGTATGAGGTCTATCAGGACGAGGCTGCCTTCGCCGCCCATCAGCAGACAGGCCACTATCTCGCGTGGAAGGAAACCGTCGCCGATTGGATGGCGGCACCGCGAACGAAAGTCGTCTGCACCGAGGCATTCCCGACGGAGCGGTCGAAATGGTAGGTGGGTCCGGCAGATCCGCCATTTGCGTTGTCATCGAAGCATCCACACCAACTACTCTGGAGAGAGAGGACTCGATGTTTGGCCGACGAGAGGTCATCGCCATAGCGACCGCGTTCATGGGTATCGCCATGATCTCCACAGACGCTGTGCAAGCTCACTGCGATTCCATGGACGGCCCAGTAGTTACGGACGCGAAGGCCGCGCTGGAGCGCGGGGACGTAGTGCCGGTTCTCAGGTGGATCGCTCCGCACGACGAACAGGCAATACGCGACGCGTTTGCGCATACGCTAACGGTCCGGGCTGGCGGGCCCGAGGCGCGGCAGCTCGCCGATCGGTATTTCTACGAGACGCTCGTTCGCGTCCATAGGGCGAGCGAAGGTGCTCCGTACACCGGACTGAAGCCGGCGGGCGCGGAAGTCGAGCCGGGAGTCTTCGGCGCCGATCGGGCGCTGCAATCCGGTTCGGTCGACGACCTCGCGCGCGTGGTCTCGGAAGCGGTAGTCGAGGGGCTCCGGCGACGGTTCGATGAGACGATTGCGAGGCGGCGCGCAGCGGACGACAGCGTCGACGACGGGCGCGCCTACGTCGCCGCGTACGTGGAATTCGTACATTACGTGGAGGGCATCCATCGGGCCGTGCAAGGGTCGGTGCACGGTCATCAGTCACCTGGTGCTCATGAGGAATGAGGCAAGGCTTTTTCCGGAGCAGAACGTGACACCTGAGAACAGCATAGCCGCGTTCGAGTTCGCAACTGCAACACGTATTGTCTTCGGTGACGGGTGCCTGACGGAGATCGGGCCCCTGGCGGGAACGTTTGGCAAGAGCGTCTTCGTCGTCACCGGTTCGCGATCGCTACGGGCGGCAGGAGTTCTCGACCGCGTCGCGGACCTCCTCGGTGGCGAACGATGCGCGTGCGCGACCCACGCCGTCGACGGTGAGCCGACGGTCGGCGCAGTCGACGAAGCGACGCGCGCCGCACGGGAATCCCGCCCGGACGTGATCGTCGCGATCGGCGGAGGCAGTGCCCTCGATGCGGGGAAGGCCGTCGCGGGTCTGGCGACGAACGCCGGCTCAGTGCTCGACTACCTGGAGGGCGTCGGTACGGGCAGGACGCTCGAGAGCGACCCGCTGCCGTTCATCGCCGTTCCGACGACCGCGGGCACGGGCAGCGAGGTCACGAAGAACGCGGTGATAACCGGTGACGACGGTGGATTCAAGAAGAGCTTTCGCGACAACCGGCTCATCGCCGATGTCGCGCTGGTCGATCCGGAACTCACGCACACGATGCCGCCCGACGTCACTGCCGCGAGTGGCCTCGACGCGCTCACGCAGCTCATCGAATCGTACACGTCCAACAGCGCGTCGCCGGTCACCGACGCACTGGCGCTGGAGGGCATCCGTCGCGCGTCTTCGTCTCTCGCCGGCGCGTACGATGGCGGTAGCGATCGGGAGGCACGCGCCGACATGGCGCTTGCGTCGCTGCTGGGTGGAATCACGCTGGCGAACGCGGGCCTGGGCGCAGTGCACGGACTTGCCTCGCCGCTTGGCGCGGCCTATCCCGCGCCGCATGGAGCCGTGTGCGCGATTCTGCTGCCGGGAATCGTTTCCGCCAATATCGCTCGCGCTCGGGAGTCGGGCGACGAAGCCGTCCTGGCGAAGTATCGCGCCGTCGCGGAGGCGATGGTCGGCGCGCCGGACGTGGACGCGCTGTCGGGACACCTCGCCGAACTTGTCGCCCGGCTGCGGGTGCCCGGACTCGGCGCGTGGGGGCTGGACGATGCGGGCATCTCAGGCGTCGTCGCGGGCGCCAGCCCTTCCAGCCTGCGCTACAATCCAGTGGAACTCACGGAGGGCGACCTGAGCGAGGCGGTACGCGCGGCGTTGTGAGGAGGGTGGGAGGCACTCGCAACGATGGTGTCTCCGCTGGCGACGGAGCTATTCGATGCCGGGACGCTCAGGGTCCTCGTGCCACTGGCGCGGGTTGTCGGCTATGTACTCGCGGACATCGGCAAGCTCGGCGTCGGAACGGATGACGTGGTCGTGGTAGTTGCGGTGCCAGACCTTGCCGCGAAACGGTGTCCACCCATGTTTGTCTACGCCGCGACGGTACCGCGCCGTTGTGAGCGATTTGAACCGATGGACGATGTCCGGCAGCGACAGATGGCCCACAGGGCGGGCACAGGGGCCCGCCCCTACGGTGTCGGCGAAACGCGTCAGAACGACGATGCCGTGAACGTGGTTCGGCATCACAGCATATTCGTCCAGCGCTACGCCAGCGTAGTGATCGGGCATCTCGCGCCACGTGGCATCGATCATCCGTCCGACATCGCTCAGCACAATCTCCCCGTCTACGATCTCGCCAAACAGGCATTCCCGATCTTTCGCGACGATGGTGACGAAGTACGCGCCTGGCTGAGCGTAGTTGTACCCTGCGAGGCGCGTCGAGCGGCGTCGATGGCGGTACGGGTCGAACGGCATCGTCGGTACCAATGTGGTGGCGTAAGGGCAGCCCCCTGTGGCTGCCCTGATGTAGGATGCGTACGGATTAGCGTGCGATGGGCTGTCCCGACACGAAGCCGGCGCGGGTACGGGAGTTCGCCCCTACGTGGCGTCCCCGTCTGTTTCCCGCCGACGAGCGCGACCCTCGATCGTCGCTCTCGATGCGGTGCAACTGCGGTCCCGACGGCCGCATCAGGCGCGTGATGGCGCGGTTCGTCAGGGAGACCGCCGGCCGCACCCAGTGGGTGTTTCCCGCATCCGTGGCGTCCAGATTCTCGATCGCGATTCGGATGTCCTCGAAGACCGCGTTCACATCGTCGCCGTCAGATTCACTGTCTCTTCCCCCCCCTCACCCCTTCAGCCACAACTGCCGATCCAGGCTGCGGTACTGCACCGACTCCGCGACGTGGCGCGCGGTGACCAGCTCCGAGCCGTCGAGGTCGGCGATCGTCCGGGAGACGCGCAGGATACGGTCATACGCGCGGGCGCTGAGTCCCATCTTCTGGATCGCCATGCGCAGCAGCTCGTGGCTCTTGTCGTCCACGCCGCAGAAGCTTCGCAGGTCCTTGCTGGACATCTGCGCGTTGCAGAAAATGCCCGCCCTCTCGGAGAACCGCGTCACCTGACGCTCGCGGGCGCCGTTCACCCGGCCGCGCACCGATTCGCTCGTTTCTCCCGACGCCTCCCCGGCCAGATCCTTGTATGGCACCGACGGAACGTTGATGTGCAGATCGATTCGGTCCAGCAGCGGACCGGATAGCCGCCCCATGTACCGCTGGATGGCCGACGGTGCGCAGGAGCACCGGCTCGACCCGTCGCCGTAGTAGCCGCACGGGCACGGGTTGCACGACGCCACGAGGAGGAATTGAGCGGGGTAGTCGAGCGAAATCGCCGCGCGGGAGATGGTGACGTGGCCGTCCTCCAGCGGCTGTCGGAGCACCTCGAGCACGGTGCGCTTGAACTCCGGCAGCTCGTCGAGGAAGAGCACGCCGTGATGCGCGAGGCTGATCTCGCCCGGTCGCGGATACGTGCCGCCGCCAATGAGCCCGGCGTCGCTGATGGTGTGATGCGGGCTGCGGTAGGGGCGCGTTGCGACGAGAGCCTGCCCCGGTTCGAGATGCCCCGCGATGCTGTGGATCTTCGTGACCTCCAGCGCTTCGTCCAGGCTCATGTCCGGCAGGATCGTCGGCAGACGTTTGGCAAGCATCGTCTTGCCGCTGCCCGGAGGGCCGACCATGATGACGTTGTGTCCGCCGGCCGCCGCCACCTCAAGAGCGCGCTTGACGTGCTGCTGTCCTTTCACGTCGGAAAGGTCGGTCGTCGTATCGACGCTGCGCCGGAACACGTCGTCCACGTCGAGCCGAAACGGTTCGTGGCTGTCCGGATCGGCCATGACGTCGAGTGCGTCGCCGAGCCGTTCCACGGGATACACCGCGATGCCGTCCACAAGCGCCGCTTCCTGCGCGTTCTCGTTGGGGACGATGATGCCCCGCTTGCCCTCGCGCCGACTGGCGATCGCCATGCTCAGCACGCCGGGCACCGGGCGCAGGCTCCCGTCGAGCGAGAGTTCGCCGACAATCACAAGCTCGGGCAGGTGCTCCGTATACGCCTGGTCGGATGCGGCGAGGACTCCCACGGCAATGGGCAGATCCAGTCCGGTGCCTTCTTTGCGGATGTCCGCCGGGGCGAGGTTCACGATGATGCGCTTGAGCGGAAAGTAGTACCCCGCGTTCTTGATCGCGGCGGTGACCCGATCCTTGCTCTCTCGTACGGTCGCGTCGGGCAGGCCGACGACGTTGAAGAACGGGACCTGGCTGTCCAGATTCGTTTCAACATCCACGATGTAGGCGTCGATGCCGTGGGTGGCGACGGAAGAAACGTGTGCGAGCATGTGCTGCGTCTCCTCGGCAGAAGCAATGGTCATCCGGTCGTGCCGCGCGGAAACGAGAAAGTAGAACCGAGAGGCGACGGAAGGGAGGGGGGGTGTGTCAGGTGTAGCCTGCACCTGACGATTCGGTCCTGTTCTCCAGACATCCTGTCTGTCTTCGCGCGATTGGCAGGTCCGCTACTCTTCCTCAATCAGAAGCGTGGTGCTCGCTATCTCCCGATTCGGCGAAAGCCGCGGCTTCTTCCCGCTTTTCGTCGCAAGTTTCCGAACCTTCACCTGCCGGCATAGTTCGTATGGGAAGGGCGGCTCCGTCCTTGGCCCCGTATCATCGGTATTGCCGTCCCCGGCACCGGGGTCGGCGAAGATGTACATACCGTCGTAGTTCTCAGGGTGATTCGTGTCATCGACGAACAACCCGTCGATGCTCACTTCCCCCGGCATGGAACACGGGTAGCCGAAATCGTGCGTTCCGTCATTGTGGACCTCGATCATGTGCGGCCAGATCGTGTCTCCGCAGGACGGGACCCAGCGGCAGTTCCGAATGACGAGGCCGCCACCCCACGTGCTTCCGTAGTCGGAACGGAAGCTCACCAGCGCGTTGCCATACAGTTCGGAGTCCTCAATGCTCAACACTCCGCGGCCTATCGCGTTGAGGCCCATGTACCCGAGGGAACAGCGCCGGATCGTGTACGTACCGGAGACTCCCATATGGGTATCCATTCGGGAAAGGGTACAACCTTCAAGCAGGATGTTCTTGCAGAGGTTTGACCCGATCACGCCCCATCGCGT
The DNA here is from genome assembly GCA_964510105.1 of uncultured bacterium. Lineage (GTDB taxonomy): Bacteria > Latescibacterota > MWCZ01 > MWCZ01 > MWCZ01 > CAZWQW01. Next base: position 45,864 of record CAZEAI010000027.1, read on the forward strand.
CCGGTCGAGGATGTTGTTCAT
>CAZEAI010000028.1:0-45224 GCA_964510105.1 uncultured bacterium
GGGCGACGAGATTGCCAGGTTTCTGCAGGGCGATCCGCTCCTGTACGCGGTTCGGCGCGAAGCGCTGTCTGGTATCGGCTGACCGTTCGGCATTCAGCGGCCGGGCCCGCCACCCACGTGCTAGAACGACACCGCGAGCCCGGCGCTCATCGCGATACGCGTAGTCCAGTATCCGTTGGGGAGACGGTCCGCAAGGAATGAGAGATCCCCCTCGATCCAGATCGGCGAGAAGTCGCCGGTGCGGAGCGACAATCCCACGGTGGCCAACATGCCGGTGTAGGACGTGCCGTCCAGGTCGTCCACGATTGGGCCGCTTCCGGGGGGCACGCCGGTCAGTGAGCCGTCCAGCAGGTAGAGGCCGTCCCCGGACACGTTTCGGCGAGCGAACCGGATGCCGATCGCACCCCGCGCAGTGACTGCGTGGGTCAGGGGCTTCGCCACCCAGGTGGTGAGAGTCAGGGCTGTGATGTTCGCGTCCCTGACGAGTTTCGCGGTCGAATCGGAGACCGCTACCTCGTTGCGGGCCGTGCTCAACGCCGCGCCGATCCCGACTCCTCTGGCGAGGTGTCTGCGCACGCCTACCGCGGCGGTAACCCAGCGCCTCAGATCCTGGTGAAGAGTATCGGGCGCGCCGGCGAGGTCGGATTGCGGGAAGGCGTACGCGTCGCCTTCATCCGGAGGCAGCAAATCTGAGCCGAATCCGAGCACGACCGTCCACGGGTCGAGTTCGGTCCACGGTTGCGTGGAGTGCGCCGCCGTGCTGGCATACCGCTCAGTTGCGCGCGCTCTTCGAAGGATGAGTTCGGCCTGCTGCCGCCGGTTGGGGGCGTTGGCGGGTTGATGAGCGCGGCATACCACGCGACGTTGCTCTCATCCAGCGCCAGGAACCGAGTTGCGCCCTCCATGGCACCGCGATGGTCGGCTTTCTCATCAAGGTCCGCCCGGGCGTTCTCAAGAATAGCCAGCGCCTGGTCCATCTCGCGTTGCGGCCAATCCGGGACGAAGCGAGCCGCCGGGCACGAGATGGAGTCCACGGCGAAGCTTATTCCGCCCGCGCTGGGATCATCGACCGATCTTTCGAACTCAACCTCCAGATGCCCAGTCTGATCGCTGCGGCCCGTTCGTGGCGGACCCAAGCCGCCGTTGATCGCCCAGTGTCCGAATATGGAAGCGCCCGCGACAGGCTTCTGCTCGCGGCCGATGACCCGGACGCCGCCCTTCGCTCGCACGACATCCCGGGCGCCGTTCCGTACTGTTTCCGCGGCGAGCAATTCGAAATAGCACACAGGTACGTTGGGGAGCGGGACCAGTCGATGCAGCAGCGCCTGCACCTCACGGTGCATCGCGGACGTGTCGTCGGGGAACCAGGCGGCATCGGCCACCACCACGTAGTTGCCGCTTACCGCCTCGACCACCTCGGCGTACGCGTGCAGCCAGGGCCTCCCGTAGCTCGCCTGTTGTTTGGAGAGTACCACCCGGGCGGCGAAGTCGGATTCGCGATTTCGAGCCTGATCGTGAAGCGCGGCGCGCGTACCCTCCGGCGGGAAAACGTCCGCGACGAGATTATCCCCGTTGCCGACAAGTGTCCATGCGTCAACGGAATCGATCTGCGCCCGAACAAACGCGAGTATGCGGGCGGCCCGCAGCCGGCTGAGGTTGTGGGCCGCGCCTACTTGGAGCGATAGCGTCGGCGCCGGACAAGCGGCGCACGGGTCATCGGCTTTGGCGTTGGAGACGAGTGCGGGGGGAACACTGAGCGCGACGAGGAAGGTGATGATCCATCTCATAGAAAGGTCTCGAAATCGACTCACGTCAACATGCACGACGAACGTGCAACACACATAATATGATGTAAGTTCGCGCCATGCGCATCATCCGCATGGATCCTCCACATTCGCCGGTACGCGAGATTTCGTCGGGAGTCGCTCCGTGTCGAGTATGCAGCGCCCCTGCGTCCGGCAGACCCGTGATCTATCTTACGTAGAGACTCATTACACCATTGACTGACGGCGAGGAGCGGAATCATGGCACATCTCTGGGGACAGGACTGGACACGACGAGGACTCATGGAGCGCGTGGGCGACATCTCGCAGATCGCCGACGTGCGCAAGGTCGTGCTCGCCGACGGCAACAACACCGGTGTCGAGGCATTCGATTTCACCACCGGCTCGGGCTTCGCCTTCACAGCCGCCGCCGGACGCGCCCTCGACATCGTGCAAGCGAGCTACGACGGCATGCCGCTGGCGTGGCGCTCCTCCGTGGGCGACATACACGGCGCGTACTACGATCAGCAGGACATAGAGTGGCTCCGCACGTTCTTCGGCGGCCTCGTCGCGACGTGCGGCATCACCTACGTCGGCGCGCCGTGCTCCGACGACGAGAAGGACCTCGGCATCCACGGACGCATCGGCACCGCTGCGGCGAAGCGCGTGAGTTCGGGCGGCTACTGGCAGGACGACGAGTACAACCTGTGGGCATCCGGTACCATGCGCGAGGGCGGTCTGTTTCAGGACGAGATGGAAATGCAGCGCGTCGTCAGCACGAAGCTCGGCGCGAACTCGTTCACCATACGGGACAAAGTCGTCAACATCGGCTGGGCGGTGTCGCCGTTCATGCTGCTCTACCACTGCAACTTCGGGTTCCCCGTCGTCGACAACGGTTCCGAAGTCGTCACGCCCGCGACCACCGTCAAGGCGCGCGACGCCGATGCTCAGGATGGTCAGGAGACGTACTACCGCCTCCACGATCCGGTGCAGGACTACGCCGAGAAGGTGTACTATCACTCAGTCGAGGCGGACGCGGACGGGAGTACCCTCATCGGCATCGCGAACCGCGAACGCGGCATCGGCGGCTGGATACGGTACAACATCAACCAGCTTCCGTTCCTCATCCAGTGGAAGCAGATGGGGCAGGGCTGGTACACGTGCGGCCTTGAGCCGGCTAACTGCCTCGTCGAGGGGCGCGACAAGGACCGCGCCGCGGGACGGCTGCAGTTCCTCGAGCCGCAGGAAGAGCGCGAGATCGAGATCGAGCTCGGCGTGCTCTCGGGCGACGCGGAAATCGCCGCGTTCGACGAGGAAGTCACGAAGATCAGGGGCGGCGCGCGGTTCGAGTTCTGAGGGGAGCAGATCGCTACGGTGTGTGTGTTTGTAGGGGTCGTTCGCGAACGACCCCTACCGCCTTACTGATCTGACGTCGTGTTCCGTCTGTTCCGCGGGTTCTCGGCATCTTCACTCCACGCCGCCGGGTTGCTGCGTATGTATTCGCGTATCGCGCTCAACGACGCGTCGCTCCGTATGATGTGTTCGTAGTATCCCCGTTGCCAGATGCTCACTCCGGCTGTGTCTCGGAGGCGGTTGATCTTCTTCGTGGATACGGTCTTGAACGCTCCGATGATCCGTCCCAGCGGTTTGCGTGACGCGTTGGCGCGTGACGTACCATCCGTTGTAGGGGTCGTTCGCGAACGACCCCTACCGGTGCGGTCGGATACGGGCCATTCGTCATCCGTGAGCACGACGATTCCGTGCAGATGGTTGGGCATCAAGACCCATTCGTCCAAACGGACATGCTGATACCGTTCTGGCAGCAGCCTCCACTCCCGCTCGGCGACAGCCCCGAACTCGTTCCCGACGAAGCAATCGTCGTCGATGGCGCCGAAGACCGGCTCGCGATTGCGCGCGCAGATCGTCACGTGGTACGCGCCGGGAGAGGCGTAGTCGTACGACGGCAGGCGGAGGCTGCGGCGTCGGCGTGTCGTCTTCTTCATGTATCCGGCGCGTCTAGGAGCAGGTGCAGAGGTGATCGCCTGCGCAGCCTACTCGTGGCCCTGAGCTCGTAGCACCCATCGACCAGACGCGCGGCGAGACCGCCGTTGGCTGCTCGACGCACGAACCATCGTATGAATCTGGGCAAGTCGACGTTCTTGGTGATTTCGTAAACATCCATCAGGAGCAGATGACCATGCCGCGAAAAGTAGATGCCCAACCTGTTGATAGCACCCGTGTAAGGGCTGCCGTCCGAACACACGGAGCCTCGAAGCAGATGAAGTACGTAGTACCCGATCAGCTGATTGAAGTCGCATCTCCTTAGCGCGGAGTACTTCGTGGTCTTCACGTCGATCATCATGTCGTCGATGACTAGATCGACGTCCGCACCACCGACCAGCAGCGATGCTCCGAAGTGGGGATTGAGCAGACATACGCTCTCGGAGCGGAACAGCGAGTCGTCCACTGCTCCGATAAGCGCTCGCAGGTTCTCAACATCCTTTGCGTCTGTCTGCCCGATCCCCTTTACATCGTAGCCTCGGTAGCCCCGTCGGCCTATGGGCTCCAGCTGAGCCAGTCTCAGCGTGGACCCGAGCAGGGCGTCGGTGATCTCGCCAGAATCCAAATACTCGGAGTAGTGCTGCTTGGCAGATGACACCATATCCCGGGCCGCTGTGGTCAGTCGCATCGTGCGTTCTCGCGACTGCTGTGAGAAGCCTGGGCGCATCGAGACAGAGGCCATCAACTCCATGTGAGATAGTGCTTTCTCAGCAATCCACGTTCCGGTCTCCGCGTTTGGGTTCAGGCGCTTCAGGTAGAAGCGAAAGAGATAGTCAAAGGCGTTGCCAACAAGTGCGTAGTGGTCCGTGAGAGGAGGGGCAACCATCTTCGCATTGACTGGTATTTTCGGTTTGTCGAAGACCTCGCGGAGCTTCGCTCGCACATCCTTCTCGCCGATGAAGCTGGTAAGCACGGTTACTCCCCCAGAGCTTGGTATAATCCGCGTGCGCGCGAGACATGCACGATCCGCAGCTCCTTGGCGTCCTTTGCGACTTTGCGTGAGGCCTTCCCCGTCCCCCCCCTTCAGTCGCCTGCGGCGACAGCTTCCCCCCGGAGGGAGGAAGCTGCCCGTCCCCGGTTGCGGCGAGCTACTCGTGTGCACGCCATCGATTCCTTTCTCCCGCTGGGGGACAGGTGGCCGAGCAAAGCGAGGTCGGATAGAGGGCTGGTCGAGCGTAGCGACGCCTGGCTGAGGTGCCCCGTTGGGTCTGCGCTCGATCCCCTGGCGCCTTCGCGTGAGGCTAACCCGCGTTCTCCCCCGACTCACATCCCCTTCTTCAGCTCCTCGATCTCGTCGCGGATCTCCGCCGCCTTCTCGAATTCGAGGTTCTTCGCCGCGTCGAGCATGATCCGCTCCAGCTCCTCTATCGTCTGCTGCAGGCCCCCAAGCTCCTCGACGAGTGCCGCGATTTCCTGCTTCGACGCCCCCGGCTCTTCCTGCTTCTTCGCGTCGGCTGCCACCGTCTGCGCGCGGATATCCTCCACCGACTTGATGATCGACTGCGGCGTGATGCCGTGTTCCTCGTTGTGCGCGAGCTGTATCTCACGACGGCGCGCGGTCTCGCTCATCGCGCCGCGCATGCTGTCGGTGACCTTGTCCGCGTAGAAGATCACCCGTCCGGAGATGTGACGCGCGGCCCGGCCGGAGGTCTGAATCAGCGAACGCTCGGAGCGCAGGAACCCCTCCTTGTCCGCGTCCAGGATCGCTACGAGCGACACCTCCGGCAGGTCGAGCCCCTCGCGCAGCAGGTTGATGCCCACGAGCACGTCGAAATCTCCGAGGCGCAGGTCGCGCAGGATCTCGACACGGTCCAGCGCGCTGATCTCCGAGTGCAGGTACCGCACGCGAAATCCCATTTCGTCGAGATACGTCGTCAGGTCTTCGGACATGCGCTTCGTGAGCGTCGTGACCAGCGTCCGCTCGCCCTTCTCGACGCGCTGGCGCACCTCCTCCATGAGGTCGTCCACCTGCCCGCTCACCGGCTTCACGACGATCTCCGGATCGATGAGCCCCGTCGGCCGGATGACTTGCTCGACGATGACGCCGCCCGACTGTTCGAGTTCGTAGTCGGCGGGAGTGGCGCTGACGAAGCACGCCTGGTTCAGCATCGACTCCCATTCGTCGAACACGAGCGGCCGGTTGTCGAACGCCGACGGCAGGCGGAAGCCGTATTCGACGAGCATCTCCTTGCGGGAGCGGTCGCCGGCGTACATGCCGCGAATCTGCGGCACCGAGACGTGTGACTCGTCGATGAACATCACGAAATCGTCGGGGAAGTAGTCGAGCAGGACGGCGGGTCGTTCTCCCGGCTTTCGTCCGGTGAGATGTCGCGAGTAGTTCTCGATGCCGCTGCAATACCCCATTTCGCGAAGCATCTCAATATCATACAGCGTCCGACTCTCAAGCCGCTGCGCTTCCAGTAGCTTACCCTCATCGCGGAGGAACGCGAGGCGCTCGTTCAGCTCCTGCATGATCGAGTGGATCGCCTCCTCGATGGCAGGCTGCGTCGTGACGAAGTGCGTCGCCGGGTAGATGGCGATGCGGTCTCGCTGCTGCTGCACGTGCCCGGAGACCGGGTCCACGATGCTGATATCCTCCACCTCGTCCCCGAACAGCTCGATGCGGACGATGTGCTCCTCGTCCGCCGGGCGTATCTCGATCACGTCGCCGCGAGCCCGGAACGTCGCGCGGTCCAGCGCCACGTCGTTGCGCGCGTAGTTGATGTCCACCAGCTTGCGCAGGATCGCGTCGCGATTCACCTCCTCGCCGCGCTCCAGCAGGACGAGTTGCCGCTTGAATTCCTCCGGCGTTCCCAAGCCGTAGATGCACGACACCGACGCCACGACGACCACGTCCCGCCGCTCGAACAGCGCACTCGTCGCGCGGAGGCGCAGCCGGTCGATCTCCTCGTTGACCGACGAGTCCTTTTCGATGTACGTGTCCGACTGGGGGATGTAGGCTTCCGGCTGGTAGTAGTCGTAGTAGCTGACGAAGTACTCGACGGCGTTGTTCGGGAAGAACGACTTGAATTCGCCGTAAAGCTGCGCGGCAAGCGTCTTGTTGTGCGACATGATGAGCGCGGGGCGGTTCAGACCGGCGATGACGCTCGCCATTGTGTACGTCTTTCCCGAGCCGGTGACCCCGAGCAGCGTCTGGAAGCGATCGCCGTTGTTGAACGCTTCGGTCAGCTCGGCGATTGCCTGCGGCTGGTCGCCCTGCGGCTGGTAGTCGGTGATGAGTTCGAATGTCTGCGGCATGTGTATTCCCCACGTAGCGTGGCTGGCGAGCCGGGATCGCATCAGGCGGCGCGCGTTGCGCGATGGGGAAATGTACGTCGGGGAGGGGACGGCGTAAAGTTGCGGGTATGGGCGGAGGGCCTCTCCCCCTTCACTCCGCCCGCGTGCGCGACGCGAGATACCGCGCGAGGCCCTCCCGCCAGTCGGGCATCGGGTCCGCGCCGAGTTTCTCCTCCAGCATGAGGTTGCGCAGGTAACTCGACGCCGGGCGGGGAGCGGGCCGGGCGAACTCCGCCGTCGTCACGGGCGCGACGACCGGCGGGTCGAAACCCGCCTGCCGGAAGATTTCCTGGGCGAAATCATACCACGTGCAAGCCGAACGGCCCGTCATGTGGTAGATCCCGGGATGCCCTAGCGTGACGAGCTTCTCGATCACCGGAACGACGTCCGCGCAGAAGGTCGGGCTGCCCGTCTGGTCGTTCACGACACGCACCGGGTCGCCCTGCGCCGCCAGCCGGAGCATCGTCTCGACGAAATTCGGGCCGTCGTGCCCAATGAGCCACGACAACCGCGCGATGATGTATCGGCCTGCGTGCTCCCGGACCGCGCGTTCGCCTGCGGCCTTGCTTCGAGCGTAGGCGCCGAGGGGATTCAGGGCGTCGTGCTCCGTGTACGGGTGTCCGGCCGTCCCGTCGAAGACGTAATCCGTCGAAAAATGCACCAGCGGGACGCCGGTCTCGCTCGATGCGGCGGCGATATTCCCCACGCCTTCGGCGTTTACCGCGAACGCCTCCGCCGCCGCATCTTCGGATTCCTCCGCGGCGTCGACGGCGTTGTAGGCGGCGCAGTTGATGACAACGTCCGGGGCGTGTGCCCTCAGCGCGAGCCGCACGGCGGCCTCCTCGCAGATGTCGAGATCGTCGATGGTCAGCGGGACGAGTACGTGTCGCTCGCTCCACTGTCGAACGAACTCGCCGGACAGCATGCCACCGGCTCCGGCGATCAGGACTTTCATGCGCTACGCCTTCGTGCTGGAGCTGTGCGTCTGATACCGGGCGAGATGCATGCCGATGGCGCTTCCCGGTCCGTTGTTAGCGCGTGCGCAGGCGAGAGATGGAGGGCCGTTCGCGCTTGCGGGAACGGCCAAACGAACGTGAGCATCGCGAGCGTTCGCGGGGTGAGGGTTTCCACCTTACTCCTCCGACGGTGGCGGTGGAGGCGCCGGGATACCGCGCAGGTTCGGGCGTCCCGCCTCGATCCACGCTGCATACCACACGCCCGCGGTGAACTGCGCCGCGAGCTCAATGCGTCGTACCGCCAGCTCGCCGAGCCGGTCGAACAGCCGCGCATCGAACTCAGCATCCGCGCCTCGTCCGTGGCGGTCGTCGGGATTCGGGATGGGCTCGCGGAATGTTCGGCGGACGTCGGAGTCGGCGGCCAGAAGCGTGTCGATGCACACGTGAGATTCGATGATGATCTTCCACGCCGTACTGAGCGGGTCGGCCACGAGCAACGGCGCGACCGGGCTCAGGTCGATCCGGTCCCGATGCTGCTCGATCATCCACCACTCGAACCGGTAATGGATGCCACGATTCCCCGTCTGCTGGCCGTCGTAGTTGGTCGTCGTGTGGAGCGGCATCGTCGCGTCGGCGGCGTAGTGTCCCATCGCGGCGAGCCGGATCCACATGCTGTCGGAGGGCGCTCGCATGCTCCCGACGAGGCCCGCGTAGTAGCTCTCGATTCGCCAGGGGAGGACTCCCATGTACCGCAGGCTGTCCTCGCCGAGCTTCGCGACTGCGCCGTCCCAATCCCGTGGCAGCGCGGCAAACGGTGGACCGGACGCGTCGCCGAGTTCCAGATCGATGTAGTGCCGCGAGCGTTCGGCGGGGTCGCCCTTCCAGTGGTCCGGGTCGGGTGCGTGCGCGGCGATATCCGCCCGGCGGGACTCAAGCTGGGATCGCATGTCCGGTGGCAGTAGATCGACTGCCGCGGCGTTGATCATCCGGTGCGCTCCCCAGCCCCATGCCGACGCCGATGGTGGAACGAGGATCCCCAGTGCGAGGGATGTTACGAGAACGGATCTTCCGAGCCGAGTCATGTGTATCGTCTCATGTCGAGTGTGCCTCGCCGCGTTCGGATCGCGTCAGCATCCGCCAGATGGGAATCGTGAGGCCCAGCAGGACCGCGTCGAGCAGGAATGTGCGCCACAGGTTGTTGTAGGACGACGACGCGGCGGTGAGCGTGAAGCAGCCGCAGTTGATGTCCAGCCCGCGACCGATCGCCGATACGACGGCGACCAGGAACATCACGATCATGGCCGTCGAGAGCAGCGCGCCACCGGCGAGCCAGCGCCTCGTCAGGAGCGCGGTCGCCGCGAGCACTTCAATCCACGGTAGTGCCATCGCGATGATGTTCTCGAACTCGACGGGCACGAGCCGGTAGTTGTGGATACTGGCGGCGAAATCCTCGAGGAGAGGTATCTTCGACCCGCCATACAGGACGAACACCCCGGCGATTACGACCCGGGCGGCCCACGTCGTCACGCCGTGATCCAGCAACGCTATTGCGCGGTCCCGGTTCATCACAGTCCCTCGCTCGCCGAGGGTGATCCTGGGCGTTCAATCGGATATCCCGCCTGTTTCCATTCGTTCCACCCGCCGAAGAAGACCCGCACGCGGGCGAAGCCTCGTTCGACGAGCGCGTCTCCCAGGTGGATGCTCAGATCGCACGATTCCCCCGCGCAGTAGACGACGAGGATTTCGTCCTGCGGCAGCTCCGCGATTTCGGCGCCGTAGTACTCGATCTCCTCGTAGGGTATATTGATGGCCCGGGGGATGTATCCGTCGCCGAACTCGTAGGGAGGGCGCGCGTCCACGAATACGGCGTCGCCTGCGTCCCAGAGTCGTTTCGCCTGATCGAGCGAGACGCTGAGTGGCTGCGCGCCGGTCGTGTCACTGTGGGCGTCGCGGGCGTTCCAGCTATCGCGGAGCATGGAGTCCGTCGCCGCCGCGAGTTGCCGTCGCTCACCTGCCCACGCAATGCGCCACGGGGCGAGCGAGTTCGCGACGACGCCAAGCAGCCCGCCGACCAGCGCGATCAGAGCCGCCTGGCGTACGGCGTGTCTCACGAGGACAGCGAGTGGCATCGGCGACACTCCTTCGACGGGATCATGGACTACGTACGCTACGCGCTCAACAGTGTAGATCGCGACTCGCGACCCGTCAACGTACAACTCCGCAACAGGTGCAAAGGTTCGCGCCGATGCTCGTTCACCGCCACCGTGTCAGGATAGGCAGCGATTTACTTGAACGCGCGAGTTTCGTACACTTTCAGGCTGCTCGACGATGTTCGCAACATCGTCTATCCCGCCGGTGCGCCGCTCCATCGCCGGTGCGTCGCACAGCGTCTTCAAGGTGCCATCTCCGCGCGAGGTATGCGCCGGAAGGCCTCGTGTCTGAGGCATCACGGAATATCGACCCGCATTAAGGAACCTATATGCCATCGCGGCGCCGCACACCCTGGAGAGCAACAGATCGCGTCCAGTTCCCCGTCCGATGTGTAGCGTCACACAGCGACGATCCCAATGCACCGCAGAGCGTCTGGACCCCCGGCGAAAGCATGTGTGCCACGGGCTGGCCCGGCGACGGCGCGGTCGACCCACCGCCCGGCGCTGGCAACGCCCATGCGCCGCAGGACGTAGCCCTGGTGTCTCGGCTCTGCGCCGATGCGTGGTGCGACGTTCCGGGGCTCTCCAGCTTGAAGCCTGAGATCGTCTGGGTGCAGTCCGCTCCGACGATTCTTGCCGTGATTTCGGGCCGCTCTCCGGCCGTCGAGGTCGCCGCGGATGCGCTCGCATCGGCCCTCCAGCATGACGATGCGGTCTCGCGGCGCGGCGTCGAACTGCTGCTCAAGCTCGCCGGTTCGTTCGCCTCGGGGGTGCTGACCGATGAAACTGGCGACGCTGATCGTGCGGCACGCGGCGGCCTCCAGGCCTCGCTCGACGTGTGGGACGGATACGACTACGCGTCACGCCGTGCGGTGTACGCAGCCCTCGACGTGCCTGCGATAGATGCGGGCGGCATCTTCAGCCAGTTCCTTCGCATCGTCTCCAGCGACGAGCGGCGAATCGCGGCAGGCGAATCGGAACCGGAATGGCGCAAACGCTGGATCACCTGGCTCCTCGGACAGATGCGTATCGACCTGCCGTACGACAGGGATGCCGTGGCGGACATTCTGCTCGATGACGTGCTCGATCCCGATGAATCGCGACTGGCCCTCTATCAGGCGATTCGACCTTACGATCGACAGACCGAGCACGCAAACGCGGAGCGCGTGAGCCGCGATGTCGCGTGGGCGGAGCAGGAGCTTCTCTTCGGGCGAATGAGCCGAGCGTTTCACAACCAGGCTCTTCTATTCGCCAACGCTCGGTACGTCACGGTGACGCGCGCGATCGCTTCGGCTGCTCGCCGGGTCATCGCCGCAACCTCCGGCTGGCCCGAGGTGCGCCCGTCGGCGGACCGTCTGCGGCTGATGATGCGCCTTGGCGCGGAAACGCCGTTCACCGAGATGGTCGGCGCGCTCGACCATCTGGAGGAGTTGTCGGTTCGCCATCAGAAGGACCTCGTCAACGCCGAACTCGAACGGCGTCGCGAGGGCGTGGAACGCCGCGACGATTCCGACGATCCACGCATCGACAGGCGTATCGGCGCGATCATGAGAGCCGGGGGCAAGATACTCCGCGCAACCGGGGACCTTCGCGCGCGGCTGCTCGATGCTCCGCACCGCCCGGCTGCTTACCTCATCATGAGCCAGCGCCCTTCCCCCACGGGCGCGCACCTGCTGGCGAAGATCAACGCGGGCGAGGAGCCATTCCTCGGCAAGGCGGAGAACCTCCGTCGCCTCGTGCCCGAGAGTGGAGACCGCATCTACGCCTCCCCGGACTACTCCTGGCTTGAGCACGCAAATCATTGGATCGAGGCGATCCCGCTCTTCATCAAGGAGCGCATCCGAGTCGTCGACGGCGTAGAGGTCGCGGAGACCGTCATCGATCAGGAGGGCATGGAGGAATCCTTCCGCGAGCAGATGGCCGACCCGTGGGCGCTCAACTGCGCGCTGACGGAGATGTCGGGCTGGTGTGCCATAGCGCGGGCTATGCTCCTGACGGGCGAACCGGCGTCGGCGGATATCGGAATCGCCGCCGATCTCCCGCGCGCATGGCGGATGACGCGGGAGGGGCGTACCGAAAACGTCGCGCTACTGGCGTCGCTCGTTGCGTTTGCCGCTTCAGGAATCGCTCGCCAGATATCGGCGCGTGCCGCTGAAGACGACGGCGAGCGTCGAACCGAGGTTGCTCTGGAGCTGCTGTACAGCGACGATGCTGACCTGCCGGAGTTGTGGACGCGGGTCCGTGCTCAGACTGGATCGAAACTCCCACGTGTGCTTCGCACAGCGCTCGCCGAGGCGCCGGACGAGGTCCGGGCCGCCGTCGAACGCCGTCTCCCGGACGCTCGTCGGGTAGCGGACCGCCCGCGTCGGCCTGTTCCGACGCTTCACGTGCTGACCACGCAGTCCGCCAACATGACGAACGGCTACGTTCGCAGTTGGGTAGAGGAAAGCGTCGCGCTGTACGGCATCGTGCGGGACGTGGGGCTGGAGCCCGACGTTCGCGCTGTCGCCGACGGGCATCGTCGCGAGATCGATGAACTCGGCGCCGTAGTGATCGCAGAATTGGGACTCGACGTTGAGATCGATACGCTTGTCGCCGCCCAGGGCATCGACCGCCCCGTCGCGATTCGTCGCCTCATCGGAGCGAACAGCACCGTGCAGAGCCAGGTAGCCCTTCTGGCGGTGCTTCGAGAGAGCTCCGAGAACCTCCCGGGCGGTGCGCTGGAGCCCCCTGCCGTAGATCGCTGTGCGGCCGAGCACCGCGACGAGTTGGTTCACGCGGCGATCGGCGACGTCGTCGAGCGGAACCCCCGGGATATCTCCGCCGAGATAGACGCACTCCGGTCGTCGCATCCGTCGCTGACGGACGAGGAGCTTCGCAGGAACGTCGTCGAGGCAAACGACGATTACCGCGCCGATCTCGAGACCTTCGTTCGATTCGCGGCTCGCGAGTGCGTCCTGGAATCGCTGGCCGGCGAACACCCCGAATGGAAACTCGTCGAGCGTCGCAAGCAATGGCTTCGACGACACCAACGCCTTTCGCTGACGACCGCGCGAAAGCAGGCCATCTCGGAGCGCGGTCTGAACCACCTGACACTCGACCCGCGCTACCACTTCGAGGCGACCGGGGGCAACAAGCGATTCAATCTGATCTACACGCCCAGCCGGGTCGATCTCGGACCGCGCGAGCGCGAGTCCGTCGAGACGTGGGCGCAGTGGGTCGGAGGCTGCGATCGCGAGGCCGGTCGTACGGGGCGGCGCGTCTACGGGCTCATCAACAAGAGCGTCAAGCGCTTTGACAGCCTGGGCGAGCCGGAGGTCCTCAAGACCGGTGAGAACGCCTCGATGGCGTCTCACTTCGCGTACTCCAACGCGATGGCGCTCATGGTGAACGCGACGGGCCGTGGCGATTTCGAGGACCTCGGCGACCAGATGAGTCTGCGGGAGGATCGCAAGATTCACCCCGCCGGCGAGGGGTACGGCGGGTACTGCGTCCCGAAAGACGGGCTGTTCCTGGAGTTCGTGTTGACGCTTACAGAGGACATCAAGCTCCGACAGCTTGGTGTCGACGACAGGCATCACGCGGCGGTATCCCGGCTGGCGAGGCACGTGCTCCGCCGTCGCGACGAGTTCGACACCGATTTCGCGTGGGAGCACTGGGCCGAACAGCTCATCGCCGACGAGAAGGCGCTGGGCGAGGTCTTCGGGCTGCGCGAATCCGAGCGTGGCGATCGAATCCCGGTCTTCCAGATCACCCGCCTGGCCCGAGTGCTCGATACGCTGGGTCAGCCGCCGCTGACGGGACATGGCAACGTCGTGCGGTCACTCTCGGCGCGGTGGGGCATCCACACGATGATCGCCGGCGCGGAGCACGTGAACCGGTTCATGCCATTCTACAAGACCTGGCTGACTTACGACGCCATCGCTTCCGCTCGACGTGAGTCCGACGGCAAACTCCCCGCGCCGGAGGACGCAGTCATCGTCCTGAGCGCGGAGTACAAACCCGACACGCAGGACGGCAGATTCGCCGTTGGCATGCGGAAGTACGAGATATTCGCCGGCACCGACGACCATCTCCGATACAGCCTGGGAGAGGAAGCCGGTCTGCTGAGTTCCCTCATGATCGACGGGTGGGAATCCGCGCTCAGCCGTCGCGGTCCTGACGACCCGGGTCTGCGGAAAATCGCTCGACGATGGGGACTCGAAGCCGGCGATGCTTCCACGACCGAGCGCATGCGCGAGGTGTTCCCCGGGTATCGGGCACCCGCCGAGATACGACTCGTGAGTTCGATGGGGCTCTCCACGCAGGACGTGTTGCGCTACACGAGCGACACGCGCATCGAGGACGTGGCGGACGCCGTTCGCGCGGAGTTCAACGCCGCCGGTCTCAGCGATGACGAGATCGACACGAATATCCGAACGTTCGGACCCCATATCGAGAAGTGGGCCCGTCTTCGCGGGTCGGCGCAAGTCGACGAACTGAGAGCGGCCGTCGGGAGGCGAATCCACGCGCTGACGCTGGCTGTGCTTGGGCCGGACCGCTCGTACGAGCGAGCGTTGCAGGGCTCGGACGTATTCGACGTCGGGATCGCCCACCGGCAGGTACTCGAGCTGCTCGACGAACCGGCGCACCTCGCCGATCTCATGCTGCACGGTAGGCCTGGAAGCCCGCTGATCATCGTCGATGGCGGATCGGGCGCGCGACGCCGGGCCATGTCGCGCCTTGGTGTGATGCGCTGGTTCGCGGCAGGGGACCAGCGGGGCAGGCGCAGCGTCTATCGCAGCATCGGCCTGGGCGACGAGACCATCGAGGAATGGCGCGGCCAGATGGTTGACCATCGCGACCGCGCTGAGCGCCTGTGGGATGCCTGGTGTTCCGGTGAGCGCGAGCGGGCGATGGAAGTGTTTCGCCGTGTTGTTGAAGACGTGCGAGATGATCAGGAGGCGCTGCTCGGCCTTGAGGAGGAGGAGCGTCTGTCTCGTTTCGGAAGGGATACCGGGCGGGATCACATCGTGGCGGAGCTTCTGACCGACGTAGCGCAGATGGACGATCCGAGCGAACTCGGATTCATGCACTGGATCGCCCTCGGCGGAATGTTCATCCTAGAAGGGCGCTTGGCGATCGACATCGAGCAGGCGCGGGACTCATTCGACGACGCTGCCGCCACGTTGTTCGATGCCGTTGATCGTTCACACTCCGAGCGGCTTTACGAGGTCGTTCGCTCCGCCCGTCCGGGGGAATCCGCCGGATTCCGTCAGGAAGGCAACATCGAGAGTTCGAACAAAGCGACCGAAGAGGTCTCGCACATAGCCCTCGACACGCGTAGCGCCCTCGCCGAGCGGGCTCAGCGCATGCTGACGCTCCGGGCGCGTCTGGACGCGTTCGAGCAGGAGTTGGCCGGCGTAGAGGCCGGGGACCCGACGACCCCCGATCTCATCCGTCGAGCGCGTGAGAACCTGGGCGCGCTCGAGGAGTTCGAGAGCGAACGCGCGTATGGCACTCACCTCGCCCTGACACGGGTCCTCGCGGAGCGCCTCAGCGCGGAACTGTGCGCCGGCGATCCTGCCGAGGCGGAAATGGTCGCCGAGCGCTTTGGGGACATGTTCACCGGGCGCGAGTTCAACCCGGACGCCGTCCGCCTCGTCGTCGGCGGGTACGAGGATATCGGGGCAATCGGACGGCTCGGTCAGGGCGTCATCGAACGTGCGGCGGCGCTTGGTTGGTCGGATGACCAGCGGCGGGCGAAGCTTGACGATGTGGCCACGCTGGCTGAGTTCGTCGACATAGCGCAGGTGTTGGAAGCCACGCTCGTCGACCGTCGGCTTGAGCCGGACGAGGTGGACGTGGAAGGCCTCTGGCGCTCGCTTGCTTCATTCTACGCCGAGACGCTGAACGACCATTTCTACGAATACCGTCCGTGGGCCTATTCACGCGGAGTTGGCTTCGACGAGTACTCCGACGATGCGCTCTACGGACTCGCCGGTCGACACCATCGCTGGCTGTATCGCTACGTGCGGGAAATCATCACGACGCGCACAGGAGTCCGCTCCCTCGAACCCGACAAGCAGGATCTCCTCATCGGGAGGTGGGACGATGACGGCGTATTCGCCGCGATCGCGATGGGTGGAGATGACAGCGAGGCGGAACGTCGCTGGCGGGCGTACAACCAACTACGCGAGATAGCATTCATCCGCAACGACGGCTTCCCGCTGCCCGCTGTCATGTCAGGCTTCGACCCGGGCCTGATTGACGCCGACAACCGCGTGAACATCCTCGCCGCGTACCCGGTCGGCAGGACGCACGTCTCGAGCATGCTCGCCGAAGGGCCGACTCTCGCCCGCGAGCTGGCGGCGAAGGGCGAACGCGCGGCCAACATCATCCTCGCGCGCGTTCCCGAAATCGCTGGCGGACGGGTCGTTGTACGGGATGGCCACCTCTACGTCGAGCGCGAGGTCTACGCTAAGGCGCTCATGCGGCACGACGGCCGGAGCGAGAGCGATGCCCGACGTATGGCGGCGCGCGATGCAACTCCGAAGGGCGTGCGTTTGGCGGTACGTTTCACCCGACCAGTGACCGTCGCCACCATGCTGCCGATGCATGGCAATCCGCTCTACGATTCGGGAGAGACCGAGCGGCTGGGTCTTCCGTGCAGCGTGCAGTCTCGGTTTCACACGTGGACGACGTACGACAAGGCGAAATACCCTGACATGTTTCGGGGTACATCCGTCCACATTCCCGACGAGATCGATTGGCTCGCCTCCTGGACCGCGGAGAACCAGGATGAGGCGCTCTCGATGGAACAGATACGCGACGGGCGACCGGGGACGGACTACGCCGGTCTGGCGGAGTTCGGACGAACGCATCGCGTCGCCATGGTCAAGGACGCGGCGGAGTCGGGCGGTCGGAGCCAGAAAGCGTTCGAGTTGAGCGCGCCCGACGGCGAGTTGGACGAGGCAGCGCTCTCGGAGGCGACTGAGTTCCTCTACCAGATCTCCCTTGTGCACAACGTTGCGGTGCAGGAAGTGGTCCTGTCGTCGCCGGAGCTGTGGGCGACGGAACAGTTCATGCAGCGCTTCACCGACCGCCAGATCATCGAATGGCAGCGTCCGATCGTGCGTGACCGTCGCCCTCGAACGCCGCTGTTCGGGTCGTTCCGGGTCATCTACTCTACGGACCGCCCACTCGTCGAGGACCGGCGCGAGCACTGGCACCCGAGCCACCGACTTGTGCTGAACAGCACGCAGCTCATCACCAACATCGGACGCGGCGGAACGCTTGAACTGCTGCGCCCGAAGGATGACATTCGTCCCGAGGTTCGGGCCGCCGTCGTGAATGCGCTCGACGAGGCCGGACGATCGACGATGGAGGCCATGGCGGACTATGAGCGCCGCCGCGGTGACGACTATCAGCGCGAGACGGACATGCCCATCGGCAAGGACCTTACCGGGGTCTCGTACGGGATTCCGCGCTACCTGATGCTCGATTTCCTCGTGCGCCCCGTGTTCGACAGGCCCGGCGAGCTGGTCGACGTCGAGCCCGTGGTCGATGCGGCTGGGCGACGCACGGGATCGAGGTTCATCGTTCATGGTGGCGACCAGTCGTCGGAGGCGAACATACTGGACTGGGAGGCCGTTCTGATCGAGCCGAACATCGGCGTCGGACTGTGGGATCGCGTTACTCTGCGCGAGATTGAACACGAGAAGGAACGCGCCGAGGCCGCGCAGGAAGAGATGAACTGGGATCACGTTGGTGAGAACGCCCGCACCGTGCTTCGGGATTTCACACGGGCCGGGGGAGATTACCTCGTGGCGCTCGAAGGGAAGGATGGCGACTGACTCGCATCTGGATGCGCTTGTGGAGGCCGCTCGGCAGCGCATGGAGCACGAGTTCGGACCGTGCGACGATGCCGATTGGGCGGCGCTCCTGGCCTGGACCGCGGCAGCCGCGCTCTACCCGGATGCAGCGTGGGACCGGCCCGTGTGTCGCCCCGCCGAGTGGGTGGACGCGGCGTCCCGCGCGACGGCCTGGCTCACCGAGCATGAGGACGCGCTGAGATCGAGTGTCGCCCAGTGTCCCAAGCTCGGTACGCTCGCGCGGCGCATCGGCGCTCTCGCCGGCGACGTTCTCACGAGCGCGCCGCTTTCGCCACCGCTCAGGCTGATCGAACAGCCCTGGACGCCCTCCTCTCCTATCGATGTGCTCCTCTTCGATTCGTTCTCACACGTCTCGCATGAGCTGTGGCCGCTCATGGTGGAAGGGCTGCAGGCCGCTCTCGACCGCGGATTCGATGGCGAGGTCCTCGCCGCTCACACCTCGTGGCTCGACAGAGGCGCGCAGGTCCGCCGCGCTGTGCGCTACGATGCCGTCGCGGATCGGCTCCTGGAGCACGGTCTGGTCGCTGCCATGTTCCCGCGGTCCGCTCACCTGCTCCATGGCCCAGTAGAGGGCGAAACAGAGTGGCACCGCGCAATGTCGGAGCGGCTCCTGGCACGTGGAGTTGCTGTCGCCAACCCCTACGACGTCTCCGCGCGCGCCGATGACAAGTGGCGGACGTACGAGCTGCTCCTGGCTGCGGGCGTCCCCACGCCGCGTACGTGGCTACTCTCAAAGGGCGCGGGAGTGGCGGACGCAGACGCGCTTCTCGGCTCGCTGGACGTTGCGCGGCATCGTCACGTCGTCCTGAAGCCACGGTACGGGACCGCCGGACGTGGCGTGGCGGTGGTGGATGCCCGCGCCGACAGGCTTCTGGACGCCATCCCGGCGGCGGCCGCATCCGGCGACGTAATCGCTCAGCCGTTCTGCAACGATCTGCGCGTTCCCGACGACGAAGGTCGCCCTGTGCCGGCGGTGCTGCGTTTCAACGTCACGCTGGATGGGTCGTCGCGCCGCCACGTCGATTCCGGGTACGTTCACGTCGGGCGCGCCGAGGACGACATGGTGGTGAACGTTGCCACGTCGGGCCGCTCGACGGCTGTGGATTTCGAGCGCCTGTCGGTTCACGGCGAGGTTCTGCCACTGGCGTTCGTCTCCTCCGTCGTGGCGACGGTCACCAAAGGCGTCGATGCGGTCGATCCCGGCAGACTGCTGCGTCTGGTGGGAGTCGACGTGGTTGTAGGAGACGACGGCGCGGGCGATCTGACCGGCTATGTTCTGGACATGAATCCGCGCCCCGCCGGTCTGATACGCTCCAGGCTGATCGACGTCGACACGATGCAGTCAGGCGAGGTCGGTGTGTCGCGGGCTCTGTGGTACAGTAGCTGACCGATTCCTCAGCGGGCTGCCTGCGTGTATCTTCCACGTGGGGAACAGTAGCGCCGGACCGCGCGACGCCTCACTTCGCCGCGCGGGGACGGATGAACGTCCGAGGAGGACGCCCATGCGCGCAACGCTCGCCGCAGGCACAGCCATAGTACTGTGTGCTGCCGGGTGCATGCCGCCCGAGCCGGTCTCCGCGCCCGCGGAAGACCATCTGCCGATCACGTACTACACCTCGAACATGCCCAGTTTCGCACCGAACACTCCATTCGCGGGAACGTGGTCCGCCGATGCCGAGAAATTCACGTTCGTGGTCATCGGCGACGTGGACGGGGTGGAGCCGGACGATTGGTCCGTCTTCGATCGCATCGCCGACGAGGTGAGCCGCCTTCGCCCGGATTTCGCGATCCTGCTGGGCGATCTCATCGACGGAGGCGGTGGCGACTCCACGCGAGTGGGGCTCCAGTGGCGGCGCTTCCGTCGCCATGCCGACCGGCTACGCGTGCCGTACCTCATGCTGCCGGGCGAGTGCGATATCGGCGATCCGGTCGGGCAGGCGTGGTGGCATTCCAATGTCGGACGGACCTACTACAGCTTCGAATACCGTGGCTGCCTGTTCGTCGCTCTGAATTCGCAGGAAGTCGCCTCGCAGACCGCGGGTTTCGGCGAGGAGCAGCTCCGTTTCGCGCGCGAGGCGATCCTTTCGGCGCCGGATGCCCGCCACATATTCCTCCTGATGCATCAGCCGGCGTGGGTCAGCGCCACCGATGAATGGCGGGAGATCGGCCGGGCGGTTGGCGACCGGGAATGCACGGTCTTCGCGGCGCACAGGCACCATCTCCAGTTCGAGACGCACGCGGGGCATCGCCTCTTCATGCTCGGCTCGTCGCGGGAACGGTTCGCAGCCGGGGGCGCGCGCGAACAGGGGAAATTCGCGCACTACACCCACGTCACCGTGCAGGACGACTCCGCCTACGTCGCCATCATCGAGCCCGGCTCCGTATGGCGGGAGGACGTCGCGCCGGTGGGCTACGAACACAGGATCGCCCGCGTCGTCAACCGTGGCTCCGATAGCGTGCGTTCGCTCCAGGGCGGCGTCATCGCCGTCGATGCCGGCGTCTCGTTCCATAACCCGTTCCAGGATGCGCTTGAGATCGGTATCAGCGTGCGATCGTCCAGCAACTGGCGCCCGACACAGGAATTCATAGCTGTATCAGTGCCTCCCGGCGGGGATTTCCATCCGGAACTCTCCTTCATTGGACGGTCAGATCGCCGACTGCCCGTGCCCGCGATGTTCGTCACAGCGCGGTATGGTGGCCACCGGCTTGTGGAATGGGGACCGTTTCCCGTGGAGCCCTTCACCGCCGCGGAGAGTCGTCGCATATCCACGTGGCGCGTGCGCGGGCCGGAGCCCGCGGGTGAGGTCGATCCCGAGCGCCTGGCTGGCGACGTGCGCTCCGCCATCCCGATACTCTACGACGACAGCGCGTCCGATACGATGCAGGGGCGGTGGAGTTCGGTGCGCGCCGATCCGGAGGGTAACGGGTCGGCGTTCGAGAATCTCTTCTCGGGCGAGACCTACCGATTTGGCTGCGCGCGTGGAAGCATTCGTAGTTCGGCAACCGACGAAATATCAGTGAAGCTCGTCGCCAGCGGGCACGCCGCCATGTCGGTGAACGACAGCCTCGCCGTGGACTACCATTCTCCCGGCGGTGAGGCCCGCTACGTTACGGTCAGGCTTCGCGAGGGGCCGAACACGGTCGAGGTCAGGATGGTGAACGAGGTCGCCCCGTGGGATTTCGACCTTGTGTTCCTCGACGTTGAAGGAATGCTCGTCGCCGACGAATAGTCGAGTTTCCGCACGTGGTTCCCGTAGACCGGACAGGGCGGGTCCGCGGGGTTGCGAATCGCCGCCGTGGGTCGCTGTTGCGCCAGGGCCCCGACGTGCCCGCCATTGACTCGATTCGCCGCGCGATTCACCTTCTGAGTGCCGGTTGTGAGCGCCCACCCATCGAAGTCGCTGAGACCAGACACGAGCATCAGGGGATACCACCGTGCAGACGCAGAATTCCGCCACCCCGTGGGACCGCCTCGTGATCTTCTCGGGACGGTCGATCGTCCCCGTTGCGGAATCCATCGCCGAGCACCTCGGCGTGAAGCTGGGCGACGCGACCATCACGCAGTTCCCGGATACCGAGAGCTACGTCCTCCTCAAGGAGAACGTACGCGGCGCCGACGTGTTCATTGTGCAGTCCACGTGTACGCCGGTGAACGACAACTACATCGAGCTGCTGGTGATGATCGACGCCGTGCGGAGGGCATCCGCCGCACGGATCACCGTGATCATGCCGTACATGGGATACGCCCGGCAGGACCGCAAAGCCACCGGGCGGGAGCCGATCTCGTCGAAGCTCATGGCGGATCTGGTCACCGCCGCCGGCGCGGACCGTATCGTCTCCGTTGACCTCCACAACTCGGCCATACAGGGCTTCTACAACATCCCGCTCGACCACCTCACGGCGATACCGGTACTCGCGGCCGCGCTCAAGGAGATGAACCTCATCGATCCGGTTCTCATCTCGCCGGACGTCGGGCGCGCGAAAGTGGTCGAGAAATTCCAGCAGGTATTCGACGTTCCGCTTGTGATGATGCACAAACGGCGCAAGGGGCTCGAGGTATCGGTGACAGAGGTCATCGGCGACGTAACCGACAAGACCCCGATCCTCATCGACGACATCATCGCCAGCGGAAGCATCGTCACCCACGTCGACGCGCTCGTCGCTCGCGGCGCCCGTCCGGAGGTGTACATGGCGATCACTCACCCCGTGCTGGTCGGCGACGCCGTCCAACGTCTGCAGCACCCTGCGCTGAAGATGCTTCTGACGACGGACACGATCACTCTGCCGGACGAGAATCAGGCGTCCAACATCCGGGTGCTGAGCCTCGCGCCCATGCTCGCGGACGTGATCCGGCGCATACACCTGAATCAATCGGTGAGCGAGGTGTTCACCCAGCTCTTCGAGGAGTTCCCGGTCTAGCGGCGAACCGTCGCTACGCGCCGGTTCGTTTGGCAGTTCGCAAGCGAACTGCGCGGCGGATAATAGACTGACCGCCGGTCGCTCCTGCCGCTTCATCGCCTCGCCGCGGATGGTGGGCAGTGAACGGGTACGCGAGGTACCACAGAGGGAATACACGGCGTGGAGCTCCCTCACCCACCCGCTTCGCGAGAGCCCTCTCCCTGCGAAGCGGCTTGGGAGAGGGGACGGCGAGCGAAGTGAGCAGGGGTGAGGGAGCTCCAGCGAATCCACCGCACATCCACCGCGCGGTTCGCTTGCGAACTGCTGAACGAACCCGAAGCGGAACGCAGAGGGTTCGCCGGGGGTACGCGCATGCGTCGCATGATTGCCCTTCTTGCCGCCCTCCTCGCAGGGGCGGCTTCTCTCGCCCAAGACGGCGTCCGCATCGGCGTCATCGACCTCGTGAGCGAAACCGTTCCGGAAGCGCAGACCCGGGTCCTCTCCAATCGACTCCGTGTCGAGCTGGTCCGCACCGGCGAGTTCACCGTGATCGAACGGGAGCGGATGGATGTCATCCTGGAAGAGATGGAATTCCAGATGTCGGGGTGCGTCGCCGTGGAGTGCATCGTGGAGATCGGCCAGCTCCTCGGCATGGAGAAGATGATCGCCGGCAATGTCGACAGACTCGGCGACATCTACATGACCAATCTGCGCATGGTGGACGTCGAGACCGGGGCCATCGAGCGCGTGGCGCAGCAAGACTGCGAGTGCCGCCTGCAGGACGTAGCGACGATTTCGCTTGCGCAGCTCGCGGCGGAGATAGCGGGCCTCGGTCCACGGTTGCCTCCGCATCGCCGTGACCCAACGCCCGCCCGTGAGTCTCAGATGGAAGCGAGGGTGTGGCCCACGCCGACGACATGGAGGAGTGGCCCGTCGATGCCAACTGCTCGCTACTCGCTCGCTGCCGCTTCGATCCACGGGAAGCTGTACGTGGTTGGGGGATGGGCAATGCTGAGCGTTGTCAGGGCATCGCTTGAGTCGCGCAGTAGCAGGCTGGAGGTGTACGATACAGCCACGAACCGATGGATCGGTGCCCCCCCGATGCCCACCGCGCGCAATGGCCCGGCCACAGGCGTTATCGATGGGAAACTTTACGTCGTCGGCGGATCGACAGGATCGCGCAGCGGCGCCCTAGAGATATTCGATCCTGTGACCAACACATGGTCGGAAGGCCCGGCGATGCCTACCGCGCGCTGGGGTCTCGCTGCGGGAGTGATCGCCGGAAAGCTCTACGTTGTCGGCGGGTACACGAAATCGTCCCCCACAGGAGTACTGGAAGTCTACGATCCGGTCACGACTGCGTGGACGAGCGGCCCCGCGATGCCCACCCCCCGCGGTGATCTGGCAGCCAGTGTGATCGACGGGAGGCTCTACATAGCAGGGGGATCGGTCGGGTGGCGCACCAACGTGCTGGAGGTATACGATCCCGTGGCGAACCGATGGCAGACCGGCCCCGCGATGCCCACCGCTCGCTATGGGCTGGCGTCCAGCGTGATCGACGGGAAGCTCTACGCAGTTGGCGGAAACACAGGGTCGTCGCCCACCCGCGCACTGGAGGTCTACGATGTCGCGACGAACAGCTGGGCCAGCGCCCCTCCGATGCCCTCCGCTCGTTGGAGATTGGCTGCGGGAGTGATCGACGGGAAGCTGTACGTCGTTGGCGGACACACAAGATCGTCGAACACCAACGCGCTGGAGATACTGGCGTGGTAGGGACATGGCATGCCATGTCCCTACCTCGATGAAACACCATGAGGAGCACACACCCATGAGCTTGCTCGGTATCGACGTAGGGACGACGGGTACGAAGGCCGTCGCATTCGACCACGAAGGCGTGCCGCTCGCCTCGGCGTACCGGGAGTACACGATCCAGTCGCCCGAACCGGGCTTCATGGAGATCGACGCATACGAGGCCGCCGACGCGATCCGGCAGGTCATCCGAGGTGTCGCCGCCGAAACGGCGTCCGATCCCGTTACGGCCCTCGCAGTCTCCGCGATGGGCGAGGCCGCCGTTCCCGTGGCGCGCGACGGACGGTTCCTCATGGGCGTCCAGCTTTCAATGGACGAGCGGACGCGCGACTACCCGGCGTGGTGGCGCGAGAGAATCTCCGCCGAGGAGGTCTACGGGATCACGGGGCACAGCATCTACAGCATCTACACGCTGCCCCGCACTCAGTGGATCAAAGAACACCGTCCCGACGTCTACCGCGACACGTGGAAGTTCCTCTGCTTTCCCGAGTTCGTTCTCCATCTGCTCGGATGCGAACCGGTGGGCTGCTACTCCGAGGCGGCGCGAACCATGGCCTTCGACGTGCGCCGGATGGAGTGGTCGCCGCGTATGTTCGAAATCGCCGGTATCGACGTTGACAAATTCCCCCAGGTCGCCCAGGCGGGCACCGTCGTCGGCGAGGTATCGCGGAAGGCGGCAGACGATCTTGGCCTCCCCGCGGGAGTCGCCTGCGTCACCGGCGGGCACGACCAGCCGTGCAACGCGCTGGGGGCCGGCATCATCGCAGGCGGAAGCGCCGTGTACGGTACCGGCACCGTGGACTGCATCACCCCGGCGTTCGACGGCTTCGTCGAGAGCCGCGCATTCGCCGAGAACAATCTCGCTTGCTACCCGCACGTCGTCCCGGACCTGTACTGCTCCGTGGCCTACAACTCCACCGGCGGGAACCTCCTCAAATGGTACCGCGACGAGTTCGCAGGTGAAGAGCGACGCGTCGCGGACGCGGAGGGTGTCGATCCCTACGAGGTCATTCTGCGCGACCTGCCCGACGGTCCGTCGCCCGCCATGGTGTTGCCGCACTTCACCATGACCGGTACTCCGTGGTTCGACACCGACTCGCGCGGCGCCATCGTCGGCCTGAAGCTCTCGACCAAGCGTGAGGAGGTCGTGAAGGCGCTCATCGAGGGCACGACCTTCGAGATGAAACTGAATCTCACCATGCTTCGCTCCGCGGGCGTGCCGGTGGAGACTATCCGGTCCACGGGCGGTGGGGCGAAATCGCCGCTATGGAATCAGCTCAAGGCCGACATGCTCGGAGTGCCCGTGACGACGCTTCAGACCTCCGAAGGCGGGTCTCTCGGTACGGCCATTCTCGCCGGCACGGCCACGGGCGTCTACTCGTCCACGACGGAGGCGGTCGAGCTGCTGATACACGACGCGGACCGGTTCGAGCCTCGCACGGATATGGCCGCTCGGTACGACGAGCGATTCGAGCGGTATCGCGAGCTTTATCCGGCACTGCGCGACCTCAATCACCGCCTCTGACGTGCCCGGGCATCCGTGACGGTGCCGTTGTGTGCTCCGTCACGCCTGGCGCGTGACAGCTGTCACAAACTCGCAGTAATGAACGATTTCCGCGCGGAATCGGGAACCGCGCCGGTCGGGACGTGTGTTGTGGATAGCGTTCGATCCGGGTCACCAATGGAGAGGGGTGAGTCGGGAGCCGTATGGTCAGCAACGGATAGGATGCATCGATGCTACAACACACTCGACATACTGGTTGCAGACGGCGACGGCTCATTTGCGGGTCGCTCGCCGCGACGATGTTGATCGTGCTCGCGGGATGCGCCGGTACGGTACGGATGGAAACGGCACCGACTGCCGAAGCCGTCACCGCCGTTGAGCAGGAAGCCGCGCCGAGCGTCACGTGGGCCGCGGACGTACGCGCGATCGTGGAGAGTCGCTGCTCTCCCTGCCATCTACCCGGTGGGTACATGTACGGGCGCGCGCCGCTGGACTCATACGACAACGCGTCGCGCCGGTCGAGTCGTGTTCGGGCACTCGTGTTCGAGGCGCGGACGATGCCGTTCCAAGGCAGTATGCCGGACGCGGAGCGCGAACTCGTCGCTCGATGGATCGACGCCGGCGCGCCGCGTCAGTAGGAACCGGCCTGCGGCGCATCGCCTCGTAGTGCCCGGAAGACAGAATCCGCGAGCTCGGGCGGCGGCACGACCTGCGACAGCGATGCCGCTGTGACGTAGAATTCGAACAGCCGAACCCACACTTCCATCTTCACGTCCCGCGGCGAGAGCTGAGGATCGAACGAGAGGTCTCTCGCGAGCCGCCTCCATTGCCTCGCGCTGAATACGTCGTCGAGTCGCTGCCGGAGCGATCCGCCCGGCTTGCAAAACGTGTACGCGGTGAAGGCCTCGTACGCCCTTCGCTGGGTACGATCGACGAGCGGATCAGGTCGCTTCAGTATGTGCAGTAGCACGCTGTCAACACGCGGCGGAGGGCTGAAGTCCGATCTCCTGAGTCTTCGCCCGGCGCGAAACGAGAACCACGGCCTGAGCATGAGCGACAGGCAGCGCTGGCCCCGTTCGCCGGTGAGTCTCCAGGCCGCTTCTTCCTGGACGATCACGTGCGCCGATTCCGGCGGGTTCCGCGCTCCGAGCATCTTCCGAACGATATCCGAGGTTCGGCTGAACGGCAGCGACGAGAGGATTTTGTAGCGGCGCTCGCGAATCCGGTATCTCAGGAAGTCGCGCTGACGAATCTCCACGTTGGTGAGGCCGCTCAGCGTCGTGCGGAGATGAGCGCACAATGCCGCGTCGAGTTCTACGGCGACGACCCGACGGCAGGAGCGTGCCAGTTCTCGCGTCAGCGTTCCGGTGCCCGGGCCGATCTCAACCACAGTGTCCCGGCGGGAGAGGTTGGCCTCCCGGACGATGGCTGCCGCGAGGCGGCGATCCTTGAGGAAATGCTGTGCGAGGGGTACTGATGTTCGCGCCATGGTGTTGTGTATCCGATCCGCGGCCGTGCTGGGTCTATGGGACGTATCCTCCAATCATCGGGTGCCACGGCGAGCCAACCTCTCCCGCGAAAAACAGAACGGGCCACGGTAGATCCCATGGCCCGTCATCACAACGACATATCTACCACAGGAAGAACCGCATGACGGAGCGAACGTCGCGCACGGCCGCGTCGAAACGACGCGAATTGCTATGGACGCCGACAGGGCTACGTTGCTCGCCGTCTATGCAGCTCTTCTTCTCATCGCCGGAGACCTCATCGTTGATCGGTTGCCTGATTCGCGAGCTGCGCTGTTTGCGCAACACCATGATCGTACGTCCTGCCGCACCGTGCGTCAACCGCGCCTGCGGGACGCGCGTGGGTTGATTGTTGGCGGCGTTCCATATCGCGCCGTAGGTTTCATGGGCTGACTGACACACCGTGGACGATTCATGATCGATAGCCCGATAGCAGACACACAGACATCTCTCGGCCACGTGCCGCGCACCGTTTCGCGGGCCCGGCAGCTGAGCGCCCTCGCGAGCCGGTTCGTTGCCGCTCTGCTGGTGACCGTGGCGTTCGCCGGGTGCGGCGGCGAGCGTTCGCCGGACCACGCCGGTGGGATCGCGAGCGCCCAAGGTGCGGCGGATGCCTCGGCGTCACGCGTATCCGCCGAGCAGATGGCTGCCGGTGCGGAATTCCACGCGCGACTTGTCGACGGCCTGCCGTCGGGCATGCGCGCAATCGGGTTCCGCCCCGAGCTGGTCATACACGATTCCGACACCGCCCGCGTCCCGAACGACTGGCGCATACGAATCCCGAGAAACTTCCCGGCCCTGCGCGTCAACGCGGAGGTCACTGCCATAGTGGAGCGTCTCGGCGGTACGGTTCACCGCGCGGAGCAGGACTCGTCCGACCTGCGCACCGTGACGATGCACGTCGGCGCGGGCGATGTCACCACGGATCGTATCGTGATGCGCCCTGAGCGTCGTCTGGAGTTCAAAGGGGATATCGCATTCATCATCGACGACGTGGGCTACCGTTCCGTCTCCGGGACGATGGTATTCCTGGACATGCCGTATCCCGTTACGCTCGCCGTACTGCCGAACCACGAGGGCGCCGGCGCGCGGATCGCCGCCACGGCGGCGGAGCACGGCAAGGACGTGATGCTTCACCTCCCCATGGAGCCGACCAACGCGGCGATTCGGCTTGAGCCGAATACGGTACTGACATCGATGACCGACGAGGTTATCCGGGAAGCAACCCGCGAGCAGTTGGAGTCGGTGCCGGGTGTCGTCGGAATCAACAATCACATGGGGTCGAAAGCGACCGAAGACCCCCGCGTGATGAAGGCCGTACTCGACGTGGTCGAGCACGCAGGTCTGTTCTTCCTCGATTCGCGGACTTCGCGGAACACCGTCGCCGAGGAGCTGGCCCGCGAGCGCGGGATCCTCACCGGTAGGCGGAACGTCTTCATCGACAACGAGAAGGACTCGGCAAGCGTCGTTGCGCGAATCCGCGAAGTGGCCCGCATCGCCGATCGCGACGGGTTCGCCATCGCAATCGGTCACGACCGCGATCAGACGTACGTTGCGATGATGCGCATGCTGCCCGAACTCGAACGCGCCGGATACCGCATCGCACGCGCCCGCGAACTCATGCGGTAGTCGCGTACGACGAGGGTTTGCCCACTTGCGATCGCACGCGCGCATACGTACCGTTCAGCACACAACGAGCAATTCCCCGCACGACGACACGACGGGAACCGGGACGATGATCAGGTAACACGACGAGTATTCCAGCAGCGACGCGCAGGTGTGGCGATCAACACCTCGCCGCGCATGACGCTGCAACGCTCGTGATGCCTGTGCGACCGTTCGCGTCGAGTGCCCTTCCGATCTCCTCGGTGATTCCCCACACAGATGGTGCTCCGCGCTAAGCCGCCAACGGCAGAGGTGTCGTGTTCCACCTCCGATGACTGCGACGCGGGTCGGCTATGCCGCCCTCCAGCGCCGCCTGGTGGGCGCCATGTTACCCGGAACACCGTGTACGATCACAAGCACCAGCAACCGACGAATCGTTGATGCCTGCAAGCTCGCGCAGCGGAAATGGCGGCGCCGGCGCGGCGGGTTCCTGGTCGAAGGCATCCAGCTCCTGACGAGGGGCCTCGACGCCAACGCCGTCGTCCGAGAAGTCTTCTACTGCGAGGAGTCCATCCGGAGCGCCCAGGCCACCCTGTTGCTCAGCCGCTGCCGGGAGGTCGGCGCGGAGATGTTTGCAGTCTCGCCGCACGTCATGCGACGGCTCACGACGCGCGATGGCACGGGTGGCATCGTCGCGACGTTCGCGCTCCTCGAACACCGCCTCGACGACGTCCATATCTCCGGCGACGGACTCGTCGTGGTACTCGATCGGGCCGGCAAGCCGGGTAACGTCGGCATGCTCATCCGTACCGCCGATGCCGTTGGTGCCAAAGCCGTCGTCCTGGCCGGAGCGTGTGCCGATCCGTTCCACCCGGAGGCGGTCAGAGCGACGATGGGATCGCTGTTCAGCGTCCCGGTGGTTCAGGCACTTGAGCCTGGTCCGCTCATCGACCGTCTGAGGCGTGGGTGTGTGCGGGTCCTCGCGGCCGATCCTCATGAAGGATGCGGCATGCACGAGGATATCTGGCAGGGGAGCGTTGCGCTATTCCTCGGCAGCGAAGGCGAGGGGTTGTCGGACACGGTCAGGCGCTCCGCCGATCTCGCCGTGCGCTTGCCCATCGTCGGCGAGGCAGACTCGCTCAATGTCGCGGTGACAGGTGGGATCCTCATGTACGCGTGGCTGAGTCAGCGTCTGTCAGTACCGTCCCCGTAGCCCAGATCAGGTCGGCCAGGCGCTGACCAGCGTCAATCCACGAACCTCACGTGCAACAGCTCGACGTCGAGCCGCCCGGCGAGGTCGTCCGCCACAGCGACGTTCGCATCGACCTCCTCCGGCCGGCGCATGCCGACGAGGGCCACGTCCACGAGCGGGCTGCTCAGCACGTAGTTGAGGCAGAACGCGTTCAGATCGAGGTCCCGCACGGCGTCCCGGAACACCTGGCCCATAATGCGCTGCAGCAGGCCGCTCGACAGCGTGCGCATCGTGACGATGCCCATGTCCTGGGCGTGCGCCTGGAACATGATGCCGTCCTTGTTCACGTAGTTCGCCGGGTGCTGGTAGCAGATGTTGTAGCCGATCTGCATCGTGTCGAGGGCGCCTGAATCGACGATGCGTTCCATCGCGCCGGTCGAGCCCTCGCCGGTAAGTCCGACGAAACGTATCTTGCCGTCCTCGCGCAGACGACGCATCGCGTCGAGGCCCGGTCCGAGCACCGCGCGGGCCATTTCGTCGGTGTAGTGGCCGCCGTGGAACTGGAACACGTCGATGGTTTCCACGCCCAGCCGTTGGAGGCTCTCCTCGCACGACGCGATCACGTTGTCGTACGTCCAGTCACCGCCGACCTTCGTCGCGACGACGATCTCGTCTCGTTTGCCCTTCAGCGCCTCGCCCATGACGCGTTCGCTGACGCCGTCGCCGTACCCCGGGGCGGTGTCCCAGTAGGTGATCCCGCTTTCGTGAGCGCGCAGCAGTGCGCGTACGCCGGACGTTCGCTCTCCCTCGCGGCCGGGGTCCCACGACTCCATGTAGTTGGGGATTCCGAGCGGTGCTCCTCCGAAGCCGACGACCGACACGGTGAGCCCCGTGCGGCCAAGTGTGCGGTACTGCATGTCTTTCGCCTCAGGTGATAGCGTGGATGTGGGATCGGATTCTCCGCACGAATGTCCTTCCGCTCGGGCTTCGACGCAACCGTCTCACGCTCGCTCGGTCGGCGGTCCGGCGTGGCGATTCCGCTGGGTGTACGCTACCTTTAGCTCGTTCGCACGAAGCTTGGGATCACGCGCGGGAGCACTACGATCAGACTCTACCTCGTTCGACACGCAACGACCGACTGGAACATCGAACGCAGGTGGCAGGGCACTCGCGACGTTCCGCTCAACGGAAACGGACGACAGCAGGTCGAGGCGGTCGGTCGGGCGTTTCAGGATATCGCGGTCGACTCGATCGTCGCAAGCGATCTCTCCCGCGCGTGCGACACGGCTGACGCGGTCAGCGCGACGGTTGGGGTTCCGGTGGAGGTGCTTCCGGCGTTTCGCGAGCGAAGCTTCGGCCAGTGGGAGGGCCGGACGAACGACGAGCTTGCCGCCGAATA
The DNA here is from genome assembly GCA_964510105.1 of uncultured bacterium. Lineage (GTDB taxonomy): Bacteria > Latescibacterota > MWCZ01 > MWCZ01 > MWCZ01 > CAZWQW01. The sequence continues at coordinate 31,535 of CAZEAI010000028.1, forward strand.
TCCCGACGACATTGCTCGCTATCGCGAGGACCGCGACAGCTTCCAGCCGCCGGGTGGCCAGTCGTGGAACGAGTTTTCGGTCGATGCGGTGGCTGCGTTCGACGGTCTGCTGGAGTCTCACGCCGGGAAGCGCGTCGCCGTCGTCTCGCACGGCGGGACGATACGGGCGTTCGTCAACCACGTGCTCGGCACTGAGCGAACGCGTCTCACCCGGTTCAAGCTCGATAACGCGTCGATCAGCATCGTGGATCGACGGACTCATGAGTTGTCGGGCGAGATGTTCTGGCAGCTCGCGGCGCTGAATATCACATCGCATCTCGAAGGAACGGACCGATCGTGAGCGGCATATTCATATCGCTTGAGGGAATCGACGGCGCCGGCAAGTCGACGCAAGCGTGCAGGCTCGTGGAGATGCTCCAGAGCGCCGGGCACGACGTCGTCACGGTGCGCGAGCCGGGCACCACGCCGCTGGCGGAGCGCGTCCGGCCGGTGATTCTGGATCGCGAGATGACCGGCATCGGTGCCAGGGCTGAGCTGCTCCTCTACCTCGCGTGTCGGGCGCAGCTTGTGGACGAGATCGTGCGCCCGGCGCTCGAGGCCGGGAAGACCGTCGTCAGCGACCGGTACGCCGACTCAAGCGTCGCCTACCAGGGCTACGGGAGGGAGCTCGGCGCGGATCTGGTGCGTCAGGTGAATGCGTTTGCCACGGGCGGGCTGATGCCGGATCTCACAATCGTGATCGACATCCCGGTTGAGCTTACCGCGCAGCGGCGAACTGGGTCGGCGGACCGCCTTGAGGCGGAGGATCGCGCGTTTCATCAACGAATCAGAGCTGGTTTCATCGAGATAGCCGAGGGCGAGCCGGAGCGTTGCGCCGTCGTCGATGGCACGGCTTCCGAGGACGACGTGGCCTCCGCTGTCGCGGCAAGTGTGCGACGGGGATTCCCGGGTCTTCTGGGCGACTAGAGCGCCATGTGTTGACTGGTTCCACCGCCGGCCTATTTTTCGTAACCGAATGCATATACGCGAATCTTGCCTGGAGGCTTGATCATGGCATTTCGACGTCGCGACTGGGGCTGGCTCGTACTGATGGCCGTCGTCGTCGTCTGGGGCGGACAGATCTTCGACCGGGTGGACGCCCGCGCGCGTGACGTCTACGGCGCCATCGCGCAGGTCGCCGACGACCGGTACGAGGTCGAGCGCGCGATCATGCAGTGGTATGTCGAAGACATCGATCCGGTGAAGCTGCAGCTCGCCGAGATCGACGGCATGATCAACGAGCTTGATACGTTCAGCGACTTCCTCAACGAGCGGGAGCAGGAGACGCTCCGCGAGACGACCGAGGGAGCGTTCGGCGGCCTCGGCATCCAGATATACCCGGTCGACCACTATCCCACCGTGATCACGCCGCTCGAGGACACGCCCGCGTGGGAAGTCGGACTCCAATCCGGCGACCAGATCATCGCCATCGAGGGCGAATCCACGCGTGATGAGAAGCTCGACCTCATCGTTGGGAAGCTCCGGGGCACGCCGGGCACAGCCGTGAATATCACCGTGAAACGGCCCGGTGTCGGGGAGCCCATCGAGTTCCACATCGTGCGGGCGGAGATCCACATCGATTCCGTCGGGTTTGCCGATATCGTGTGGAATGAGGAGGCCGACGACCTGCTCGAAGCGGCGTCGCCGGGTTGGCTACGCGATGGCAGCGAGATCGGCTACGTGCGGCTTACCTCGTTCGGACGCGGCGCCTCCGACGAAGTGAGCGATGCGCTGCGGAGGATTGCCGGGCAGAACGTTCGCGGCGTGGTGCTGGATCTGCGAAGGAACCCCGGCGGCTTGCTCGAAGAGGCTCGCGCGGTTGCCGATCTATTTCTGCCCCCGGGGCAGCTCGTCGTCTCGACCAAGGGACGTGGCTATCGCACTGAACAGCGGCTCTACAGCGAGAACCGTCCGCTCGTGCCGGACGACCTCCCGGTGGTCGTCCTGGTGGACCAGGGATCGGCCAGTGCGTCTGAGATCGTCGCCGGCGCCATCCAGGATAACGACCGCGGGCTCGTCATCGGCCGGAACACGTACGGCAAGGGCTCGGTCCAGACCGTCTACAACGCCGATTTCGGCGCGCGCTACGGTCTCGATTTCTCCGAAAACGCCATGCTGAAGCTGACGACGGCCTACTACTACTCCCCGAGCGGCCGGAACATTCATCGTCCCAGATGGCGTGAGGGCGCCCGCGAAGCGGTGAAGTCGAAATCGCAGAGCGATACCGCGAACGTGTACGAGACGCTCCGTGGTCGGCACGTGCGGGGAGGTGGCGGCATCGCCGTGGATGTCGAGGTCGAGTCGGATATACCGCCGGCGATCTACTGGCAGCTCCGTTCTCGCCGGCACATCTTCAATTTCGCCGTCGAGTACGCCGTGCAGAACCCCGATCTCGATCCCGCGTCGCTCGTGGTGACCGACGAGATGATCGCCGAGTTCGTCGGATTTCTGGCCGATACGTCTCGGGCGTTCGAGTACGAGCCGCAGGGCAAGCGCGAGCTCCGGGAGTTCGAGGAGGCTATCGCCGATACGCGGTACGACAGCGAGATCTACGACCACCTCACGGAGTTGCGCGAGCTTCTCGACGGGCAGCGAGAGGCGCAGTTCGAGCGCGCACTGCCCTACATTCGCGCCGAGATGTTGAGCGCCCTCGCGGGCAAGCTCTGGACGAAAGGCGCCCGGGTGCGAGCCGGTTTCACCAGCGACAACGACCTGCGGCGCGCGCTTGAATACCTGACCGACGGCGATCGGTATGAGAACCAGCTCGTCGTCAGCCCGGCGGTTCCGTCGGGTATCGCCCACGATGGCGGGCCACACGCCTCCGACGAGTGACGCTCCGACACTATCCCGCCCTGACAGTCCCTCACAGGGCGGGGCGCGGGACAGGGCGACAAGTGCGATCAACCGGGCCGTACCGCATGCAGCGGCTACGGCCCGTCTGGTGTACGCCCTGACATACGAAACCTTGCGTACCGTTCGTTGAATCTGGTAGGGAAGGCAGATCATGGACGAAGCGGGGTGCCCGGATAGCGAGCTGATCGAGGAATTCCTGTCTGGGAATGCCGCCTCGTTCGATGCGCTTGTACGGCGCTACCGAGACCCGCTCTTCGGATTCCTTGCCCGCATGGTTGGCGAGGACGCGCTGGCGAACGACCTGTTTCAGGATACGTTCATGAGAGTGCTGGAACGATTCGATGAGTACGGCGAGGCGGGCAAATTCCGAAGCTGGGTGTTCCAGATCGCCCGCAACCTGGCGCTTGACGCCCTGCGCCGCCGAACGTTCGAGCGCGGGCTGTTCCACCGGCCGCCGGACCGGGACGACGAGGATTCGTCGAGCCCGATCGAGTACGGTTCCTCCGATCCGCTTCTGCAGCCCGATGCGCTGGCACACGACGCGGAACTCCGATCGCGTCTTGAGTCGGCGATAGGCGAGTTGCCGGATGAACAGCGGGAGGTCGTGATTCTGAAACTCGAGGCCGATCTCACGTTTCGCGAAATCGCGGAGATTACCGGCGAATCGATCAATACCATCACGGGGCGCATGCGTTACGCCACCGACAAACTGCGGAAGAAACTCCGCGATTTCGTGCAGGAGGCTGCAGCGTGACGAGCAACGCTACTATCACATTCGCAACGTGCCCGAAGTCTCGGCATGAAGCGGTGCTCTATGCGTCGGATGAGTTGCCGTCGGGAGGCCGAGCGGCCTACGAGCGGCATCTTGCCTACTGCGCCGAGTGCCGCGGCGTCGTGGAAGCACAGCACGCCGTGAGCCGGGGCTACCGTGCGGTTTCTACCTCCGGTCTCGCAGACGCGACGCTGGAGTCGCTATCGCTCGCGGCGCAACGCAGCGCGGAAGCACGGAAGGCGGCGACCGGCCCCCTGCGGCTGTTCGATCGGATCCGTCCGCGGCACTCCGGACGCAATCCGGCGCCGATACTGGGATGGGCTCTCGCGGCATCGATTCTGCTCGCCGTGGCCGTACTCCCGCTGGGCGGCTGGACTGTGGACGAGACGCTCTCGCCGTCAGTCATCGCATGGGACTATGACATAGAACTTGAGACGCCCGTCTCCGAGTCAGCGACGGGTGCCGGCGATGCACTCCCGACGTTTTCGTGGATCGATGATCAGGACGATTCGTTCAGCAACGACGTGATGGCTCTTGCTGACGATATCGACGCCTTCACGACGCAGGTCTACGAGTTCTGAGACCGCGTCGCACCTGGAGATGAGGTATGGCAATCCGGCGGATACTCATCGTAGCAGCATGCATCGTCGCGACACTGGCCGTCGACGCGTCGGCCCGCAGGCCCGCGCGCGAGCCGGAGAAGGACATGTTCCCACCCGGCCCACCCGGCGAACCGGGATTCGGCATGGGTGGACCGCGGCGCGGGATGATGATTCCCGTCACCGAGGAGGAGGAGGCGCAGGCGCTCGCATTTCTCCGACGGGTGGACCCGGGCATCTCGGATCGTCTTGAGGAACTCAAAGAGACCGCCCCGCGCATGTACACCATGACGCTACGGCGTGTACTCATGGCACAGGCGCGGCTCGGAGCGATCGCCGAGGGTGATTCCACGGCGTTGGCTCGCCACCAGGAGATGTTCCGGCTCGAGGCGCAGATCGAGGATCTTGCGCTCCAGTACCGTGAATTGCAGGATGGTGAGCCTCGGCAGGAGCTGCGTGCCCAGATCGAGACGGCTCTCAGCAGGCTGTTCGATCTGCGCGAGGGGCAGAAGCGCGAGGAGATGGAGCATCTTGAGGCGCGGCTGCAGCATCTGCGACGCGTCGTGGAGGCTCGACAGGCCGGCAAGGACGCCATCGTCGAGCGCCGCCTCCAGCAGATGCTCGGAGAACACGCCGAACTTGAATGGTAGGGCCGCGTCAGCGTCGGAATACCGCCCGCGCCACGTCGGCTCCGAGCATGTCCGTCAGTCGAGCATACGCTCGCTCGGGGTGGGTGCCGGACCAGTAGAGGCGCCTGCATCCGGGACACTCGCGAAATCGCTCGTTCGTCTCGTACACGTACGGCCAGACGCGATCCCGCACTGAATCACGATCCACGTCAACGACGATCTCGTTGCACCGCAGGCATCGCGAGAACGGCTCGAAACAGGTGATGTCGAACGCGTCTGCCACCTGCCGAAGCTGATCGGCAAGACGGTCGTGCCGAATGAAGAGCCGCGGCACGTCTACATTCCTCGCCATGATTCCCGTGTCGCGCGTGAGCACCAGGCGTTCCTCCACGCCCGCTCGACGCAGCAGTTCGCTCCCCGCGATCTCGCGCTCATGCACCACGTCCGCACCGACGAGACGCAACCACGTCGCGAGCCGTCCGAGCATTGTGTCGGCGCTGGATGGTGGGAGAAGTGGGAGCATGGGCTTCGCGTATGACCTTCCGTTCCGGGCTGCATCAATCGTACTGCGCGGTAGCTGTGCTCCTCACGTCGATTGCCGGCCGATTCGCCCGTAGATGGCGACATACGCCAGCGAGTCGGCTGGGATCGTCACAGCGCCCGTGTCGGCGGATGCTCGGAACGCCACGACGGGCAATTGCCCCGACGCCTGCTCGACCACGACCTCCGTCGGTGCCTCCGAGCACGCGACTGCGCTGAGTAGTGCGGTTGTGATGAGCAGCAGCGCGCGGCGCATGGAGCCTCCAGGTTCATCCGTGCGTGATACCCGAATACGAGAGTTCCACGTTGGGGAAGATCTCGGGAAGCCCCAGATAGTAGTCGAGCTTATCAAGAACCGGGTCTGACCACTTCGGCGGCTCGTTGTCGGTTCGGATGCCGATGCTGAGAGCTGCTATCCCGCTCTTGAAGCCGACGAGCCAGGTGGCCGAGTCACCGTCCGCGGCGATGGCGTCCACGACTTCCGGCGAGTCCACGTCCTCCATTCCAACACCGACCGTGATGCCGCCGACGCGGTACCACCTGGTCGGACGCGTGGCGTCTTCCGGACGCAGCCACCAGTGCCCGTCATCTCCCCGCGCTATGAGCAGGCGCTCGGACACGCCGCTCAATCCCCTCACGTCGCGTTCCCAGACTGTGGCGGAGCCAGCTTCGGCATAGGCGATGTGTTCGTGGACTCCGCCGAACGTGGTGGTTACGTAGCGGTCGACGACACCAATCGGCCGAACGTCCTCGTTCTCGCGATCAGACGTGCCGGACGATAGCAGTTCGCAGCCGTTCGCAGTGACGACCATCGCGATGAGCAGCAGTACGTGGCGCATGGTATCCCTCCCGGGCAGCAGGAAACGGGAACGACGCAGTTGCTCCGGGAAAGGTACTTCGCCGCCCGTCGCAGTCAAGCGCGGATCATCGCACGAGCGTACCGATTCGCTCCCAGCGTATGCGGCGAGCAAGGTTCCACCACGGTGCGTCGGGTTCCACCGACCAGTAGATGAACACCGGCCTCCCTCGCACCGCTACGAGCGGGACGTCGCCGCGCATTCGGCTGTCCTCGGAGTTGTCTCGGTTGTCGCCGATGACGAAGATGTGCTCCGGCGGTACGACGTGGGGGCCGAAGTTGCGCAGGCGGTCGGTGAAGTGCCGGTGGGCGTAGTGAGGGTCGTCCGGAGCGGCGAGCCGTGTTAGCTGCTTCACCCGCGCGCCGCCGCCGGTCATGATAGCCAGGAGCGGGTCGAACGGCTCGTTATTCACCAACAGCGTGCCGCCGACCACTTCAATGGTGTCGCCGGGCAGCCCGACGCAGCGTTTGATGTACTCCGCCTCGCCGTTGTCCCACTCGCGGAATACGACGACTTCGCCGGCGCGCGGAGTGCGAAGCGCCGGTAATCGGATGCCCGTCGAGCGCGCCCAGGGCAGTTCCACGTTCGCGCCGAAGCTGAGCCGCTCAGCCAGCAGGAAATCGCCGACGAGAAGCGTGTCTTCCATGCTTGCGGAGGGGATTTGGTACGCGTGCAGGACGAACGCTCGCAGGAGTAGCGCCACGACGACCGAGGCGATCAGCGCAAGGAGGAATCGGCGCGGAACCTGCCACCGATCGGCGCTATCGTCCGCGATGGGTGGCGCGCCTGGGGCGGACGTGGTTGGTGGTTGGGCCTGGGTCACACGTCTGCCGAGCCGGTGGCTCAGTGGATGAGCCTGCCGATGCGTTCCCAGCGGACGAATTCCGCCAGATTCCAGAGCGGCCGCGAGAGATCCATCGACCAGTAGATGATCATCGCCCGCGCCTTCAGGCGTTCCATCGGCACATCGCCCTGGTAGCGGCTGTCGGAGCTGTTGTGGCGATTGTCGCCCATGGCGAACACGTGCCCCGGCGCGACGACGTGCGGCCCGTAATCCCGGGCGAGTGACCCGCCGAAACCGCGATGGCGGTAGCTACGCGTCGGGTTGAACTTGATCTCGGGGAAGATGCGGGGATCGTGCCTGAACCGCGCGTTGAGTTCGTCGCGGAAGGGCTTGCCGTTTACCGTCAGCAGATCGTCGCGCACGAGTATCGTATCGCCGGGCAGACCGACGATTCGCTTGATGAAGTCCTCGGTCGTATCCTGCCACGACGCGAAGATCGCGATGTCGCCCCGCCGGGGCTCGGTCAGCGCCGGGAGTCGTCCGAGCACGATTCCAGTGAACGGGATCTCGACGGGGGCGCCCCACACGAAACGGTTCGCAAGGAGGTAATCGCCGACGAGGAGCGTGTCCTCCATGCTGCCCGAGGGGATCCGGTACGCGTGGATAACGAACGTCCGGATCACGAGCGCGACGAACAGGATCACCAGCAGCGGCTCGACATACTCGCGGAAGAGTGACTTGCGGCGTTTGGGCTCGCCCGCTTCGCCTGCGAGCGCCTCCTCCGGCGAGGGTGCGTCACGCTGAGATTCGTCTCGACTCACGTAGAGTTCCTTCTGTCGAACGATTCCGCTATCGGGCGTCCCGTGTGCGCTCCGCGTGTAGATGACCCCATGCGCAGAGAACGTTACCGCGCGAGCTTCCGGGCGGGTAGTCCTGCGTGGGCTACGCCCACTTTAGCGTGCGCCTTGCGCACGCCCGTCCGTCTGCGCGAATGCGGATAGCTATTCGGTGTCCATCTGCAGCACGGCGAGGAACGCCTCCTGCGGGATTTCCACGCTGCCCACCTGCTTCATGCGCTTCTTGCCCTCGCGCTGCTTCTCGATGAGCTTCCGCTTCCGCGTGATGTCGCCGCCGTAGCACTTGGCCGTGACGTCCTTGCGCATAGCCCGTATGACTTCGCGCGCAATGACCTTGTTCCCGATCGCGCCCTGTATGATCACCTCGAACATCTGTCGTGGGATGAGTTCCTTCAGCTTCCGACAGAACAGGCGACCCCACTCGAATGCTTCGTCCTGGTGGACGATGACGCTCAGCGCATCCACCGGGTCGCCGTTAAGGAGTACGTCCAGCTTGACCAGCTTCGACGGGCGGTAGTCCAGAAGCTCGTAGTCGAACGAGGCATAGCCGCGCGTCCCGGACTTCAGCTTGTCGTAGAAGTCGAAAACGATCTCCGACAGCGGCATGTCTAACCGGATATCGACGGTTGTCGGCGAGAGATATTCCGTCGACTTATACACCGCCCGCCGCTCGGTGCAGAGCTTCATCACCGGGCCGATGTAGGATGTCGGCGTGACGATCTGCACGTCGAGGTAGGGCTCTTCGATACGGTCGATCTTCACCGTCGGCGGCAGGTTGGACGGGTTCTCCACCCAGCGTTCCCCGCCATCGGTTGTGTATACGCGATACCGCACGTTGGGCACCGTCGTGATGATGCTCAGGCCGAACTCCCGGTCCAGGCGCTCCTGCACGATCTCCATATGGAGCAGGCCGAGGAACCCGCATCGGAACCCGAAGCCAAGCGCGGCGGAACTCTCCGGCTCGTAGATCAGCGCGGCGTCGTTCAGCTTCAGCCGCTCCAGAGCGTCGCGAAGATCCGGGTAGTCCTCGGGGTCCACGGGATAGATGCCGGCGAATACCATCGGCTTGACGTCCTGGTAGCCCGTCAGCGCCTCATCCGCCGCATGCTCCGCGTCCATGACGGTGTCGCCGACGCGCGCATCCTCGATGGACTTGATGGCCGCCGCGACGTACCCAACCTCGCCGGTCTGGATTCCCCTCGTGCGCTCTCTGCCGAGACGCAGATAGCCGATCTCGTCGGTCTCGAACAGGCCCTTCGCCGCCACGAGTCGGATCTTCTGACCCACGCGCAGTTCGCCGTCGACGACGCGCACGTAGATGATCGCGCCCTGATACTGGTCGTACACGGAGTCGAAGATCAGCGCCCGGAGCGGAGCGTCCGGGTCGCCCGCCGGAGCCGGCACCCGCTCGATGATCGCTTCGAGCATGTCCTCCACGCCGTCGCCCGTCTTCGCGCTGACGAGCAGTATCTCGTCGTCGGAGCAGCCGATAAGGTCGCGAAGCTGTCCCTTCACCATCTCCACCTGCGCGCTGGGCAGGTCGATCTTGTTGATGACCGGTATGATTTCGAGGTCCGCTTCCAGCGCGTGGAACAGATTGCTCACCGTCTGCGCCTCGACGCCCTGCGCCGCGTCCACCACGAGCAGTGCGCCCTCGCACGCGGCGAGGCTGCGGCTCACCTCGTACGCGAAATCGACGTGACCCGGCGTGTCGATGAGGTTCAGCACGTACTCGTCGCCGTCGCGGCCGGTGTAGTTCATGCGGATGGCATGCGCCTTGATTGTGATGCCGCGCTCGCGTTCGAGGTCCATGTTGTCGAGGACCTGCTCCTGCATCTCGTTTGCCCGGAGTGTGCCGGTGCGTTCGAGCAGGCGGTCGGCCAGCGTCGACTTGCCGTGGTCGATATGGGCAATGATGGAGAAGTTGCGTATGTGCTGCTGATCTGACATTCGGTACCTGTCTCTTGAAGCGTCGCGCCGTGACGGGCCGCGTTGCGCGAGGATGTTCGCGCGCAGCCCGCACAGACGTATAAAGGTACCGATTGGAGGGGTGCCGGACAACTGACGAGATTGCCGTGCTGCGTTCGTGGTGCGATACTCTTGTTCCGTTGGATCGACGGCATGTTCGCGCACTAGAAACGCGCCCCACGCTGAGGAACGCATGACGACTGAGAACGACATTGGCACCGCGCTCCGATCTTTCGCTGACAGCGTCTACGCAAAGATGTCGCAGCTCACCCATGGCCAGCCAGAAGATCAGCTTCGCGGGCCGTTCGAGAACCTGATAGAAGAGGTCGGCCAAAGCTTCGGCTGGCAAGTCGTGTGCACAGGTGAGACGCCGCTTCCAGATCGGCTCGGTCGACCTGACTATGCCGTGCATGCACGCGGTCTTCTCGCAGGCTACGTGGAGCTGAAGGCTCTGGGAGTTGGGGCAGATCACAGACGTTTTGCTAGTCACAATCGAAGCCAGTGGAAGCGCTTCTCCGCCATACCGAACATTCTCTACACAGATGCCAACGAATGGGCGCTGTACCGAAGCGGCGAACTGGTTCGCAGCGTAGTTCGTGTCGCGGGTGACATCTCAACTTGTGGGCCAAGAGCTGTTGCACCGCAAGATGCTTCAGCGATCGAGCAACTCCTGCGCGACTTCCTGATGTGGGAGCCCATCATTCCGTTTGATCGCAACGGTAAGATAGATTTGAAGCATTTCTCCGAGCTTCTGGCACCCCTCTGTAGGATGCTGCGTGATGATGTGATCGACGCGCTCAGGGATCCTGCTTCACCTCTCGTTCAGCTTGCAGCAGATTGGCGGACGCTGCTATTTCCCGACGCATCTGACGACACGTTCGCAGACGCTTATGCTCAAACAGTCACGTTCGCTCTCCTCCTCGGTCGAAGTGAGGGTGCCGATCCGCTGACGATGGAAAGCGCAGAGACGGCTCTTGCCGCCGAACACAACCTGCTTTCGCGGGCCTTGCGCGTACTCACAGACCCCGCCGCGCGATCGGAGATATCCGCGTCACTCAGCTTGGTGCTGCGCGTGATCGCTTGTGTGCCAACCGCCACTCTCTGTGGTCCCGAGGACCCTTGGCTCTATTTCTATGAAGACTTCCTCGCCGCCTACGACCCCAAACTGCGTAGGGACGTTGGGGCCTACTACACACCCGTCGAGGTCGTTCGCTGCCAGGTGCGCCTCATAGACGACCTGCTGGTCAATCGGTTGAACAAACCACTCGGGTTCGCCGATCCCGGCGTTGTCACACTCGACCCCGCGGCCGGAACAGGTACCTATCTACTCGGCGTCATCGAACACGCACTCGGTCGCGTTGAGGCCGAGCAGGGCAGGGGCGCCGTTGCGGGGCAGGCAGCTGAACTCGCGAAGAACCTCTTTGGCTTTGAACTCATGGTCGGTCCCTATGCCGTAGCCGAACTGCGCGTCAGCCGTGCATTGCGAGACCGTGGCGCGGCGTTGCCCGAAGATGGTACGCATGTCTATCTCACAGACACTCTCGAAAGTCCCCACGCCGTGCCGCCCCAACTGCCGCTTTTCCTTCGGCCCATCGGCGAACAGCACGCCAAGGCACTGAAGGTCAAGAGCAACGTTCCTGTCATAGTCTGCTTGGGCAACCCGCCTTACGACCGTCACGAGGCCGCCACAGACGAGAACAAGGCCCGCACTGGCGGCTGGGTGCGCTGGGGCGACATGGTACAGATGCAATCTTCCGGAGTTTCGTGGAGCCAGCTATGGTTGCGGGACGTGGGCGGCTGCTGACCGGACTCTACAATCTATACGTCTATTTCTGGCGCTGGGCGGTGTGGAAAGTACTCGAGCACCAGACCATGGATGGGCCGGGGGTTATCAGCTTCATCAGCGCATCCAGCTACCTCGAGGGCGACGCCTTCTGCGGAATGCGTGAGCACCTCCGCCGCCAGTGTGACGAGCTCTGGATCATTGATCTCGGCGGTGAAGGGCGCGGCACACGCAGAAGCGACAATGTCTTCGCTATCCAGACGCCGGTTGCGATTGCCGTCGCTCTGCGCTCTCAGAGGCCAGATTATGACGAGCCCGCCAGAATCCACTATGCTCGCATCGAAGGCGAACGCCATGCAAAACTTGCCCGGCTCGACGATATTGCCGATTTCGTAGAAGTGAACTGGCAGGACTGTCCTGACGGATGGCATGCCCCTTTCCGCCCCGCGGGCACGGGCGACTACTTCGCCTGGCCTCTGGTGAAGGACCTTTTTCCCTGGCAGCAGCCTGGTGTCAAGACTCACCGGCCTTGGCTGATCGCGGAAAGTGAAGAGACTCTGGTGAAACGGTGGAAGGCCCTTCTCTATGCAAGCGACCGGGCCGAAGCTTTCCACGAAAATGGGGAGAGGCGTGTTAATTCGGTCAGGCTCTCCACAGGCGCTTTACCTGGGAATGTTGCGGACCTACCGGAGAACGCACCAATTCCACCTGTCCATCGGTATGCCTTCCGGTCATTCGACAGACAACACATTATCGCCGATATCGGATTGATGATACGGCCGCGGCCCCCGCTCTGGCAAGCACATGGGGACCCAGCGCAAACGAAGCAGATGTACATGACAACGCTCATGAATCATCCCCTTGGCGCCGGGCCCGGGGCGACCGCCTGTTCGCACATCCCAGATATGCATCACTACCGGGGCTCCTATGGCGGCAAAGATGTTGTTCCCCTATACCGTGCCGCAGACGCGTCAGAAGCGAATATCCTGCCTGGGCTGCTCGACTTGCTTGCGGAAGCGTACCATCGCATAGTGACGCCAGAGGATTTCCTAGCCTATGTATATGGGGTGCTGGCGCATCCGGCATTCACGGCACGTTTCCACAAGGAACTTGAGAAACGCGAGCTGCGCGTGCCGATGACGAAGGATGCCTTGCTGTTCGAGCAGGCCCGCCATATCGGCGCGCGCCTGCTCTGGCTGCATACCTACGGAGAGAGGTTTGTGCCAGATGGCCAGCGACGTGGCGTTGTTCCTCCCGGTATGGCTAGATGTATAGGAGCGATATCCGGCGATGCCGATGGATATCCGGAATCGTATGAATACAACGACGCAACGCGTTCGCTCCGGGTGGGCGACGGTGGTTTTGCCCCCGTCACGCCGGAGGTGTTCGAGTTCGAAGTATCGGGCCTGAAGGTTGTCCAATCGTGGCTGAAATATCGTATGAAGAATGGTGCCGGTAGGAAATCGTCACCGCTTGACGACATACGTCCTGAGCGGTGGACTAGCCAACTCACGACGGAGCTACTGGAATTGCTCTGGGTGCTGGAAGCCACCGTGTCCGGCTATCCGGAACAAGCAGCACTCCTGGATGACCTTTTGGCGAGTGCCTGCTTTGGCGCTGATGAGTTCCCTTCCGTGCCTGACGATGCGCGGAATCCCCCAGCGGTGAGGCCTTCTGATCCGACGCTGTTCGACACCATGGAGGAGCAGTAGCTCCTACCCCTCCCGCCTGAGCGATTTGCCGCGCTCGCGCAGGAGATCGTCGAGGCAGGCCATCGTCGCTTCGAGCGCGCGCGACGCCCGGTCCCGGTCGGTGTCCGCCACGATTACGTCCACCGGCAGACGCTCCTCCCGGCCGTTGCGCAGCGCGACGTAGCCCTTCAGGTATGACCCCGGGAAGCGCTGCATCACTTCCTCGATCGTGGGCGAAAGTTCCGATTCCCACAGGTCCACGCTGACGCGCTCCGCCAGCCGGAACACCGGACTCAGCTCGGCGATGACCGGCGCGAC
>CAZEAI010000029.1:0-34705 GCA_964510105.1 uncultured bacterium
GCACTTAGCGGAGGAGCGACGTGGTAATTCTGAGCGGTTTCGGGGACGAGATCTCAGCCGATCTCACGGAGCAGATGGATGTCATGGAGTCGGAAGGCATCCGGCATATCGAGTTCCGCTCCGTGTGGGGCGCCGGCGTCGATCTGCTCTCCGACGACGACATGGCAAAGGCGAGACGTCTGCTTGACGACCGGGGGTTCCGGATCTCCGCGATCGGGTCGGGCCTCGGCAAGATCAAGATCGACGACGATTTCGGTGAGCATTTGCGCCGGTGTGAGCGGTACATCGAGCTGGCGAAGTACTTCGAGACGGACAGGATACGCATCTTCTCGTTCTACGTGCCGAAAGACGAGCCCGTGAGTGCGCATCGCGACGAGGTCATGCGGCGCATGCGGGCCATGGTGGATATGGCCGCGGCAAACGGCATCGTCATGGGACACGAGAACGAGCGCGACATCTACGGAGAGCAGCCCGCCGAGTGTCGCGATCTGCTCGATACGATCGACAGCCCGAGCCTGAAGGCGATATTCGACCCGGCCAACTTCGTGCAGGCGGGCGTCCGTCCGTACGAGGAAGCGTGGGACCTGCTGAAAGACGACGTGGCCTACTTCCACGTCAAGGATGCGCTCCTCGAATCGGGCGCCGTTACGCCCGCGGGTGAGGGTGACGGCGGCGTGCGCGAGGTCCTGCGCGACAAGCTTTCGACCGGCTGGGAGGGCGTGCTCTCGTTGGAGCCGCATCTGAAGCACGCCGGTCGCGCGGGAGGCTGGTCCGGTCCGGAGGCGTTCAAGGTAGCCGCGCAGGCGCTGAAGGGTATTCTGGACGAACTTGGCGTCGAATACCGGTAGCTTGTTTGGCGGGCATATGGCGTTGTGATCAGACGTATCGAACACGGAGGGAGACAGCGTGAGCGATCATCAGAACGACCTGCGCATCCGCGGGGATATCAAGGACGGTGTGAACGATATCGTACCGGCGGACAGCGGAGCGATGGAGTTTCTCGGGTTCAGCATCGTGAAGCTCAACGAAGGCGAGCGCGAGATCGTCCGCCTTGCCGACGACGAGGCGGCGCTCGTCATCCTTACGGGCACGGCGACTATCTCCGTCGGTTCGGAGAAATACGAACGCATCGGTGGCCGGCCGTCGGTATTCGCGGCGAACCCGACGACGGTCTACGTGCCACGCCGTCACGAGGCGGAGATCGTCGGCGCCGGACCCGGTCCCGTCAGCATCGCCGTGTGTACTGCTACATCGACGCTCGACCGGGCGCCCGCGCTCATACGGCCCGAGGACGTCAAGACGAAGTCGGTTGGACGCGCGAACTGGCGTCGGAATGTGCGTGATATCATCGACGCGTCGTTCGAGGCGAGTCACATCGTTGTTGGCGAGACGCTGAATCCGCCCGGCAACTGGTCGTCGAGCCCGCCGCACAGGCACGAAGTCGACAATCCGCCGGTGGAAGCGAAGATGGAGGAGATCTACTTCTTCCAGCTCAGCCCGGAGCAGGGCTTCGGCTTCCAGCGCATCTACACGGACGACCGGTCGCTCGACATCAGCTATGCGGTGGAGCACAACGACACCGTCCTGCTGCCGAAGGGATATCATCCTGTCGCGGCGGCGCCGGGATACCAGCTCTACTACCTCTGGTTCATGGCCGGGCCGACTAGCCGGGTTCTGCAGCCGAAAGACGATCCGGCCCACACGTGGCTGAAATCGGTTGAGCCCATCATCGATACGATCACCTAGGGCGAGCACGCAGCTTGGGCCATCTGGTGGCGAGGTTGCCCCAATATGGGGGACGGCATGCGCAATATGCGCGCGCACATGTTGCCTTGTGAGGGTTGTCGGAGGGGTTCAGGGAGCCAAATTGGCAGGAGTGCGTGACAGAAGTGGCGAGGGGCTGTCAAGCACGATAGGACAGCCCCAGGTCACAACTCGACGCCGTGCGTAGCATCACAGGAGTTCATCTTCGTCATCCTTGGTGTCGAGTTCCCGTTCTACCGGTTCGTCGATCAAGTCGACCTCCTGCCAGTCGTCCTCCACCAGGACGGCGCTCTGCAGGGAGGGCGCCTTAGGCGCGGCGGTTTCCTTGATAGCAGGCATCTCCGCCTCCGCGACCGGCTCCTCGGTAATCTGCTTCTCGTAAAGCAGGCCCATTGTCACTCACCCCCTCTCAATCGTGAGAATGTGGTACTGATTCTATCGACCGACGCGAATGCAAAGCGCGGGCCAATCTGAACGTCGCGGTGCAACTTTCGCGAACCGCGAGCGAATAACCGGCGAACGCTCGCCGGTGTCAATGGCCCCGAACGAAATGCGTGCCCTACCGTCCCGGTGCCGCACCATGCTATTTTGGTAACCGCCAAACCACCAGCAGCCACGCCGGGTTCCCACGCGCCTGGTAGAAGGATCGATCCATGTCCCGCAGCAGGCCCGTCACCATCGCTCCATCCGTTCTTGCGGCCGACTTCTCGCGCCTTGGCGAGGAACTCGCACGAGTTGAGGCCGGCGGCGCCGACTGGCTCCATCTGGACGTGATGGATGCGCACTTCGTCCCGAATCTGACCTTCGGCCCATTCATCGTCGAGGCCATCCGTCGCCTGAGCGATCTGACGCTCGATACGCACCTCATGATCACCGACCCGGTTGGGTACGCCCAGAAGTTCGTCGAGGCGGGAAGCGATCTCATCACGTTTCATATTGAGGCGGTCGACGATCCCGGCCGTGCAATTCGAGACATCGCCGCGACCGGCGCGAAGGTCGGCGTGTCGATAAAACCGGGTACGCCTCCCGACGGACTCTTCCCGCTTCTCGACGACTTGGACCTGGTGCTCGTCATGTCGGTGGAGCCGGGCTTCGGCGGTCAGAAGTTCATGCCGAACTCGCTTGACAAGATTCGCGCCCTGCGGCACGAAATCGACCGGCGTGGCGCCGGCACCGTCATCCAGGTCGATGGCGGTATCAACCCGGATACGGCCGGGCTCGTGCGCGAGGCGGGCGTCGACGTAATCGTGGCGGGCACTGCGGTGTTCCGCGCGGAGGTCCCCGCGCAGGCCATCAAGGCGTTGCGGGAATGACGCTCTCCGAACCGCCCGCGCCGTCACGGATCATTGAGGACGTCGTAGCCGCGATCGACGCCGACGGTGGCAGCGGCACGCTCCCGCCGCGCGGACGAGCGGATCGTGGGCTGGCTCTCGTCTCGGATCGCGCGAGTGGATTCGAGGTGGCGGCGGGACGGCTCTACTCTGGGCCGCTGGAGACGATTCTGCTGAAAATGCTTGCCGCGCCGGGCGTCGAGATACCTGAGAGCTGGCTCTACTTCACCGCGGCCGTCCGGAGGGCGCTGCCCAGGCATCGATCTCCCCGATTTCATGAGATCGCTGCCGAACGTCCGCGTCTGGAAGCTGAGCTCTGCATGGTGGAGCCGCTCGTGGTGGTGGCGCTCGGCGACGTTGCGAGTCAGGCGCTCTGGGAGGACGGGGCGGCTTCGCCGCCTGGCGAGTGGGGGGAGTTCGAGTGCGGCGACCGAGTCGTTCCGGCGTTCGTCACGGCCCATCCGCGCGACGCGCTGTGCGCGATTCCGCTGCGTGGCGACCCCGCTCCAGGCGGGAAACGCAGGATGTACGAGGACTGGCAGGCGATTTCCGCGCGGTTTCGCCATGAGGTTACGCGGGAGTTCGGCGGCAGCGTGTGAGAGTGTAACGAGATCAGCGAGTCGGAGCCTCTGACTTCGCGGGTGACTGATCGGCTATTCCCACCATCCAAAGCAACCACCAACAGGCATCAGAGGGCAGTCCACTGCCGGGGTGGCTCGCGGCGGTAGGACACGTGTATCATATGTATGAGGAACTACTATCGCTATATTGTGCGCAAGTTGCAGTACCACCTATGGTGAGGAGGATTCACCAGTGGCCCCCCGACCGACCCTTGCTCACAACACGCTTGCGGCGTCGATCTGCGCATTGGTTGTCCTGCTGGCAGCGGCAACGCGCGCCGATGTCCCCACGCCCACGACTGAAGAACTACGCAGCCCACTCATCAGAACGCTGGTGGCGTACCAGGTGCATGTGATCTACGGAGACCCCGTGGCGAGGGAGTTCATCCATCGCGATCCCAACTCGGGCGCGGCCACGGAGGTCGATTCCTTTGTGATGGCACCCTTCGCAGATCGTGGCATCCCGCTAATCGCGACGATAGCCGCAGCACACGGAGTCGCCCTGCGAGCGCGAGCGAAGGCGGACTCCGCGAGGGAACGCGACGAGCTGGCGAATGGACGGCGAATCCGGAAATCAGTCAATGGTGGCGTGATCGCAGGGTCCCTCCTACCGTCGCTTGGAGCCGCGCCCACCGGCGATCTCCCGTTTGAGCAGGCGCTCGTGTATGGCGCACGCGACTTCATCATCGAGCGCGCGGAGCAGGAACTGGTGTTCTCTGCGTTCCACATGCTTGACCGGGCGTTCAAAGACCGTCAGCGTGGAGGGCAGCTGTCGACGCTATTCCCCCGAACGAAGATGGTAGTCGAGGCGGCGTCGAATGGGATCTACGGCGCTTCTCTTCTCGAATCGCTACGATCCGCGGTGCGGGTGGATATCGATGGATTTCCCGCGACGCTACCGGAACTCATCGCCAGGAACGTCTCGGATCCGACAGCCAGGACCGCGCTCCTGCTCGTCGGGACGTTCGCCGAGGTGGGATCGGATATCCGTGACGGCATGGAGCCGTTCGCCGCGCTGTCCCGGTTCGCGACAAGTCCCCTCGATACGCCCGTGAGTGATCCGCAGCTTGATCGGAAGATGGTTCTAGCGGCCCGGATGATGGGACACGTTTCGCGTGACGCGGCATTGGCGATCGCGTACCAGCGCGGGGAGCGGGATTTCCCGTTTGCCGTTGCACCGAAACTCCTGAGCCTCGTGTCGCGCCTGGAGCGCGATGAGAACTCCGGCGAGGAGGTCCGAGTTCGGGACATGCCACTGTTCAACGTGCTCAGGCGGAATATCACGAGGAACGTGTGGGCTGGTATCATGGCGGACAGCTTGGCGAAACTCCTACCCGAGTTCCGCGAAGCGAAGGAGGATCTGCGTCCGCGAGTGGCGAACCTCCTTCCCCGGCTCACGGCAGTGCAGCGCGCCCATGAACGAATCGTGCAACTGGGCGCGAAAGTAGATTCGTCCGCCCGCGTAAGCGCATGGGATGCGCTGTACGTCAGCACGCGCGAGCTGGTCGGGGCCATGCAGGTGCTGTTCCCCGACGACGCCCAGGCCATGGAGAAACTTGACACGCTGATGGAATACGCGGACCGGGTCCACGCTATCCACAAGTACATTGCGCGGGGTGATCGTGCGACGGGAATCGTCATCGCCATGCACCTTGTCGCCGAACTGGCGGCGAAGGCGGGTCGCGACACGGCTGACACTCAACGGATCGTGGTCGCGGCGGCAGCTCGGGTGCGATCTGTGCGCAGCGCCGGTGCCAGCGTGGACAGCAGCGTCAAACACATCGGATTACTTTTCCAGGCGGATGACGGTTGCAGCACACTAGCCTCGGCTGCGGATGGGGTGGATGGGATTATAACTCTTGCCGACGACGCGCTTGATGCCGCCCGTGCCGTCGTGGAGTCCGCGAAGCGGGCGGAGTTGCTCGTTGCGGGGTCCGGTGGAAACACCGGGCTGGCGGAGGCGTCAGATGGTGACAGCGTGCTCGCAATTGCCATGGCTGACGCAGAATCAGGGAGAGCCGCTGTGGATTGCATCACTGCGGCTTCACTCCTGCGGAAGGCGATAGCGGAAGTCCAAGAGGCCGCCTGCATTGCCCGGGCCGCCGCCTACGTCGCTGACGCCACCGCTAGACACCACGCCAGTGTGGCCAGCGCTCGTGCGAGTAGCGCGAGGAATTTGAACCTACTGAGGTACTCAGCCCTGTTTGCGGACCTTGCTGACGCCGGGGGTTCCGAGGATGTCGAGGCCGCACTCGACGGCTTCGCGTCGCCGGTGGGTTCATGGCGTGCGAAACGCACGCTCGTCGAAAACGCGGATTCGACGTATCTGTATCTGAATGCCTATCTCGGCGGCATCGTTGGCTATGAGACCGAGTTCGATGGCTGGCGACCGAACTCGCTAGGCATCTGGGTGCCGGTGGGGCTTGAGTGGGGTTGGCGGCGCGACGGGAGTTCGTGGGGTATCTTCCTGCAATTCGCCGACTTCGGCAATATGGCGGCGTATCGCATTCGTGGCGGGGACGGCACGAGCGTAATGCCCGAAATAGGTCTCCGGCAGCTCTTTGCCCCCGGTCTCTACGTGGTGGTTGGAGTGTCGAACGTAGTCCCCGTTACCGTTGCCATCGGACACCAGTACGGTCCGTCGCTGCGAACGATAAATGGTAAGCCGGAAAGCGTCCATCGCGCTTCCGTCTCGCTTGCGATTGACGCAGTGCGGTTCGGGTTCTAGCGGGTCGCTGCCGGTGTGCTGCGTTCTCTATGCCCTATCACCCTCCCGGGCGCACCGGCAGCAGCACGAAGATGACTACGTCCCACACGGCGTGTGAGATGATACCCGGCCAGAGCGATCTCCAGCGCAGGTACACCCATCCCCAGAACATGCCGCAGATGAGCGCCGCCATGAAGAGCATGAAGTTCCACGCCCATATGTGTACCGCGGCGTACACGAGCCCGGCGACGATCCATCCCGTGACGCCGCCCCAACGCCGTTGGAACCGGTCCTGCAGGAAGCCTCGCCAGAAGATCTCTTCCGCCGGACCGATGAGGAAGAAGAGTAGCCCTCCGATGGCGAGCGGATTCATCTGCGCCTTCATGCCGTAGATGCCGCCGACCTGCTCGACCGCGAATGGTAGAATCGCCGCGCTGATCCGATCTCCCGCCCAGAACGCCACGTACAGCGCCGCTGCCGACGCGATACCGACGACGACGTGTGAGGGTTCGAACCGGAAGATTCGGCTTGTCTCGCCGCGCTGCAGGAGCAATCCACCCACGGCGAGGAGCGATGCGGCGTAGGTCATGTCCAGCCAGAAGTTGCCCCACTCCAGGCCGAACATAACGCCCCACATCGCGGCCGCGAGGATGACCGTCGCGATCTCTGCTATCACACGAGCTTCCCGATCACGAGTCCGACCATGAGCAGCACGCCGAACAGCAGGTGTACCTGCGCGGACATCTGATCGATCATCGCGAGTTGTGCCGTATGCTTGCCGTGAGATGACTGGATGAGCTTGATGATCTTCGCGGCGGGTGGGATGCTCAACGCTACGATGAGGGTCCACACGGGGAGCGTGCCCAGCGCGATCATCACTACGACGCTCACGTACGCCGCGACGATCATCGCGTAGTATTCGATCGCGGCGAACTTCTGGCCGAACGCATTCGAGACGGTCGTCACACCCGCCGCGGCATCGTCGGCGATGTCGCGAAGGTTATTCGCTTGCACGATGGCCGCGACAAGGAATCCGACCGGCAGCGAGATCACGAGCACATCCGGTGAATACACGCCGGTCAGGACGATGTACGCGCCGATGGCCATGAGCGGGCCGAACAGAGCGAAGATCACTAGCTCGCCGAGCCCGCGGTACTTGAGTTCCAGCGGCCATCCGCTGTAGAAGAATCCACCGACCAGTCCGGCGAGGCCGATCCAGAGCAGCGGCATACCGCGCATGCTCACCATCCAGAGCCCCAGCGCGGTGCCGATGGCAAACGCGACGATCCCTCCAAGGAGTATCGTTCGCGGCGCCATGAGCCCGTTCACAAGGATACCGGAGCTGCCCATGGTGCCCATTCGGTCCACGCGGCTGGTGTAGTCGAAGTAGTCGCTCACGAGATTCGCGCCGGTGTGGTAGAGCACACCGGCGATCACCACGATCGGCAGGAGCCACCAGGCTACGTCGCCCGGCGAGAGGAACCACGCCAGCACCGCCCCGAGGAGTATCGGCGTTACCGACGCGGTGTACGCGAACGGGCGCACAGCCTGCCACCACAACCCGGCGGTGCTTTTCGTCTCGCCGCCGTAGGGGAACGCGTACGCTTGCGTGCCATCCGCACCGTCGATCATCACCTCGTGCGGTATGATCTTGACGACCCGGGCCTCCGCATCTGCCGCGACTCCGGCCTGCTCGAAGAGCGCTGCAACCTCGGGTGCCTCGCCCACGAGCTTGTGCAGGATGGCGCGTCCTGAACCCGACAGCGCCGACTCTTCGGAGGAGGCGCTGAACGACACCGCCGGATCGCTCAGTACGGCGCGTTCGTTCGCCCCACCATCGTCGATGAGTCCGTACAGGCCGTCGTCGCCGACAGCGCATGGGGAGTCGTATGGCTCAGCGCCCGCAGTGCGAAGCGCGAGTTTCTGTGCGGAACGGATCAGCTTGTCGACGCTCTCTCTTGCCGCGGAGACGTCGATATCGTGTTGATCTGACATGCGTGGGCACCTCGCCTGAAGTTGGTAGCCTGAAGTTGATAGGTAGTACGTGTCGCGATGATAGCGGCGCACGTGGGTCCAGACAAGGCTTGGGCCGCCCGGCGCCCCGGCGCGACGCTCGGAGGGGGTCCTCGCTACAATCCGGTGGGGTGGTCGACGAACTCCGTCTCGACGCCGAATTGCTCTTCGAGATGCTTTGCCAGCGCCTTCACGCCGACCGTCTCGGTGGCGTAGTGACCGGCGTGGATGACGTTCATGCCGTGTTCTTCCGCGTCGAGTGCCGTGTGGTGAGGCCCTTCGCCAGTGATGAGCGTGTCGATATCGGCTTTTGCCGCCTCCGCTACCAGAGTCCCGCCGCCGCCGGTGACGATGCCCACTCGCGACGTTCGCCACAGGCCGTAGGGAAGCACTCGCGGCTCAACGCCGAGTACGCTTGTCAGGCGCTCGACGAGTTCGTTGCGGTCAAGGTCGAGCGACCCGTGGACGCCCGCCTCGATCCCGTTGGAGATGCCGAAATGCCCTTCTACCGGGACGCCGAGCTCAGCGGCCAGCCTGACGTTGTTACCGACCTCCGGATGGATGTCCAGCGGCAGGTGGGAGCTGTACACGCCGAGCCTGTGTCGCACAAGCGCTGAGAACCGGCGGTACTCCATGCCGGTCAGCGGCGCCTTGGCGCCCCAGAATAGACCGTGGTGTACGATGAGCAGGTCGGCGCCCCAGAGCGCCGCACCGGCGATAGTCGCGAGACACGCGTCGACGGCGACCGCGATCCGCGTGATATCCTGAACGCCTTCCACCTGGAGCCCGTTCAGCGCCCCCTCGGAATCCGGCACCTCGGCAGTGCGCAGATAGTCGTCGAGATAGCTCACCAACTCTGTCAGGGCCACACTCATCGCAACGCCTTCCTGGTGGTCGCATTAGAATTGCTCGACGGCTTTGCCGCCACACCGCCCGCGATACAGGACTCACGTTGCGCCGACCTGCTCTCGGTTTGTGCCGTTGGAGCGGGAATTGGGCGCCTGTCAGAGGCCTTGCGGTCGCGCAGGTCGGGAACGAATGTTACAACGATACGAAAAAGGTCCGGCGTCGAGAACGCTTTCGACCGGCCGGGCGAGTTCACGTCTAACGCTGGTGCATGGATCTACACCTATGTCTCACACCACGCTCACCGTGGCATCGGCCACGGCGGCGCTGCGACGCGGCGATGTGGTTGCCTACCCCACCGAGACGTTCTACGGGCTCGGAGCCATTCCTACGATTCATAGCGCCCTGGTCCGCATCGGGGCGCTGAAACGTCGCGACGAGGGGAAGCCGATAAGCCTGATCCTCGCCCGGGCGACGGAGGTCACCAGCGTCGCGCAGGGCCTCTCTCCGAGGACCGTCAGGCTCATCTCACTGGCATGGCCCGGGCCTCTGACGGTGGTGTTGCCCGCGCTGAGCGACGTCGACGAGTTGGTAACCGGTGGCACGGATACCGTGGCGGTTCGAGTGCCCGCTCACACCCACGCCCGGATACTTGCCGACGCGGTCGGAGGGGCCATCACCGCTACGAGCGCGAACCTGCAGGGCGAGCCGCCGCCGACCACGGCCGATGCGGTTGCCGAACAGTTTCCGGACGGGCTCGACGGAATCGTTGGCGGCGAGACGACGCCGGGAGGTGCTCCGACCACATTGGTGCGTCCCCACGGACGAGAACTCCATGTGCTGCGCACCGGCGTCATCGGACTGGAGACGTTGTCGACGTGGTGGTCCGGCGAGGTGATCGCGCCGGACGCGACCGGCAGGTGAGCGCCGCTCCCAGGCGGCAGTCCCGCGGAGTAGCGGTACCACTGGAGCGAACGTGGTCGCCCCGGTCCGATTGGTTCGTTAGACAGCACATCTGGAGGACTACATGGTTCGATGCGCGATAATCGGGGCCGCCGGTCGCATGGGCAAACGTCTTGTAGCCCTGGCGCAGGACGCACCGGGCGTCGAGGTTGCGGCGGCAGTGGAACGGGTCGAGTGCGACCTCCTCGGCAGCGACGCGGGCGACGTAGCGGGCGTTGGCTCGATATCAGTACCAATCGCCGCCGATCTGCCGATGGCGCTCTCCGGATCGGACGTGGGGATCGCGTTCGTGAACGATCCCGCGGCGGGTATCGAACAGGTGCGGGCCGCTGCGGATGCCGGATGCGCGTTCGTCATGGGTTCGACCGGCATGGATGCGGAGCAGGAGCGTGAATTCGCCGCTGCGGCCGCCGGAATCGCCGTCGTCAAGGCGAGCAATTTCAGCGTCGGGATCACGGCGCTGCTGACCCTTGTAGAGCGTGCCTCGGCATCGCTGGGTGAAGCGTTCGACTGCGAAGTCGTCGAGTCGCACCACACGCAAAAACGCGACGCTCCCAGCGGCACCGCGATCAGCCTGGCCGAAGCTGCCGCCTCGGCGCGCGGATGGTCTCTGCCCGACGTCGCCCGCCACGGCAGGGAAGGGCAAGTCGGCGAGCGTCCGAAGCGCGAGATCGGTATGCACGCCCTCCGCGCCGGCGACATCGTGGGCCACCACACCGTGCTCTTCGGAGGAACGGGCGAGACGCTGGAGCTCACTCACCGCGCGCAGAGTCGCGATACATTCGCCGCAGGCGCACTCCGTGCCGCCGAATGGGTCGTCGGACGCGAGCCCGGCATCTACTCCATGCGCGACGTGCTCGGGTTGGAATGAGGTAATCCGAGCGTGCGGTCGCGCCTGCGTCTAAACTACCCGCATCGACCGATCTTCTCGACTACGACTTCCCACATCACCGGAGATATCTCCATGACATCACGCGCGGAAATGGACCGTCGACATCCCCGGTGCGACGGTCCCGGCGTTGTTTTCGGATGCGGGAGTTTCCTGCTTCGTCGTCGGCACACGCGACGGCGACGTTGTAGCGTTCGACGGGGCCGGCGCGGAGCGTTGGCGCACCGCTCTCGGCGGACCGATCTCCACATGGCCGACAGTCGCGGACGTTCCCGGGCGTGGGCTGTCGATTCTCGTCGCCACCGAAAGTGGGAACATCGCCTGCCTGTCGCCCGATGGAGTTGTCCGCTGGTGTTCCGAGATGGAGTCGTCAGCCACGGAATACAACAGCGTCGGGCTTGCGCGCGCTAATGGCGCCGCCGTGGCGATTGTCACCGATCGCAGCGGACGCGTGAGCGCGTTCGACTGTGACGGTCGTTCCGTCTGGCGCTTCGCCGCGCGCCCCGAGCCGGAGTGCCGCCGCCGCCACCCGGGCCGGGGAGGGTCTCGTCGGGCCCTGACGCCCGGCCAAGCGGGCTTCTGCGAGTTCGCGGAAATTGACCAGTCACTCGACAAAGTGTAGTTTTTACACCACCCCACAAGGAGCGATCCCACGCCGTCGCGGCGAGGCGGCCCGCTCCCGGCGTACGTTTCTCTGACCTCCACGACACGATCGGCCGGTAACAGAGTCGTCCGGCACGACGCAGACAGAAGAAGGGCTGCACGTCATGAAGCGCTCATCGCAAGTGGTACCCGCCGTACCCGGCCACATGAGCGATCCGTTGGAGCGCGGCACTCGCCTGCTCTATCGCCCGGAGTTCGAGCACGACGCGTGTGGCACCGGCTTCGTGGCGGACAAGAACGGCCGGCGCAGTTACGCTGTACTGAAGCATGCCATCACGGCGGTGACGAACCTCACGCACCGCGGCGCCGTCGATGCCGACGCGAAGACCGGGGATGGCGCGGGCTTGATGGCGCAGATCCCCTACGGCGTGCTTGAGCCCGAACTCAGGAGGCTTGGCGCCGGGCTGGACAGCCGTGAAGATCTGGCTGTGGGTATGGTGTTCCTGCCACGCGACGACGAGCGCGCGCGAGACGCGTGCCGCGACATTGTGGATGCGGCCATTCAGCGGCAGAACCTGACCATTCTCGGTTGGCGTGAGGTCCCGGTTGACGGCTCCGTTCTTGGCGACAAAGCTGCGCTGAGCGAGCCCGCCATCGAGCAGGTGCTCATCGGACGGCCTCGCGGCATGGAGGACGACGAATACGAACGTCGGCTCTACCTCGCGCGGCGGCGCGCCGAGTACTTCGCCGGCCTGCGCGGCTTCGACGACCTCTACGTCGCGTCGATCTCCCACCGTACGGTTGTCTACAAAGGCATGTTCGTCGGGAAGCAACTCGGTCGATACTACCGGGATCTCCAGGACGAGTCGTACGAAACGTCGATCGCCGTGTTCCATCAGCGCTACAGCACGAATACGTTCCCGAGCTGGGAGCTTGCCCAGCCATTCCGGTTCATCGCTCACAACGGTGAGATCAACACGCTTCGGGGGAACGTCAACTGGATGGACTCGCGGGAGGGGACGATCGACAGCGAGGCGTGGAATGGCCGTCTCGCCGGGATGGGGCCGCTCGTCGATGCGACCGGGTCGGACTCGTCTCAGCTCGACAACGCGCTGGATTTCTACGTTCAGTCAGGCCGCTCCCTTCCGCACGCTCTCATGATGATGATCCCGCAGGCGTACGAGCGAGTGCCTCTGCTCGACGACGGCGTACGCGCGTTCTACCGCTATCACGATTGCCTTTCCGAACCATGGGATGGACCATCGGCGCTGGCGTTTTCCGACGGCCGGGTCGTGGGCGCCGTGCTGGACAGGAACGGGTTGCGTCCCGCGCGATACAAGATCACCGACGATGGGCTCGTCGTGATGGGCTCGGAGGTGGGGATACTCGAGCTTGACGATCGGTACGTCATCGAGAAGGGGCGTCTCGGACCGGGTGAGATGCTGCTCGTCGACACGGGATCCGGCGAGATCAGGCGCGACCTCGACATCAAGCGCGAAGTGGCCTCCGCGGCACCGTACCGGGAGTGGGTGGAGAGCGGGCTGGTTCCGTTCGAACACGTCGACGACGTGGGAGAGGAGCCGCGTTCCGGCGATGAGTTGCGTCGTCGCATGCTCGCGTACGGCTACGCGAAGGAGACGATCGAGACCGTGCTCCAGCCTATGGTCGAGGCCGGCAAGGAACCGATCGGATCCATGGGCGATGACACGCCGATTACGGTGCTCTCGGATCGCTGCCGGCCGGTCTACAGCTACTTCAAGCAGCTCTTCGCTCAGGTTACGAACCCGCCGATAGATCATCTGCGCGAAGAACTCGTCATGTCGTTGACGACGTACCTCGGCCGTCGGCGAAACATCCTCGAACCGTCACCGGATCACGTGCGCCTCGTTGCGTTGAAGACGCCGTTCCTGACGCCGCGCGAACTCGACCGCCTCCGCGACGACCCTCCGGGCGATCTCGTGCCGATGACGTTCTCGGCGCGATTCCGTGGGGCTGAGGGCGAGGCCGGCCTGGAATCCGCACTGCGCGCGCTGGCTCGAAACGTGGACGAGGCCGTCCGTACCGGCGCAACCGCGATCATCCTGAGCCACAACGACGTCGATGCCGAATGGGCGCCGATTCCGATGCTGTTGGCCGTCGGCGCGGTGCACCATCACCTGATCCGCCAGGGCCGCCGGATGGAGACGAGCATCATCGCCGAGACGGACGACGCCAACGAAGTTCATCACTGCGCGACGCTCATCGGCTACGGCGCGGAAGTCGTCGTACCACGCCTGGCGTTCGAAGTTGCCGTCGATTGCGCGCGCACAGGCGTCGTGGCCGACATGACGGACGATCAGGCGATTCACCAGTGCCGACACGCGCTTGAGGGTGGCATCCTCAAGATCATGTCCAAGATGGGCATCTCGACGGTATCGAGCTACCGGGGAGCAAAGATATTCGAGGCGCTCGGACTACATCCCGACGTCGTCGCGGAATGTTTCACGGGTACGACTTCGCGCATCGGTGGCGTGACCTACAAGCGGATCGCGAACGACACGCTGGCCCTTCATGCCCGTGGGTTCGGCTCCGGCGAACTGCAAGAGCTTGCGGAGGACGGCACGTATCGTTTCCGCCGCGGCCTCGAATACCATGCGTACAATCCGCAGGTCTTTAAAGCCCTGCACAAAGCTGTTCGGGACCCGGAGGAAGATCGTTTCGCCGCGTACGTCGACGCCGTCGAGAGCAGGCCGCCGTCGGAGATTCGCGATCTGCTGGAATACGTTCCGCTGTGCGAGCCGCTTGACGTGGACCAGGTCGAGCCCGCCGAGGAGATTGCGAAACGCTTCGTGTCCGCGGCGATGTCCCTCGGCGCGCTGAGCAAGGAAGCGCATGAGACGCTCGCGATCGCCATGAATCGCCTCGGCGCGAAAAGCAACTCGGGCGAGGGCGGCGAGGACCCGGACCGGCTCCACCGCGACGAGAACGGCGATCTCAGGTCGAGTCGGATCAAGCAGGTGGCGTCGGGACGTTTTGGCGTCACCCCGGAGTACCTCGCCTCCGCGCGGCAGCTTGAGATCAAGATGGCGCAGGGGTCGAAGCCGGGCGAAGGTGGGCAGCTTCCCGGCTCGAAGGTGTCCGAGGAGATCGCGCGTGTGCGCCATTCGGTGCCTGGGGTGACGCTTATCTCGCCGCCACCGCACCACGATATCTACAGCATAGAAGACCTTGCGCAGCTCATCTACGACTTGAAGCACGCGAATACACGAGCACAGGTCGCGGTCAAACTTGTCAGCGAGGCAGGCATCGGGACCATCGCCGCGGGCGTCGCGAAGGCGTTCGCCGACGTGATCCACATCTCCGGCGCCGACGGCGGCACCGGGGCTTCGCCGCTGAGTTCCATCAAGCACGCGGGGCTCCCGTGGGAGCTGGGCCTGGCCGAGGCGCAGCAGACCCTCATGCTGAACGGTCTGCGCAGCCGCGTGCTGCTTCGCGTGGACGGTGGCCTCAAGACCGGGCGCGACGTGATAGTTGCCGCGATGCTCGGAGCCGAGGAGTACGGATTCGGCACCGCGGCGCTGGTGGCGGCGGGATGCGTGATGGCCCGCCAGTGCCATCTGAACACCTGCCCGGTCGGCGTGGCAACCCAGCGCGACGACCTGCGGAAGCGATTCCCCGGCAAGCCGGAGCACGTGGTTGAGTTCATGCTCGGAGTGGCCCGGCAGGTTCGCCAGATACTCGCCGACCTGGGCGCGCGGACCCTGAACGACGTCATCGGGCGAATCGATCTGCTTCGCGTCAAGGATATTCCGCCGGGAAACGACTGGGAACATCTCGACTTCCGCGAGGTTCTCGCCGTGCCCGACCCGACGTGGCAGGCGCCGCGGTTCCACACCCGCGAGCGCAACGATCGCGCCGACGACGATCCGCTCGACGACCGGGTACTTCAGGATGCTCGCGACGCGATCCGCGGATGGGAAAGCCCGGTCAGGCTGGATCTCGCCGTGCGGAACGTGAATCGCGCCGTTGGCACGAAGGTGGCCGGTGAGATCGCGTACGCGCACGGCGATACGGGTTTGCCCGACGGCGCCATACAATGCTTCTTCACCGGCTCGGCGGGGCAGAGCTTCGGCGCTTTCTGTGTGAACGGCCTGCGCCTGATCCTCACCGGCGAGGCGAACGACTACGTCGGGAAGGGCATGCACGGTGGCGAGATTGTCGTACGTCCGGCCGAGGATGCGGCGTTCGTGGCTCGCGAAAACGCGATCGCTGGAAACACCTGCCTCTACGGAGCGACCGGCGGCGTTCTGTTGCTCGGTGGCTGCGCAGGTGAGCGGTTCGGAGTCCGCAACTCCGGCGGCACGGCGGTTGTCGAAGGTGTCGGCGACCACGGGTGCGAGTACATGACCGGCGGCACGGTGGTCGTGTTGGGGGCTACCGGGCGGAACTTTGGGGCGGGGATGACCGGCGGCTTCGCCTACGTGTACGACGTGGACGGACGGTTCGAGGACCGCTACAATCCGCAGCTTGTGGACATCGTCCGCGTGCAGGACGATGCGGACGCCTCGACGCTGCGGCAGCTCGTGGATCGGCATGCGAACCAGACTGGGAGTACCCTCGCCCGGGAGATCCTCGATGGGTGGGACAAATCGCTCCGCACGTTCTGGAAGGTCGTACCGCACGAGACAAAGCAAGCGACGGCTCCGCCACGTCAGCCGGGCGAGCGCGTTCGACACCTACCGGTGGTGGAGGGCGTAGAAGGCGAAGTCGTGACGACGGAAACCGATGGGCCGGTGAAGCTCGTGTCCAAGAACTGATGTCCGGTTCCGGGCGCGCCCTCCCAGGGGAGATGGTCGCCGACCGCCTCCAGCGCCTCTACGAGACGTACGACCTGCGGTATCTTGAACCCGATCCCCTCGTCATAGTGCGCGAGTACTCCGATGAGCGCGACCAGGAGATCGCAGGGCTGTTTGCTGCCGCTCTGGCGTTCGGTGGCGTGAAACAGATCATGAGGTCGGTACGTGACCTCATGCAACGGATGGGCGGGGAACCGTATCGCTTCGTGTCCGGGTTCGATCCTGGCCGCGATGCCGCCGGTCTCGCTGACTGGTACCACCGGTTCATCCGTGGCGCCGATGTCGCCGCGCTGTGCTGGTCGGTCCGCCGCAGACTGGCGGAGCACGGTTCCCTGGGCCGCTACTTCCTCGCCGGGATGCGCGACGACGGCCGCGATATCGGCGACGCGCTGACGCGTTTCGTCGACGGGCTCCGGGATATCGCCAAGTGCCCCGACGTTCCGGGCACGCACTTCCGGCATCTGCTCTCGTCGCCGCGCGACGGGTCGGCCTGTAAGCGGATGAACCTCTACCTGCGCTGGATGGTGCGCCGCGAGTCTCCCGACCTTGGCCTGTGGACGGGTGTTCCGACATCACACCTCGTCATCCCGGTGGACACCCACATCGCGCGCATCAGCCGCAACATCGGGCTCACGAAGCGGGCGACGCCGAACTGGAACATGGCGCGGGAGATCACCGATCGGCTGGCCGATATCGACCCGGCAGACCCGGTGAAGTTCGACTATGCGCTCTGCCGCCTTGGTATTCTGGACCACTGCCCCCGTCGTCGCGATCCGCACCGGTGCGCCGATTGCGTGATTCGTGACATCTGCGTTCTGTGACAGTACCCGTGGCGCCATTCGACGCCGACATCGATGCCGCCGCTTGCTAACAGGGGTTTCGCAGGGCGATCTTGTATCCGATGAAACCGTTCATTTCTGAGGAATCAGGCGCTGGGGGGCGCACGCCATGGCCGAGGGAAGAATACCTGACGGATCGCCGTATTCGGACGATGAAGCTCGAGAGATCAAGCAACTCCAACATGCACGCCTGGAGTCGATAGGATCCACCTCCGGCGCCATCGGGCACAAGTTAAACAACCTGCTTGCCGGCCTGCTCGGATACGTGACGCTACTCCGACGCGCATCCGATACCGGCAAAGACCCGGAGGCCATCGGCCGGTATCTCGACGCGCTCGACGTCACCGGCGGACGCGTGAGCGAGCTTACCAAACGCCTCATGACCATCGCTCATCGCGACAAAGTACAGTCCGCATCCCATGTCGGGACGTGGGCGATCGTAGCCGAGGTGGCTGCCGCATCCGAGCGAGAGGTAACCGTCGGCGAAGGGATCTCCGACGATTCGGACGGCGTCGTGGGCGATGCGGAGATGCTTCGTCACATCGTCGAGCAGCTCATCGACGGCGTGGCCGAAGTGCTGCCTGACGTTAGCGCCATATCGGCAAGCGGCGCGCGCGGCGCGGTTGATGAGACCGTCGCGGTGGATCTCGGCATGGAGCCGGGATCGTGCGTCATTCTCGCGTTCGAGCACGAGCATGGTCCGGTAGAAACCATCACGCGCGAGCGACTGTTCGACCCCTACTATACGATCGAGAGTAAGGGCCGCGGCGCGGAGTTTCACCTCACCGAAGCGTGGGGCGAGGTCTGCCTGCACAGTGGCGCAATCGCTGTGGTCCCGGATGGGGACTCGCGCACTCGCGTGCTTCTCTATCTTCCGGTCGACCGGAGCGCGTAGTCGGACCGGCCCGGTGCCGACCCGATACCGGTTAGCAAAAGACCGCCCTTCTGCGGCGGCATTCAGGTTATCTGCCGTTAGCCGGACTGGACTTCGAGGTCCGGGCCACGGTATCCCGGGTATCCGTTGGCAGGTATCGGGGTACACACTATCTTCCGACGAGTAGCTCGTCTCCGCGTCTCTCTGACCGAGGTACGTTTCCATGCCACCGGCCAAGCCGAGCTTCGAAGACCGTGTAGCAGTGATCAGCGCTGAGCTTGGAGAACTGGGAAAGCGCCCGGTCTCCGGCGCGACCTACTCGGAGGTCGTGATCCTGCAGGAACGG
This sequence comes from uncultured bacterium, assembly GCA_964510105.1. GTDB lineage: Bacteria > Latescibacterota > MWCZ01 > MWCZ01 > MWCZ01 > CAZWQW01. The sequence goes on from CAZEAI010000029.1 coordinate 18,631, forward strand.
CTCGACGACATTGTTAGCGAATTCATCCTGTGCGAAGGCTGCGCCGAGATGTTCCCGGTAGTCGTGCAGGTGACGATTGAGGACGACACGGCCACGCTGTGCCGCGAATGTGCCATCAGCGCCATACAGCGCGACACGTTCTCGCCGTCTGGTGACGGATCGAAGCGCTCCAAATCCCGTCGCACGCCGGGTACGGCGGCTGGTGCAAAGCGGCCGAAAGCCAGCGCCAAGGGTGCGGCAGGCGACGATGCGGCTTCGGCTGCGGGCGCTCGCACCCGATCTCGGCCTCGTTCAAAGTCCTCCGGCCCATCGCCGTCGGACGGCGAGGAGGAAGCTACCCCCGGCACACCGCAGCCGACGACGGACGCAGCGTCTCCGGAACCTTCCGACGTCGGCGATGGATTGCTCGGCGTGCAGGAGGAAGCTTCGGGTCCGTTTGAGGTCGAGCAGTCCCCATCGGTGACCAGCGTGGACGACGTACTCTCCGCGCCACGGGCGCGTAGCCCGCGTCCTCCGAAGAGCGAAGAGCCGGTGCTCAAGGCGACGTTCGCGGCCACCGCGCGACACCTCGATCGCGATACGCGCGAAGTCCGTCAGGTCGGCAAGCTCGTCGAGGAGATATCGCCGCCGATGGATGTAGAGAAGACGACTCGATACGTTCTGGCTGAACTCCGCAACAAGCGCTCGAAGATCCCCCGGGAAATCGTGCCCAAGATCGTCTCCGTCCTGAAGGAGGGCATCCCGGGAGGGACGAACGGCGATGGCGACTCCTGATAGCCGCATCGACCAGCACTGGCGCAGCTTCAGCGCGTTGCGCCGAGACCATCTCCACCGCAAGATCATCATCGGCATCGACCGCTCCCATGCGCGACGCTGGCTACTCGCGGGCCGCGACGCGCCGCTCGTCGGGTGTGCTACGGCATGGATACTGGTTGCGCTGGTGGCCGTCAGCGTGGCCGGAGCCATCTACCTCGTCACTATCGCCTCCTATCTTCTCGCCGGCGTTCTCGCCGTTCTGGGATTCCTCAGTTGGCGGCTCATGCTGCACGTCGCGGTCGCCCGGGCTCGGGCCGCCACACTCGCCGACGAGCGACTGTTCCGCGCCTGGTTCGCCGAACGTCGACTGAGCGTCCTCGTGAAGAGGACCGGCGACGTGGTCTGGAACGACCTCCCGGACGAGCCCGACGCCTCCGACTGATCCCGCCCCGGCTGTAACAAATCCTCCGACCTTCTCGTCACACCGGTAACGCCGAAGTACGTGCCGCCTGACGAATCGGAGGGTCATCCAGCATGACGCTAACGCAGCGCCTGCGTGAAAGCCTGCTGCCGCGCATTTCCCTGAATCGTCCGGTGACCGTGACGATGGCGTTCATCGCCGTACTCGTCGTTGGCGTCGTTGCGTATACGAGAGTGCCGCTGGCGATGCTGCCGACTGGGCAGGACAACCCGTGGCTGCACGTGCGGGTGCCGTATCGCGATGCCAGCCCGGCCGAAGTCGAGGATCAGATCGCCCGGCCTCTCGAGGGAACGCTGCGCACGTTGAGTGGCGTCGACCGCGTCTACACGACGAGCAATCGAGGCGGATGCTGGGCGAATATACGGTTCGACCAGAACGTCAACATGGCAGAGGCCTACAACCAGCTCAAGGAGCGCGCGGACCGCCTCCTCACGGAGCTTCCGGACGATGTCGAGGACGTCCACGTCTTCAAATGGTCCGCCGACGATCTCTTCGTTCTCGGCGTGGACTTTCTGCTGGAACGGGGCTACCCGGACCTCTTCACGCTCGTGGACGAGCAGATCCGGCAGCCGCTGGAGCGTCTCGACGGCGTAGCGAATGTGCAGATCTGGGGCGCACAGGCGTTTCGCATCGAGATCGGAATACGGCAGGATCGTATAAACGCCCATCAGGTGGATGTCTACTCGCTGATGGAGCAGTTGCGCAGCGACAATTTCGCGTTGAGCAGCGGATGGGTGCGCGATGGAGGCCGAAAGCTGTACGTGCGGAGCGACTCGCGTTTCGCCTCCCTGTACGAGATTAGCAACCTCCCGGTGGAAGGGCATCTCGGGCTGATTCTGAGCGACATCGCCGAGATTGCCTATGCGCCGCCCGAGGACGAGCATTTCTTCCGGCTGGACGGCCAGCCCGGCGTGGGCATCGTCGTCCGGAAGGAGGGCCTGGCCAACACCGTCGAGGTAACCGACCGCGTGCTCGACGTGTTGAACAACGATCTCCTGACGCGCCCGCAGCTCCTCGGCTTTCGGCCTCGGGTCTACCTCGACCAGGGGCATATCATACTCGACTCGCTGGCGCAGCTCCGGTCCGCCGGCCTGTGGGGTGGGCTTTTCGCACTGCTGATCCTTCTGTATTTCCTCCGCCGCGTCCGAATGACGCTCATCATCACCGCCGCGATCCCGTTGAGCATCCTCATGTCGCTCACCATGGTGTATTTCATGGGGTGGTCGCTCAACATCATCACGATGATGGGGCTGATCATTGGCCTGGGCATGGTCGTCGACAACTCGATCGTCGTTACCGAGGCCATCCACGCGCGCCGCGTGGATGGCGAGGAACCGCGCGAGGCGTCGCTGCACGGTGCGAGCGAGGTGGCGCTGGCGATCACGGTCTCCACGGTGACCACCGTCGCCGTCTTCCTGCCGCTCATCTTCATGACGGGCAACCGGGAGATGTCGTTCGTCATGGCGCGTATCGGGATGCCGGTCATCTTCGCGCTTCTCGCGAGCCTCGTCGTTGCGCTGCTGTTCATCCCGCTGATCACCAGCCGGATCATGCGCGGCGACCCACCGACCGACGCACGGCTGGTCGCGCGGACGTCCGACTGGTACGGTCGCGTACTCCGATCCGTGATGCGGCACCGTGTCGAGACGGTGTTCGTGGTGGCCCTACTCTTCGCATCCATCACCATTCCGATGGGTCGTCTGCCAAAGGCGATGCGAGGTGAGGGCAGCATCTTCAGCTCGCTGTACGTGCGATTCGACATGCCGGATTTCTACACCGTCGCGCAGACCGACAGCATCATGCTTCGGTACGAGACTTTCCTCGACGAGCAACGCGAACGCTATGGAATCGTCTACGTCCAGACCGACATCTGGCGCTGCGGCGGCAGCCTCTGGGCATTCCTCCAGCCGGACACGCGTGCGTGGTATACGGTGGGATGGCACAACCTCGCGCGGAAGTTCGGCGCCTCGCCGGAAGTGCCTGTATCGGATGACGAGGCACTGAAGCATTTCCGCGAGAACGCGCCGCGGTTCGCCGGTGTGAAGCTGAACGTGGACCGTCGTCAGCAGGCAGCGCGGCAGACGTCGGTGACGCTGTTCGGTGACGATACGAGAACGCTCCTGCGGCTTGCCGCCGAGGTGGAGCGCCGCCTCCGCGCGGTGCCGGCGATATCGGAAGTCAACTCGGACATGGAGCGCGGCGACGATGAGCTGCTCCTCTACATCGATCGTGAACGCGCGCAGCAGCGGCAGCTCGATGGCGGGACTATCGCGGCGACGCTCAACTACGCGATGCGCGGAGCGCCTCTGGCGCCGTACCACACGTCCGAGCGAGAGGTGGAGCTTCGCATGGCGCTCCGGCGGGAGGAAAGGCGCACCCTCGACCAGGTGATGAATATCCACGTCGAGGGCGAGCAGGGCAGTCGCGCGCCCATTGCGTCGCTCGTGAATGTGCGCGTCGACCGAGGGCTCGAGGAGATCGTCCGGGAGAATGGCAAGACGCGGGTGAGCGTATCGGCGATCAGCGCGGACAAGGACCTGCGGGGCCTGGCCGGGCACATTGCCAAAGCTCTGGACGGCTTCGAGATGCCGCCGGGATACCAGTGGACGCTCTCCGGGCGGTTCGAGGGCATGCAAGAGCAGGAGGCGGAGATGGGGTTCGCCATGCTCATGGCCGTGATATTCGTGTTCCTGCTCATGGGCATACTGTTCGAATCGTTCGTCCTGCCGTTCTCGGTGATACTCTCGATCCCCTTCAGCTTTCTGGGCGTCTACTGGCTGCTGTACCTCACCGGCGAAACGTTCGACATGATGGCCGGCATCGGAACGATCATCCTGATCGGCGTGGTCGTGAACAACGCCATCGTGCTGGTAGATCTGGTAAACCGCCTGCGGGCCGAGGGCCTCCATCGTCTTGATGCGATCGTCGAGGGCGGCAGACAACGCTTGCGGCCAATCCTCATGACGAGCGCGACGACGATTTTCGGCCTCGTGCCGATGGCGGTCGGGAACACGAACGCTCTCGGCATATCGTACAACACGCTTGGACAGGCGATGATCGGCGGGCTGTTCACCTCCACGCTGCTGACGCTGTTCGTCGTTCCTCTGTTCTACAGTCTCTTCGACGATCTCCGCGAACTCGCCGCTCGAATAGCGGTTCGGCTCATTGGCGGACGAGAGATCGAGCCGGCGTAGACGCAGGCCTCCCGGCCCTCGCCGGCCTGACCATCCAGGGCGCGGCCTACCCGGCTCGTTGCGCGAGTCACGGCTTGGCATTGACCGCGCGATCTCACTCGCCGATATTCTTCACAAGTTCATGATGAATTCAGCTATAGCCGGCCGCACGTCCGACAGCGTCGTGCGCCACCTCACCAAGGAGAGCGTGGAATGCAGTATCGCAGGCTCTGGTACGGGTTCGCCGCAGTGATGATCGTGTCGTTCAGTGTGCTTGGCTACTTCGGGATGGAGATATACCGCCAGGCGCCTCCGATTCCGGAACGTGTCGTGACTGACGACGGAACTCTGATCTACTCCGCGAGCAACATCAAGGATGGGCAGAACGTCTGGCAGTCCACCGGCGGGCACGAACTCGGAAGTGTCTGGGGGCACGGATCGTACGTCGCGCCGGACTGGTCCGCCGACTGGCTCCATCGAGAGGCGACATTCGTCGTCGATGCCTGGGCGCAGGTCGAGTACGGAACGTCGTTCGAATCGCTCGGCGACGAGCAGCGGGCGATGCTCACCGCGCGAGTGCAGAACGAGCTTCGCACGAACCGGTACGACCCCGACAGCCGCACGCTGACGGTTTCCCAGGCACGCGCCGACGCGATCCGGGGAACCGCGGCCCACTATACCGCGCTCTTCAGCGATGTACCCGAACTCGCCGACCTGCGTGAAGCATACGCCATGCGCGAGAACACCGTCAGCGATCCCGGCAGGCTGCGCGACCTGGGCGCGTTCTTCTTCTGGACGTCGTGGGCTGCCGTCACCGAGCGACCCGGTGAGACGAAGACATACACGAACAACTGGCCGCCGGACGATCTCGTCGGCAACCGTCCAACCGGATGGCTGCTGCTGTGGACCGGTTTCAGCGTTGTCTGTCTCATCGGCGGCATCGGCCTGCTGGGTTACTACTATGCGTCGCACCGCGAGGAGGGTGTGGACCTCGACGATCTTCCCGACAGCGATCCGCTGCTCGGCTTGGCGGCGACGCCGTCGATGAAGGCGACGCTCAAGTACTTCTGGGTCGTGACCGCGCTCATCCTCGTGCAGGTCATCATGGGTATCGTGACGGCGCACTACGGCGTCGAGGGGCAGGCGTTCTACGGCATCCCGCTCGCGTCATGGATACCTTACTCCGTCTCGCGCACGTGGCACATCCAGCTAGCGATTTTCTGGATCGCGACGTCGTGGCTCGCCACAGGGCTGTACATCGCTCCCGCGGTCTCGGGACACGAGCCGAAATTCCAGCGCGCCGGTGTGAACGTGCTCTTCGGTGCGCTCCTGGTGATCGTGGTTGGCTCGCTCGCGGGCCAGTGGATGGGCATCATGCAGCGGCTGGACCTTGTGGAGAATTTCTGGTTCGGCCACCAGGGCTACGAGTACGTAGATCTCGGGCGGTTCTGGCAGATATTCCTGTTCGTCGGGCTGTTCATCTGGCTCTTCCTCATGGGACGGGCGATCTGGCCTGCTATCAAGGCTGAGTCGGAGAGTCGTCACCTGCTCGTGATGTTCCTGATATCGTCGATCGCCATTGCGCTCTTCTACGGTGCGGGTCTGATGTGGGGCCGCCAGACGAATCTCGCGCTGGCGGAGTACTGGCGCTGGTGGGTGGTACACCTCTGGGTCGAGGGCTTCTTCGAGGTGTTCGCCACGGTCGTTGTCGCGTTCCTGTTCGTGCGGATGGGGCTCCTGCGCACCCGGCTTGCGACGCCGGCTGTGTTGTTCTCCACGATCATATTCCTGTCGGGCGGGATCATCGGGACGTTCCACCACCTCTATTTCACCGGCACGCCCACGGCGATTCTCGCTCTTGGCGCGACCTTCAGCGCGCTTGAGGTCGTGCCGCTGGTACTGATCGGTTTCGAGGCGTACAAGAATCTGGAGATCAGCCGGTCTCGCGATTGGATTCAGGCGTACAAGTGGCCGATCTACTCGTTCATCGCGGTCGCTTTCTGGAACCTGGTCGGCGCAGGGATATTCGGATTCCTCATCAATCCGCCTATCGCTCTCTACTACATGCAGGGGCTGAACACCACGCCGGTTCATGGACATACGGCGCTGTTCGGCGTCTACGGCATGTTGGGCATCGGGCTCATGCTGTTCGTTCTGAAAGGCCTGTCGCCCGCCGCGCCATGGAAGGACGGAGTGCTTCGATTCGCGTTCTGGTCGATTAACATCGGACTGGCGCTCATGGTGCTCCTGAGCGTCCTGCCGGTAGGCCTGGCGCAGGCGGTGGCAAGCGTACACCACGGTCTGTGGTACGCGCGTTCCGCCGAGTTCATGCAGCATCCGACGCTTGAGTTGATCCGCTGGCTCCGCGTGATCGGCGATACGGTGTTCGCCGCCGGTACCGTGGCGCTTGGATGGTTCATCCTTGGTCTGAAGACGGGATGGTCCCTCGAACCTGTGGTGGATACGCCTGCGGAGACAGTACCGGCGTAGGAATAGCTCCGCGAGGGGCGCGCATTTCGGACTAGTTGAGCAACGGGGCGTCACCGGGGTCCGGTACCGGTGGCGCCCCGCGATAGAGCGGTGAACCGAACCGATTCATGCTGGTTCCGGAGCGGGCAACGGCCGTGAGGGATCAGACAACGCCAGGAGATCAACATGACCACATTCAGCGTTCATGACACGGTCGGCGACATCGTCACGCGGATGCCCGCGCTCTCCCGAGTGTTCGAGCATGCCAGGATCGACTACTGTTGCGGCGGCGGACGACCCCTCGGCGAGGTGTGCCGGGAAACGGGTGCCGACGCTCAGGCGATACTTTCCGCGCTTGAGGAGGCTGCTGCCGCTGAGTCCGGGCCGACGCTCGATCTGCAGGCGGTCGGGCTGGCCGACCTCGTCGATCACATCGTTGGGACTCATCATGTGTACCTGCGCACCGAGCTGCCCGGGCTCGACGCGCTGACAGACAAGGTCTCATCCGTGCACGGCGATAGGGATGCACGTTTGCGTAGCGTCCGTGAGCGATTTGCCGCGCTTGCGGCAGAGCTGTCGAGCCACATGATCGAGGAAGAGCAGGTGCTCTTCCCCAAGGTCAGGGAGTCCGACACGAGCGACTCGCTCGCCGCCCCGATACGCCGGTTGGAGGCCGAACACGATGCTGTCGGCGCGACGTTGTCGGCGCTCAGCGAGCTGACCGACGACTACACGGCGCCCGATTGGGCGTGCAATACGTACCGAGCAATGCTGGACGCCCTGGCGCACCTGCAGCACGACCTGCATCAACACGTCCACAAGGAGAACAACGTTCTCTTCCCGCGCGTGTTGGTGAGGGATGGCGAGCAGACCCGCTAGAAGGCGCCCTCCAGCGATGCATGGCCGTCGAGCGCCCGAGGTATGCTGGGCATCGCGATCATGTCGTTTGTCCTGAAGGTTTGTCCCTCGCCGCGCCGTGGACGGACTGCGTTCCTCAATATGCTTCCTGGCCGATCAATATCGGGTTGGCCGTCATGGTGCTCCTGAACGTTCCTTCCGTGGGCCTTGCGCGGGTGGTGGCGAGCATCTACCACGGTCTGACGGTTCATCATCGGGCCTGAGACGGGATGCTCCGTTCACCGGGAGTCGCTTGCGACGGCGGCATCAGGGCGTGCCCCGATCTCATCGAGGTCTGGCGATGTGACGATGCGCGTGTTGGATGGGCAGCAGAGCAATCCGCCGCCCGTCGGCGTCTGGACACATAGTGTGCCACTATTGTTCAGTTCTGATGACGATTTGTCGTGGATTTGCATCTCCCCTGGCAGCCCGCGCCTTGCAGATTCCCGAGCCCCTGGCGATTATTGGAATGAACGAATAATCATCGACACACCTTTCGCAGATGGCACGCTTTCTGCATATTGGGGTCACGCCCGATTGATTAGTGACCCGCTGGTCACCGGTCGCCGAGAGCACGATCTCCTGGAACATTACCGACAGACAACGCGCCGAGCGCGGCATGGAACGCGCCGCATATGAGCCGGACTCTCGCCGAGACAGTACCGCAGCGTTCAGCGTTGCGCCTGCCTCCGCGGGGCCGAGGAGGCTCGATGGAGCACTACGAAGAGCAGGACCGTCTGACGACGCTGGGGTTCCGGCGCCAGGAGGCGGACGATTGGCATCACGGTTACCCGGAATACAAGGTCGAGCGCGATGACGACCGGTGCATCAGGTGTCTCGTGTGCGTCCGCCAGTGCCCGTATGATGCGACGTTCTACGACCCGCACCGCGGGTTGGTGTACAACCGCGACGAGAACTGCGTGAACTGTCGGCGATGCGACGTCATGTGTCCGACGAACGCGATAGAGATACGCCCGTGGGGCGACTTCCGCAAGAACGACAACTGGCGGCCGAATACCATCCGAAGCATCTACAAGCAAGCCGACACCGGCGCGGTACATCTCACCGGGCTGGGAAATGACGCCGAATACGCGTCGTACTTCGATCGCATGGTGCTCGATGCGTCGCAGGTGACGAATCCTTCAATCGATCCGCTCCGGGAGCCGATGGAGCTTCGCACGTTCATCGGTCGCAAGCCCGAACGCCTGGGCGAATCAGAGGACTACCCGAACCTCGAATGCGAACTGCCGATCATCTTCGCGCCGATGTCGTTCGGAGCCATCAGCCTGAACTTCCAGCACGGGCTGGCCATCGCGGCGAAGGAGATGGGCACGTACTTCAACACGGGCGAGGGCGGGCTTCACCCCGACCTTCGGCAGTACGGAGTGAACGCCATCGTCCAGGTCGCGTCGGGTAGATTCGGCGTCGACAGAGAGTATCTCAACAGCGCGAGCGCGGTGGAGATCAAGATCGGGCAGGGCGCAAAGCCCGGCATCGGAGGCCACCTGCCCGGCGAGAAGGTCACGCGCGAAGTCTCGCGAACCCGGATGATCCCCGAGGGTAGCGACGCCATCAGCCCCGCGCCGCAGCACGATATTTACTCCATCGAAGACCTCCGTCTCCTCATCTACGCGCTCAAGGAGGCGACGCGCTACCGCAAACCGGTCAGCGTGAAGATCGCGGCTGTGCACAATGTGGTCGCCATCGCCAGCGGGATCGTTCGCGCCGGTGCGGACATCGTCGTGCTCGACGGCTTCCGTGGCGGTACGGGCGCGGCGCCGAAGATCATCCGGGATCACGTCGGCATACCGATCGAGGTCGCGCTTGCGCAGGTCGATCAGCGGCTGCGCTCGGAAGGGATACGCCACGAGGCAAGTGTGATTGCAGCGGGGGGAATCCGGAGCGCCGGCGATATCGTCAAGGGGCTGGCTCTCGGCGCGGACGCGTTCTACGTCGGCACGTCGGCGATGATGGCGGTGGGCTGCACGGCGTGCCAGCAGTGTCACCGCGGCAAATGCGCATGGGGAATCACGACGAACCAGCCGGATCTCGTGCCCAGGCTACAGGTGGATGTCGCCGCCGAGCGCGCGGCGAATCTGCTGCGAGGCTGGTCGCATGAGATAAAGGAGATGCTCGGCCTGATGGGATTGAACAGCATAGAGAGCCTGCGCGGCAACCGGCTCAAGCTCCGCGGCGTCGGGCTCAGCGAGCTCGAGCTGGAAACTCTCGGCATCGAACAGGCGGGGAGGTAAGCCGTGCGTCGCGTCTATCCGAAAGAGGACCGCTGCATCGACTGCCATCTCTGCGAGGTGGCCTGTATCGTCGAGCATTCAGATACGAAGCACATTATCGACGCGTATCACATCGACGGGCTGCGCTTCAACAGCGCCGACAGCGCCACCATACTCGACCCGGTCGATGCACTTGCCGCAGGGCGTCCCAAACCGGCGAATCGAACGATCGTCGAGACGCACGACAACGTGCGAATCAGCACGAACTGCCGTCACTGCGCGGAGGCGGACTGCGTTCTCGCGTGCAAGAACGGCTCGCTCTACATCGATGAGGACGGACGAGTACTGCTGCACGAAGACAAGTGCGTCGGTTGCTGGATGTGTCTGATGGCATGCCGGTACGGGGCCATCGCGCGCAATCCGGCTCAGCAGAATGTGCCCGACGTGCAGAAGAACGGCATCAATCACCATTGCGACCTTTGCCCAGAGCGCGACGAGCCCGCCTGCGTGTGGGTCTGTCCCACGGCGGCGCTCGTATATGAAGACCGGGATCAGACATGAGACACGTCATCATCGGAAACTCGTTTGCCGGTCTATTCGCCGCGGAGGCGATTCGGCGCGTCGACCCTGACAGCGACGTGTGGATCGTCAGCCGCGAGCCGGAGCACGTGTACAGCCGTGCGATGATCCACGAAATGCTCGCGGGCATCGTGAAGGAGCCCATGGTCTATCTGCGCGATTGGGACTTCTACACGGAGAACCGCCTGCACGCAGTGCTCGGACGCGAGGTGACGGCGGTCGATCCGGGCGGGCAGACCATAACACTCGACGGCGATGAATCGCTGCCGTACGACCGCCTGCTCATCGCGACGGGAAGCTATCCCTTCGTGCCGCCGATCGAAGGTCTGGACGAGGTCGAGTACCACACGTTCACGACGCTTGAAGAGGCCAAGGCGCTGAAGCAGGCCACCGTCGGGCGGAAGAGCGCGGTTGTGCTCGGGGCCGGCCTGATCGGGCTCCAGTGCGCCGAAGCGCTGGCGCATCTCGGGCTGGATGTGACGGTCGTCGAGATGGCAGACATGGTGTTGCCACAGGCGCTCGACGACACGGCCAGCGAGATCATCGCTCGCGAACTCGCGGAGGAAGGCCTTCGCGTGCGCACGAGCAATACCATTGATCGCATAGTGTCGGAGGACGGTCGACCGGTAGCCTGCACGCTGAAATCCGGCGAGCAGGTGGCGTGCGACGTGCTCGTGATAGCCGTGGGTGTGCGGTCGAACACCGATCTGGCGAAAGCGGCGGGAATCACTATCGACCGTGGCATCGTGGTGAACGACAGGATGGAAACGAGCGCCGAGAATATCTACGCCGCGGGTGACTGCGCGCAGGGACCGGAGCTCATCACGGGGATTACCATGACGTTGCCCGTGATTCCGATCGCATCGACGCACGGCATGATCGCCGGATACAACATGGCCGGCAAATACCGAACCTACGGCGGTGGGCTCCCCTTGAACGCACTGCAGTTCGGCGGCGCGCAGATTGTTAGCTACGGATTCGTCCGCGACGAGCAGGATGCCGACGTGATGCGCGAGATCGATTCGGAAGCGTCCGCGTACAAGAAAGTGATCATCAAGGACGGTCGGATCACCGGCGCGCTCTTCGTTCGCGATATCGACCGCGCGGGGATATTCCGCCACCTCATGGAACGGAAGATCGACGTTACGCCGTTCAAGGAGCACCTGCTCGCGCCCGATTTCGGTGTGGCGCACCTTCCGGCTGACGAACGCGAGCGCATGTTCACGACGCCGCAATGACGAGAGGCCAACCAGTGTCGACGTATACCAGCAGCATGGCGCCACGCCGTCACTTCGTGAGGCGACCGCACCAGGAGAAGGACATCTCCGCGTGCGGCATCATCGGATTCATCAACCGTGAAGGCACCCGTGTGACCGGCGAGCCGATTCAGCGGTCGATCGCCAACATGCATGATCGCGGAAACGGACTCGGTGGCGGATTCGCCGCATACGGCATATATCCAGACCGCGCTGAGGCATACGCTTTCCACGTCATGTACGACGACGTTGAAGCGATCCGCGCGACCGAGGAGATCATCGAACAGCGTCTCGACGTGGAACATGCCGAGCCCATCCCGGTCCGCCCAGGCGGTACAGTCATCGACCATCCGGAGTTCAGGCGCTATTTCGTGCATGTGCCGGACGGCGTCGCCGTCGACGAGGACGACTACGTCGTGCGAGTCGTCATGGACATCAACACAGCCGTCGATGGTGCGTTCGTGGTCTCAAGCGGCCGCAACATGGGCGCGTTCAAGGGAGTCGGGTATCCCGAGGATCTTGCCGACTTCTTTCTGATCCAGGAGTACGAAGCATACATCTGGACGGCTCACAATCGGTTTCCGACGAACTCTCCGGGGTGGTGGGGTGGCGCGCACCCGTTCACGATCCTGGACTGGTCCATCGTGCACAATGGCGAGATCTCGTCATACGGCACCAACAAGCGCTATCTCGAAAGCTTCGGCTACGTGTGTACGCTGCAGACGGACACGGAGGTCGTAGCCTACATATTCGACCTGCTCGTTAGGCGGCACGGCCTCTCGTTCGAACAGGCGGCTGCGGTCATGTCACCTCCACTGTGGACTGAGATCGACCGGGCGAACGGCGAACTTGAGGAGGCGAAACGCCTCCGCAGGATCTACTCCAGCGCGGCGCTGAACGGACCGTTCGCGTTCCTGTTCGGATACAGCGGTGGCCTCATCGGGCTGAACGACCGGGTGAAGCTCCGACCGCTGGTTGTCGCGGAGCACGGTGAGACAGTGCTCATGTCCAGCGAGGAAGCGGCGATTCGCGTCATAGCGCCCGACGTTGAACACGTAACCTACCCGGTTGCCGGTCAGCCGGTGATCGTGCCGATGAACGCGGCCACCGCAACGTCATCCGAGACTACCGCCGCACCGGTGGGAGGAGACGTCCGATGAGTGTTCAAGCCGCGGAGGTCCGGTCCGTCGAGCTGTCCGCCGAGGGACTGCCCTATCGGGCGTTCAACGAGCTTATCGAACGCGCTGTGCAGGACGGCGCGACCGAGCTCGTGCTCACCGACGTTATCGGGCACCGCTACATCGGCACGGGGCTGGATGCCGCCGGTGTTGCGATCCACATTCATGGCGTTCCCGGCGAGGATCTGGCGGCGTTTGCCGACGGGCCCAGCATCGTCGTCCACAATAACGCTCAGGACGGCGTCGGCAACACGATGAACGAGGGCCGCATCGAGATTCACGGCAGTGCCGGGGATGTCGTCGGTTACGGCATGCGCGGCGGCCGCATACTCGTGAAGAGCGACGTTGGTTACCGAGTCGGAATTCACATGAAGGGTTTCCGGGAGAAGCAGCCGCTCATCGTCGTTGGCGGATGCGCGGGCAACTTCTTCGGCGAATACATGGCGGGTGGCTGCCAGGTGCTCCTCGGTATCGGCCGTTCGGAGTCGCAGCCGACGGTGGGCAGCTTCTGCGCCACGGGCATGCACGGCGGGACGATCTACATACGCGACGAAGTGGAGCCGTGGAAACTCGGCGCTGAGGTAAAGACGTTCGCGCTGGACGAGAACGACCGTGAGTTTCTCATGCCGTTGCTCGACGACTTCACGGAGACGTTCGGCGTCGAGGAGCAGCTGGATGACTTCGACCAGTACACGAAGGTACTCCCGGTGTCGGCGCGCCCGTACGGCAGGTTGTACGTCTACTGAGGGCGTGAGTGTCGCGTCGCCTGGGAGCGGAAAATGAACTTCAACACCTCGCTGCATGAGCTGGACCGACTTGCGCGTGAGACCCTTGCCGCGGTCGAGGCGAGCAGGAAGCTGTACGACCAGGAGGGCATCGCCGACCCGACGGTTTCGGACGTCCTGACAGGTGTCGGCGAGCAGCTTTCGGCTCTGCGGGCCGCGTTGGAGGGCACCGTTGCCGCCAGCGCTGCGACCTTCGACATGATTCGATTCCTGAACGACGCTCTGACACTCGAATACCGTCACATAATCGAGTTCGAGCGCTACGCGGACATCGTCGAGGAGGCGCCTCTCGCGGAATCGTTGCGGAGGTTCGGCGCCGAGGAGCGTAGGCACGCTCACGCGCTCTCGATGAAGATCATCGAACTCGGGGGCGTTCCGCAGTTCAGCGCAGAGCATGAGTTGCGCGAGGACATGACCGCGGTGGAACTCCTGTCGCTCCACATCGAGACCGAGGAGCGGCTGGTGAAGCTCTATGAATCGGGCCTCGAACGGTACGATGACTCAGCGGTTTGCTGGCTCATCGGGAAGATCAAGGTCGATGAGGAGGACCACCTCAGACGCCTGCACAGGTTGCTGGAAGACTACCGTGATCGTGCGGTATTGGTAGAGGAAGCAAAGAACTTCACTTGGGTCGATCCGACTATGGGGACATCCGGAGATCGGGCGTGGATAGAATAATCCGATATTAATAGGGGCTTCCCCCGCCCGGCGGGGCACACTATATTCGATCACCTCATTCTTGAGGGATGTCTTCTCTCTCCGTACCACAATCCCGACGCCGACCACGCAGAAGCTTAGACCGTTCGGTCGGCACGGGTGACCGCAGCGTCAGTAAGCGCCGGGGGGCCGCGCCGCTGCAATCACTGTGCGACTCAGACGGTACTGACCGGGCCGCCCGAAATTCGGGTTTCGATCCGGCATCGGAGCGTACCGTTCGCCGAACCAGTGGTTGACCTATGAGTGCTCGCTCGCACACGGGCCCGATGCGGATATCTGATCCCGGCGAGCCCCCCCATGTTCACGAAGTGACGGTTGTCACCCATTCCGTGCTTCCCGCCAAGTGCGACGTGCCATTTCGAGCCGAGGACCCCGTTCGCGCGCTGAACGAGACGTTCCCGGACGAACTCATGCTTGTGGACACACGCGACATCCCGGGTCAGCTCGGCGCGCTCGTTAACCACCTCGCGGCATCGAACTATCGTGGCATCGTCATTCTTATGACGGCGTTCGGCGATGTACCGATCCTGTACGACGATCCGGAGCCGGTGAACCGGAAGAGCGAGCTCTCGGTACTCGGCGAACTCGTTGCCTGGGCGCAGGAAACGGCGATTCCGGCCTATGAGCGGGCGACCGGCAGACCGTTCGAACCGCCTCCTTTCCCCGACATGGTCGGGATCAGCCCTACGATCGAGCAGGCTCGTTCGGTGTTGCCGCGTGTCTCCGAGCACGATCGCGCGCCGGTTCTCATCCTTGGAGCGAGCGGTACGGGGAAGCAGGTCGTCGCCCGCGGTGTTCACGAATTCGGTCCACGGGGTCCTGCTCGCTTCGTCGAGGTGAACTGCACCGCGCTGCCGGACACGCTACTCGAGAGCGAGCTTTTCGGCCGCGAGCGTGGCGCGTACACCGACGCGAACACGTCGCGCAAAGGTCTCGTCGAGACGGCGGAGAACGGGACACTGTTCCTCGACGAGATCGGGCACATGTCCGAGAAGCTCCAGATGGCGCTCCTGAAGGTCATCGAGCAGCGGACGTTCAGACGTGTGGGAGGCGATGAGGAGCGCACCAGCACCGCGAGGTTCATAGCCGCGACAAGTCGTGACCTCGAGGAGGCGATCCGGGAAGGAGCGTTCCGCGGCGATCTGTTCTACCGACTGAACGTATTCACCGTGAATCTGCCGGACCTGTCGGATCGCGACGCCGACGTTCTACTGCTCGCCCACCGTTACGCCGGGGAATACGCCGCCGACTACGGACGCACTATCCGGGGGATAACGGGGCAGGCCGCGCTCATGCTGCTGCGACACAACTGGCCCGGCAATGTTCGCGAGCTGAAGAACATCACCGAGCGAGGCGTTGTGCTGCACGACGGCGAATGGCTCGACAGCGAGTCGTTGCTCACCGAAGGCCACGCCAAGCCCACACCCATCGAACGGCCGACTACCGGCGACGAACCGGCCCTCACCACCGACGCCGGAGGCACGATTCGTGTCACCATCCCGCCGTGGGGCCTTCCGCTTAACGCGGTCGAGCGAGCGGTGATCGAGGCGGCC
>CAZEAI010000029.1:34805-44432 GCA_964510105.1 uncultured bacterium
CCCGCCGTGGGGCCTTCCGCTTAACGCGGTCGAGCGAGCGGTGATCGAGGCGGCCGACTACAACATCACGAAGACGGCGCGACTCCTCTTCATCAGCCGGGATACGCTCAGGTATCGGATCCAGAAGTACGAAATCGAGATCCCGCAAAGTGGGTGAAATGCCCCACGAGTCCATGGTGATATCCCGAGGTGCGGGGGAATTGCCCCGCGCCGGTGAAGCAGCCACCATCGCCGGACAGGGCATAGACCGACCGCCAGAAGAAATCATAACTGTCGTAGCGACAATGGCTACGTGCCTCGGAAGCGTTCCGGCATCCGCGATTGGCACGCAGCTTGTATACCCCCTGAACCGGACAGGTCACTCATGTCGCGCCACACTCGGCGCACACACACACATTGGGGGTACACCATGTCAATGCACAGAATGCGTTACGCCGCAGCGATGGCTGCACTGTTCGCCGTCGCCCTCTGGACGACTAGCTGTTCTACGTCGCTCACCCAACCCGAACACCGCACCGTCAACCTTCTCGAACGTCCGCAGACAGGCAAACCGGCGGAAACGCTCAACACCACGCTGGATGTCACGCCAACCCAGGGTGGCACGGTCACCCTTGGGAACGAGGAAATCGGCTATTCGACGCTCGCCGTTCCCGCGGGCGCGGTCGATGAAGCAGTCACGCTCACCATGGCGCTCACAACGAGCGGAACGGTCATGGCGGAGTTTGGCCCGGATGGTCAGCAGTTCAATGTTCCGGTGGATGTCTCAATATCGTTCAGAGGCGCCGAACTCGGTGGCGTCAATCCGGCGGACATCCAGCTTTACCAGGTCGACGTGCCTTCTCCGTTGCTCATCGTCCCCAGTGAAGTCCCCGGTGAGGATCACGTCGTCGAAGCCCAGCTCATGCACTTCTCGCAGTACTCGCCCGGTAGCGAAGAGTGACGAAATCGCAACCAGGAATGAGCGTATACGAAATGGTTGATGTTTCGTCAGTTAGCGCGCACCCGATGCGTGGGAAGCGAGGGCAGTGATGTTGCACGCTGCGCGAATGAAACACATACTCGACGCGCTGCGAGCCGCCACACGGGCCTCTATCGGCGAACCCGATCCTGAGGCCCGGTCGGCGATAATCGAAGCGGGAGTGGAACAGCTCCTGGCGGAGATTGCCGAGGCGGAGGGGGGTGGCGAGAACTTGCCGCAGAAAGCATCGCAGGTTCTCGGCCTCTTCGAGGAGATAGGACTACCGGAGGACCAGTCAGCCCTGATGGGCCAGGTCGTACTGGGTCTCGGCAAGACATACGAGCGCATGGGGAACAACCCCCAGGCGTACGAATCATACAAGCAGGCGTTGTCCCTCGCCGGAAAAGCGAACGACCAGGCCCTGCAGGCGGGTTGTCTGCGCCGGATGGGGCGAGTCCTCGTCCGAATGGCCAGGTGGTCCGAGGCCACGGAAGACTTCGACCGAGCGACAGCGATCTACGCCGCCGCCGGCGACGCCAAGGGCCGCGCGGACGTGCTGCTGGACGTGGGCATTCTGCACTACCAGCAGGGCGATCTCGACGCCGCCGAGCAGCGCTACAACGAGGCATTAGAGATCGCCGAAAAGGGCGATCATCTCTCGCTCGCGGTGAATGCGCGAAACAACTTGGGTATCGTCGCGAACATCCGGGGAGATACCGAGAGTGCGATAGCTCACTATCAGAGCTGCGTCCCCCTCGCCGAAGGAAGTGGCCTGGAGGCGCACCTGGCTCGCACGTACCACAATCTGGGAATCGCGTACGCCGATCGGAAAGACTGGTCCGATGCGGGCGACTACTACGAGCGAGCGCTCAAGCTCGCGCAGCGGCACAGCATCGCCGAGACGCTGAGCGCCGTTCATCTCAGTCGATCGCACATGTATTTCCAGCTCGGCGACCTTGACATGGCCGCGGTCGCGTGCGGACGGGCTCTGAGTATCTACAACTCGTCGCACCACCGGCTCGGAGAGGCAGAAGCGTACCGAGTACTCGGCGGAATCTTCGCGAAACGAGGCGAAGAGATCACTGCGGTGGAGATGTTCAAGCGAAGTCTCGAGATGGCCCAGGAAGCACCGGTGCCGCTCGAAATCGGGGAGACATACCACGCCATGGGCCTCGCCTACGAGGTTCTA
Organism: uncultured bacterium; assembly: GCA_964510105.1. Lineage (GTDB taxonomy): Bacteria > Latescibacterota > MWCZ01 > MWCZ01 > MWCZ01 > CAZWQW01. The sequence goes on from CAZEAI010000029.1 coordinate 36,953, forward strand.
GGCAAGCCCGAGAACGCAGTCGCCGCGCTGGGAAATGCGGTCAAGCATTTCGAGCAGGTGCAGGCCGAGAGCGATCTCGTCCGTGCCCGCGCGGATCTTGATCGACTCAGGGGTAGCTGATGATGGGAGCGGCGCATGGACACAATGCACCGTAGCTCAGTGGCATCGCCGGGTCCGTCGTCGCAGGCGGCGGACCCAGCGGAGAGCCGCCTGGATGCTGCTCAGGCCTTGGCCAAGATGATGATCCATGAGCTCCGGAACCCGCTCAGTGTGGTGAAGGGATACGGAGAGATGATGGCCCGGGACGAGTTGGTTGCTGACGACGGCCGTTTCCGTGGACTGATGGAAGGCGTTGAACGGTTGGGCACAGTCGTAGACTGCGTCACGGCGATGATGCAGCAGCCGGAGTTGGCCGCTGCTCAAGCCGACGTCGGATCGACCATGACGCTCGCGGCCGGTTTCGTGCAGTTAACGCATCGCCCGGAGCCGGATATCGAGGTAGACATCGCGCGGAACGTGCCTGCTGTCGCCATGCGTTCGGTTGATTTCCAGCATCTGACGGTCGGCGTTCTGTTGGCGGTATGTCGCGCGGCGGGAGCCCGTCCGTGCCTGAGGGTGAGTGCTCGGTTCGCCCGTAGCGGCCCATCGGAACCAGACTGGGGCGCGAGTGTCGTCGGGCCGAACACGCCGGCGGAGTGGCATCGCACCTGGCCGATGGGCAGGGCCGCCGTGACAGTGGTGGTCGAGAACCGTGGGCGCGAGCTTGACGATGGAGGCGTGCCGTCGATGGTCTCGGCACAGGGCGGGCGATTGGACCACCGGTACGAATCCGGACTGGATCTGGAGCATTGCGCGGAGATTGCCGCGGCCGCCGGTGGGACGATCACGGCAAAGGCGCGGGAGGACGGCGTAGCCGACATCATGGTCGCGTTGCCCGCTCTCACGAACGATATGGTTGCGCTGTGGGCTGAGAGGGAACAGCCGACGAACATGGAGACCTGGAGTGGTTGAGTACCCTGATTGAGTGACGCTGTCCAGCTGGTATCAGGGCGAGTATCGTAGCCCCGTCGGTCCGGTTTCCCCCGACGTTCCCCCGATGGGGCTGCGGTACTTCACCAACATACCGGGCATCTTCCCAGGTGTGGGAGATCTGTTCCGGAGTGAACCTGTCTCGTGCGCATCGCCGGCCTCAAGACGGACCGGCTGTGTTCGTGGCCTCGCGACGATCATCGCGTGAGGTTACGGCGCCTCCTTTCCAGGAGTGCGTCGAGCGTCGCGCCTGGAAAGGAGCGGTGCTGCGCGGAGCCGAGCACCAGACTCGGACGCGTTTGGTCCTGAGTTGATGGTTCGAGGGTCACAGTCTCAGCGGTAATGCCCCCAACGTCCCCCGTTGGGACTGTGAACCTCAAACGCTTCCCGGGGCAACCGGGGAGTGGTTACCGTCGCAGAGCCGGGGTGCAACACAACCCCCGAGAGCCCCCGCCTCGGATCTGCGACACATGTGACTCGCTATCGAGAGATAGCGGGAGGTATGAGGTACAGTAGAGCACGACGAGGTCGCGGTCCTGTGGAATCAGGAAGGCCCCCCAGCGTCCCCTCTACGGGGCCGTGGCATACGTCGGAGTACCGTCGCGAAGCGGCGGGGTGAGATCAGATTGGAGCACGACCAGGCCGCGGCCCTGCGGAATCAGGAAGGCCCCCCCAGCGTCCCTCCACGGGGCCGCGGCCTGAGTCGATCATCGCCGAGACACAGTGTAAGGCGTGGGAGCACAACAAATACGACGGGGTCACGGCCCTGCGGTACGAGGAAAGCCCCCCAGCGTCCCTCCACGGGGCCGTGACACCCGTCGATCTACCAGTTGATCGCTTTCGCCATCATCTCGTCGGCGGCAGCTTCCGATGGAGCCTGGGCTCCGATCAATACTCCGTCCGGGCCGAGGTGCCGCGCCAGCGGCTCGACTCCATCGAATCGCGCGCCGAGCAGCAGTAACCCCTTGCCTGCCCGCCGAATTTCATCGTACATCGGCCACCATGACTCATGGTGAACCTGCGGCTGGCCGGCTCCCGGAGTCCACTGAATTGCATTCAGCCCGGGAATCTCCACAAGTTCCGCAACATGCTGCGTTGCCCCCGGACCATCCAGATGGTATACCGAATAGTCAAGTCGTTCGCACTGCGCCGCAAGTCCCGGCGCGACGATTTCCGCGAAATGTTCCGGGGAAATCATCGCCGACGCGTCGCACTGAAGTTTGGCCACCCGTCCTTTTCCCCAGACGCTGAACGCCGAGAAACAGGTGCCAAGTCGGTCTCCGTCCTGGAGTTCGTAAAGCAGATCGTAGTAGACGAAATACATCTCGTTGATGCGCGTAATCAGCGATTTTACGCTCTCGACATCGTCCATAATCGCGCAGAGCACTTCCTGAGTGCCCACGAGGGAAGCGGCGACATCCAGATTTTCGATGAGGTCGGGGAACGAGACGAGATATCTGCCCGCGCCGCGCTCCATGCCGATTCTGGCGAGGTCGAGGCTCTTCCGCCACCACAGGTTATCCGGCTGGAACGCGAATTCGGGCAGGTCGCGGATGGAATCAACGACGGGATCATACCAGACGGTGTCGTGGTCCATCGACGGTTCCGAACCGAGGAACAGCGCGAGCGAGCCGGGTCCGATACATGGATCGTAGTACGGGAAGGCTTCGCCGCCGAAATACGTGCGGTTCATGCGGAACTCGGCCTCGGCGATGCGGAACTCGCAGTCGATCCAGCGGTCGCGAGGGTCGACCGGCACCGGTGGTGGCTCCGCCGCCTCGTCCCGGACTGCCGTGAGCGATAGTGCCGGCCTTCCGAGGGACGATCCGTTCCACCACGCGGTGAATCGTTCCTGGGCTTCCGGCCAGTCGGGTTTCAGATCCATCGATGTCTCCTGCGGCCTACGGGCCATGAAGCGCGGATGCCGCGACCGATAATTCACATTATGAAGTGCCGACGAGAATCGCGCTCGGCACATGCGTGTTCACTCGACGTTTTCGCCGCGCCCGAACAGGCTCCCACCGATCTGCTTCAGGCGTGACTGCGTTCCGCCGCTCAGGATGCGGCTTATCGCCACCGCCACCTTGTACCGGCCGCCAGGCACGACGACAACCTCGCGTCGCCGGAGTCCCTCAAGCGATTCCTCCACGACGCGCTCCGGCGTAAGCCACCAGCCGCCGCGGTCCAGACCGCGATCGATTCGAGCCCGCTGGTGCAGCTCGGTGCGCGTGTATCCGGGGCAGAGCGCCTGCACCGCGACGTCGGTGCCGCGAAGCTCCACCGCGAGGCCCTGAGTGAAACTCGTCAGGAACGCCTTCGTCGCGCAGTAGGTGATGTTCTCTTCCGATGTTCCGAACGCGGCTACGGACGACACGTTCACTATCGCGGCCTTGTATGCCTTCCCAGGGACCTCGGGCAGCCGGTCCATCGCTTCCAGCGCCGCATGACACAGACGCAGCGGGGCGATATCGTGCAGGCGCACCATCGCCGCCTGCTGCTCAACGTCGGTCTCGGCCAGGTACCCACGCGAGATGAATCCGGCGTTGTTCACCAGCATCCGCAGCCCAAGCGTGTGTCGCATCCGGTGCTCAAGCGAGCGGATATCGGATTCTACGGAGAGATCGGCGACGTGTACATGCACGCGAGCGCTGTGGGCCGCTTCCAGTTCCAGCGCCAGCGCCGCCAGCCTGTCCCCATCGCGCGCGGAGATGATGAGGTTATAGCCCAGCCCGACGAGTCGTCGCGCGAATTCCAGTCCGATCCCGCTCGTCGCACCGGTGACGACGGCGATTGGTCGTCTCCCCGATATCTCTTCAGTCATCTCGTGCCTCCCGAAGGGTGATCGGACCGAGGATTCCGGACGGAAGCTGTCGACCATCGAACTCGTTCGCCATTGAGTTCGTGATCCGGACTGAGATCTCGTTATCGCCGCGACGAACCGACGGTCCGATACAGAAAGTATACGGCGCCCATGCCCGAACGCCGACCGGCTGTCCGTTCACCGTCACTTCGGCGATGTCTCCCACCTCACCGAGGTCGAGGAACGAGACTTCGCGGGCCTGCTCTTCGTCAAGAGATACGTGCGCGGTGAACTGGAGGGCGCCGGTGTATGCTTCCCAGCCGGGGGCGCGCGACCAGTCTCCGGGGCAGGGCGCGTCGACGACCGCGCCGTCGCTCGTTCGCGCTGTCCAGACGGCGTCGACCTCCGTGACTACCTCGCCAGGGATGTCGCGTTCTCGTTCGGCTGAGCCGCTCTGAGGCGACTGCGGATCCACGACCAGCACGAGCCCCTGTCGGCGTTCCAGGCGCAACCGCGTGCGGAGTCCTCCGTCCGTTGCGTCGGCGGGCCACTCGCGGACCTCGCCGGTGAGCGGGTCCCAGCGCTCCAGCGCGCCGAGCGCCGGGAGTGTGATCGCGCCCTCCAGCGGCTCTTCCCCCTCGTTTGCGAGGTAGAACGCGGCACGGTCGCCGAGTTCGAGAGTCAACACACGAAGATTGTCGCCGCTGTCGCCCGTCCATTCAACGTCCCGGCCCACCGCCTCAGCGAGCACTCCCGCCAGGTTCTCGCCCAGCTCCTCGTTCAGCACGAGGACGCCGCCGTCGTGAAGTTTCTGACGGAGCGCGTCATCGATGGCGGCGTCGCCCGGGTCGCAGACCACAGCGCTGAAGGACGCGTCGCCGACGCTCGCGATGCCGTCGGCCACATCCGCGCGTTGGAGTGCGTCCGCATCGACGTAATGAAAGCCGATCTGGTTTCGCAGCAGTACGCTCGCGGCGCTCGTGGCCAGATTGTCCGGGTCGGTGAGTATCGCGACGCGGCACACTGGCGCGCCGTGAACGAGCAGCCACGTCATTCGGCGCGCATAGTCCGCCAGGATGCCGAAATGCGGCCACCACACGTTGTGGACGCCGATGTCGGGCTCGCTCTCGAAGGCGCGGCGTCCGCGAATGGAATAGAAGACCGCGTGCAGGAAGTAGAGATCGTTGCCGCGGACAAGGTGCCAGTCGAGCAGCCACTTCGCTTCGTCGAGGGTCAGGTGCCAGCCATACGCGCCGAACGTTTCCATGGTGTTTCGCGGACGTCCGGCGATGGCCGCTGCGCTCGACGCAGCCTTGGCCGCGGCGCTGTGCGCGCCCTCCAGCGTGGTTGGCTTCCCGGGTTCGACGTAGCGCCAGACCATGTCCTGTCCGGGCCACTGGAACAGGCCAAGAACGCGCATCTCATTGCTGGCCGACGGGTGTCCGGTGAGCGCGATACCGTGTTCCTCGCACCAGCGGCTCTGCGCTCCGTAGAAGACGCGTTCGAGCCGGTCGTCTACGGCTCCCTCATACGCACCGCGGAATTCCTCCGCGCGTGGTCCACAGTCGAGCCAGAGCGCCGGCAGCCACTGTCGCACGTCGCCGGTCCATCCGCGCGCGACATCGTCGAGCAGGCCGGGCGTGAAGGGTCGGGGATCGGGGCCGCGTCGGGCACCGCGTCCGAAGACGTTGGGCTCGTCGGTGAACATGGCGACCACCGTCGTCCCGAAGTGATCCCGCAGGTGCTCGTAGTACTGATCGTGCGTCAGGCGGATGAACGCCGCGACGGCATCGGGATTGAGCAGATCGCCGGCGGGTGGCGCGAGGGCGTGACCGTCGTCCTCTTCGTCGTGCACGCCGCGAATGGTGCCGCCGGACTGCACGTCCCACACGGCAACGAGCCGCCACGTCCCGTCGGGCACGTCGTAGCCGACCACGTCGTGTGCGCCGGGCTCGAGGATCGTCAGCGAATCGGGGTCGAGGGCGTCGCGCGCTGTCTCCCGGCCCAGAACGACGCACTCGAGCCGATCTCCCATCGCCCGCCCGGGGTTCGGACGCCAGAAGCCGCGCTTCGGACCTTCGACCGTATGGTGGAGCGCGATGAGGCAGCGCGAGAGGTAGCTCGGGTCCTCTTTCGCGACGAGGCCGGCCGCCGATCCTGACGGATACGAGCCCTCGTCGTAGAGCACGACCTTCATCCCGAGCCGCGCCGCCTCATCCGCGGCGACTCGGATGAGGCGGAACCACTCGTCGCCGAGGTACGGGATGCGGCGAGAAAGTCCGATCCGCGCGTGGGGGATGAATCCGCCGAAGCCTTTCGCGTAGAATTCGCCGATCTGGCGGACGATCTCACGCTCGTCGAGATCGTCGTTCCAGAACCAGAACGGCATGGCGCCGTACTCACTGGGCGGATCGCGGAACGTCTCGCGCATCAAATCCGGCATGCGTGCCCCCGAGTTACTCGTATCACCTCACGCGCCGACGGCGACCGGAGCGCCGATCTCCAGCGACCGGTTTGCGGCCATCGCGATCTGGTGGGCGTGGAACGCCTGGCCGTAGTCGCACTTGATCGACGAGCGATCGCCGGTTACGACGGCGTTGATGAACGCCGCGTCCTCGATCTCGAAGATGTCTTCCTCGCCCTCGACGACTTCCGTCTCGCCGTCGGGCAGTGTCGCGGTGAGATCCATGTTCCAGCCGCCATACGACAGCACCGCGCCGGAGCCGTAGATATTCAGGCCGACTCCGCCGCCCGACTTCACGCTGCAGCACGAGTTAACGCTGCCGACCGCCCCGCTGGCGAACTTCAGCGTCAGGCTCGTGGCGTCTTCGACGTCGTATCCGTCCGGCGGGAAACCGTGCGTTCCCGTCGCGCCGACGGCGTACACTTCAGTCACCCGCCCAGCGAGAAGCGCGATGGCGTCCAGCAGGTGCGTGGTCTGCTCGACGAGCTGCCCGCCGGACTGCGCCTTCGTGAACCACCACGGCGCGCCGGGCGTCCCGCCGATCCAGTGCGCCTCCAAGCTCGACACCTTGTTCCCGCGCAGCAATTGGCGTCCGCGCTGGAGAGACTGTCGGTAGCGGTTCATGTACCCCACCGCGGCGAGGGCGTTCCGGCGGTTGATCATGCCGAGGATGTCGGTGACCGTCTCCATGTCCTTGCCGAGCGGCTTCTCCACGAAGAACGGCAGGCGGCGCGACAGGCATTCCTTCTCCGGCGCGCCGTGGACGTGCGGCGGCACGCAGATGTAGATCGCGTCGAGTTCCACCGCGTCGAGCATCTCCATGTAGTCGGCGAACGCCTCGCCGCCGCAGTCCTGCGCGAGCTTCCGCGCCTTCTCCTCGACCACGTCCGAGAACGCGACGAGTTCGACGCTGTCTATCGTCTTGAGCGCCTCGACGTGGCGTCCCGCGATGCCGCCGGAGCCGATGAATCCTACCTTGACGCCGTCTGCCATGGGTATTTCCTCGTGTGGGTGAAGGCTGATCTGGAAACGAGCACGTGCGGAAGATATCGCGCGCGCGTGTTGGGGGGAGGGGCGGCGAACCTCCGCTGCGCTCCCGGTAGGTAGGGGGTTAGCGGGGGGGACAACCCCCGGGGGCCACCCGGCCGACGGGGCTCCTGCCCCGGGGCGGGCGGGTTGCAGCGCGG
>CAZEAI010000030.1:0-13166 GCA_964510105.1 uncultured bacterium
CGCGCTCCTATCGTCGGAACGATCCTTGAGAAAGAGGTCGAGGAAGGACAGATCATCGCCTCGGCCACATCCGGCTTGAGCGAAGGCACGACGATCCTTGCCATGGCGGACCTCAGCACGATGCAGGTGCGCGTACTCGTCGACGAGACCGATCTCGGTCGCATTCAGGTTGGGCAGCCGGCAGTGGTCACGCCGGACACATACCCAGACCGTCGGTTCGCCGGCGAGGTGCTGAAGATCGAACCGAAGGCGAAGAAGGAGCGTGACGCCGTCTATTTCCCAGTCATCATTCACATCGACAACAGCGGCGGGCTCCTGCTACCTGACATGAACGCGAAAGTGGTCATCGATATCGTCAGCAAGGAAGACGCGCTGGTTGTTTCGACCGACGCGCTCGTGCCCCCGACAGAAGCAGTGCAGATCGGCAATCTGCTGAACGTTCCAGAGGACTCAGTGAAAGCGGCGCTGGAAACTGTCGGAGCGTCCGCCGGAGCCCACATGCCGCAGGGCTGGGGAACGTCACGTGCGGCGATGGTTCAGATGGCTGCCGCCCGTGGCCCGCAGGCGCGTGATGCCGCCGTCGTGTTCGTGGCGGATTCCACGGGCATCAGCGTGCGGGCGGTCCGGGTCGGCCTGAAGGACTGGGACGTAACCGAAATCGCGGAAGGCGCCGACGACGGAGACGTGATACTGCTCCCACCGTCGTCCATGGTGGCCGAGCAGTTCGCCGAATTCCAGAAACAGCTCGACCGGTTCGGCGGGAAGCTGCCCGGCAGGAGGTAGGCCGCGGCCCACACGCAGCAGGATGCACGCCATGTATATACTGGAAATCATCCGCATCGCGTTCGCCTCTCTCGTGGCGAACAAGGCGAGAGCTCTGCTGACGATGCTCGGCATCATCGTCGGCATCGGGGCGGTGATCGCGGTGGTGGCGCTCGGTGCGGGCGCGCAGCAGGCGGTGGATGAGAAGATCGCGTCCATGATCGACGCCGATCTGGCGATTTACGGAACTCGCCCGGGGTACCCCCCGACGCGCGGGCGTTGGGCCTTCAATCTCGATGAGATTCGTGCCCTGAAGGACAGAGACGACGTCGTCAAGCACATTTCCTTCAGCAACGCCTTCGGCGGCAGAGGCGAGCCCGTGAAGTACCAGAATCGGCTCGCGCAGATCACCGTACAGCGCACGTTGCCTGACGTTCGGCATATCTATCGACTCAGACTCGCCGCCGGGCGCTTCTATGATAGCAGCGACGATCTCGCGATGAGGCGTGTAGCGGTCGTGGGCTCCGAGGCTGCCGAGAAGCTCGGCGGCGGCCCCGAGATGATCGGCCGCACGATCAGGTACAAGTCGGTCGATTTCACCGTGATTGGCGTGTTGAAGCCTCGCGGCTCAGTAGGCTGGGAGAACCCGGACGGGTTCATCTACATCCCCATCGGCATAGCTCAGCACGCGATGGGACCCGTGATGCTGTACGGCCTTCAGGTTCGCCTCGTGGACGATTCCGATCTCGAGGGCGCAGCCACGGAGATCGAGCGCATCATACGAAGGACGAGGAATATGCAGTTCGGCGAGCCGACAGCATTCTCTGTTCGCCCCCCCTTTGGGGACATGGAGAAGCTTCAGCAGGAAACCGCGGCGACGTTCAGCTCGCTGCTACTGAGCGTGGCAACCATCAGCCTGATCGTCGGCGGCATCGGCGTGATGAACATCATGCTCGTCAGCGTCACCGAACGAACAAGCGAGATCGGCATCCGTAAGGCGCTTGGCGCGCGACGGTCGAACGTCATGCTGCAATTCGTGCTGGAAGCGGTGGCGCTGTGCGTCGTCGGCGGTACGCTCGGCGTGGCCGGAGGAGTCGGCGCGGTGTACTTCTTCGCTGACAAGTTCGGATGGATCACCGTCATCACACCGGAATCCATCATTCTGTCATTCGGCTTCTCGATCGTCGTCGGACTGTTCTTCGGCATCTACCCAGCATGGCACGCCTCGCGACTCGATCCGGTAGAGGCGCTCAGGCACGAGTAGTGGAAACGAAACAGGAGACTGCATGAACGCCATCTGTCGGGTTCACACAACGCTGCTGCCGATTCTGGCGGCCGTCACTGCCCTGATCGTCTTCGGCTGCACAACGACCGAAGACGATGCCGGCCTCCCCGGAGGCGGACCGCAGACCACGATCACCGTACCAGTGGAACGGCAGGACATGAACATCCGGGTCAGCGCCTCGGGTCTCATCGAGCCGATCCGCGAGATCGAGATCAAGTCGAAGGCGTCCGGTAAGATCCTGCGCCTCTCCGTGGAGAGCGGCGACCGCGTGACGCGCGGGGCACTCCTGGCGCTGGTGGATACGACCGAGGTGGCGGCGAATCTCCGGCAATCGCTGGCAAGGCTGGAATACGTCCGCTCGCAATATCGCGTGGCGGAGCGCGCGAAGAACCGGGCCGACGACCTCTACCGCCGCGGCATGATCAGCGAGGACGAGTACGATACGGCACAGCTTGAGTACACCGGGCGGCGCGCCGATCTCATCAGCTCCGAGGCGGACGTCGACAAGAAACAGGAGCAGCGCAACGACACCGTCCTGCGTGCGCCGATCGCGGGCACGATCCTGGAGAAGGACGTCGAGGAGGGGCAGATAATCGCGTCGGCAACTTCGGCGGTGAGCGAAGGCACCACGCTCATGAAGATGGCGGACCTCACGCGGGTGCAGGTGCGCGTGCTCGTGGATGAGTCGGACGTGGGCCGGGTCCACGCCGGTCAGCACGCGGCGGTGACCGCCGACGCATATCCCGACAGGAAGTTCGAAGGCGAGATCGACAAGATCGAACCGGTGCCGGAGAGCGAGCAGAACGTCACGTTCTACCCGGTGCTGATTGCCATCGACAACAGCGATCGCCTCCTCCTGCCGGGGATGCGCATGAGCGCGGAGATCGACGTGCTGTCGGTTGACAGCGTCGTCACCGTGTCGAGCGACGCGGTCGTTCTGCTGCGCGACGCGGGATACACCGGCACACTGATCAACGTGCCCGAGGATGACGTGAAGGCCGTCATGGATAGCGCGGGCGTGGACCCCATGGCTCGTGACAAGGCGGTGGTCTTCGTGGCGGACACGTCCGACAACTCCCTGGAACCGGTGGTGGTATCCATCGGCGTGCGGGACTGGAACCTGACCGAAATCACGGACGGGCTCAAGGAAGGACAGATCGTACTCGTGCCGCCGTCGGCGTCGATCGCCCGGCAGTTCCAGGAGTACCGCGAGCGGTACCGCCAATGGAACAGGCTTCCCGGCCAGAACTGATCGGAGCGATACGATGCCCGGCATCGAAGTCATACGAATCGCGCTGGGAGCGCTCGCGTCGGGGAAGGCCCGGTCCGCGCTGGCGATGCTGAGCGTCATCATCGGCGTCGGCTCTGTCGTCGCGACGATGGCCCTCGGCGAGGGCGCGCAGAAGAAGCTCCGCGACCGACTCGGCGAGCTTGACCTCCAGCAGTGGGAGATCCAGCAGACGTGGATCAGGGGCGGCGGCCGATACGGATACAGAGTAGTGGGACCAGACTGGAACGACTACCTGGCCCTCAAGGAGGAGCTTACGACGGCTGAGTGGATTCTCCCCGAGATCTACTCGGACTTCAAGTGGGAGTACCGGGAACACGAGGAGTCATTCCCCAGCGTGGGCGTGCCGACGTTCTACCACGATCTCTTCGGCTACAGGACCGCGCACGGGAGGTTCTTCGACGATCTTGACGGCGAACTGCGACGGCGCGTTGTCGTCCTGTGCGACGAGCCAGCCGGAAAGATGGCCGGTCCGAACGCCGACCGGGAATCGCTCATCGGCAAGAACCTGACCATGAACGGTCACGCCTACGAGGTCATCGGCGTCCTGGCGCCGGGCGGAATGCAGGCTGGGCGCAACCTCGATGACGATGTCCTCCTGCCGCTCGAGACCATGCGCCATCGCATCATGGGGCCGTCCACAAACCGGTGGCAGGAGACACGGCTCAATGTCCGCGTGCGTTCGATCTCCATGGACCATGTGATGGATACGGGGAACGAGATCGTGCGCATCCTGAGGCGTTCCCAACAGACGCAGCCGGAGGAGCAGAACCAGTTCCGCCTGTACTACAAGCCGTTCGGCACGCAGCTTGGCCAGGAGGTTGACAGGACGTTCGCCATGCTGGTGACGAGCGTTGCGGCGATCAGCCTGATCGTCGGTGGCGTCGGCGTCATGAACATCATGCTGGTGAGCGTCACCGAGCGAACCCGCGAGATCGGCGTCCGGAAGGCTCTCGGCGCGACGCGGATGAAGATCCTCAGCCAGTTTCTGGCTGAGGCGATCGTGCTATGCGCGCTCGGTGGCATTGTCGGCCTGGCTGCCGGGTGGGGTGCGACGAAGTATCTCACCGGCCACTACGACTGGGTGATGATCGTGACGCCGCTAAGCCTGGTTCTGGCCGTGGGCTGCTCGGTGGTGGTCGCAGTTGCCAGCGGGCTGTATCCGGCGATGCGGGCGGCGTTCCGGGACCCGGTCGAGGCGCTGCGCTATGAGTGACGGCGTGAGTAAGGATAAACGGACGCGGGAGCGTCGTCATCCTGAGCGCAGTGAAGGATCTCCCGCGCTCCCGCAGCGAGACAGACTCTTCGCTCCGCTCAGAGTGACGGCAAGACCAGTGACCGGGAGCCCCGCACATGTTGTCCGGTGCGTTCAGGCGGCAGGTGATCGATGAATCTCATTGAGCTGGTGAAGACCGCCCTCGGCGCCATGGCGCAGAACAAGATTCGCGCTTCGCTGACGATACTGGGCATCGCGATCGGTGTTGCGGCCGTTATCGCGGTAATCGCCGTCGGCAAGGGAGCCGAGCAGGACGTTCAGGAGCAGATCGAGCGATACACCGCCTACCACCTGCAAATCTCCGGCTTCTGGGACAGGGAAACCGAAAGGTGGTACCCAATCAAGGTCGAGGATCTGGAGGCGATTCGTCGCGAAGTGGATCGGATCGAACTCGTGATCCCTCTCATGTGGGTGGGCGGAACCAGCGCACGATACCGGCACGAGCGGGAACGTGTCGGCGTTCAGGCGACGACTCCCGACATTTTCAAGGTGCGAGGATACGACTTCGCACAGGGAGGCCCGTTCAGCAACGCGGACGACTTCCTGATGAAGCGCGTCGTCGTACTCGGCGGCGGCATCGCCTCCCGGCTGTTCGGCGATGTGCCCGATCGAGTCGGCCGGGCGATCCAACTCGGCTCCCACGCGTTCAACGTCGTGGGGGTTCTGGAGGAGAACCCGGATGACCGCTGGTGGGGCGGGCCGGACGACATGATAGTCGTCCCGCTCCAGACCGGGCGGGCGGCCTTCGGTGGCCGCTACATCGCCGACGTTTACCTCAAGGCGACGAACCCCGAGTATGTGGAGGCCGTCGCCATGGACGTCGAACGCACGCTGCGCCGGAGCAGACAGATACAGCCCGGCGAGCAGAACACGTTCCGAATGCGGAACACGCTCGACATGGCTCAGATCAAGGAGAGCGCGTCGAAAACGTTCAGCGACCTGTTGCAGTCCATCGCGGCAATCAGCCTCATCGTCGGCGGGTTGGGCATCGTGAACATCATGCTCGTGTCCGTCACGGAGCGGACCAGCGAGATCGGCATCCGCAAGGCCATTGGGGCCCGACGCAGCACGATCCTGGCGCAGTTCCTCACCGAGGCCGTATTGCTGTGCCTGATCGGCGGCATCGTGGGCGTGGGCGGAGGCATCGGCATATCCGAGGTCCTGGTCGAGAAGTTCGGCTGGAAGGTGATCGTATCGCCGGATTCGATCGTGCTCGGCGTCGCCGTAGCCGCAGGTGTCGGAGTGATCGCGGGCATGTGGCCGGCATGGCGCGCGGCGCGGATGGACCCGGTGGTCGCGCTCTCGCACGAATAGGCTGAACCGGCACGTTCACTGGGCGAGCGCAGAGATTCGTACCGAAATCTGTCAGCATCGATGTAACAAATGTCGTCCCCGTGCGGTCCTAGTTCTACGAGGGTGGGATGAACTCCCTTCTCCCTTCTTCGTGGTGGCCAGCCGGGCCGTGATACCCCCAGAGAGTCAGAAACGACGGGAGCTTCACACATGAGAGCCTCATTGATCGCGATCATCGCGACATGTGCGTTTGCCACCACGACGAGTGCGCAGCAGCAGACCATGTCGCTTAATCTGGAGCAGTGCCGACAGCTGGCTCTGAACCAGAACCTCGAGTTCCGCGCCAGCATTATCGACCCACTCCTGAACAGAGCGAGCGTTACCCGGTCGCTGGGAATCCTCGACCCGAACCTCACCGCGAGCATCAGCGGCAGCCTCACCGAGTTCCCTTCGAGACTGATCACGACGGTCGACCCGGTAACTGGCGAAGGTACCGTGTCTTCTGCGTCGGTCCCCGCGCTTGCCGGGCTGGACGGCAGTTTCGGACTGAGTAAGACCTTCGCTTTCGGAACGTATTCCAGCCTTACGGCCAACACAAGCACGTCCGAGCAGGGCGGCAGCGAGTCCGCGAGCACATCGCTCAGGTTCAGCGTATCGCAACCCCTTCTGCGCGGATTCGGTCGCGAGGTCACGACGAGCAACATCATCCTGGCTCGTAACCAGCTCGATATGAGCATGGAAGAACTCCAGCGGAGCGCGTTCGCTACCGTGCGGGCAACCGAAATGGCCTACTGGGATCTCGTGCTCGCCGTTGAGCAGCTCCGGGTGACGGAACTCTCGCTCAACGAGGCGGAGCAGCTTCTCGAACGCTCGCGGGCCCGAGCGGAGAGTGGCGCCCAGGCTCGATACGACATACTCGAAGCCGAGGCCGAAGTCGCCCGGAGGCGGCTGCAGATCATCCAGAACCGCGCGACGGTGGAGTCGGAGCAGGACGACCTGAAACGGCTTACCGGAATCGCGGATCAGCCGAACGGCTGGCAGGTCGGCATCGTCCCGACGGAAGAACCGATCGTGGCATCGGCGATTGCCGAGCCGGAGTCGCTCTACGCGATCGCCCTGCGGAAGCGTCCCGACGTACATCTCGACGACCAGTCGATGGAACGCAATCTGCTCACCCTCCGCCTCAGACGCAACCTGCTCCTGCCCTCGCTGAGCGCAACGGGAAATCTCACGCTCAACGACGGCTCCTCCGAGGGCTACGGCAAGTCGCTCGACGACATCGCGAGTGCGTCGAACCCGTCGTGGAACCTGGGGCTCAACCTGTCGCTGCCCATCGGCAACAACACCGCCGAGGGCAACTACCGCAGCGCGCAGCTTGCGGTCCGGAAGGCGGAACTTGAGCGGCAGGCGCTGTACCTCAAGGTTTACGCAGACGTACGCGCGGCCCATCGCAACCTGGCGAGCAGCCGGGAAAGCATCGAAGCGGCGCGGGTGAGCGTGAACGTCGGCGAGGCGGACATGAACAACGAGAAGGAGAAGCTGCGCCTGGGTCTCTCCACGAACTACGATGTCCTCAAGAAAGAGGGCGCATTCGCCGACTCACGCCGCCGCTATCTCGAGGCACAGATCAACCATCAGAGGGCGATCGTGGAACTCCAGGTGGCGACCGGCGAGCTTCTCGAGGTTCGAGGGATTACCGTTCGGGCGGATGAGTCCCTCGTCAACGACTAACGCAGAGGTACGACACGTGGTGGAACACTCGGAACGCTCGCGGCACACAGGTCTCTTCATCTTCGCGCTCAGCCTCGTTGCGGGCCTGACAGCCTGCGGCGGCGGTGGTGGCGGCAACGGCGGCGGCGGGCCGCACGCCCGTGGAGAGTCTGACGAGGGCGAGAAGCGGGATACCGTTGAGGCAAGCGTTCCCGTGAGCATCGTGCAGCTCCTGGAAGGCGACATGATCGCCTCGGTGAGCTTCAGCGCGACGGTAGAGTCGGAACGGGCGGTGAAGGTCCACCCGCAGGCTACCGGCCTGGTGGAGCGTCTGTACGCCGAGGAAGGCGATCGCGTAACCGCCGGACAGGTGCTCGTACGGCTGAACGACGACGACGCCCAGCTTCGGCTCCGCAACGCGCAAATCGAGTTTGAGCAGGCGCGCCGCGACTCGCTCCGGCAGGCTGAGCTGTTCACCAAGGACCTCATTAGCCGTGACATGTACGAGGATGCCATCTACCAGGCGCAGAGGTCCTCTGTGGCCGTCGAGGAGGCTGAACTGTCCCTCAGGCGCACACGGATTCTCGCTCCCACCGTCGGAATTATCGCTGAGCGGAGCGTCGAATTGGGCGACCGAGTGAGCCCGTCCGTGCCTGTCTACGAGATGGCGCAGATGGACCAGCTCGTAGCGCGTGTATACATCCCCGGGCGCCACCGGCCGAATCTTCGAGTGGGGCAGCCGGCCCGGATCAGCAGCGATATGCTCCCCGACTACGAGATGACGGGCCACATCAGTCGCATCAGCCCCGTCATCGACCCGCAGAGCGGCACGGTGAAGGTGACCGTCATCCTGGAAGACCCCGCGCGGCGGCTCGCTCCCGGCATGTTCGCCAACGTCGCGCTCATCACGGAACGCCGGCCGAAAGCGCTACTGGCGCCGAAGGAAGCGTTCGTCTACGACGCCGGGCAACCGTATGTTTTCGTCGTACGGGATGATAAAGCACACCGAACCCGCCTCGAAGTGGGACTCTCGAACGCCCGGCAGGTACAGATCGTCGGCGGACTCAGCCTCGGCGATTCCATCGTGGTGGTTGGCCACGAGGGACTGCGTGACGGCGCCACGGTACGGGTCGTCGCCGACGCGTACGCCCCGATTCCTCCCGACGAGCCGCAGGCCGCCGAGACCGACAGCGGAGACGCCGCCGGCAGCGCGGCCTCCGCCTCCTGACGACTTGCAGGCACCCGAGTATGCATGGCACGCGGCTCTGACCATTGAGGTCCTTTGATGACGGACGATAGTACAACTCGCGGCGATACGTCGGGCGCGGCGGAAGTGGTGGAACAGCCGCAGAGCCGCAACCTGGTTGAGCTTGTCGTGCAGCGCCCGGTGGCGGTGTTCATGGTCGCCTGCCTCGTGGCCGTGTTTGGCATCGTGAGCTATCAGCGGCTGTCGCTGACGCTCATGCCGGACATCGCGTATCCGACCATTACCGTGCGCACGGAGTACCCCGGAGCAGCCCCCGAAGAAGTCGAGACAGTGGTCAGCCGACCGATGGAGCAGTCGCTCGGCGTCGTGAACCACCTGGTGAACATCTCCAGCGTCTCCCGGGCGGAGCTTTCCGATGTTGTTCTGGAATTCGCCTGGGGCACGGATATGAGCGAGGCCGCCCAGGACATCCGGGAACAACTCGAACGCGTGCGATTGCCGGACGAAGTCGACCGCCCGCTCATCCTTCGATACGACCCGTCGCTTGATCCC
The DNA here is from genome assembly GCA_964510105.1 of uncultured bacterium. GTDB lineage: Bacteria > Latescibacterota > MWCZ01 > MWCZ01 > MWCZ01 > CAZWQW01. Next base: position 9,374 of record CAZEAI010000030.1, read on the forward strand.
ATCATGCGCGTTGCCCTGTGGGGCGATGCCGACATGTTCACGCTGCGTCGCCTGGCGGAAGACGAGGTGCAGCGCGCGTTGGAGACACTTGACGGCGTCGCGGCGGTGCGCGTGCGCGGTGGGCTCGAGCAGGAGATCCTCGTCGAGGTGAGCGAGGAGAAGCTGGCGCTGCTCGGCATGAACATCGGCCAGATCGTCACGCGTCTCCGGCAGGAAAACGTGAACCTCTCGGGCGGGCAGCTGCGTGAAGGGCTCACCGAGTACATGGTGCGCACGCTGAACGAGTTTCAGGACCTCGACGAGATGCGGGATCTTGTCATCTCGGACCGCGGCAACGTGGCAATCCGCCTGAGCGACATCGCCACAGTAACGAGCACTCACAAGGAGCGCGAAGTCATCACCCGCATCGGCGGAACGCAGAGCGTTGAGATCGAGGTTTTCAAGGAAGGCGATGCGAACATCGTCGAGGTCGCCGGACGCGTCCGCGCGCGCCTTCTGGGAACGCCGGGGCAGCAGGAGTACGCCGCCGGTCTGGCGGAGGCTCGGAACGACACGTCGAAAGCCGCGCGCGACAAGCTGCGGGCTCCGAAGAAGGCGCTGCTGGACTTCGTCAAGTACCGCATTCCCGAGGGGATCGGGTTCGATATCCTCAGCGATCAGTCGGTGTTCATCGAGGCCAGCGTATCGGAGGTCCGCGACACGGCGATCCTGGGCGGCATCCTCGCGGTTATCGTGCTGCACCTCTTCCTCGGGAACCTCCCGCACACGCTGATCATCGCCGTGGCGATTCCGGTGAGCATCATCGCGACGTTCGCGGGCATGTACCTCGGCGACGTATCGCTCAACATCATGTCGCTCGGCGGCCTGGCCCTGGGCGTCGGGATGCTCGTGGATAACAGCATCGTCGTCCTGGAGAGCATATTCCGATGCCGCGAGGAGGGCGACGACATTCTCACGGCCGCGGTACGCGGAACGAAGGAGGTCGGCGGCGCCGTCATCGCGTCGACGCTCACCACGATCGCCGTCTTCCTGCCGATAGTCTTCGTCGAGGGAGTCGCCGGTCAGGTGTTCGGCGACCTGTCGCTCGCCGTGGTATTCTCGCTGCTCGCGTCGCTGGCGGTGGCGCTGTGGTTCATCCCGATGCTTGCGTCGCGACGGTTCGGCGGAGGCGGCTCCACCGGCGAGGTGCTGGATCGCGTACGCGGAGCACACATAATCCGGCTCGCAGTGGTAGGCCGGGTGCGCCGGCTCGTCGAGCAACTCCAGACGGACACTCGTCCGGCTTCGCGGGCTCGGACGGCGGCACTTCTCGTCGCCATGGCGCCGGTGGGGCTGCTGGACTACATCTGGCGGTTCCTCGCGATGTTCGCCGCGATGGTGGTTGTGTTCGTGAGATCGCTCGTCGCGGCGGCGCTGCCGGTCGCGTGGCTTGCCTACTTCGCGCTCGGAATCCCGAAGATCAACCTGTTCGGCCTGAACGCCGCGAAGGCGAAGCAGTTCGTCGAGCGTACGACGGAGTGGATAACGCGCGAACAGTGGTGGCACTTCACGTGGCTCACGGACCGCATCTGGCCTCCGGTGCTGAGTTTCGCCTCGCCCGGAGATTTGCCCCGGCGTCTGGGCGCGGCATGGGCGTGGATCAGGGGCGGCACCCGGCGGCGCTGGATCACGATCGGGATCGCTGTCGTCGTCATCGACCAGATCGCGGTGCTTGCCGGTTGGACGTCGAACGCCCTGGAGAGCATGCTTGCGAGCGAGCCATCCGTGATGGGCGTCATCGGCGTATCGGCGCTCAGAGCGGTTATCACCGGCGTTGTGTCGGTGCCGGGGGTGGTACTTCTTGTGCTGTTCCTGCCGCTCCTGCTGTTCGGCGTTCAGCTCTGGCTGGAGGCCATTGGGAAGATCTTGCTGATCGGCCTGCTCCAGGTCATCTACGCACTCGGATTCCTCGCGTTCGCCGCGCTTGGAATACTGATCCTCGCGTTCACTATCGGCGGGCCGTCCGAAGCGTTCCCGCTGCTGGCATACCTCGTGGCGGCGGCTGGAGTATCCGCGGCGATCTATGCGACTATCGTCGCGGTCATCGCGCCACTCTTCGAGGATCTCTATTCGCGGGTTGAGCGGGTCTACCCGAGCATCATCGCCGGCGCATTGCGAAATCGGTTCGGGGTCGTGGCCGGCGCGGCCATACTTCTGGCGATCGGGGTGTTCGTCATGCTTCCAACCATCGGAAGCGAACTGATTCCGCAGGTGCATCAGGGGGAGTTCTACGTCGACATCCAGATGCCCGTCGGCACGCCTATCGAGTCCACCGACCGCGTGCTGCGGCGCGTTGAGGCGATGGCGCGCTCAATCGGCGGCGTGCGGCAGGTCTCGGCCACCGTCGGCGCGGAGAAGACGGCCGCGGCAAGCAGCGAGCTTGGCGAGAACACCGGACGCGTGACGGTCCTGCTCAACGCGACGAACGATCTGAAGGAAGAGGAACTACGCGTGATGAACGCGTTGCGCGTCAAGCTCGGCGATCTCTCCCAGGTTGAAGCGCGCATGGCGCTGCCGGTTCTGTTCAGCTTCAAGACGCCGGTGGAGGTCGAGATCAAGGGCTACAACCTCGATCGGCTCAGAGAGCTCAGCGAGCAGGCGAGCGAAAGACTCCGCGCGCTGCCGGGGTTCAGGGATGTCGAGTCGAATATTCAGCCCGGGAATCCCGAGGTCCGTATTACCTACGACCGACTCCGGCTTGCGGAGCTTGGCCTTACGCCGTTCCAGGTGGCGACGCTGATTCGAACGAAGGTGAAGGGCGACGTCGCCACGAAGTTCCGCGATGAGAACATGATGGCGGGCGAGGAGCGCCGCGTGGACGTTCGTGTCCAGGTAACCGAGGAGGACAAGGCGTTCGTGAGCAACCTGAACCGGATGGTGATCAACCCGGGACGGCAGGTGCCGGTGCAGCTCTCCTCCGTGGCGGATATCAGCATCGTGGAGGGCCCGTCGGAAATCCGGCGCATTGGTCAGCAGCGCGCGGCGGTCGTGAGTGCGAACCTTGAGGGTGTCGACCTCGGTACGGCGACGAGTCTCATCGGCGGCGAGCTGCGGCAGATGGACTGGCCTGTCGACATGAGCTACATGATCGGGGGTCAGAATGCGGAGATGCAGACGAGCCTGAACAGCCTGTACTTCGCCCTCGCGCTGGCGGTGTTCCTCGTCTACGTGGTGATGGCGTCCCAGTTCGAGTCGTTCCTGCACCCGTTCGTGATCATGTTCACGATACCGCTTGCGCTGATCGGCGTCGTCGCGACGCTCTGGGCGTTTGAGCTACCCATCAGCGTCGTTGTGTTCCTGGGCATCATCGTGTTGGCGGGTATCGTGGTGAACAATGCGATCGTGCTGGTGGACTACGTGAATCAGCTCCGTCGGAGTGGCGTGGAGAAGATGGAGGCGCTCATCCAAGCCGGGCAGATCAGGCTTCGCCCCATCCTCATGACGACGCTCACGACAGTGCTGGGGCTTACCCCTATGGCGTTGGGGCTCGGCGAGGGCGCGGAGATCAGGACGCCGATGGCGATCACCGTCATCGCCGGACTCATATCGAGCACGCTGCTGACGCTGGTCGTGGTCCCGACGGTGTATTCGCTTCTGGATCGCTCGAAGTAGCGGGCTAGGCGAAGCCACCGCCCTCACCCCGCTCATCCTCCGCGTTCCGCGTCGGGTTCGCGACCCACTCCCGCCAGCGGGAGAGGGTGCCGAGCGCGGAGAGCGAAGCTCGAAGCCGAGGCGGGTGAGGGTGCGCGACATC
>CAZEAI010000030.1:13176-43562 GCA_964510105.1 uncultured bacterium
GGGGGGGGGGGTGCGCGCCCCTCGCGGGGGTGGGGGGGTGGGTGGGGGGGGGGGTTTGTTTCGTTGTTGGGGGGGGGGGGGGGGGGGCCGCGACATCAATCCGCTATTCCGAGTTCCTGGAACAGACCCGTCATGTACTCCAGCGTCTTCGTCGCGTTGCGGTCGAGGTTCTCCTCGCTGCCGCCGCCGACGAGCGGGCTGCACATCTCGTATGACAGCCAGCCCGTGAAGCCCACTTCTTTCAGCGCCGAGACGAATTCCCGGAAATCCGTCGGACCGTCTCCGGGGGTTACGCCTACCATCTCCTCGCCGACCTCGTGAAACATCACCGTGGACGAGTCGTAGCGATGGCGTGGGCGTCGCAGGAAGTCCGTGAGGTGGCTCAGGACGATCCGGTCGCCGAATTTCAGCACCGTTTCGCGAATCGGCTCGCCGAAGGTCACGATGTACGGCGCGTCGAGGATGACCTTCGCCGAGTCATGACCGATGTCGGCCAGCAGGTCGAGCAGGCTATCGGGATGTGCGGCGATGCATGAGTGGTTCTGAATGCCCAGCGTCACGCCGCAGTCCGATGCACGGTCGGCTGCCTGCCGCAGCCCGGCGACGACCTGGTCCCACTGCTGACGGTGCGGCACGCTGTCATCCGAGAAACCGGTGTAGGTGCGTACAGTCGGCGCGCCGAGATCGGCGGCGAGTTCGGCCACGGCGATGAAGTAGGCGAGTTCTTTCTCGACGTGGGCCATGTCGCGGTGAGCCCAGCCGCCGCCCCAGTCGTGGTAGCTCGCGAGCCCGCAGACTTCCATGCCGAGATCGTCCAGCAAGGCGCGAATGTCGCGGCGACCGGCGGCATCGAGATCGAGGGGCGAGGCGTGCGGGCGTTTCGCGGCGAACTCGACAGCGCTGTATCCGAGTTCGTTCGCTCGCTTGATGAATGCGGGAAGCTCAAGGGCGGCCTGGCCTCCCCACGTTCCCGAGTAGCTGACGGAATGGAGCGCGAGTTTCACTGCAGGAATCCTCCGAGACGCGGTTGCACGAGTCCCGAATATCATAGTCATCGGCGCGGGTGGGAAAGGCTCGACCTGCGGGCACGTTCATTGCGCTCCGTATGTTCATATCTGCATGATCTGCCGGGATCGTCGGCAGGGCAGCAAGCAGCTCACTTCGCGGAACGACCAGCCATGCGCGTCAGCGTGATCATACCGGCACTCAACGAGGAGCGATCCATCGGCCGGGTCCTCGACGACATCCCGCAGTCCGGCGTACCGTCCGGCGAACGCTTCGCGTTCGAGGTGGCGGAGGTCATCGTCGTCGACAACGGCTCGACCGACGGCACGGCGGCGGTGGCGGCTCAGCACGGCGCACGAATCGTGAGCGAACCGCGGCGAGGGTACGGCAGCGCGTGCCTCGCGGGCATCGACGCGCTGAGCGAGACAGACATCGTGGCGTTCATCGACGCGGACTACAGCGACTATCCCGAGGAACTGCCGATCCTTCTTGAGCCGATCCTCGCCGATGCCGCGGATATGGTAATCGGGTCCCGGATGATCCTTCCAGCCTCCAGTGATGCGTTGATGCCACAAGCGCGTTTCGGAAACTGGCTGGCGACGCAGCTCATCGGGCTGCTGACGGACGCGTCGTTCACCGACCTCGGACCGTTTCGGGCGATACGTCGCGACACGCTCGCGGCTCTGGATATGCGGGACCGGAACTACGGTTGGACGGTGGAAATGCAGATGAAGGCGGCGCGCAGGCGTTTTCGCTGCGCCGAGGTGGCCGTACGTTACCGTGACCGGATCGGCGAATCGAAGATATCGGGCACCCTCTCGGGAAGCGTCCGAGCCGGCTGGAAGATTCTGGCCACCATCGCCAGGTACTCCTTTGACTGACGGCAATACGAGGATCGAGCAGTGACGATCACCGCCGACACCATCATCCAGGAGACGATCGACCGGTACCCGGACACGGCTGCCGTCTACACGCGCTACAACCTGCGCTGTCACCAGTGCGGCGGCAACGCATCCGACCGGATCGAGGACATCGCCTACAACCATGGCGTCGACCTCGCCGCGCTCCTCAGCGATCTCAACGCCGTGGCTGCAGGCGAATAGCCGCTACCGCACATGAGCAAGACCGGCAATCTCCCACCTCTGACACCCGCCTCACCCGTTGAGCAGCTTCCCGGCGTCGGCTCCGTCCGCGCGGTTACGCTGCGGGAAGCCGGCATCGCCACCGTCAACGACCTGCTGCACTACGTCCCTCGACGCTATCTGGATCGCAGCACGATGCCCCCTATTGGCGACCTGCGTTCGGTACGTGGCGAGGAGGACGGAGAGATCACCATCGTCGGTACGATCAAGAGCGTCTCGAGCATCCCGGCGAGGGGCGGAGCGAAGCGCGGCCGCCGGGTGGTCATGAAGATCGACGACGGCACCGGAGCGCTTGAGTGCGTCTGGTTCGGCCGTCAGGACTGGGTCGAGCGCGTGTACCAGCGCGGCGACGAGGTGGCTGTCAGCGGCGCACTCGACTGGTTTCGCGGCACACCGCAGATGAAGCATCCCGACCTCGAACATGTGGGGGAGGAGAACGAGGACCTGGTCCATATGGGCCGGATCATCCCGATCTATAAACAGACGGGCGCGCTGGTGGATGCGGGGCTGAACGCTCGGGGCATGCGCAGGCTCGTCCGGCAGGCGTTGAAGTGGCTGCGGGCGCAATCCGATCCGTTGCCGGAGGAATGCCGCGAACGGCAGGGAGTCCCAGCGCTGGAGGACGCGCTTCGCGGCGCGCATTTCCCCGATACGCTTGAGCTGGCTCACGCGGCCCGACGCCGCCTGATCTTCGACGAATTCCTCGGACTGGAGCTTGCGCTCATGAAGCGGAAGCACGCTCGGGCCGCTTCGGAGGCCGGCATTGCGTTCACCGAGGTGGGGCCGACGTTCGAGCGCCTTCTCGACCGGCTCGGGTTCGAGCTCACCGAGGGGCAGAAGAGCGTGCTCCGCGATATCCGTCGCGATATGAAGAGCCCGGCGCCAATGAGCCGCCTCCTGCAGGGCGACGTGGGTAGTGGGAAGACGGTGGTCGCACTCCTCGCAGCGGCTATGGTCGCGGACGCGGGCTACCAGACGGCCATCATGGCGCCGACGGAAGTCCTCGCCGAACAGCACGGGCTGACCATCGGCAGGCTCCTGTTCGAAGTCGGGCTCGACAGCGTGCTCATCACCGGTTCGACGCCGGCGGCGCAGCGTCGTCGGGCGCTCGCGGAGGTGGCGAGCGGGCAGGTTCCCGTCGTCGTCGGCACCCACGCACTCCTGAGCGGCGACGCGGAGTTTCACCGCCTCGGCCTGGTCGTTGTGGACGAGCAGCATCGCTTCGGCGTCCAGCAACGCGAGACGCTTCGACGCAAGTCGTCGCAGGGCGGAACGGGTAAGGTGCCGGACCTGCTCGTGATGACCGCGACGCCGATACCCCGTTCGCTGGCGCAGACGCTGTACGGCGATCTCGATGTATCCGTGCTCGCCGAAAAGCCTCCCGGCAGGCAGCCGATCACCACGAAGGGTGTGCGGCAACGGCGTGCCGAGTCCGTATGGCAGGCGGTACGAGAGGCGGTCGCGCGGGGAGAACAGGCGTACGTCGTCTTCCCGCTCATCGACAAGAGCGAGGCAATCGACGTTCGCGCAGCGGCGGAGGCGTACGAGCACCTTCGGGAGAACGAACTCTCGCAGTGCCGTGTGGCGCTGCTCCACGGGAGAATACGCGCCGTGGAGCGAGACCGGACGATGCAGGAGTTCAAGGCGGGCCGCGTCGACGTGCTGGTAAGCACGACGGTCATTGAGGTGGGTGTCGATGTGCCGAATGCCACTGTGATGGTCATCGAGGGCGCGGAGAGATTCGGCCTGGCACAACTGCACCAGCTTCGCGGGCGCATCGGCCGGGGCGAGGCTCCGGCAACATGCTTCCTCGTCGTGCCCGACGAGGTGTCTGCCGACGCCGGCAAGCGCCTTCGCGCGGTGATCGACAGCGACGACGGGTTCCAGCTTGCGGAAGTGGACCTGGAGATTCGCGGCCCCGGAGAGTTCTTCGGAACGAAGCAGTCCGGTCTGCCGGAGTTGTCGCTTGGCGATATCGTACGCGACGCCGATGTACTCAGCGCGGCACGAGAGGAGGCCGGCGCCATCGTGGAGGCTGACCCGACTCTTGGCGCGCCGGAGTTCAAGGGACTCCGCCCGCTGGCCGCGCCCTTCGAGCGAGCGCTCGACCGTATGGAAAGTGGCGAATCCGACCGAACGCCGGCCTGAACCTACGCGCGCGGGTTCCAAGAGGCTATTCTTATGTGTACGTGAGCGTCTCTCTTCCCGGCGCGGTCTCCCCGATGCCCGAAAGATTCATATCCCTCATCGGCCATCCGGCTCGCGATACGAAACGCTTCCCGGACGGCCACGCTGAGCAGTCGCTTGGCGGTGTGTTCTTCAGTGCATCGGCTATGGCGGCGCTGACGCGTGAGACGGGGCTGTCGACGACTCCGGTCACGACGCTGGGAACGGACATCGCGGCCGAGGGGCAGGACCTGCTCGCACGCGCAGGTTGCCGTCTCGACGCGGTTCGGGTGTCGAACCGGGCGACTCAGCATTCGGAGATCACGTTCACGAGTGAGAACGATCGGTTCGAACACGTATCCGGCATCCTGCCCCCAATCGACTTCGAGCACGTCGCGCCGTGGTTGACCGGGCGGGCCGTCGCGGTAAACTTCATCTCAGGAACCGAGATGAGCCTTCCGACGCTACGACGCGTTCGCGGGGCGGCTTCGGGACCCATCGTCATGGATTATCACACGCTCGCTCTTTCGACACAGGATGATGGACGACGAGTGTACCATCTGCGTCGCGATTGGGCGGAGTGGATCTCGCACGCCGACGTCGTCCAGATGAACGAGAACGAAGCGAGCACGCTGGCGGGGAGGCCGTTGGCCGATCCGAATCAGCATGCATCGTTCGCGCGGGAACTCCTCAACACGGGTCCGCGCGCGGTCGTGATAACTCTCGCGGACGCCGGCGCGGTTGGCGCGGAGCGAACGAATTCCGGGTTTCGGACACACCGCGTGGAAGCCGGTGGACCCGCTCGCGTCGTCGACACTGTCGGATGCGGCGACGTGTTCCATGCCGCGCTGACCGTCGGCTGGGTCGAGTTCGGCAGACTTGGCCCGGCACTCCGCCTCGCGAACGATGCCGCCGGTCGGCATGCGGGCTACTCAGGAATCGAGGGGATAGCACGTCTGGGTGAGTCGTGGAGCGCGGCAAACTAGCGATTCGATGATCTCACGGAACGCGTGAGATCGACACATTCACGCCTCAAGGAGGCACTATGCAAGAGTATTCATTCCCAGGAGGCGGCCAGAAGCCTGACAAGCGCATGGCCGGTCTCATGATCGCCGTCGTGGCGGTGCTGGCGGTGCTCTATTCGAGCTACTACCAGATCGAACCGGGCGAGCAGGGCGTAGTTCTGCGGTTCGGGAGGTACGATCGCGCCGTGTACAACGGCCCGCACCTGAAGCTCCCCTGGCCGGTCGAGCAGCTTCTGCGCGAACAGGTGGATCGCGTTCGTCTGCTGGAAATCGGCTACCGGGAGTACAGGGGCCAGCTTCGTCCGGTGATGGCCGAGGCGGAGATGCTCACCGGCGACAAGAACATCGTCGTCGCGCCGATGAACGTTCAGTACACGATCAGCTCGCTCAACGATTTCCTCTTCAATACGAAGAGCCCGGAAACGGTTATCCACGATGCAGCCGAGGCGGCGTTGCGGCAGGTTGTCGGTTACCTGCCCATCGACGACGCCATCAGCGAGCGGAAGGATGAGATCGAAATCGCGGTGCGCGAAAAGCTCAACGAGATCGTCAACGACACCTACCACATCGGCATCAACATCCGGCAGGTGCAGTTGCGCGACGTACGGGTGCCCGACGCGGTGGTCGAAGCGTTTCGCGACGTGACCTCCGCCAAGGAGGATAGCGCACGGAGCATCGAGCAGGCTGAGGGGTATCGGAACCAGGTCATGCCCCGAGCGCAGGCGGATTCGATCCGGCTCACCCGCGACGCGGAAGCCTACGCGCAGCGGCGGCTGTTCATCGCTCGCGGTGATTCGGCGCGATTCGTGCAGGTGTACAACGAATACCGCTCGGCGCGCGATATCACCGAGACACGGCTCTACCTTGAGACGATGGAACGGATCATTGCGCGGCAGCCGAAGTACATCGTCGGCGGAGAGCAGGCGAATCTCTTCAAGATGCCGAACAACGACGGCGTGCGGACGCTCATGCAAGGAGGCCGTCGATGAGCAACAGAGGAGTCGCGGCACTCGTCCTACTCGCCGTCGTGCTCATCGTCGGCGGAGGAAGCATCTACACGGTCGATGAGCGCGAGCAGGCGGTCGTCACGCGTCTGGGCAAGGTGAAGCGCGCTATCAGCGATGCGGGGCTGCACTTCAAGACACCGTTTGTCGAGAAGGTGCATTCGTTCAGCGACATGATGATGGCGTCGGACCCGACGACAGTGGATCAGATCTACACGTCGGACAAGAAGATCCTGCTTCTCGACAACTACGCGATCTGGCAGATCGTGGACCCTGTAGCCTATCTCCAGGCGTTCCCCGGCGGCGCGTATCACGCCGAGCGGCGTCTCGGTGAGGTGATCTTCAGCGCGCTCAGGCAGGAGCTTGGTCGTCACACCCAGGACGAGGTCGTGGTGACGCGTCGTGAGGTGATCATGGATACCGTCACCGCCGTGAGCCACCGCGCCATGGGGCCGATGGGCATCCGGGTCGCCGACGTGCGGATCAAGCGCGCGGACCTTCCGCCGGAGAATGCGAGATCGGTGTACGGCCGCATGGTCGCGGGTCGTCAGCGAGAGGCGACGCGGTATCGCTCCAACGGAGAGCGCGAAGGCGAGCGCATCCGCGCGGAGACGGATCGTGATGCGGAGATCATGCGCGCTCAGGCGCAACGCTGGGCGGAGCAGACACGCGGATCGGGCGATGCACACGCGCTCGAAACGTATGCCAGCGCGTACCGCCGCGGTCCGGAGTTCTACGAATTCACCCGCAGCCTCCAGGCGTACGAGTCATCCATCGACAGCAACTCGACGCTCGTGCTCACGCGTGACACACCATTCCTCAAGTACTTCTACGGCGGCCCCAACGCGCGGTAGAATTGCCTGACGATCAGAACGACACGGGAGAGGCGGAAAGATCAGTCCTCCTCTCCCGTGATTCCCTCCCCGAACGCCTCCCACGAAGACCGAAATCGCGCGATGCGCTTGACTGAACGCCCTGTTGACGTACCATTCCATCCGATCCTAACGCGATTCTAACAGAAGAGTTGGCATCCCATCGGCTGGGGGGCTCCCATGTTGACGTTGGACAACGCATCGCGGTGGCGCGTGCGCCTCGTTGGTTTCGCCATCCTGATCTCTCTCGGGCTCATTCTCAACCCGATCGACCTGCGCTCTCAAGAGCAACCAGCGCCGATGGCGCCCGCTCAGGCGCAGCCGGAAGCCGTGCAGATATCGACGCCGGTGGTGCTCGAGAATGCGTCGTACGCACCGGGCCGGAAGCTCCTCGTCGGCACTGTCGGCGAGACGCTCCCAGGTGCGGTTCGCGTTCGCGCAACGGGTGAGGACGGTGCGCCGCTGCCGGGAGTCGCCGTCACGTTCGAGTTCGTGAGCAAGCCGAGCAAAGTACGTGATGCCGGCATCATGCCCAGCGCGGTCAGCGGCCCCGACGGCATCGCCGCGGTCGACGTGATCCTCGGAGACAAAGACGGCTCGTACCTGATTACGGCCCGATCGGAGCACATGGCCGGGGAGATGCCGCAGATCAAGGTCGTCTCGCTCAAGCCGACGTGGTGGATATTCCTCACGTTCGGCCTTGTCGGCGGCCTCGGGCTGTTCCTCTACGGAATGGAGCTTGGAAGCGGCGGCCTCCAGAAGGTCGCGGGCAACCGCATGCGTCAGATCCTCGGAGCGCTCACGACGAACCGGTTCATGGGCGTCGGCTTGGGAACGGTTGTGACGGGGCTGGTGCAGTCCAGCAGCGCGACGACGGTGATGGTCGTCGGGTTCGTCAGCGCGGGGCTCATGACGCTGGTACAGGCCATCGGCGTGATCATGGGCGCGAATATCGGAACGACGCTGACGGTACAGCTCATCGCGTTCAAGATCACGGACTACGCGCTGCTCATGATCGGCGCCGGCTTCGTTATGACGATCGTCACGAAGCGGAAGACCTATACCTACATTGGCGAGATCATCCTGGGATTCGGCATGATCTTCTACGGCATGGCGGTCATGTCGGACGCCATGCGCCCGCTTCGTAGCATGCCTATGTTCAGCGATACGCTCCTGAGCCTGGGTGATCAGCCGCTGCTGGGGATAATCGCCGCGGCTGTCTTCACGGGCATCATCCAGTCGAGCGGCGCGACGATCGGTCTTGCCGTGGTCCTGGCGGGCGAAGGCCTCATCAACCTGAATGCGGCCATGCCGATCGTGCTGGGGGCGAACATCGGTACCACGGCGACGACGCTTCTGGCCATGGTCGGCGCGTCCGACGAGGGTAAGCGCGCCGGAGTCGCGCATCTGCTATTCAACATCCTCGGGGTGCTCCTCTTCTATCCATTCCTCACATGGTTCGTCCCGATGGTCGTCGACGTTACCCACTGGATGGGCAGCGACTCGGCGATGCGCGAGGTCGCGAACGGACACATGATCTTCAATGTGCTCGTAACCGTCGTCTTCTTGCCGTTCCTGCAGCCTCTCGCGTGGCTGGTTAACAAGCTTGTGCCGAAGGGCGAGGAGGCCGAGGAGGAAGAGGAGGTCAGAGCGCAGTATCTCAACAACAATCTCCTGGAGACGCCCGACCTCGCGTTGACCGCGGCGTATCAGGAGATCCTGCGCGTGAGCGGAATGGTTGGCGAGATGATCCGCCGCAGCCTTGAGGCGTTCGCTGAGAATGGCGAGGAGGCGCGCAAATGGCTCCATGCCCAGCAGGACGACGTCGCCGGTCTGTGCGACGAGTTGCGCGGGTACCACGTGCGACTCTCTCAGAAGAACCTCGGACTCATACAATCCCGCGAGAAGAATGGGCAGATGTCGATAGTCGACGATTTCCGACAGATGTCCGACGAGATCGGCGGCGACATCGAGCATCGCGCGAGAGTCCTGGCCGAGGACGGCATACACTTCTCCGGCGCCGGCTACGAGGAACTGGGGACGTATCTCGACTTCACCGCAGAGATACACAACGACACGGTTGCTGCAATGCATGAGCGCGACGTGACGAAGGCGCGGCTCGTCCGGAAGCGCAAGGACGAGGGCGAAGAACACGAGCACAAGCTTCGAGACTCACACCTCGAGCGGCTCGACCAGGGGCTCGCGGAAAGCGTCGAAACGAGTACGGCGCATATGGACATGCTCACCGGCTTCCGGCAGATGGGTCGCCATCACTTCCGCATCTGCCGCCTGCTGGAGGACTTCCTCAACGTTCCGGATTGACGGGAACGCGGTCGGTCGAACCATGCGTTCGCGGGGGCGATCCCGTTATCGTAGATAGCGAAGGGATCGCCCCTGACAGATTCCGCTGGAGACCGTCCGGTATGTCGATGCCACATCGCACAACGCGTCTCCATACACTCCTCGCGGTTGCCGCAGCGGTGTGTGTGGCATCGAGCGCGTCTCACGCAGACGGCGAATGGCGCACCGAGCATTACCCCGGCCTGGTCGTCAGGTACCACCCCAGAAACGCCGAAGCCCTTCCCGATCTGGTGAGCCTGATCGGTGACGCACGCGCGGCGTTCGAGGCCGTCGCGGACACCTCCCCGGCGGTGACCATCAACGTGCTCGTCGCGGCGTCGGAGGCGGAATTCAACCGCCTGACCGAGGGGTATCTGCCGGACTGGGGCGCGGCGGTGGCATTCCCGGAGCAGCGGCTCATCATCATGGCGCTCCTCTCATCAGGCAAATCCCTCGACCAGGTGATACGGCACGAAGTCTCTCATATCATGCTCGGCGCCCTCGCGCGCGAACCCGTGCCGCGCTGGTTCGACGAGGGGCTCGCGATGTGTCTCGCGGACGAGTGGTCGATCTACGACAGTTTTCGGTTGGCGAGAGGGGCGCTGACCGGCGAGCTTATCCCCCTTCCGCGCATCGATTTCGTGCTGTCGTTTCACTCCGACCGCGCGTGGCTGGCCTACACGGAAAGCTTCGGGGCAGTCACGGCACTCTCCGAGCGGATGTCGCGCGAGGAGTTCGCGGAGGTCCTGCGCGCGCTTGACAAGCGACCCTTCGATGAAGCCCTCGCCGTCGTTACGAACATTCGGCGCACGGCGTTCGAAGAGGAGTGGCTCAGCGGCGCGCGACGCCGGTACGCGCTCGTTACATTGGCGGACGACATGTGGATATGGACAGTACTACTTCCCGGGCTCTTCTTCCTTGCGCTGGTGGCCATGTGGTGGCGTAACCGCCGCACCGTCGCCCGGTGGGCCGCGGAAGGCGATGATGGTTACGACGATGACGATGACGAGCCCGATGAGCCGCTGGACGAGCGCATCGCGGGGACGTACGGATAGGCCCGAATGAAGCTCGACACGCCATGCTGAGACGCCTCCGCCATCGACTGGAATGGGCGCTGCTCCGCCCCGCGCTGGAGTACGTCCGGCGACACCGGGCTGTCTCGGGCGTGGGGTTCGGGGAGATCGCCTGGCGCGTATCCGGCGAACGTCGCCGCACCGCCATCGAGAACGCCACGCCATCCTGTAACGGCAACGGCCGGCGCGTGGCCCGCGAGTCGTTCAGGCACTTCGGGCGGACGCTCGTCGAGGCGATCCGGCTGTCGGAACGGCAGCCGGCTATCCGATGGCCCGACCCGGATCACCTAGCGCCGATCCTGGAATCGGGCCGTCCCGCACTGGTTCTGTCGGGACACCTCGGCAACTGGGAGGTCGCTGCGTGGAGCATTCAGCAGCGCCTCTCCGGTCGAGGCCGGCAGCTCCATCTCGTCGTCGCACCTCCGTCGAATCCCCACGCAGCAGCGTATACAGCGGAACTCCGGGAGGGCTGGGGGGTGCGCGTACATCCCCGTGAACGCGCTCTGCGCAGTGTCTTCGCCGCGTTGCGCGACGGGCATATCGTCGGGACCGCCGCGGACCAGTATCCCGCCGCGGCATTACGCTCGCGCGATGAGAGCGCGGTGTTTCGCGCACCGTTTCTCGGCCGGGAGACGGCGTTCGACCTGACGCTGTTCCGACTGGCCACCCGGCTCGGCATCGACATTGTGCCACTGGCGGCCGTGCACCATGAAGACGGCGGCTTCGAGCTACACACGGCGCGCCTGCAGACGAGCGGCGCCGATGCCCGCGACGCGGGTAGGGCGTGGGTGGATCTCCTCGACGGCTGGGTGCGCGCATGGCCGGAGCAGTACCTGTGGATGCATCGCCGCTGGAAGGATCTCCAATGAACCGTGCACTGGCGATCGCCGGAGGTACCGGCTCCGGGAAATCGAGCCTCGCGGAGGCGCTGGGGCGGCGCGGCGCTCTCGTGCTCGACGCGGACCTGATCGGACACGAGGTGCTGCTCGATCCCGGTATGGTCGAGGCACTCGTCGACGCGTTCGGCGAACGGATACTCGACGCGGATCGCGCGATCGATCGGCGCGCGCTCGGATCGATCGTGTTCGGCAATCGCGATGAGCTGGATCGCCTGAACGCGCACGTCCATCCGGAGCTGTTGGGCCGGCTTCGCGAGCGACTCGACAGGGCGAGGACCGATCCCGACGTGCCGCTGATCGTGGTCGATGCGGCGCTCATCGCCGAATGGGCTATCGAGGATTGGTTCGACTGCGTTGTCGTGATGACGGCGAAACCCGAACACGTTCGAGAGCGATTGCGGGCGAAGGGACTCACCGACGATCAGATCGAGCGGCGCATCGGTTCGCAGCTCGATGAGGAGGCGCGAATCGCGGGCGCGGACATCGTGATCCGGAACGATACGGGCGTGGCCGATCTCGAATCCGCAGCGGACCGATTGTGGGAGGGATACGCCCGCTGAGCGGGGAGCGGGTCAGGATTCAGCGGGCGGGCTTTCCGGGCCGTTCGCGCTGAGTTTGGCGCGCGCGACGTCTCCACATTCCGGGCACAGGCCGTGGGTGAACTCGACCCCGGAACGGGAACTGATGAACTCCTCGATCTGATTCCAGTATCCCGCGTCGTCACGGACCTTCTTGCACGACGCGCATATCGGCAGCAAGCCCTCGAGTTGGCGCACGTCGGCAAGCGCGGTCTGAAGCTCGGCGATGAGTCGTTCCTGCCGTAGCTCGTACTCCCTCCGCTCGCCGATATCCCGGATGATGGCGAGCACCTCGCCGTCATCGCAGCCCACGATTCTCGCTTCGAAGTAGCCGGTTCCGTTCGGCAGTTCGAGTTCGTACTCGAAGGTCTGCACATCGCCAATTGCCAGCGTCTGCTCAATGGCGCCAAGGGCGTGCGTCGCCACGTCGTCCGGAAGGCCGATATCGTGGATGCCTCTGCCGATGATCGCATCGCGTGGAGTCATCAGCAGGTCGTCCGAGACAGTGTGGAGATCCAGGCATACGCCGTCTGCGTCGAATCGGAACACGAGATCGGGTATCGTGTCGAGCATGGCGCGGAGCTGCGCCTCGCTCCGTCGGAGTTGCTCCTCCGCCCGGCGGCGCTGGGTCATGTCGGCGCCGAAACACAGGATGCTCTCCAGGCGCCCCGCGTCGTCAGCGGCGCCCTTCAGCGTCCAGGCAATCCAGGCCTGCTCGCCGTCCGCGCGCACCATGGCGCACTCGTCGACGACACGCGCCGTGGGAGCCGTCGCCAGAGTCGCCAGCAGCTTCGTGAGCCCGCATTTCGTTCCCGCGGGCAACACGTCGCCTATCGACACTCCGAGCCGGCATTCGCGGAAGAATTCGCGTGCAAGATCGTTGCAGAAGGTGACCTTCGCGTCGGCGTCGAGGTGCAGGATGATGCAGTCCAGACCGTTCGCCAGGTTCCGCATGCCGACTGTGTCTTCGGTTGGACATTCCATGACCACTCCGGGGCTTTGGCGACGTTGCCGGTAAGCTCGGTCTGCAAACCTGGGGCCAGCGACTCCTTCGGGTCCCGTCAGGCGATTGCGACGACCACCGGCTCGACGCTCCGGCGTGCCCCTCCTTCGACGAGCGGTACTGGAGGACGGGGCAACGTGCGCGTCGGAATCGTACGGCTCCGCCACAGGATGATCCGGCGCGCCGGACAGAGGCGTTTCCATTGCCCCGATTCCAGCGAACCGGGTACATTGGGCGTCGTAGTGATGCACGTCCCCGTCAGCCTGGAGACCGCTCCTGTGAATGCCGAAACGTTCCGACACCCACCGAACATCTACCGTAGCGCGCCGTTCTGGTCATGGAACGACGAACTGCGGAACGACGAACTGGAGCGTCAGGCCCGAGATATGGGCGAACGTGGGTGGGGCGGCTATTTCATGCACAGCCGCATCGGCCTGGTCACCGAGTACCTCGGCGAGGACTGGTTCGACCGCATTCAGCGCACGGTGAACGTCTCGCGGGAGCCCGGTCTCAAGGCGTATCTCTACGACGAGGACAAGTGGCCATCGGGCTACGCCGGCGGGGTAGTCCCGCGCGCGAATCCCGAGTTCCGCAGTTGCGCGCTCCAGTGCTCATCCTCTCCCCCCGATGCAGCGACGAACGAGCTACTCGCGGTATTCGTGAAGCGTGAGGGCGAATGGACGCGCGTTCTCGACGCATCCGAGGCGCGGGAGGCCGACGAGAAGCGTTTCGTCAGCCGTTGGACCGAGCCGATGGGCAATCCGTGGTTCAACGGCGCGACGTACGTGGATCTCATGAACCCCGACGCGGTGCAGGCGTTCATTGCCACGCTGCAGCCGTATGTGGATCTCGTCGGGGAGGAGTTCGGCCCTGAGCGTGCCGTGCCGGGGATGTTCACCGACGAACCGTCGTACATGTACTGGAACACCGTGGATAGCGTCGACCAGAACGTGACTGTGCCGTGGACGCTCCGGTTCGGCGAGGAATTCCAGCGGCGCTGGGACTACGATATCCTCGACGAGGCGGTGGCGCTATTCGAGCCGGTGGAGCACCATGAGCTCATCCGGTACCACTTCTGGCGCACGGCGACGGAGCTGTTCGTCGAAGCGTTCAGCGAACCGTACGGACGGTGGTGTCGCGAGCACGGGCTGGAGCTAACCGGTCACTACATGCTCGAAGACACGCTGCAGGGACAGATCCGCTGGATCGGCGCCGCCATGCCTCACTACGAGCACATGGGCTGGCCCGGCATGGATCATCTCTGCCGCAACATCAACGACATAATGACGGCGCGGCAGGTGACCAGCGTCGCGAATCAGCTCGGCAAGGAACGGACGCTGAGCGAGCTGTTCGGTTGCTCGGGACACAACCTGGGCTTCGAAGGACAGAAGTGGATCGCGGACTGGCATTTCGTCCACGGCATCAACCTCATGAACCCCCATCTGACGCTGTACTCGATGCGCGGCGAGCGGAAGCGCGACTACCCGCCCACGCTGAGTTATCAGCAGCCGTGGTGGCGCTACAACAATCTGTTCGCCGACTACACCGCCCGGCTCTCCTTCGCGCTGACTCGCGGCGAGCGGGCGCCGCAGGTGCTCGTCATACACCCCATCGAAAGCGCCTGGTGCGTGTTCCAGCCGGATTACGATGACCACGCGCGCGCGCTGAGCGAGTCGTTCGACAGCGTCAGCCGGTGGCTGCTCGATTCGCACTATGATTTCGACTACGCGGACGAATCCCTGCTGGAGAAGCACGGCGGTATAGACGAAGGCTCGTTCCGCGTCGGCCAGGCGGAGTACGAAATCGTCGTCGTTCCACCGGGCGTCTCGTTGCGGTCATCGACGCTCGACATTCTGTCGGCCTGGATGGAAGGCGGCGGACCGGTGATCTCCGTGAAGCCTATCCCGCGTCTCGTGGACGGCACGGCGGCGGACCTGGAGGTCGGTGCCGACGCGTGGGATGTCCTGAGCGAGACGGTCGTGGTCGAACAAAGCCAGGAAGACCTCGTCGGCGCGCTGGCTGAACTCATCGATCCGAACGTGCAGGTGCTGACGCCGGAGGGGTTCCCGGTCGCGCCTGTCTGGTTCCACGAGCGATACGTCGAGGACGAGGCCGGCGATTACAGCATCTACTTCTTCGCCAACACCGATACGACGCGCGGTTACCAATGCACCATCGTCCTGCGAGGCTCCGGCGAGGTCGAGCAGTGGGACGCGCGCACCGGCGAGGCCACGCCGATGCCGGTCGAACGCGCCGGAACACACGTTCTGATCGACGAGTACATCGACGCGGCAGGCTCCCGCCTGTACGTCCAGCGGCACGACGTGGAGGAGAACGTCGACGTCGAGGAGGACGAGGTGGAGCAGTCGTCGCACGAACACATGCATGACGTGGAGCCGTTGGACGAAATCGAGGTCGAGGGCACGTGGCGCATTCACCGGCGCGACCCGAATTCCGTCACGCTGGACATGGCGTACTGGCGGCTCATCGATGAGGCCCGCGAACGCGAGCTGCCGCTTGTCGTCGACGATGACGAGAGCGATCTGTGGAACGGGCCGGACCCGCTCCATCGTGTGCTCGGCCCGGTGCGCGGGCACGACGGCGAGTTCGAGATCGCGTTCATGCTCAACGTCGACACGGTGCCGGAGGGCGACGCCTTCCTCGTCGTCGAGACGCCGGAGCTGTTCGAGATCACGATCAATGGTGAAGCCGTTCCGGACGAGGATGCGGGATTCTGGGTGGATGGTGCGTTCCGCAAGCGCTCGATATCCGGGCTGCTCACTGAGGGAGAGAACGTCGTTGTACTTCGCGGACGGGGATCGGATTCGATCGAGTTGGAGTCCGCCTACGTCATCGGCGACTTCGGCGTGTGGACCGACGACATGCAGGAGTTCGTCATCGAGCGCGAGCTGACCGACACCCCCGGTGGCGATCTCGTCGAGCAGGGCTATCCGTTCTTCGCCGGGACGATCGCCGTTGAGCAGCGGCTCGAACTGACCGTCGACGCCGAGACCTCAGCGAAGCTCGTCATCGATGGGCTGGCCGCGACAGTGGCCGACGTCTGGGTGAACGATGAGAACGTCGGACAGATAATCTGGGCGCCACATGAGCTGGAGATCGGCCCGTACCTGCGCGACGGTCGGAACCGCATCAGGATCGAGCTCGTGAATACGCTGCGGAACCTGCTTGGTCCGCACCACCATCGCGATGGCGAGCTACTCGGCGTCGGTCCGCACAGCTTCGCGGACGAAGCGAACTGGACGGACATCTACCAGTTTGTGCCATTCGGCATGAGCGACGTGCGTATCGTGGTCACCGGCTGAGGCCGGTGGCGGAAAGGCAAGACCGTGTCTGGGAAAACACTGGTGTTCTACGAGCCCGCGGACGCCGCCGAGGCGGACGGCATCCGTTTCGAGCCCTACGTCCTCCACAAGCGGCCGGAGCCGGTGGTCACCGGCGATCTGCCCGACGAGGCGGATCAGATCGGATTCTACGGCACCGTTCTGCGCGATGAGCGCATCGGCAAGTTCCGTATGTGGTACACGGGCATTCGTCCGCAAACCCTCGCGCGCTATGCCGAATCGGACGACGGGCTGACGTGGACGAAGCCGAAGGTCGCGGACGAGCGCTGGGTGGATACATCGTGCAAGAATGCGGTGATGGAGGGCCAGTTCCCTGTTGTCATCGCGAATCCAGACGCTCGCGAACCCATTGAACGATACAGCATGTTCATCTGGCAGGGACGCATGGACCTGTTCCGCTCGGAGGACGGATATGTCTGGGAGCGGCATCCTGCGAGGTGGAATCCGGTCTGGCCGATTGAGGCGGGCGAGGGTCTTGGCGAGGTGCCGATTCCGTTCTGGGACCCAGTCCGCCGCGAGTACATTGCGATGGTCCGCATCTGGACGGGTCCGCGCCCGAGAGCACATGAACGGTCGTGGGACGCCGAACGCGGGGAATACGTGAACCCTGGCAGCGGCTACGTCAGGATGGTCGGACGCGGATCGTCGCCCGATGGGATCTTCTGGACCGGGCCGGACATAGTGTACAACTGCGACGACCTCGATCCGCTGGGATCGCAGCCATACGAATTCGCCGCCTGGCCTTACGCCGACCGGCACCTGGGTCTCGTCGGCATCCTGCACAGTCCACGCAATCCAGATACGTCGCTGGCGAACACGTTGCGTCTCTACCTGGCGTGGAGCACCGACGGGGGATACACATGGACGCGCCTGCACGACCGGCTGCACGAAATTGTCCCGCTGGGCGACGAGGGCGCGTGGGACGGCGGCATGATCACCCAGCCGACGCGTTTCATCGAGGTCGGCGATGAGTGGTGGTGCTACTACGGCGGGCACAGCAACCGCCACTGTCACGCCGAGAAACCGCAGGCAGGCATCGGCCTGGCAACGATGCCTAAGGGCCGACTCATCGGCGCGATGCCGGAGAACGCCGGCGGCGCCGTCACGACTCACTCAGCGGATACCGACGGCGGGACACTCCACGTGAACGCTGCTGCCGGCAGCGGCTCGATTCGGGTGACGTGTCTCGACGGCGGGCAGGACGCGCCGATCGGCGCGTCGGATCCCGTCAGCGGCGACGGGACGCGTCTGCCGGTGACGTGGAACGGAACGCCGTGGACGGCCTCACCCGGTACGCGCGCGCAGCTTCGCGTGGACCTTGAGGGAGACGCGACGCTCTGGGAATGCATCTGGGAGTAGAACGGAGACTTCACATGAGCGGTACCATTCACGAGCCCGCGCGCGATGTGCCGGTTGTCACCGACGTCGACATCTGCGTGCTCGGCGGCAGCGCGACGGGCGTGTTCGCGGCGGTGAGAGCGGCGCGTCTCGGCGCGAAGGTCGCGATCGTCGAGAAGCAGAGCCGCTTCGGTGGAACCGCGACGGCTGCGCTAGTGAACGTCTGGCACAGCCTGTACGACGAGGTGTTCGAGCGACAGATCATCGCGGGACTCACGCTGGAGACGATGGAGCGGCTCCGACGCCGGGACGCCGTGAACAACATCGACAACAACGACTCCCGTGCGTTCGTTTTCAACAGCGCGGAGCTGGCGATCGAGCTGGACAAGCTCATCCGCGAATCGGGCGTGGTGCCGCATCTCCACACCTCGTTCGCGACGCCGCTGATCGACGGCGATCGTCTCGTCGCGATCGCCATCGAAGACGCGTCGGGGCGCCGAGCCATCCGCGCGCGCATGTTCGTGGACGCCACCGGAGACGGGCATCTCTGCCACCGGCTCGGGCTGCCGACGTACACCCCGGATCACCTCCAGCCACCGACGACGTGCGCCCACATCAGCGGATGGGAAACGCTCGACGAACTGTCGGTCAATGACATAATCCGCGCCCATCGCGACGAGTACGATCTGCCGGAGGGATTCTCGTGGGGCGCCGAGGTGCCGAATTCGCAGGTGCGCATGGTAGCGGGGACCCGCGTACCGGGCGCGGATGCGTCCAAAGCCGAGGACCTGACGCATGCCGAGATCGAGGGGCGTCGGCAGGTACGCGCCATGGTCGACATCCTCAATCGCTATTCGGGCGGCGGACCGTTCGTGATTCAGGCTCTGCCGTCGCAGATCGGGGTACGTGAGACGCGCCACGTGCAGTGCCGGTATCGTCTGACGGACGACGACGTGCTCTACGGCCGGCGCTTCGAGGACGCCATCGCGAACGGAAGCTATCGCGTCGACGTTCACCATCAGGATCGGCCCGGTATCACGCTGAAGTACCTCAGCGGCGTCGAGGTATGGGGAAGAAGCGACGCACCTCCCGTTGAGAGCCGCTGGCGCCCGGAAACCAAGGGGAATCCCACGTTCTACCAGATTCCGCTCGGATCGCTCATCCCGGGCGGGTACGACAACGTGATCATTGCCGGTCGTTTGCTCGATGCGGAACGGGAA
The DNA here is from genome assembly GCA_964510105.1 of uncultured bacterium. Classification (GTDB taxonomy): domain Bacteria; phylum Latescibacterota; class MWCZ01; order MWCZ01; family MWCZ01; genus CAZWQW01. Next base: position 32,204 of record CAZEAI010000030.1, read on the forward strand.
GCGTTCGGGGGCGTCCGAGTAATGGTGAACATGAATCAGACGGGCGAGGCCGCCGGAGTCGCTTGCTTCCACGCGCTGGACGGCGACACCGCCATCGGCGACGTCGCTCCGAAAGCTGTCCGGGAGACGCTCTCCTCGGGGGGCTCCATCATCATCTGACGCGGGGGTAAGGCATCGGCCCTACCGAACCGGCGGCAGAAGAGATATGTTCGTCATCTTCGTAACGATCTCGCACGTTCGTTGGAGCTAGATACGATGGATCAGCCCTTGCTCGGCCTCATTCTCGCCGGAGGACGCGGAACGCGGTTCGGTGAACTGACGAAGCGCATTCCGAAGCCTCTCCTTCCAGTCGCCGGTAAGCCCATTATCATCAGAAACATAGACAACCTGCGCCATGCCGGCGTCACGGAGATCACGATCGTCGTATCGCCTGACTCGGAGCAGGTGCAAACCGCTCTTGGCGACGGCACGTCGCTGGGCGTATCGCTCCGGTACGTGGTCCAGCACGAGCACCTGGGCACCGCGCACGCCATCGGTCTTACGCGCGACATCATGGGCGATCGACGGTTCCTCGTATGCTGGTCGGACAACCTCACGACGTATCGGCTCGGCGATCTCATCGACAACGACCACTACTTCCCCGCCGACGGGACGCTCGCGGTGCACTTCACCGACAACCCGCGCAAGGGCGGCATCGTGGTGACGAAGGGACGCACGATCACGGAGTTCGAGGAGAAGCCGGAGAAGCCGCGCAGCAACCTTAATCTGGCGGGCATGTATGTGCTTGGCTCGTGGGTCTTCGAGTGCATCGACCGCACACAGAAGAACTCGAAGGAAGGCGAGTATTACCTCCCGGACGCGTTCCAGATCGCCGTCGACGCAGGTCGTACGCTGAACTGGACGCTCGTGGGCGACTGGCGGATGAACGTGAACACGCCGGAGGACCTTCTCATCGGCAACGCGCGCCTTCTGGAGCACGACGGCCACCTTGCAGCAGAAGCCGGCGACTACACCGTCATGAAACCGGTCCACATCCCGCCGAGCGTCCGGATATCGCCCGGAGCGACGATCGGACCGTACGTGAGCATCGGCGAGGGCTGCACGATCGGTCGGAACGCGCGGATCGCGGATGCGATCGTGCTTGACGGCGCCGCGATTCCCGACGGCCTGGAAATCGACCGGGCAATCGTGGACAGCGACGGCACGGTCTACCCGGCGCAGGGCGAGTAATCCCGCAGCGAGAGGTGCCAGCGATGGATCGAATCGGTCTTATCGGCGTCGGCAACATCGGCGGCTTCTTCTGCCGTACGCTGATCGAAAAGGGCTGGGCGCTCACCGCCTACGACATCGATCCGGCCCGCGCGGCGCAGGCCGGCGAACTCGGCGCGGAGGTAGCGGATACTCCAGCGGGCGTGGCGGAGGCGGCGGAGGTTATACTGCTCGCTCTGCCGGGCAGCCATTGCGTCGAGCAGGCGATGGAGGGCCGCGCCCTCAGCCAGAGCGGCGCTTTCGACGCGGGTGAGACGTCCCCGGACGGAATCCTGCCTGCGCTGCGCCCCGGTCGGCTCGTGATCGACACGGGCACGTCGAGGCCGGAGACCGCCGCGAGGTACGATCGGCTCTGCGCGGACCGCGACGCGGGGTTCATCGACGCACCGATCACGTGGCGCAGAGACGGGCTTATCATCATGTCGGGCGGCGAGGAACGGTGGTTCGAGCGTGGTCGCCCAGTCCTGGAGGCCGTAAGCTACAAGCTTCGGCACGTCGGGCCGATCGGAGCGGGGCAGAAGCTCAAACTCGTCAACCAGCTCGTGCTCGCCGAGCAGCTCGCCGCGTGGGCCGAGTCGGTCGAATTCGCGACCACGGCGGGAATCGACCCGCACATGCTGGAGGACGTGCTCGAATTTGAGGTCCCGCAGGTGCTCTACGGCGACGATTTCGGCGAGGGCGGCCACCTTGCGCTGCACTACAAGGACCTCGGCTACATACTGGCGATGGCGCACGACACGGGGGCTCACATCCCGGTAGCCAATGCGGTGCACGAGGCGTTCAAGGCGGCGAAGATCGCGGGCGATCCGGCGTGGACTCAGCCCGGAATCGCCACCTACTGGCGCAGACTGAATGAGCAACGTGAATCGTAGAACAAACGACGGCGGACCTCACGATACCGACACTCGCAAGGCGAAGAGGAGCACATGAGCGATTTCGTTCTGGCACCGGCATCCACCTGGCGGCAGGCGCTGACGAACCCGAGCGAGACGCTGGTGGCGGATATCGCGCGGCTCCGAGCGCAGTCCGTCGATCAAGCGAAGCGGGCGATCAGGTGGTACGAATCGCTTGTGGGCGACGCCATCGCCGCGTTCGACCGCGATCCGGACGACGAACTCGCCATTGTGAGATCGCCGGGGCGCGTGAATCTCCTGGGCACGCACATCGACCACCGCGGCGGCCGGGTGAACCCCATCGCCGTGCGGGAACTTGTGCTCATCGTGATCCCACGTCGGGACGGTCGTGTCCGGATCGCCAATGCCGATTCGTCCTACGCGCGCGACGAGTTCGTCATCTCCGACCTGCTCCCCGACGGCCATGTCGACGACTGGGCCGACTGGACGCTCACGACGCCGGATCGGTTGGAGGAGCAGGGCGTGCTCGGTCAGTGGGGCAGCTACGCGCGCGCGGCGTGTGCCTACCTTGCGAATGCGTGGGGCAACCCCGAGACGACTGACGGCTTCGACGTGTTCGTCGATACCGAATTGCCGCCCTCGGCGGGGCTGAGTTCGTCGTCGGCGCTCGTTGTCGGTTCAGCCATCGCGCTTCATCTCGCGAACGACCGGCATTTCGACCGCCGAGAACTCGCCGAGGCGATGGGGCAGGCGGAGTGGTACGTCGGCACGCGAGGCGGCGCGGGCGACCAGTCGGCGATCCTCCTGAGCCGGGCCGCACACGTTTCTCACATCGATTTCTACCCACTGGAGGTCGACTGGAGCCCGTGGCCCAAGGGGTATTCCGTCGTCGTGGCTCACTCGCGAACCGCGGCGCAGAAGACAGCCAACGCTCGTAGCACCTTCAACGAGCGCGTCGCGACGTACGGCATCGCGCTGATGTGGATCAAGCGCCTGCATCCCGATTGGGCGCCGCGCCTGGAGCATCTGCGTGACGTGCTGCGACTGGATGCGCCCCTCGAGGACATCTACGGCGTCATCCGGGAGCTTCCGTTCCGGGCATCGCGCGAAGAGATCGTTTCATCGCTGCCCGGGAGCGGCGGCGAGCTTGAGAAGCTGTTCAGCACTCACGACGACCCCGACGAAGGATACCGGGTCCGGGATGTCTGCATGTACGGGCTCGCCGAGATGACGCGGAGCGAGCGCTTCGGCCATCACCTCCGATTGGAGGACATCGAGGGGGTGGGTATGCTGGTCGACCTCTCGCACGAGGGCGACCGGGTGAGCCAGTACGACGAGCTGGAAGGGGGCCGGGTTCCTGTCGACACCGGGCTACCGGATGAGGAGGTCGAAGGGCTCATCTTCGCTCTGGATGCCGATGATGAGTTCATGGCGGAGGCTACCGACCTGGCGCAACAGCTAGGAGGCTACGCGTGCAGCTCGGCGGCGCTTGACGAGATTGTGGACATCGCGCGTATGGTGCCGGGAGTGGTCGGCGCCGGTCTGATCGGAGCGGGCATCGGAGGTTGCGTCGAGGTCGTCATCGAGGACGACGCCGTCGAAGAGCTGCGCGACGTGCTGCTCGCGGAGTACTACGAGCCCAACGATCTGGAGCCGTTCATAGAGGTCATGCGCCCCGTGGAGGGCGCTGGAGCGATCGGGCTGGCGTGAGGGCTCATTCGCCGGGCGTCGGCGCGATGGTGTTCGCCACGGCGTCGGCGAGTTCCTGCGAATCGGCCCCCTCGGCGCGGATGACGTAGAGTCGATTCGCCTCCTCGGAGTGCCAGATCCGGCCGCCGATGTGGTCTCGGCGTCGGAGGCGACGGATGAAGTCTCTCACGCCGGGTATGAGATACAGCAACCGGAACCGCTCGCCCTCGATTCGGTAGCCTGCGTTCAGCCCCCAGCTCTCCTCGGTGAACCGGAGCCGCCTCCGCCGGAGCTTCTTGTAGTGTACCTTGGCAACGTATTCCCCGATGGATGAGTGTTTCAGAATGGCATGCACGAGCCCGAGCCTGTCGACGATCAGCCGGCGCTTCCTGTCGGAGAACGTCAGTGAGATGAGCCCGGCCTGGAGCCGGTTGCTCTCAAGCTGGAACTCGCGCGGGACCTCGACGGCGAAGTCGAACACCCCCCACATGTTCGTCGGCGCGTCGCTGTGGCAGCGAATGGACGTGAGCACCTGCGATAGTTCCCGGAGGTTGGCGCGGTTCTTCTCCGCGAGGCACTGGGCGATGACGATGCGCCGGCACGTCGGGCAGAACCAGATGATCCCGCGACCGGTCATGTCACTGGTCCAGCCGTACGTGCGGTAGTCGAACTCCTCGGGCATCAGGTCGGCATCCACGAGCTCGATGTCGTGATCGACGTCGAACGTGCCCTTCCGGCCGACCTGCTTGCGCACAGCCGCGAAGTACGACTCAAGCGTCTTCTCAAGGTCGGGTTTGCCGATCCGGCGGGCGCGTTCGTACTTGATCTCAAGCCGGCGGGTGCGTTCGTCATCGAACGTGAAATAGCCCTGCCTGGACCTGCCGTCGATGCCGGAAACATCCCATTCATCCGGGATGATACACGTCAGGCCGTTCCAGCCAAACGGTTTCCACCCATCGGGTACATCTCGCGCGGGAACGGAGTAGTCGGAACCGGATTCGCTCATGTGTGTTCTCGATGGCGTGAAGGGAGACCGATGCACGACCCGCGCCGTTTCACGGCGTGTGCCGGTGCATGGCGTGTGCCGGTGCACGGCATGTAAAGATCGAGCGAACCAGGCTCCAGCGACAACCTGTGGCGGTCAGTAGGTGATCAGGAGACCGAGAACGGCTCCGTAGCTGGTGCTGATCCACGGATTCGACGTGATGGGGCATGTGCCTGTGTTACAGCCGATGAATTTGTAGTAGGCGAATCCCAGCGCGGCGCCGATCACCACGCCGGCTATCTGCTTCAGAAACGGTATCGTCACTGTGTCTATCCCCTTCGGCTACGCGGTCGCCGATTCCAGCGATGCAACGGCATCCACGGCTCGACGGAGCCGGTCGCCGATGTCCTGCGCCGTGGGCGCGAGATTTTCGTTTCCGACGGGCTGCATGGCCTTCGCCGGGTCGATCGCCGAGACGACGCTCGTGCCCGGCTCGCCCTCGAACACGATGACGTTGCACGGGAGGAACAGGCCGATCTCCTCCTCCTCATGGAGCACCTTCCACGCGTTTGGCGGATTGCATGCTCCGAGGATGACGTACGGCCGGAAGTCCTTGTCGAGCTTGGCCTTCATCGTCGCCTTCACGTCGATTTCCGTGAGCACACCGAACCCCTCGCTCGCGAGGGCGGCCTTTGTAGCGGCGACGGCTTCGTCAAACGGAACGTTGATTTCAGTGCGAATCGAATATGATGCCATGGGAGAATCCCTCACTTCCCGATTCTGTCCGGTAGATCCATCCGTGCGGTCATGCAAACGGCAGGCCAACCGACGTCGGCGCCCGGAACCCGCGTTCGCGGGCCACCGTCGGCATTCTGAACCGTCGGGAATGTTTCACGTGTAACAGCCCGGCGTTTCAATGGCTGCCGTGGAAACATGGGCGCTCCCGGGGCCTGCCCTACGCCACAGTTGCCGCACTGGAGAACACGGGCTCTTTCCCTTGGGCGTGCAGGCGAAGCTGATCCTCTTCGGCAACACTTAGCGGCGCGGCGCCCCGCTCCGCGATACGCGCCGCCATGCGCCAAACCCCCGGATCGCCCGGCGGCAGACACGCGGCGATGCCACAGGTCCACGCGAAGCGAAGGGCCAGATGGGCCATGTCTTCGTCCTGTTCGGGCTCGTACCAGCAGTTCGGGAATGCGTCGCGCGCAGCACCCTCCGGCCATTTCCGGCGCGCCATGGCCTTCAGCGCCAGCATGCCCATGCCCTTCGCTTTCGCCCGTTCGATCACCCGTGGACCGAAGTCGCCGACGTGCCAGCAGACGTAGTTCGTCGGAAACAGGATCGTGTCGAAGTCGAAGCGGTCCATCATCGCGAGGGCGGCCTCCTCGGAATGCGCCGAGAAGCCGATGAACCGCGTCTTGCCCTCGTCGCGTGCGCGCAGAATCGTCTCCATAGCGCCGGACGGGCCGAACACCGTGTCGACATCCTCCAGCGTGGTGATGCCGTGGACCTGATACACGTCGAAACGGTCGGTGCGGAGATTCCTGAGCGACTGCTCGAACTCGCGGCGTATGCCATCCGCGGTGCGCTCCGTCGACTTGCAGGCGAGGAAGATGCCGTCGCGCTTGCCGTCGAGGGCGGGGCCGAGCCGCTCCTCCGCGTCGCCGTAGCTGGGCGCGACGTCGAAGTAGTTGATACCGGCGTCGAGCGCTTCGGCGACGATGGCGTCGGCGTCGGTCTGCTCCATGCCCGCTACGACGATGCCGCCGAATCCTATGGCCGATAGCTCCACACCGGTGGAGCCGAGTGCTCGCTTCTGCATGGGGTGCCTCCTGCGAACGCTCGCGCGCTCGCGTTCGTTCAGCGGTTCGCATGCGAACTGCGCCTGTGCGACAGGCGGTCATGGTTGAAGGTACTTCGGGGAGATTCCGATCCGGTAGCGGCTGCCTAGCCTTCCGCCGGGACAGCACTCGCGAAGATGGGGTCCCTCCCGTCGGCGCGGAGACGAAGCTCGGCGAGTTCGTCGTGACTGAGAGGCTGCGTCTCCTGTTGCGCGAGGTGCGTCGCCATCCGCCACAGACCGGGATCGCCGGGAGGCACGCACGCGGTGATGCCCTGATTCCATGCGAAGCGTAGAGCGAGACCGGCGAGACGTTCGTCGTCCTCCGGCTGGTACCAGCACTTGGGGTACCGCTGCCGGTTGGCCCCTTCGGGCCATTTCTGCCGCGCCATCGCTTTGAGCGCGAGCAAGCCCATGCCCAGCTCCCGTGCCCGCTCGACGGCGCGCGGGCCGAATCCGCCCTCGAACCAGCAGACATAGTTCACGGGAAACAGGATCGTGTCGAAGTCGAAGCGCTCCATCATGGCGAGCGCCGCCTCTTCCGAGTGCGCCGAGAACCCGATGAAGCGCGTCTTACCCTCGTCGCGGGCGCGCAGGATCGTCTCCATCGCGCCGCTCGGGCCGAACACGGTACCGACGTCCTCAAGCGTGGTGATGGCATGCACCTGGTAGAGGTCGAAGTGGTCGGTGCGGAGATTCTCGAGCGACTGTTCGAGCTCGCGGCGGGCGCCGTCCCGCGTGCGTTCGGTCGTCTTGCAGGCGAGGAATACATCATCGCGCTTGCCGTAGAGCGCTGGACCGAGCCGGGTCTCGGCATCGCCATAGCTGGGTGCGACGTCGAAGTAGTTGATACCCGCGTCGAGCGCCTCGTCGACCCAGGCCTCAGCGTCTCGGTGCGCCATCCCGCTTACGACGATGCCGCCGAACCCGATGGCGGAGAGCTGTTCCCCTGTGCGACCGAGCGTGCGTTTCTCCATGGAGTGCCTCCTCGATGCGACGGATCGCGTGCGTTCAGCAGTTCGCAAGCGAACTGCTGTTGTGCACGTGTACCCGTCCAGGGGGAATATACGCCTGCGGGGAGCGGCAGGAACCTCACGCAAAGGCGCGAAAGTATCAGGGCAGCCACAGGGGGCTGCCCCTACCGCTTCCTCCCCCCTATCCCGTCGAATGCTCCGCATTCACCACCCTTTCCCCCGATGGGGGCAAAGGATCGGTGTCGTATCTTCGCAGCCGGGAGGACGCCGAACATGCGACTGCTCATCGCGCTCGCCATACTCGTGAACGCGCCGCTAGGCGCGCAGGACCGCGTAGTCGTCCGCGATACGGTCGTCGTGCATGACACGGTCCGCGTCGCCGCGCCGCTGACGGCGTACCAACAGCGCGACCTCGATATGCGCGCGGACGCGATCACTGCCGAAACGCGTCGCGACGACTGGCAGATCCGCGTGTGGGGTGCGGGTATCGCTGCCCTGATCATCGGGGGCATCCTCACGTGGCTGCGCGTTCGTGCGCAGAAAGAAGCGGCCTCCGCTCCGCACAACGACGAGATGTTCCGCACGTTCCTCGAACGATTCGCGGATCGGTCGCAGGACAAGAGCATCCGCATAGCGTCGTGCATCGGTCTGCAACACATGTCCACCGTGCGGAGCCATCTCAGCGCGACGTGGCGTATCTGGAGGCGCGAACAGCCGTTCCGCACGCCGGTGATCCATCTGCTCGTCGAGAGCCTTTACACCGAGGAAGACCTGGATGTACTTAGTACGATCCGCGACCAGCTCATCGAGATCGGCGGCGCCGCGCTCCAGACGCTCGTGAACCGGCATCGGGAGAGGTACCCGACGCGTGCTGAATCGTCTGTGGCCAGCCGCCGGGCAATCGTGGGTGTTGTCAGGAGAGCTGTACCTGGAGACCTCCACTGGCAAGGCTGGAGACGAAGCCCAGTTTCGACACCACAGCTTCGTAACTGGAGCACTTGGGTAGAAAGCTGGAGAATGCTCCGGCAAGGAAAGCTCTTCCGCCTGCGCAGGAGATGGTTGGATCCACGCGGTCTGAATATGCTATGGCTCGCGGGCTCGAATCTAGAACGCGCGATGCTCTTCGGCGCGAATCTGCTCCAAGCAGACCTTGGGGAGGCGAACCTGAGGTGGGCGGACCTTGAGCACGCAATGGCCTCTGAGGTGAATCTCGCGCGCGCCAACTTGGCTGGCGCCTTGCTTGATCGAGCGTTCCTCGCGGAGGCGAAGCTGTCGGGTGCGAACCTGTCTGGCGCAAGTATGCGTGGCGCAACCTTGTCTGGGGCGGACCTATCCCGCGCTAATGTGCACCACGCGTATCTGTCCGGCGCGTACCTCCATGGCGGACAAGTACAGATCGTGCATGTCAGTGGGCCGAGAAACCTCGGTGAAACAGAGTGGCATGCGTGCAACTGGTGGGACGCGTCGGACATGTATGACGTGGACCGGAAATGGTTTGAAGTACACTACCCGCGCGAAGAGAACGAACCGGAGTTCCTGAATCACTGGAAGAGAAGCGATTGGGGCTACACGCGCCGCGACGACACGTGATCCCCAAAGAGGACAGCACATGCCATTCGACAAGCCCGTCATCAACGCCGGAGTCATCGGCCTGGGCATGGGGACGAACATGTTCCTCGCCCACGACCTGCCCGACTCGACGATCCGCGTCACCGCCATCTGCGACACGAATGAGGATCGGCTTGAAGCGGTCCGCGCAGAGCACGATGTGCCCTTCGCGACGACCGACTGGCGCGAGATCATCGCGCGGGACGATGTCGACCTCATCGGCGTCTTCACGCCCGACGCGCTGCACGTCGAGCACGTGCTGGCGGCGCTGGACGCAGGCAAGCACGTCATCTGCACGAAGCCCATGACGGCGTCGCTGGACGATGCAGTGCGAATCCTCGACGCCGTGCGCCGGACCGGGTTGACGTTCCTCGTGGGGCAGACGTGCCGCTTCAACGAGCATCGGCAGGCGGCCAAGGGCCTCGTCGACGCCGGGCGCTACGGCGATCTCATCTACGTCGAGGCAACGTACAGCCACGACATCCGCCCGGTCCTCGACGGCACCGCGTGGCGCTACGAGATGCCGCAGGATTTCCTGTACGGCGGGCTGTGCCACCCCATGGACCTCGCCATGTGGATCGGCGGCCCCGTGGCGGAGATCTCGGCGATGACGAGCCGTCCGCACATGGACGACCGGTATCCGGACACGATCGACACGAATTTTCTGACGAACGTGCGCTTCAAGAACGGGGCCATCGGCCGGGTGATCGGGCTGTACGACTTCATCCACCCGGAGGGGATGCCGTACATCGAACTCACGGTGAGCGGCACCGAGGCGGCGTCGCACGAGACGCAGATCACGTGGCACGGGGATCACACGGACCGGCGCGTCGAGGAGATCGGCAAGTATGTCGACGAACGCCACGAGGGCACGGACTACTCCGGGCATGGCAGCGAGGTTGCCAACTACCTGATCCACTTCGAGCGCTGCCTGCGCGAGGGCCTCGAACCGTCTCCCGGCGCGCTGGAAGGCACGCGAGTCATCGCCGCGCTGGACGCCGTGCGTCGCTCCGCTGCGGAGAACGGCGCCGCGGTGGATGTGCCGTGGGATTTCTGATAGGCCGGAACGCGACTCTGGAGAACCAGCCATGACATCTCGCGAACGGGTACTCAGAACACTCTCGCACGAGGAGCCGGATCGCGTGCCGTTCGACCTGGGCGGCACGGTGATGAGCGGCATCATGGCGCAGTCGCTCGACCGATTCTTGCGGCACAGCGGGACGAACGGGCGTCGCGTGCGCGTGTACGAACTCTTCCAGATGCTCGGCGAGGTGGAACTCGACCTCGCCGAGCAGTGGGAGGTGGACGTGCTCCCGGTGGAGACGCCGGATCTGTTCTTCGACATCAGGCGCGAGGACTGGAAGCCGTGGACGCTGTTTGACGGCACGGACGTGCTCGTGCCCGGCGCATTCGACGTCGAGATCAACGAGCGCGGCGACTGGCTGCTCCACGCGGGAGGCGACCCGTCGCGGCCGGTAGAGGGCCGGATGCCGAAGGACGGATACTACTTCGACATGTACTCGATCATGAGCATGGATCCCGACTGGGAGCCGCCCGATCTCGACACCGTGCGCGCAAAAGCCGGACGACCATCGGAAGAGGAACTGCGCCACCTGAGCGACCGCGCGTCATACCTCCGCAAGCACACGGACAAGGCGCTCATCATGTTGGGGAAGGGCTGGTGGGGCCTCGGGCTCGAAGGCTCGATACCGGACTCGCTCATGCTGCTGGCGGAGCGTCCGGACTACGTGCGGGGTCTGCTCGACCTGCGCACCGAGACCGCGATAGAAAACTTGCGGACGGTCTACGACGCGCTGGGCAACAACGTCGATCTGGTCATCATCGACGGTCAGGACTTCGGAACGCAGCGCGCGGAGATATTCTCGCCCGGTGTCTTCGCCGAACTGTTCGCGCCGCGCTACGCCACGCAGGTCGAGTGGATCCATGAGCACACGCCGTGGCGCGTGTGGCAGCACACGTGCGGATCGGTACCGAACCTGATTCCGCACCTCGTCGACGCCGGAATCGACGCGATCAACCCCGTGCAAACCAGCGCGGAGGGCATGGGCGCGGAGGAACTCGTGAGCCGGTTCGGCGATGAGATCACGTTCTGGGGCGGCGGCATCGACACGCAGCACAC
>CAZEAI010000031.1:0-42397 GCA_964510105.1 uncultured bacterium
CCGCGGTCCAAGAGTGGCCGCTCCCGGGAGGGACTGATCGTGCGCGGGTCATTCCGCGGAGCCCGTCTCGCCGCGAGGGCTACGCCGGTCGGTCGTGCTCGGTCCCTTCGGTAGGCAGAACGCGGTCGTCGTGGGCCGGGTTCCGCGCCTCCACGTTGCCGCCGCGACGCCACATCGCGCCCCAAAGCCACGTCATTGCCGGCAGTCCGCATCCAAGCGCCAGGAAAAGCTGCCGAAGCGGCACGCGGTCCGCAAACCATCCGGACACGACCTCCATCGGTCCGGCGACACCCGCATCGACTATTCCCCGCAAGCTGAGTACGGTGGCGCGCCCCCGCGACCCGGCGAGCATGTTCAACCCGTCGACGACCATCGGCCGGATGCCGCTCACGAAGAACTCAGCCACGACGATGGGGACGAGTATCGACGCTCCGGGGGTCACGTAGATGCCGACGCACGCGGCGGAGATGGCGAAGGCGCATGCCCCGAGCGCCGGGGCCAGCCCGAAGCGGAGTCTGAACCACGTTACCGTCAGTGGCCCGGCGGCGGCAACGAGCGTACTTCCGGCGTAGATGAGGCCCAGAAGCTCCACGGAGAACCCGTTCTGCACGAGCATGGGCTGCTTGTAGATGATCACCATGAAGAAGGCGACATGAACCGTCGCGGAGAAGCCTAGCAGTGCGCGGAATCGAACGCCGCCTCGCAGGAGAGTTCCAAGCGACGCCAGTATCTGCCGCACGTCGCGTGCGACGCCTTCCTCGGCGCGTGGCGGCTCTATGAGGCGAAGTACGGCGAAGGCCGCAATCGGCATGAGCGCCGCGTGCACGAAGATCGGCACACGATATCCGTACGTCGCCAGCCATCCGCCGATTACCATGGCGACGACCGATCCGCCCATTGTCGTGGTCGTCAGCCTTCCGAGCACACGGGGGAACTCGTCGCCGCGTCCCGCCGCCTGGAGGCTCTCGAAAACGAGTGCCCCGTCGGCGCCATTGACGGAGGTGATTCCGATCGCCCACGCGAAGAACGACGCGAGGATCCACCACCCGCTTGTCGCGAACCCAAGCAGGAGTATCGCCACGGTCATCGAGATGACGGAGACGAGGATCGACGTGCGACGCCCCAATCGGTCGGCGAGCAACCCCGTCGGTAGCTCGAACGATACGACGAGCGCCTGGTAGATCGCGTCGAGCACCATGATCGCCGTGAACGAGAGCCCAAGATCCTCCCGCAGGAAGAGTATCCAGACGGGGAACCAGAGCCCGAATTCGAACACGATTCGGAATATGAGATACCAGCGGATGTTGTGCCGGCACTCCTCCGCTCCGAACGGCGCCGGTGTGGCTGCAGTCATGAAGTAAACGCTACGAACGCCACGAGGAAGTCGGCGAGGAGGATCATCACGGCGGAGGATACGAACGCTTTAATGGCGGCGTCGCCCACGCCTGACGCCCCGCCCGATGCGTAGAACCCGAAGTAGCAGCCCATGAATGCCGTCACCGCTCCGAACACGTACGCCTTGAACAGCCCGACCGCGACGTCACGTACGTAGAAGAAGCTGTGGATGCCTTGAAGGAATTTCGCGCCGCTCACGCCGCCGACAGTGACGGTCGTGGCATATCCGCCGGCGATGCCGAACAGGACGCTCAGGGTCACCAGGACCGGGACCATCACGATACCGGCCGTTACGCGAGGGAGTATCAGATAGCGAATCGGATCGATACTCATGGTGACAAGGGCGTCGATCTGCTCGGTGACACGCATGGTGGCTAGTTCGGCGCTGATCGAGGATCCGAATCGGCCCGCGACAACGAGAGCGGTCAGCACCGGCCCAAGCTCCAGTATGAGGCTCTTCGCCACGGCTGTGCCGATCATCTCGCTCGCGACGAGGCCTTCGAGCTGGTACTTCGCCTGCCACGCGGTCGTCGCGCCGGCGAACATGGAAACGATGAACACGAGCGGTATCGAGCGGATGCCGACCTCGACCATCTGCTCGAGGGTCAGACGGGGGTTCTGGAATACCTGCGGAGCGGTGCGAATCATCCGCCCGGAGAGCATGACCACCCGCCCGACGTGCATCAGGAAGTTGATCAGCAACCGACCCGCGAGAACGGGCGCGCCCGACGCTATTTGTCCCGCCCGACCGGACATCAGAACGGCGCCTCGTCGTCATCGTCGCCGTCGTCACCGGCGTATGCGCTGTCGGGCTGCTCCAACTCGTCCTCGCCGGAGAGCGGCTCGAACAGACCGTACTTGTCGAACCACCGAAGATACACCTTGCCGGTTGGGCCGTTGCGCTGCTTCTCCACGATGATCTCGGCGACGCCTTCCAGCGACCGGCCCTGATCGTCCTGCAGAATCTTGTAGTACTCCGGGCGGTGGACGAACGCGACCACGTCGGCATCCTGCTCGATACTGCCCGACTCGCGCAAATCCGACAGCTTCGGACGCGTGTCGCCGCGCTTTTCCACTTCGCGAGTCACCTGCGAGCAGGCGATGACGGGTATGCTGAGGTCCTTGGCGAGCCCCTTCAACGACTGCGACATCTCGCCGACTTCAAGCGCGCGGTTATCCCTGCGGTTGGTGACCTGCATGAGCTGCAGATAGTCGACGATGATCATCTGAGCGTTGTGCTCATGCACGAGGCGTCTGGCCTTCGCGCGAATTTCCAGCGGCGTTAGTCCGGGCGTATCGTCGATAAACACGGGGGCATTGGTCAGGCTCGTCACCGCTTTGCTCAGCCGATTCCAGAGCGGCTCGTTCAGACGTCCGGTACGGACCGCTTGCCCGTCCACGCGCGACTCCATGCAGAGCAGGCGCTGCGCGACGGCCTCGCTCGACATTTCCAGCGAAAAGACTCCAACCGGCAGGCGGTAATGCACCGCCATGTTCCGCGCGACGTTCAGGACGAACGCGGTTTTGCCCATACCCGGGCGCGCGGCGATGATGACGAGTTCGCCGGGCTGAAATCCCGCCGTAAGCTGATCGAGCCGGTCGAAGCCGCTGGGTACGCCGGTGACCTCGCCCTCGTGCTGGCTCACCGTCTCGATGCGCTCGTAGGCGCGGTGCATGATCGGTTCGATGTGCGAGAAGCCGCCCTGCCACCGCCCCTCGGCGAGCCCGAACAGCTCGTGCTCGAACTCCTCAAGCGACGCGAATATGTCGTCGCCCGACTCGTAGCTCTCGGTGACGAGCTGGCTCGCAAGCGAAATCGTCTTGCGCCGGACCGCCTTCTCGAGGATCATCCGCCCATGGTGTTCGACGTTTACCGATGTGCCGGTAGCTTCCGCGATGTCAGCGAGATACGGTAGGCCGCCGCACTCCTCGAGTACGCCCTGTTTGTCCAGCTCGTCGGCGATGAGCGGTATATCGGCAGGCTTGCCGCCCTCGTACAGCCTGAGTATTGCACTGAAGATGTGGCGGTGGCGACCCCGGTAGAACGCCTGCTGGTCGAGCATCGCCACGGCTTTGCTGATGGCCTGCCGCGAGAGGAGCATCGCGCCGAGAACCTGTTGCTCCAGCTCGACGGAATGCGGCGGGACCCGGTCCCCGCGGTCTCTTCCTCGGACTTCCTCGATATCGGTAATCGGTCCTTCGTCAGGGTACGGCTGCATGGAAGTCCTCGTTCTCAGCTATCTGCTGTCTGTGCGAATTGTGCGCGATGCAGGTCGTTCGTGACCATGCCGCTATGACCGCTATCCGGTCACGGGTACCTTGACTACACAATATAGGTAGTGCTCGCTCCGGGTGCGCCGCCTGTGCGAGCGAAATCCGAGGGGGAATTGCGCTGCGAGTCGTCGCGCAAGACGGATGATAGCGTCGATCACAGGAGGCTCGGATGGACATCGATCCGAAGGACTACAGCGACCTTGTCTCTAGAATGGAGCCCCACGAGGACGTACAGTTCGCCATGGTGGACTACCGGCAGGCGGCACGGAGCATCATCCTCACCTTCTCGCGCCGAAGTGGCCACGAACTGGGTATCGCGAGGGCCTCGGAGGGGGAGATAACTGTCCGCTCCAGTCTTGAGCCTTGGACTGATCCGATTCGTCTGGAAGCCGAATGCATTCTGGATGCTCTACGGGAGTTCGACGGCTGGTCGTGGAGCACCATCAGCCCAGGTGAGAGGGGCCGCTTTGACTACGGGCTCCACAACCCCGAGCTGGATATCTGGGTATACGGCAAGTTCAGCAATGGCTGTGGTTGGGGTTCTTTCACGGCATTCGAGTACCCTGACGTCAAGCGACGGGACCGAAGCCAGATGCTCACGACCCTGACGCGCCATTTTTCGCCGCAAGACGTGGTGGCGATTCTGATGATGCGGGAGCGGGAATCGCGCGGATAACAGTGAACGCAGAGCCGCTACAGCTGCGTACCGTCGAGTTCGAGGCGAAGCGCCTTGAGGTCGTCCCATGCGTGCGGCTTCCAGTTCGGATTCCGCAGCAGCGCCGCCGGGTGGTACGTCACCATCGTCTTGATCCCGGCGTACTCGTGCCAGCGGCCACGCATCCTGCCGAGGCCCTCGGACGAGTTGAGCATCGCCTGCGCCGAGACGCGTCCGAGCAGGCAGATGAGCTTCGGCTGGATCAGAGCGATCTGGTGCTGGAGATACGGCATGCAGGCGTCGATCTCGTCCGCTTGTGGGTTGCGATTCCGCGGCGGGCGGTGCTTCACGACGTTGGTGATGTAGACGTCCTCCACGCGAAGCTGCATCGCGACGATCATCTTGTCGAGCAACTGTCCCGCGCGGCCAACAAACGGGAGTCCCTGGCGGTTTTCTTCCTCGCCCGGTCCCTCGCCGATGAACATGATGTCGGCGTTCGGGTCGCCCTTGCCGAAGACGAAGTTGTTCGCCTCGGCGCACAGAGAGCATCGTTCGCACGGGCTGATGGTCTCGCCGAATTGCTCGAGGGTCAGCCCCTCCCACGCATCCGGTCCGATGTCTTCGGGCGTCATCTGGGAGGTCTCCTGAGCGGGCTCTTCCTCGCGCTGAACGCCGTTGCGCACGGAGCCCGCGATGGGCGTGTCGTCGACTGGCGGCGCAGACTGCTGAGGCGGGTGGTCGCGGCGCGATTCGGTTGGCGGGCGCTGTGCCGGAGGGCTCGCGCCGGTCGACGGCGGCTCACGATCAGTCTCCGCCGCGCTGGGAGAAGGGGCCGGTGTCACCGGCCCCTTCTCCTGCAACGCCGACCTCCTGGTCGGCGCAGGCCAGAGTTCCGTATCGCCGAGTTCCGCCCGCTGCTCGACGAATGCCCGCGCAAGTCGCGCAATCTCGGCGCGGCGGTCGTCAGGCATCCTCGCGCCTTGCGTCGACCATCGGCGCCACGGTCTGCCAGATGCGTGCGGCGACCTCTCGCTTCGACATGAGCGGCAGCTCCTCGGGGTCGCCTTCCCGGCGGAAGAGCGTCACGCGGTTCGTGTCAACGCCGAAGCCCGCGCCTTCCTCGCCGATGATGTTCAGGACGACGAGGTCGAGATTCTTGCGCTCGATGCGGTCGCGGACGTGACCGGGGGCCTTGTCGCGGTCCGTCTCCATTGCGAATCCGACGAGCACCTGCCGTTCCTTCCGCTTCCCGGCCTCGGCGAGGATGTCGGTTGTCGGAACAAGGTCGATGCTGAGGTCCGCCGCCCGCTTCTTGATCTTCTCTGTCGCACGAGTCGCGGGACGGTAATCCGCCACCGCGGCCGCCATGACGAGTGCGTCGGCGCCCGGCAGCCGCTCCATCACGGCCTCGTACATCTCGTCCGCCGATCCAACGGCTACGCGTTCCGCTCCGGCGGGACCGTGCGTGGCGATGGGGCCGTGGACGAACGTCGTCTCCGCGCCCATGGCCGCGGCCATCTCGGCCAGCGCGATGCCCATCTTGCCTGACGAGCGATTCGTGATGACACGGACCGGGTCGATCGCCTCGGGCGTTGGGCCCCCGCTGACAATGATGCGTCGCCCGGCGAGCGGGCCGCGCTTGGGCAGGAGTCTGACCAGGTGGTCGAACAGCTCGTGCGGTTCGAGCATTCTGCCTTCGCCGGTCTCGGGCTCGGCCATTTGCCCGTAGCCCGTCGGGAGCACGGTATGCCCAAACTCTCTCACTAGATTGCAGTTGCGCTGCGTTACGGTGGCGCCCCACATGGTCGCGTTCATGGCAGGAGCGAATGCGACGGGTGCGGTGGTCGCGAGGATGAACGTGTTGAGGAAATCGTCGGCGAGACCGTGCGCGGCCTTCGCGAGGATGTTCGCTGTGGCGGGGGCGATGAATACGAGTTCAGCCCAGCGTGCAAGCTCGATGTGCTGTGTCGGAGTTGGCGCGTTCGACTCGTCGGTGGCGAGCGCGCCGCGCGGCGAATCGGCGAACATCCCGGTGATGACCGGGTTCCGGGTGAGCGCCCCGAACGTCAGCGGTGTGACGAATTCGGCGGCGTTCCGCGTCATGGCGACGCGGACATCGGCGCCGGCTTTCACGCAGAGCCGTACGAGCTCACACGTCTTGTACGCGGCGATGCCGCCGGTCACTCCGATGACGATACGCCGGTCCGATAGCATCGCGCCACTCTCCACGCCCCCCGACGCGTCCACGGGATGGACACGCGGGAGGGCCGATCTGCCCTATTTCTTCGACGCGGTTACCACCTTGACGGTACCGTCCGCGATCTCTTCCAGGGCCTGACTCGTTGCCTTGGGGCCGCTGGTCTCTTCGTAAAGGACGCGCGACCGCTGCAGGCGCCAGTCGTTCACGATCCGCGCTCGCTTCGACGCGGCGACGACCACGCTGTAGACCGACGTGCCCTGCTTCGTAAGTTCTTCAATACTCGGCATTGCTGCGTTTCTCCCTTATCGCTGAACTGGTTGGGTGTGTAGTTCTCGGCGTTCTACTCGGGAAGCCAATCGCCGTCGAGATCCATACGCGATGTGCGGCGCGACTCCACGTCGATGATTTCGAGCACGTGCTCTATCGCGTCTTCCAGCTTGTCGTTCCAGACGAGATAGTCGTAGTCCTTCGCGGCGGTAAGCTCTTCCGGTATTCTGCTGAGCCTGCGCTCGATGGCCTCTTCGGTCTCCGTGCCGCGATCGCGTAGGCGCTGTTCGATTGCCGAGCGCGAGGGCGGCGCGACGAATAGCATCACCGCCTCGGGCATAGTCCGGCGGATCTGCGTGGCGCCCTGAATGTCGATATCCAGAATGACGACGCCGCCGTGCGCCTTCACGCGCTCGACGAACGCTCGCGGCGTGCCGTAGCAATTCCCGGCGAACTCCGCCCATTCGACTAGTTCGCCGTCGCGCGTCTTCTGGTCGAACTCGTCGCGGGTTACGAAGAAGTAGTCGGTGCCGTCCTGTTCGCCTTCGCGGGGCGACCGGGTAGTGCACGAGACGGACATCACACAGCGCTTGTTCGCTGCCAGGACGCCCTTCGTGATGGAGGACTTGCCCGTTCCGGACGGTGCGGAGATAACGAGCGCGAGCCCGCGTGGAGCGAAGTCTCCGGGCTTCATCTGCTCGACGGATTCCTGCTGCGTTTGTCGGCCCATGTCGCTCCCTCCAGATTGCCCGGCCTGCTTCTACTCGACGTTCTGCACCTGCTCGCGCAGGCGCTCGATCTCGTCCTTCATCTGCACAACGACATGGGCGATCGACGCGTCGTTCGCTTTCGAGCCGATGGTGTTGGCTTCGCGGTTCAGCTCCTGAAGGAGGAAGTTCAGCCTTCGGCCGGCCTGCTCCTCTTCCATCAGCGAGGCGAACTGGTCGAGGTGCGAACGGAACCGGACGCATTCCTCGGTGATATCCGCGCGATCGGCGATGACAGCGACCTCCATGGCGAGGCGCTGCTCGTCCACGACGTCGCCGCTCAGGAGCTTTTCGAGGCGCTCCTCGAGCCGTGTCTTGGCTTCCTCTACGCGGACGGGCGCGCGTTCCTCGACGATTGCCAGAAGCGACGCAAGCTCGTCGAGCCGCGCGCGGAAGTCGGCGGCCAGCGTCTCTCCCTCGGCATCGCGCATAGCGGCAAGCTCAGTGAGCGCGGCTTCAACCGCTTCGACCACCAGCCCACGCGCCGACTCCTCGTCGAGTTCGGTCTGCTTGGCTACGACGACGTCGCCCATGCGAAGCAGCATGTTCATGCTGACCTCGTCGGGCATGCCAAGATGCTGCTTCAGTTCGCCAATCGCTTGCCGATACGCCTCCGCGAGCTTGAGATCCGGGACGATTTCCTGTCCGTTGTCGCCTCCGGGTGTCTCCAGTGTCACGGTTACCGCGACCTTGCCTCGCGACACTCGCTTCTGTACCGCTTCGCCCACCGCCGGTTCCAGCGCGTTGAGCGTGCGTGGCAGCCGGATGCTCGTTTCCAGGTTGCGGCTGTTAACCGAACGGATCTCCGCGACGAGCGCGAAACCCGCGTCGCTTACCTGTCCGCGGCCGAAGCCGGTCATGCTACGTATCACTCATTCCCCCGGAGGGTGCGCGTGCGAGCGGCAAGACATTGTCGAGACATGAAATATACGTAATGACGGGCCCGCTGTCGAGCGACCGCGCGCAATTCGCGGGCAGGGGCGCCTCAGGGATCAGCCGAACAGACAGAAGAACGGCGGGAACGTTCCGAGCAGTCCCAGCGCGATCAGGGTCGCCGCCACGACGACCGGACGCCGCGAGTGCAGTTCGCGGGCTCGCCAACGCACATGGAGCGCCGCCCACGACGCCGTCCACGCGACGATCGTACCGAGCGCCTTGCCGCCAAGCGTGCCCGACGCAGAGGCGATCTCCAGCAGGCTATGCACACTTTCCGACGCCTCCGCCGCGATCGTCAGCGCGCCCAGGACGAGGCATCCGACGCCCGCCGCGACGACGCCGGCCGTGGCCGGGCCGTTGATTGGCGTATCTGAGTTGTTCTCACCCATCGCGTTTCCGAAGCCTCATGGTATCAATGCAACGGCGCGTGTCGCTCGATGAGCACGCCGAGAACTCCCGTTACGAGGACGCCCGCGCCCGCCGTCACGACGATACCGGTCACCAACCGGCGCATCGCTCGGTCTGCTGTCAGACGCGATCCGTACTGCGTCACGACGTATGCCGCCGCCGTCAGCAGTATGGGAACGAGCCAGGCGACGTGCTCTTTCCATTCCATGCCGAACCGATGCCAGATTGCCGTCGCCGGATCCGAGAGCAGAAGCGATCGCGAAAAGCGGGTGAGGTCGGTTGCACCGTCCGGAGGCGTCGCGCGGTACGCCGGGTAGACGAGGAACGTACCGATGACTACTGACAGCCACGCGGAGCCCGCGAGGAGCCAGCTGAGCGCTTTCGTTCCGACCGGCAGCGGGTCCGACATACGGTGGGATATCTTGATGAGCAGAGACAGGATTCCCACCAGAAGGAGAATGCCGAGCAGCAGCCCGTGGAAGGCGCTCCAGAATGCGGCGGACATCATCTCGACGTTCCTCTCCCTCGATCTCGACTCGTCACCGGGCGGTTGCCGGCCGGGAGGACACAAGATCGCCGGGTCGGGCCGGTGCGACAATACCCGGTTGGTGCACCGGCCACCTCGTCGCCATTCTACACGGTGAATGCCGTGTGGCCACTCGTGGCGAGGAGGACCGATGACGAAGCGCGAGATCATGCATGCAGCACTCCGTTGGGAGCGCCCGGCACATGTGCCGTGGAACTTCGGGTTCACGTACGAGGCCCGCGAGAAGCTCGTCGCCCACTACGGTACGACCGACCTCGATCCGATTTTCGGTAACCACATCCTCGGCCTGGGCAGCGACCCGATGGACGACATCGGCGGCGGCTGTTGGCGCGACTCATTCAGCGTCGTGTGGGACCGGAGCATCGACCGGGATATCGGCACCGTCACCGGCTGTGTGCTCTCGGAGCCGACACTCGACGGGTACGATTTCCCGAATCCGGTCGACGATGCGCACTTCGCGGACATCACGCCGAGCATCGAACGGAATGGCGACCTGTTCCGAGTGTTCTCGATCGGCTTCTCGCTCTACGAGCGCGCATGGACGCTTCGCGGCATGGAGAACCTGCTCGTCGATCTCCACGAGAATCCGGGGTTCGTCCGCGATTTGCTCCGCGCAATCGCCGACTGGAACATCGCGCGCGTCACTCGCGCTCTGGAGTACGACATCGACGCAGTCTACTACGGCGACGACTGGGGGCAGCAGCGCGGTCTGCAGATGGGGCCCGGCCTGTGGCGCGAGTTCATCCTGCCGGAGTTGCGCCGGATGTACGGCGTGGTGCGCGACGCCGGGAAGTACGTCTTCATCCACTCCTGCGGCGATGTGGACGAGCTGTTCGACGATCTCGTCGATGCGGGCGTGAACTGCTTCAACCCATTCCAGCCCGAGGTCATGGATACCGAGGCGCTTACGCATCAGTATTGCGGACGTTTGGCGTTCCACGGCGGACTCTCGACGCAGCAGACGCTCCCGTACGGCACGCCCGACGACGTCCGCGCCGAGACGCGCCGCCTGCTCGAACTCGGTCGCGACGGTGGTTACATCTTCGCCCCGGCGCACGCCGTCGAGGGCGACGTGCCGGTCGAGAACATGCTCGCGTTCATCGACGAGCTGCACGCACAGGTTGGTGACGCTCACCCCGAGCGCTGAACATGGCGGAGGAGATCAGCTCGCCCGAGCGTGAGCCGCGGGGCCAAGCCGGAGGCGAGCTTCTTCTGCCGTAGCTTGTGGTGGCGTGTGTCGGTGAGTTTCGCCCGATCTTTGGGAGCGTAGATGATGACGGCTCGCCCTCTTCTCTCTTTCGCTTTGTTTCTACTCACATGCAATGGCTGCTACACGGTCATGCACACCGCGCAGGTCGCCAAGGGCCAGCGTATGGGCATTGTGTACGAACGGCAAATCAACGGCGCCGACGATGACGAACGGGAGTCTCAGATGCTCTCCGGCGTGTTCGGCGGTGGCGTAGTCCGCGAATCCGTGGGCGTGGAGGGCGGGGTCCAGGTCGGTGGCTCTGGTGAATCAGAGCACACCGACCGGGGGATATCCGTGATGCCCTACATTAAAGTTGGCTTCCTTCAGGACTATCCTGTGAACATGGCCGTGTTCCTTCGGGCATGGTACTGGGCCCCCACCACGGCGGCTGCTATCGTCTCCCATCGTTCTCAGTACGCGACTGTATACGGCGGCGTCCAAACCTTCATAGTCGACGATAGCGGTACGAGCGGAGCGTTCGTCGGCGTCGAGATGAACCTGCCGGGTCGCCCGACCGTTGAATTGAACCGCCTTGGTGATGCAACCTTCGTCGGCGTCGGTTTCACGAACTTCCTATCGTCGGAAGAGTAGGGCACGCCCGTCGTCCGTCTCCGCGGGAGTGCCGTATCCCGCTCCTGCGAGCGGTTGGCGCGGATAGCGGCGGGCTCCATGAATCGTGGCCCGGTGGACTGGCCAACGTGGACGCGTCGGTAATCGATGAGATTCCCCCACCAGAGAGCCGACGCCCCGCACCCTGGCAGCAGCTCGATATCTTCGGCTAGCGTTCACTCCGAGCGCTGAACCGCCGTGCGGAATTCCAGCTCGCGGCCCGGGTCCCACACCGAGAGGTAGAGCTTCCAGCCCCATCCGCCGAGGTTGGAGACCTTCACAAGCACCTCGTTCGGCCCAGCGTTCAGACGCACCGGTATCTCGTCCTGGTGCGGGCGTGCGTCGCGGCCGTCGTTGCGGTTGAATACTTCCTCGCCGTTGATCCACATCTTCGCGCCGTCGTTCGAGCCGAGACTGATGCGCGCGTCCATCTCCCGCGGCGCAACGACGTGCGTGCGCGCGTAGCAAACGACGTTGTCCGTCGTGCGGAAGCTCGGCACGAGATCGAGCAGCGCGGATACGTCCGCGTGCCCGCCGCGCCATCCAGCGATGCCGTCGACCGTTTCGTACGGACCGTACGAATCGCTCTCCGGCGCGTACGCCCGATTGAAGCCCGCCGGGAGCGTCGGCAGGTCGCGGCCGTCGGATTCGCGGATGAACCACGTTCCGTCCCAGTCCAGCGGGAATGGGCCGGTCAGATCGAACTCCATGATGTAGTGCCAGGGGTCGCCCGGTGAGACGGCCTTCATGTAGTTCGGAATCGCCCGGATCGCGTGTGCGGTGCGCAGGTAGCGGTGATCCTGTGGCGGGATCACTTCGCGCCGCGATTCGACGTACCGCATCAGGCTGTCGGTCATGACGCGTCCGTCCCGCAGGGCGGATCGCCATACGCGTACCGCGTCGCCATAGCGTCCATCCACCGTGGCCACGAGGCAGGAGTCGGCGCGTTGGGCGGACCGCTCGATCGGTAGCGTGAACCCCGTGCCGTGGCCGTCCCAACCGGCGTGCCACATCAGCCCGTTTACCTTGCGAACCTGCGATGCGGCGGCCGTCGCCATCAGCGTGGCGAAGGACTCCGACATACCGGGCAGGGCATCGCGAACTCGGGCCACCTCGGCGGGGTCGGACGTAACGAGGATGTGTCCCGCCAGTTCGAATCGCGGCACGGTCACCTGCACGTAACCCTCGCCCGCTTGGTCGACGTCGCACTGCACGAGGTCGGGCACAGCCACGATGTGCGCCTCCGGCAGGCCGGCGCCGCTCCAGGGAACGCGTATGGTAGCGTCGGTCAGCACGGCCTCGTCGATCCAGCGGTGGTAGTTCTCCCGCAGCAGCGCCGCGACGACGAGGGACGAGCCGTTGTAGTCGAAAGCCGTCGCGCGAAGATCGGTCTCGCTCGTTTCGAGATCGTACGTTGGTACTCCTGCCGCGAGGTGATCGTTGAACAGGCGGGCCTCACGTGCCACGAGCGCGGCCTCACCGGCGAGTTCGGGCAGCCGGTGCAGCTCATCGTGAGAGAAGAAGAGCAGCCCGCGTACGCCGCGATTCATCGCGACGAAGCTCATCAGGCGGACCTGGTCCGGGCCCGGGACCGGGCCGGCGCCGTTGCGCTGTCCGGCATTGATCGGGCGGATCTGGTTGCCCCACTGGAAGCACTGAATCCACGTCCAGAGCGGATCTCCGACGAAGCGGCGCTGGTCGTCGAACCAGTCTGAGTACCAGGGCATCGAGTTCTGGAATACCGGATATTCGTACTGACACCGGATGTCGATGTAGTCCTGGAAGACCGTCTTCGCTTCGGGAGTCTGATCGGCGATGTAGTCCGCGACGGCGGGGATGCCCGGCGTCACCTCGCGCAACGTGTTCACGGTACGACGGATGCCGTCGAGGTGGACCATGGTGATGTCGTCGCCGACGTACCACGCGAGCAGGTTCGGCTCCGATGCGAGCTGCGCGACCTTCTTGACACGATCTGTCGGCCAGCCTTCACCGCTCGAGCCGGACCCGCCGAAGCTCAAGTACGGAATCATGTGGATGCCATGCGAGTAGAATTCGCGCATGGTTTCTCGGAACGCCGCGACGCCGGAGTCCGTCGCGGTCGGGATCAGAAACGCCGCGTTCATGCCCAGTCGCGCGACGTGCTCGATGGGCAGTCCGACCCAGCTTCCCACGGGGTAGAACGGACGAAACTCGCCGGTGACCGGGTCCTCGATGGTGAGCACGCCGTCGCGAATCGTGGCTGCCTGAGTGAGTGTGGCGAGAGCGACGAGGAGCGCCAGCGCCGATGCGAACCGTCTCATGTGTGGCCTCCGGTATACGCAGTGCAGGTTGGACGAGCGGCCCGTAATATCCCGGGAACTGCTTCCGGGCACAACGTGCCCGGCGGCTCGCAGAGCCGCACCGCCCTTGAACGCTCGTGCGCCGGTGCCTACATTACGCGCTGACATTTCGACGCAACGTACGTGCGTACCATCCATACGCCAGGGAGCATCCATGTTCGATTCAGTCGTTTCCGCGCTATCCACATACACCGTCGCCGTCGAGCCCGACGAGAATACGCCCGAGTGGTGGGCCGGAGCGCCTTCCGCCACGTACAGCGACGGCGTATTCCACCTGGCCGTACGGCTGCGCGAGGGGCAGTCGGAGCGTGGCAAGCGGGGCTACGAGAACCGCATCTACCGCAGCGACGACGGGCTCTCATACGAGCCGGTGAAGTCCATTCACCGCGATGACGTCGGCATCCCCGGCTTCGAGCGCCCCGCCATCACGCGCGATCCTGTCACGGGCAAGTTCCGCATGTATTCGTGCAGCGGCCTCGACGGCAACTGGGGCATCCTGAAGTTCGAGGACGCCGACCGGCCGGAGGACATCGACCCGAAGGCGTGGAAGGTCGTGCTCCAGCCGACTCCGACGAAGACCGACAACATCGGCTGGATCGAGGTCGGTGGCTACAAGGACCCGGTCGTCTTCCACGACGGCGACACGTGGCACCTGTTCGTCATCGGCTACGACGTGACCGAGCGCGCGTACCACTTCACCAGCGACGACGGCGAAGATTGGCGGGCCGTCGGAGACGGATCGCCAATCCTGGAGAACGCGGGCTGGCACAATTGCTACACGCGCCCGGCGAGCGTAATGCCCATGGCGGTGGGCTACCTGTTCGCCTACGAGGGGTCGGACATCGCATGGCGCGACCCGTGCTACAATATCGCGACGGGGCTCGCGTATTCGCCGGACCTGCGCACGTTCGTCGATCTGACGCCGTCGGCGCCGATCTTGAAGAGCACGACGCCGGGGCAGTATCACACGTGGCGTTACTCGCACTGGATGAACATCGGCACGGAGGTGTGGGTCTGGTTCGAGGCGAGCCGTCCGAACAACACCAACGAGACGCGTGTCGCGCGGTTCCCGGCGGATTGGGCGCGGGTGGGGTGAGCGTGCGATGGCACATGTAAGGAGGAGACTAGGTGGAAGAGCGGCGAATTGAGTCTTTGGAGGACTACGTCTCGCTGGCGGCGACATTTGCGCCGATAACAATATTCAGGGGCGAGGAAGATAGCGACTACTCCAGCCCTCTCACTCCCCGCGTAGGGCGACACGGGGATCCGCCGCCGGGCAGAGAGGAAAGGCTGTTGGAGGAATTCAGGCGGCTCGCCGCGTACATGGTCCCCGAGTACTCCCACATGGCCAGCGACTGGGAATGGCTCGCAGTGGGCCAACACCACGGCTTGCCTACGCGCCTTCTCGATTGGTCGAACAGCCCGCTCGTGGCATTGTACTTCGCGATTGAGGACACGCATCTGCAGTGCGATGCAGCTGTGTACGCGTTCTATCGAGATAGCAAAGTCTCGCAACGCAGCACTACGGATGACGAAGAGAACCCTCTGGGACCGTTCGACGAACGTATTCGCTTGCATTCGTACAGACCCTACTTCACCAGTCCCCGAATGGTGGCGCAGGAAGGGCAGTTCACAATACACCCGGAACCGTCGAGGTCCGTGCTAGACGCCGCCGCCGGCAGCGACAGAATTGCCAAGCTGATTCTACCCGCCAGCATTCGAAAGTCGATGAGGCAGGGGCTCTATAGTTTCGGCGTCCATCGCGCCAGCCTGTTCCCGGACAGTGATGGGTTCGCGAGACACGTAGCGTGGCTCGAGTGCGGGTTCGACTCGACTGTGCGACCGACGGCTGGACGGTTTTTCGAGCACACGATTCGACCGGAAGGTCACGGGCAGCCGGATCAGGAAGAGGAGTAGCTTTTCGTGCGTTTCGCCCTCACCCCACCCTCGCGTCGCTCGGGCACCCCTCTCCCACAGGTGGGAGCGGGCCCCCCCCCCCCCCCGGGGGGGTTGGGGGGCCCCGTCCGGGGGGTGCGCGGGTGGGCGCGGACGAGGGGGTGAGGGCCCTCCAATGACATCACCCAACCTATCCACCATCACCACCGTCTCGTTCGACGGCGACGACACGCTGTGGGATTTCGACCTCATGATGCGTCGTGCTCTCGAACGCACGCGCGAGGAACTCGTCCGCCTGCGACCGGGCGACGCGACGCGCGGCCTGTCCGTCGAGGACATGATCCGTATCCGCGATGATGTGGCGCGCGAAGTGAAGGGCGTCGAGATCAACCTGGAGCGGGTCCGGCTCATGGCGTTCCACCGGACGCTAGAGCACGTGGGCATACGCGACGAGGATCTCGCGGACCACCTGAACGCGTTCTACCGCGTGCACCGGTTCCGCAACGTCGAGCTGTTCGCCGATGCGCTCCCGACGCTGGATGCGCTCGCCGGGCGGTACAAGATCGGCCTCGTGTCCAACGGCAACAGCTACCCGGAGAAGGTAGGCCTGGCGGGGCGGTTCGAGTTCGTGCTCTTCGCACAAGACTGCGGCTTCGCCAAACCCGACGCGAGAATCTTCGACGCAGCCCTTGCGCAGGCCGGCTGCTCCCGCGACGAATTACTGCACGTCGGCGACTCCCTCTCGGACGACGTGCAGGGCGCGAGGAACGCGGGTGTGCGATCCGTCTGGCTGAATCGAGACGGGGCGTCGAACGATACTGATATCGAGCCGGACTACGAGATCGCGACGTTGACAGAGCTCTGCGAGCTTGTTCCGATCTGAGGATGCGTCCGACCCTGAGGAGTGACATGACCTCTTCCACGTACGTTGAGCCCGCGCGGGACATCCCTGTCGTCGGCGAATACGACGTGCTCGTCTGCGGGGCCGGGACGTCCGGGTTTCCGGCGGCCGTGGCTGCCGCGAAGGCGGGTGCGCGCGTCGCTGTGTTGGAGCGGTACGGCTACCCCGGAGGCGTTCCGGCGTACAGCCTCATGCCCGCATGGCATCGGCTGCCGAAGATCAGGAGCCGCGCGCTCATGGATTTCGGCCGCGCCGTCGCCGAGCTCGCGCCCGGGCCCGATGCGACCGAGAACCGTCACACCGAGCCGGAGTCGGTCAAACAGTACGCGCTGGAAGCATTGATCGATGCTGGCGTGGATGTCCACCTGCACACGTACGTCGCCGACGCAATCGTTGAGAGCGGCGTGGTCCGCGGCGTGGTGACCGAGAGCAAGTCGGGCCGTCGCGCCTACCTCGGGCGCACGTTGATTGATGCGACGGGCGACGGCGACGTGTGCGTGCTCGCGGGCGCCGAGTGGAAGCAGGGACGCGACGAGGACGGCGTGACCCAGGGGATCACGCTGCGGTTTCGCATCGGGTACGTCGATTTCGTGCGCTACTTCGCCTGGATCGCCGAGAACCGGCATCTGTATGGCAACATCGACGATGAGAGACTTGCCGAGGCGCGCGCCCGCGCGCTTGCCGGCAGGGATTTCTTCCTTGGCGGCGATCTGGACGCGCTCTACGAACAGCTCGGCGAGGGCGAGGACCTCCCGCGCGGGAGCTATTTCAACTGCAGTAGCGTCCGGCCGAACGAGTTGTCGCTGAACGCCACCCGCGTGAACTATCTCGACGGGACGAAGGAGGAGGACCTCACCCGCGCGGAGGTCGTTTGCCGCAAACAGGCTTACGCGATCACTCGCTTCCTCCAGGGGCATGTTCCAGGATTCGAGTGCGCGCGTCTGACGGAGACCGCCGCGCAGGTCGGCGTGCGCGAGTCGCGCCGCATCGTGGGCGACTACGTGGTGACGCGTGCCGACTGCGAGGAACTCCGCCGATTTGAGGACCCTGTGTCACTGACGACGGTCTGCTTCGACATGCACGATCCCGATGGATACTCGTGTCGCAGCGTGGAGGGGACGATGGACGTGCCGTACCGCGCGCTGCTGCCGAAGGGTGTCGAGGGTTTGCTTGTCGTCGGCAGAACCATATCGTGCGACCACTGGGCGAACTCTTCGCTCCGGAACATGACACTCGCGTACCAGATTGGGATCGCCGGCGGGATCGCCGCCGCGCTCGCCGCGGAGCGTGGCGTGACGCCGCGCGCCCTGGAATACGACGACTTGCAGTCGCTGCTCGAATCGGCGGGCCTGCTTAGCGTCGAAACCTGACCATTCCGACCTATCGAGGAGACCCCACCATGCCGCAGAGACTCTTCCCCACCGACCTGCCCGAGCGCGAGTGGGCGGAATTCGCCGCGCACGGGTACGACGCTCCCGTCACCGGCCTGATCCATCGCGGGACGAATCCGCCCGCCTGCGGCGTCCCGTTGGGAGGCATCGACACCGGCTGCCTCGACATCGAGGCGCGCGGGCTGCTCGGATACGCGACGATCTTCAACTCGCTCGTCCCACGCCGCGGGCCGGTCAACTTGCCGTTCCTCGGCATGAGCGTCGGGCAGCAGACCTGGGTCATGACCACGCTGCCGGTGGGATGGCGCAAGGGCGCCACATGGGACGACCTCTACAACGGCCACCGCTTCAAGGGCGTCCGCACGGCGTCGGAGATCCACTACTGGGGGCACTATCCCGTCGCTGACATGGAGTTCGAGACCGATGCGCCGGTGAGCGTCGCGCTGCGGGCGTGGTCGCCGTTCATCCCCGGCGACACGCACGACTCGATGATCCCGGGCGCGGTGTTCGAAGTGCATCTTCGCAACGACTCGGCCGAGGAGCAGAGCGGCGCGCTCGCGTTTTCGTTCCCGGGGCCCAACGAGGGCGAGGCCGGTACGACGTCGTTCCAGCGCGACGAATTGGTTGGCCACAACATCAAAGGCGCCTCGGTTTCATCGAAGCAGGCATCCTATGTCCTCGGTGTCATGTACGAGGGCAAAGTCCGCACCGGCGGCGCGCTGGGCATGGATGGCGAGGCGTGGGCGACGATCGACCAGTACCTGCCGCACACGGAGACCGGTCCCGGCACGACGGTCGCCGTCGACTTCACGCTCGCTGCCGGGGAGGAACGCATCGTACGGTTTGTACTGGCGTGGCACGCTCCGCTCTGGCGCGGCGGCGGGACGATGACGGCTGGTGGGAACGCCTACCGCCACATGTACACGAGGAACTACCCCGATGCACGCGCAGTTGCGTTCGACTTGACGTTGCGACGCGAGAAACTACTCTCCCGCGTACTCGCGTGGCAGGCGGAAGTGTACGGGGAAGACTCGATGCCGGTGTGGCTGCGCGACAGTCTCGTGAACGTGCTGCATCTCATCACCGAGACGTCGGTGTGGGCGCGGGCGGAGGATCCGGTCGGTGATTGGTGCAACCCGGAGGACGGCGTGTTCGGCATGAACGAGGCGCCGCGCACGTGTCCCCAGATCGAGTGTATACCGTGCAGCTACTACGGGAACCTGCCGCTCGTGTACTTCTTCCCGGAGACGGCGCTCAGCACGTTGCGTGCGTACAAAGCGTACCAGTATCCAAGTGGAGCGGCGCCCTGGGTATTCGGCGGAGTAACCGCCGGGACGATGCCGTACGAGATGGCGCTGCCCTCGCCCGGATACTCGGAGAAGCCGCAGACGACGCTCGACGGGCCGTGCTATGTGGACATGGTCGATCGCATGTGGCGCACCACCGGCGACGACGACCTGCTCGCGGAGTTCTACGACTCGGTGAAGCGCAACACCATCTTCACGATGAATCTGCGTCCCGGCTCGGGCGATGC
Source organism: uncultured bacterium (assembly GCA_964510105.1). Taxonomy (GTDB): domain Bacteria; phylum Latescibacterota; class MWCZ01; order MWCZ01; family MWCZ01; genus CAZWQW01. The sequence continues at coordinate 19,369 of CAZEAI010000031.1, forward strand.
GGGCGTCGTCAGCATGCCCGAGGACAATGCCGCGCAGGACTGGTTCGAGTCGTGCGACCTGTTCGGCATCGTACCGCACATCGGCGGAGCGCATCTGGCGCAGCTCCGCATGGCGAAGCGCATGGCCGAAGCCGTCGGCGACGCGGAGTTCGTCGCGCAGTGCGACGCGTGGATCGATGGTGGCAGCGCGGTCATGGAAGAGCAGGCGTGGGCCGACACCCACTACATGCTGTTCCACGAGGTGGAGACCGGCAAGAAGTCCGACGTCGTCATGGGGTACACGCTCGACGGCGAATGGATGGCGCGCTTCCACGGTCTGCCGGGAGTCTTTCGGGAGGACCGCGTCGGCAAGACGCTCGACACCATCGCGAAGACGTGCGCTGCGGTGACGCCGTCAGGCATCGCCACGTTCGCCGCGCCGGAAGGCGTGGAGATCGACCCGGAAGTGTGGGACCCCGGCTACTGGGGCACGCAGGGCGTCCACCCGCCTGGCACGATGCAGGCGTCGATGGTCTACATGTACAACGACCGCGCGGAGGAGGGGCTCGAGTTCGTCCGCCGGGCGGTGAACGACATCATGCAGAAGAGTTGGTACTGGGACTGGCCCGTCTGCATCGAGGGCACGGCCCCGCGCATCGGCGCCGACTACTACCAGAACCTCATGCTCTGGTCGCTCCCCGCGGCGCTGGCAGGGCAGGACCTGGCGGGTCCTATGCGCGACGGCGGGTTGGTGGCGAGGATGATCGCGGCCGGGCGGGAGTAGGGAAAGGTGTATCGAGGCGCCTGGGGCGAACTAGGTGTTCGCTCCGGACGTGGTTGCCGGTTCGAGAACGGAGACCGGACGTACCGGTCCGCGGTCGCCTGAAGCTGACTGATGGCCGCTCCGTCGGATGCGATGCCTTGGGCGAACACGTGGTTCGCCCCTACCCTTTCGGTCCATCCAGACCGGAGAGCGGACGTTCTCGTCCGCGACGCGAACCAGGAGTATTCATGACATCACGCGAACGATTCCACGAGACGTTCCGGTACGGCTCGCCCGACCGGACGTACCTTCATCAGCAGTGGCTCTACGGCACCACGCTCGAACGCTGGTTCGAGGAAGGCATGCCGAAGGACGTGGATCATGTCGATTTCTTCGGCTACGACCGCGTCCAGTGGGTGCGGATCAACAAGGACATCCTCCCGGCGGCGCCGTGGACGGAGATCGAGAGCGGCGACGGCTGGCAGATCGTCGAGGACGAGTTCGGCGGACGGATTAAGCGCCAGGGCCACCTCGACCACGGCACATCGCAGTGGTTGCAGTATATGGTCCGCGACCGGGCCGGGTGGGCGAAGCTCAGCGCGCGGCTGGACCCCGACACGCCCGGCAGGTATCCCGAGCCCGACGAGTGGGAGCAGCGCAAGAAGGAGTACGCGTCGCGCGACGTGCCGCTGGGAATCGAGGCCGGATCGCTCTTCGGCATGCTGCGGGATTGGATCGGCATCGAGACGCTATCGCTCTGGTACTTCGACGAGCCCGACCTCGTCCACGAGATGACCGAGTTCATGGCCGACTACACCATCCGGCTCATCGACCGCGCGCTGACCGAGATACCGGACATCGATTTCGCGCTCATCTGGGAAGACATGGCGATGAAGACGGGGTCGCTGATCTCCCCGAAGATGTTCCGCGAGTTCATGATGGAGCCAACCAAGCGCATCACGAAGGTGCTGACGGAGTACGGCATCGACATCATCATGGTCGACTGCGACGGCAATGTTGACGAGCTGATCCCGCTCTGGCTCGAGGCCGACGTGAACCTCGTGTACCCCATGGAAGTCGCGGCGAACTGCGACGTCGTGAGGTACCGTGAGGAGTTCGGTCGGGACCTGCTCATGATCGGCGGCATTGACAAGCGCGTTCTGCGCGACGGCTACTCGAAGCGCGACATCGAGGAAGAGGTCGAGCGCCGCGTGCCGAGGCTTGTTGCGGAGGGCGGCTTCTCACCGTTCGTCGACCACGCAGTGCCGCCGGACGTGCCGTACGAGAATTTCGTGTACTACCTGAATCTGGTGAAAGAGGCCTGCACATTCTGACGTTTCTCGCCACGGAGTCCCACTTCATGAGCGACATCGCATCGCTCCTCGAAGCCGATCGTCCCGTCACGTGGCTGTTCGCCGGGGACAGCATAACCCAGGGCGCCGTGCACACGTCCGGATGGCGGGGCTACACGGAGCTGTTCCACGAACGCCTGGGCGAGTTGGACCGCAACGAGGACGTCGTTGTCAACGCAGGCGCCGGCGGGTGGACGGTGCGCGCCCTCCATTCCCGCGTCGACGAGCGTGTCCTCCGGTTCCGGCCGGACGTCGTGTTCCTCATGTTCGGCACGAATGACGCCGCCGCCGGCGAGGACGGCCTCGATGCCTTCACCGAGCGATATGCCGACGTCATCGAGCAGTTGCGCGACGCGGGTATCGAACGACTGGCGATGCAGACAGCGTTCCCGATCATGCCGCTCGATCCGGACGCCTTCATCGGCACGAACACGTATCCCGACGAGATGCTGCGTGAAGCGAAGACTCGGTCGTTCGCGTCGCGAGTGCAGTGCATCGAAGCCTATGTGGAGGCCACGCGCCGCGTCGCAGAGAGCCTCGACGTGCCGATCATCGACCACTGGTCGGTATGGAAAGATCTCGGCACGCTGATGGGTCACTACACCGACGGCGGCTTCCATCCGAACGAATACGGTCACCGGCTCATCGCGCACACGATCATCCGCCAACTCGACATGTGGGACCCGGCCTCCCGCACGTGCAAATTGTACCTCCCGTAGCTTCTCACGGATTCCCCGGCGGCACGCGACCGGGGCGCACAACGGAGTCGAATCGATGGACATGATCGCCCCGCTTCTGAAACCGGATCGCATCGACACGTGGCTGTTCGCCGGGGACAGCATCACGCAGGGCGCGGTGCATACGCTCGGCTGGCGCGACTACACGGAGCTTTTCGACGAGCGGATGTTCGAGCTTGGCTGCTCCGCCGACATCGTCATCAACTCCGCGGTGAGCGGTTGGCGGATATCCGTGCTGCATCCGCGCGTGGAGGAGCGCATCCTTCGCTTCAAGCCGGACGTGGTGTTCCTGATGTTTGGCACGAACGACGCGGTCGCCGGCCCCGCAGGGCTTGACGACTTCCGCCGGATGTACGGAGACGTGCTCAGTGAGATTCGCGGGGCGGGGATCGAGCGGATCATCCTGCAGACGACGTTGCCGATGATGCCGCTGGATCCCGAGGCGTTCGTCGGTCATGCGCCGAACCTCGACGACGCGGCTCGACAGAGCGCCGTCAACAGCCTGCGGATGCGCCTGGACAATATCCCGGCGTACGTCGAGGCCACGCGCGAGATCGCAGCGCGCCACGATGTGCCGCTTATCGATCACTGGTCCGTGTGGCAGGAGCTGGGCGGGCTGATCGGGACCTACACCGAGGGCGCGTTTCATCCCGACGAATACGGCCACCGGCTCATCGCGCACACGATTTTCCGCGAACTCGGCATGTGGGACCCGGACTCCCGCGTGTGCCGGCTGTCGGTGCCGTAATGGGAACACTGATTTGTACGCAACGTACAAGGCCGGGGCAGGCCTCCTCCCGAGACGGGTGAGGGCCGGGAGCACTGCGTGCTCTGAAGGCAGATTCCGCGATTCTGCCCCAGCAGCCAACTAGCGACGCGGCGGCGGGCAGTTCGCCTCGCCACGGCACGGAAGGACTCACATGGGCGTCGAACAGGAATACGTGTTCAACTGCGACGGTTTCGGCATTCTCACGCAGCTCGACGGCACCGGCATGACCGAGCGGGACGCGGCGGAGCTGCTGGTGCATCCTCATATCGAGTCGGGGATCACGGCCATCGATTGGTGCATCCTCACGACGGGTGAGCACAATTGTCGCACCCGTCACGGACGCCTGTTCGACGGCGTCGGCATCGGTCGGAACATCGACCAGCAGATCGGCCGGGTCGTGCAGTACTACGCCGCGCAGCCGCTCGACCTGCTGGATATCGTCGTGAAGCACGGCCACGCGGGCGGCCTGAGCGTCTTCGGGAACGTGCGTCTGAACCACAGCCTGAACAACGCGCACGTCCCGACGCTGCCCGGACCCACGCACGACGCCTGTCGCAAGGACTTCCGCGACGCCTCGTTCCAGGCGTATCTGCTGGAACTGTTCGAGGACCTGCTGGAGAAGGGCGTCGACGGCATCTCGCTCGACTTCGAACGGAAAGTCCAGTTCTTCCCGGATGATGCGCCGCTGGGCGAACGCATCGCCGCCGGTACCGATTTCGTTCGGAAGGCTCGCGCGCTGACAGAGAAGCCGCTGATCGTCCGCGTTGCGTATGAGTTCGACAAGGGGCGCCCGCAGGGGCAAGACCCGCTCGCGTGGATAGCCGAGGGGCTCGTCGACGCGGTGGTGCCGGCGACGCACAACCATGAGCCCGATCCGCTGGGCTGGTCGTTCGACGAGTTCGTCACGGCAGCCGCGAAGTCGCCACGCGAGTGCGTGGTTTGGCCGCAGGTCTGGCCGACTGGCTTGTCGTGGGACGGGGGCCGCGCGCCGCGGCATTCGGCGGATGCGGTGCTGGCCAGGGTCCGCGACATCGCCGCGGCAGGCGCCGATGGTGCCTACTTCTTCAACTTCCTCGGTGCGGGCTGGACGAACCCCATGGACGATCACTCACCGGAAGCCGAGATATTCGCCGGACTGGGGCATTGATCGTCGAGGCCACTCTCACCCCCTCGTCGCCTATCGGCGCGAGGAGCAGCTCGCGCTGCGAGCTGCTGAACGAACTCCGAACATGGTGAGGAGTTCGCAGGAGCACCCCATGTCACGCATCGCCGAGATTCATCCCGACGACGCGACCGGCGCGCTGTGAGTGTGAACCCTCCGGCGAACGCTATTGCGCATGCGGCAACTATCGTTTAGAATAGCAGTTGAGTCGTACGCACCCTCCGCAGGAGCCAACCTATGCGTCGCCTAGTTGCCGCCGTCTTCGCCATAGCACTTGTCGCCTTCGATGCACCAGCGCGGAGCGGCGTACTCCCCCGCGTTGGCGTCATCGACCTTGAGAGCGAAAACGTCCCGCGCGCGGAGCTTCGTATCCTCTCGGACCGCTTGCGCGTTGAGCTAGTGAACACCGGTGCGTATAGGGTTCTGGAACGTGAGCGGATGGATCTGATTCCGCGCGAGCAAGGATTCCAGCAGTCCGGGTGCGTCGCGACAGAGTGCGTTGTCGAGATTGGCGAACTCCTCGGCGCGCAGAAGATGATCGGCGGTCGTGTCGGTCGTATTGGCGATGTCTACACGATCACGGTCAGGATGGTCAACGTTGAGACCGGTGCGGTGGAACGTTCGGCCGTGCATGATTGCGCATGCCCGTTGCAGGACGTGTTGATAGGCTCGGTCCCGCAGGTAGCCGCGGAACTCGCGGGACGCGGTCGTGTCCGTCCTGCCTACCTCGATGTGCAGACGAGCCGCCGTGGCGCAGCCTCGGAGGCAGTGTCGCGGGACGAGCCCCAGCGCGAGAACACGTGGACCGTCAGCTTCGGCGCGTCATACGGGCGGCTTTCGACCGAGATCGACGGGTACAACAGCCGGCTGATCGAGCAGAATCAACCTCGCGTCATAGACGTAGGGGGCACGTTCATCACTCTTCGAATTCGCGAGCCGATCGAGTCGCCTCGTACGTTCTTCGGCGGCACATCGGCGGAGTACCACGCCGAGCCCATCGGCTACCTGTTCGAGAAGACAGTGTCGCGCGCATTTGCATTCCACGCCCGGCTTCGGCATCGCACGGGCATCTTCGCGCTCGTCGAAACCGGCATCTCGCAGACTCAGAAGGTTGGGAGCGCACGCAACTTTGGTGGACAGGTCGGCTATGAAGAATACGAGGTCAAGGTCACGCTCGATGCGACAGTGTGGCTCGGATACCATCTCAGGCTGACCCGGGGATGGCCGGCGCTTTACGCTGCTGCGGCCTATGCGGGCACCGAGGAGGAGCGCACGACCATCCAGGTGACGAGTGCAACAGGCGCGGGATGGGGTTCGAACCAGCTCGTCATTCAGCTCACGGGGCCTCGCGCTGATGTGGGGAATCGAGTACTCGCCGCCGTTCCCACGGGGCGAGCTGGCGAGCCTGTACATCGAAGGCAGAAGCATCGCCAGCGAGTACACGGAAGCCTTTGCGACGCTTGGCGCTACCGGAGGGGCTCTCACGGACGGCAACGGGAATGAGTTGACGGAGGATGTCCCAATAGGTGTGAGCGGATCGGTGATTCGAGCTGGCATCCGCGTGAACCTTCATCTGTGACCCTCGCCCAGAGGTCACCCATGCCACACATACGCGAGATACTGCCCGACGACGCGACCGGCGCGCTGTCGGAAATCTACCGTCGTATCGCAGGAGAGCGTGGCAAAGTCGCGAACATCATGACCGTGCAGAGCCTGAATCCCGCCGCCATGGCCGCGCACCTGGACCTGTACCTCGCGCTCATGTTCGGCGCGTCGGGCCTCTCACGCCCGGAGCGGGAGATGATCGCGGTCGTGGTGAGCGCGGCGAATCGCTGCGACTACTGCGTGAACCACCACGCCGAGCCGTTGCGCCGCTACCTGCGCGACGACGAACGTCTCGATGCCATCATCCGGAACTGGCGCACCGCCGATCTCAATGACCGCGAGCGCGCGATGCTGGGCTACGCCGAGTGGCTCACGCTCGATTCAGCGGCGGTGACGGACGAAGACGTCGACGGGCTGCGCGCGGCAGGGCTATCCGACGAGGACGTCCTGAACGTCGCGATGATCGCGGCGTACTTCAACTTCGTGAACCGCATCGCCAACGGCCTGGGTGTCGAGTTCAACCCTGAGGAAATCCAGGGGTACAGCTCATGATGTGGCGCCTTTCCGCAGTCGCGGCCATCGTGCTTGCCGCCGCCCTCCCCGCTGGAGGAGCTACCATGGAACGCCCATACATACTACTCGCGTGGGACGGCACCGGCGACTTCGGGCCGGAGACGCCCGGTACGCAGACAGCCGGCTGGCAGGAGGCGCTCGATTCGTGCGTTGCGGCGAAGCGAGACCTCTACGTGAAGGGCGGCTGGGGAGGACGCGACGCGATCTACCACGTGTCGGAGACGATCCGCATCCCGCCGACGCAGGATTTTCGCATCGATGGCGGCATGTACGTCGTGAATTGGACCGGGCCATCCGATCGTGACATGATCGTCGTCGATTCGGGCATGGACTGCCACTTCACGTTTGGCATCCTCGTGTACGGCGGCATGGGCGCGGCACTGCGCGTGCGTCCGGAGAACCCGGTGCCGATCGACGGATTCTCCGTCTTCATCGACTCCGAGATCAGCGCCTCTTCCATCGCCGATCCTCAGCCGTTCGTGAGCGGTCGTCGCGATGGCGGAGCCGGCGTCGTGTTCGACACGGAGCACGCATCTATAGCCCATGCGGATTTCTCGTTCACGGCGGTGCTCAATTTCGCGACGTGCATCGTCACCCCCGATTCGGGCCACGGCTTCTCGCTGAACAAGGTCGCGTGCGGACACCTCCACACGAACGCCGATTCGAGCACGCTTCTGCGCGTCGGTGAGCGGTCGGTTCAGAACGCGTTCGACGTGCGCATCGGCGTCGATCAGGGCGCGGAGGGTGTTACGGGCGTCGCGCTGGCCGGGGCGAACAACAGCCTCACCGTGACGACGCGCGGTGGCGGGTTCACCGACGGGCGTCACGTTCTGATCGATGAGACGGCATCGGGAAATCGGATCGATCTGACGCCGCCGCCGTCCGACGCGTTCGAACCGGAACGTTACGTCACGGACGACGGATCCAGCGCGACGAATCGTCTGACGTGGGTTGGCGCTCCGGCAGTCGCTCGGAGAGTGCGGCCGATCCGCGACGGCGACGAATGGGGCTACGTGCAGCGTCTATTCGCCGCAAACGTCACGGTGGTTGGGGCTGTCGACGGGGTTACGCTGCGTCGCGGCGGAGTAAATGTGCCGGTCGGTGCAGGCGTCCTGCTCGATGTGGGCGACGAGCTCCGCATCGCGTCGGATGCCGTGCCGGAACTCGTCGTCATGCCGCTGCCGGGGCGCTGAAGCTCGCTCTACCGCCCTTTGCGCGCTCCGCGCCCGTCGGTGCTTCCTTGGTCGCGCTTGGCCGAGGCGCGGTCGTCCTCGGGCGCTTCTCGTGTCTGCTCGGAGCGTGCGGGCGCGCTCTCCGGCTCGACGGCGGGCGGAGGCGCAAGGAGCTGCGCCAGTTGCTCGGCGCTGAGCATATGCCGAACGGCAAGATACGCCGCAATCGCCGCGCGATCGACCTCCTGCTTCACACGATTAATGTCGAGGAGCTTCGAGTCGACCTCGTCCTCGTTCACCTCTTCGCCGAGCAGCAACTCCTCGATTTCGTCGAGCTTCACCTCCGCCGACGCCTGGAGCGGAATGGCTGTGCGCTTCATGTCGAGCTGGATCTCGCGCACGCGACGCCGCTGGTCGGTGCTCAACTCCAGCGCGTCGACGCGCTCCAGCAGGCGCACTACTACGTCGTATGCGGATCGCGCGGTCGCCGACGTGTCGGCAGGCGCGCGACCGCGCTCCGTTGCTGTTGCCGGCAGAGCTACCGCGATGAGCATCGCTGCCGCAAAGATGTTTCGTACTGGGCGCATCATGGGTGGGGCCTCCTCCCAGGCGTATGCACGAGACTACGCACGGAAGGTACCACATGGCGCGAATCGCCGCCACTCGCCTCACACTATCGCGCACCGGACGCGGGGCTCACCACCCCATGCCACCTCCCCTGCCACCGCCCTTTCCTCCGCTCCCGCCGCGACGTCCACGTGGTTGAGGGGTGGGGCGTTCTTCCGGTTCAGGTGGACGGTTCGCACGTTCGCGAAGTTCGTCGATCTGGTCCTCGTTGAGCAGCGAGCGGGCGTCGGCGTACGCGTCGAGCCAGCGCAACGCGATCTGTTCGCGCAGGACGGCGAGTTCAGATACCCGTCGCCGGATCGCGGACGCGTCGAACTCGTCCTCGAGCAGCGCCGTGCGCACGGACTGCGCGCGACCTGTGATCTGCGCGGCCAGAGGTGCCGTTTCGGTTCGCGCCGCGTTCTCGATCGCGGAGATTCTGCGCGCCGTTTCACCGTCGAGGTCGAGCTGTAGCATGTGCGACACGAGCTTCTGCCCTACGGGCTGCATGAGCTGCTGAGCGAGGCGCGCCTGTTGCCCGTCCGGGCCACGATCACGGCTTCCCGGGCTCGTGGCGGGCGGGTTGGATGCGCCACATCCGAAAAGGAGCAGCGCAGCCGTCAGTACGGTTGCCGCCCCCGAGGTTGGATTGTGTCTCATCGTTCGTTCTCCGGAAGAGGAGGATGGAAACTCGGGCGCGGTTCGGCGGAATGCTCGCCGTACCGCGCCCGGTTAGAGGGGTGTGCTGGAGGTGATCGCCCCCGATCATGCCGGGAGCGCTCTATGGTAAACGCCCCGCGTTCCTACCGGAACGAGCGCCCTACCGGAACGAGCGCACGTGTCGGGACGAGTGGCGCTAGCGTCCGCGGGGACCCGCAGCGCCTCGACCGCCTCGGCCCATCGGGGCGTCTGGCTGGTCGTCGTCGTCACCCATGGCCGGTCGCCATGTCGGGTCGAGGAATCGTTCGAGTTGCTCCGGTGTGAGGATGCCTCGCGCGGCAAGCCGTGCTCGTATCTCGATCATCTGGATCTCCTCACGCAGATCGCTGATGTCGCTCACCTTCGACGCGATGCTCCGCTCGTTGGGCTGCGCGACGTGCATGAGTTCACGAAGTTCGACGTGCATGACTTCGACCGCGGCGCGCTTTGGGATGATTTCCTTCTGGGCATTCGTGCGGATCTCACGCATCTGCGCCGTCTGTTCGGACGAAAGGTCGAGCGCCATCATGCGCCGCATCATCATGCGCTCGCCGCCGGGATGGCCCGCACGTTGTCCGCGCATGCTGCCCGGTGCGCGCATGCCACGTCCGTCGCGTGCGTCGCACAAGCCGGGGCCACCCATCGGTCCGGGTTTTGCGGCGACACCGACCGCGAGGAGTGCTATTGCCGCGATGCCCGTTGCGGCGATGAGTATGCGTTTCATGGGATTCCTCCGTTGTGATTCCGTATGCGTCTGTGCATACTCGTGAATCGATGCTGGCTGCCGAACCTCAGCGAGATCATCGCGTGTTCGGTGTTCGTGCTGTCATGGATGGGAACGAACCGGATTCGGGATTTCGTGTACGACGCGAAGAAGATGCGTGCGGGAAAGGTAGAACGATGAAACGCGAGAGAATAGAACTGACCCACGGGTGGCGGTTCCTCCGCGACGAGGCGCCGGATGCGTGGCTGCCGGGATTCGACGACAGCTCGTGGGAGGAGGTGTCCGTCCCGCACTGTTTCAACAGCGACGACACGTTCACCCCGGAGCGTGGGCACTACCGTGGGCCCGGATGGTACCGCATCGATCTGCCGGAGTTGCCCCGGCGGAAACGCGTGGAGCTGAACGCGCTCGGCGCATTCAGTCTGACGCATGTGTGGCTCAATGGCGACTTCCTGGGCATCTACCAAGGCGGATATACCGGGTTTCGCATAAATCTGTCGGCGCACCTCGGGAAGAAGAAGAACCTGCTCGTCCTTCGCGTGACGAACCAGCACAACTCGGACGTGCTTCCCGGCAAGGACAACCCCGACTACAACCTGTACGGCGGAATCTACCGCGAGATCGGCCTGGAGATAACCGACGGCCTACATCTGTCGGGCGACGCGCTGATCCTGAGCACGCCACACGTCTGCGCGACGCGCGGAACGATTCATGCGAACGTTCGCGTGCGCAACGATCGCAAGCGGCTCGCCAAAGCCCGCATCGGCGTCGAAGTGCTGTCGCCGAAGGGAAAGGTCGTTGCCGAGGGTCACGCGGAAGCGGCGATCGCTCCCGGCGCGGAACGCATCGTCAACGTGCCTTTGCCGGACGTGAAGTGGCCGAAGCTCTGGTCGCCGGACGATCCGGCGCTGTACACGGTCCGCGCGAAGCTTCGCGACAAAGACCGGACTCTGGACAAGGTCAGACGCAACATCGGCTTCCGCTGGTTCGCGTTCGATGCGGATCGCGGGTTCTTCCTCAATGACGAGCCGGTGAAGCTCTGTGGCATGAACCGGCATCAGGATTACCCCGGCATCGGCAACGCGCTTCCGGCCTCGTTTCAGGCGTACGACGCGGTTCTGCTGAAAGAGCTTGGCGTGAACTTCGTCCGATGCTCGCACTACCCCATGCATCCGGCATTCCTCGATGCGTGCGACCAGCTCGGAATAGTTGTGTACGAAGAGATTGCGTCGTGGCAGTACATCGGTGGAAAGCAGTTCGCCGCCAACGCCGTCCAGATGATGGAGGAGATGATCTCACGCGACCGGCACCATCCTTCCATCGTGCTGTGGGGATTGCTCAACGAGGGGCGCAGCCGCGAGCTGTTCCAGTTGCTTCACGATACCGCCCACCGCCTCGACCCGTGGCGGCTGACGGTCTACGCTGAGAACGATCCGGAGGAGGGGAGCAAGCTCGGATCGGTTCTCGTGCCGGATGTGCTCGGCCTGAACTACAAGGTTCCGCACCTCGACGAGCTGCGCGAACTCCTGCCCGGCATGAGGCTCATGAACAGCGAACACTCCAACGCGAACACCGCGGAGCGCGCCTCGTGGGAAGGCGCGGGCGGCAAGGACTGGGTGGATGATGAACTTTGGCAGCGCGACAAGATCTTCGCCGATCTGGACGAGTTCGCCAAGCGGGACTGGATGGCCGGCAGTGCGCTCTGGTGCATGCACGACTATGGAACGGACTACGAGCCGTCTTGGCCGATCCAGAGGTCCGGTTGTTTCGACTCGTGGCGCATCCCGAAGCTCAGCGCTCACGCGATACGCGCTCGCTGGAGTTCCGACCCGTTCACGCACATCCTGGGTCACTGGTCGTGGCCGGAGGGCGACGCGTCGGAGAAGCGCGTTGCCGTCGCGAGTAACGCCGAGTCGGTGAACCTTCTTCTGAACGGTAGGAGCCTGGGCACCAAGGCGCGAGGCCAGGGATTCGAGTGGAAGGTTCCGTACCAGCCGGGCGAGCTGCGGGCGATCGGCACCCATCCAGACGGCGGCCGGACGGAGCACAAGCTCAGCACCGCCGGCGAACCTGCCGCTCTCGTGATCGATCTCCTGAACGAGAACCTTTCGACCGATCAACGTGACGCTACGCTTTCCGCCTCGCTCGTTTCCGACATCCAGAGTGAGAAGCTTCCGGCCGATGGCACGGACATCACGCTCATATGCGTCACGGTTGTCGACGCCCACGGCAACTGGGTCCCCAACGCGACCGTGCCGGTGGCGATCGAGATCGACGGCCCGGGAACTCTCTTCGGTGTCGGCGGCATCCCGGAGGTCGCCGCGGTGGCTGGGCGCGGTCGGATTGTCTATCGCGCTGGGCGGGAGCCGGGCAAGGTGCGGATCGTCGCCACGTCCGACGGTCTGGCCTCCGGCGCGGCCATGGTGAAGCTGACGGCCTGATCCCGAGCAGGCACCCGGAACCAATGGCTGGCGGGGCGTGCTTCGGCGCGCCCTTCGCCGTTTCCGATGGGGAGTTGTGGCCGAATGTGAACAACCTCCTGCCCTCGTTCGTCTTCCATACAGAAGGGAGACGCGTCGTGGCCGGTCACGCGCAACATGATCTGCTCGGATGCGCGCACTCCGGCGACCGGACGGCGTTTGGCGCTCTGCAATGCGACCTTGCGCCGGCGCTGGAGCGGTTCGTCGTGCGGCTTATCGGCCTGACCGGCGACGAGCACGACATCGTCCAGAAGGCGTTCGTCGCGCTGTGGCTGAACATCCGGGATGTTTCCACGCCGGAGAAGATCAGGCCGTTCCTCTACCGCGTAGCACGGAATCTTTGCTACGACGAGCTTCGTCGACGCGGCCGCTTCTCACATGTCGAGGCGGACGACGACGAACTGCCGACTCCACTTGACGCGCCGTACTCCATCTGGTCCGGCGACCTGCCTGATGAAGCGTTGCACTGGGTTGAACTCTACGAGCGCGTGCAGACGGCGATGAACCGGCTGCCGGAGCTTCAACGACAAGCGCTCATCCTCTACGCTGAGGAGGACCTTACCTACGCGCAGGCGGCCGAGGCGATGAACGTCGATATCGGCACGATCAAATCGCGCATTTACCACGGAAGAAAGAAGCTGGAGAAACTCGTTGGCCCGGACGTCCGCGTGGCGTTGGGCATGGAGAAGGAGGAACACGATGTCTGATGACAACTTGAGGGCGCTCATTCAACTCATCCCACCGGCACGTGCGCTGAAGAAGGAACTCGACCGGCTGTTCAGTACGGACGAGTACGAAGGGCTCGGCAGCATGGCGCTCCGCAACCTCAAGGGAATGACGGATAGCGTCGTGAAACTCACCGACAACCCATATGTCGCCACGCTCGCGCCCGACCTGCCCGATGATGCCCCCGATAGGGAGAAGCTCGCGGCCGCGCTCCTCGCGGTAAGTCAGCTCATTGCGTATCTGGAAGGACAGGCGGGAATCCCCGGTCCAGAGGACCGGCAGCAGGGCCAGAAACACGAGAATGTTCACATCAATTTCGCCCACGCGAAAATCGGCAACATGGCCGAGGGCTTCGAGAAGATGGGTGAAACGTTCTCCAAGCTGTTCAGTGGTGGGAAATTCGAGGAAATAGGCAAGAAGTTCGAAGAGGCATTCGGCAAGCGCGAGAACGGCGCCGAGCGGTCCGAACCGCCGGAATCGCCGGAATCACCGACTCCTCCCACCGCCGCGCGAGGCGCAGGCAACGAGGATTTCGTGGACGAGTCGAGTCGGTAGAGCAAACCCGGCGAGTTCGAGTAGCTGAAGGTGCACCCGCTTCGTAGGGCGGGTGCACCCCGGCGGAAGATTCCCACCCCACGCCCCCCGTCACCGCGAGCACGCTTCCCCCAACCTTTCGTCGCCCCGTTCGTCATACTGTGCGAAGGGGAGACGGCCCATGTCCCGGGATCACCGGACGCGGCTCTACACCAAGGTTCTCAGCGGCGACCGCAGCGCGTTCAATGCGCTACAGGTGGAGCTGGCCCCCGAGCTTACGAGGTTCGTCACCCGGCTGATCGGCGACGCAGCCGAGGCGCAGGACGTGGTGCAGTCGGCGTTTCTCGCTCTCTACGGGCACCGCGATAGCGTGGCGTCCCCGTCGAGCGTTCGAGCGTACCTGTACCGCATTGCGCGGAACCTTTGCTACGATCGGCTCAGGCGCGAGGGGCGATTTGAGCGAGTCAGTTTCGACAGCACCGTCGACGAATACCCGTCCGAACGTTCAGCGCTTCCGGACGAGACGGCGCACTGGCTCGGCGTCCTGGAACGTGTGGAGCGCGCGTTCGACGATATGCCGGAGCTTCATCGCCAGGCGCTGCTCCTGTACGCCGAGGCCGGGCTCCGGTATGCGGAGATAGCCGAAGCGATGGACACCGACGTCGGCACCGTGAAATCGCGCATATTCCAGGCGCGGCGAATGCTCCGTCTCCGGCTCGGGCCGGAGGTGCTCGCCGCGATGGGTTTTACGAAAGGAGTATGACCATGCCTGAACTAGAGGCACGGACGATCAAGCGCCTGCTATCCATGGCGCGCCCACTGAAAGGCGAGATCGAGCACCTGCTGCTCGTCGGCAGCGAGCAAGGGCTCGGTTCGGCCGCTCTTCGGAACCTCCATGGTCTCATGGAGCACACCAAGACGCTGAGTGGGGACGATTTCCTCGACTCAATCTATCCGCATGATATCGACGAGTTATCCGAGGAGGCTAAAGCGCAGGCTGTCTTGCTGTCGCTCGTGCAGTTTGTCGGGTACCTGGAGGGCATTCTCGAAGAGTTCGAGGACCCGGAGCCCGCTCAGAGCGATAACGTTGGCGACGCTCGCAGCGCGTTGCTGGACACCGTGCGAGATCTCGCGAAACGCGCCGAGCATGCCGTCGAGACCGCCGAACGAGCCATCGGAGGCGAGGAGGGACGGCGTATCGCTGAGTCGATTCGCGATGCGATGGAGAACGCCATCAGTCGCCTGGCGCCGGACCCGCCGGAGGCGCCGCCGCCCACCACGCCGCCTTCGCGGGACGTGGGCAGCGAAGACCTCGAAGATGATTCGCCCCGGTAACGAGTGTCAATTCGGGGCATAGCACAAAGGCTCGCGCCCGCTGATCGCGGGCACGAGCCGATCTTCGCGGAGAGACAGGAATCCTACTCTTCGGTTTCCGCCGGCGCCTCGGGTTCAGCGGCGGGCGCCGCATCCTCGGCCGCTTTGGTCTTGCGGGTGCGTTTCTGCTGTTTTTCCGCTTGCCGCTCCGCCTGCACCTTACCGCCCTGGGCGATGAGTTCGCGGTTTCTCGCCTTGATACGCTTTCGCCGCCGCCGTCGTCGCCGTGCCAGCTCTCGATCACGCTCCCGCTTGTGATTTGCCATGGTTATTCTCCATCATCAATACTCTCGTACGCGAGGTGGACCCGATCTTCGTCAGATCGGATGGTGACGACCCAGCCGTCTACCGGTTGGCCTCTGACCACGATCCGCCTTTGTTCGATCTCGACCACTTGATCGGAGTCGTACGGACCGGATTCGGGAGGGTGTGTGGTGAATAGCCGCTGTAGAACCATCGTCTTCCTTCACGTTGCGCGGAGTTCAGACCACTAAGGTAAACTACTCGGAATCGGTCCTGCAAGGCGATGTGTCAGGACAGAGTGAGGCTCGGTGGTACTACCCACGCCAGTATGAGAGTACTGGGAGGACGCTGTGACGATAGTGACCGAAACACTTGGCCGCGTGACGACCATCCGGCCGTCGGGGCCGTACGTGACGCTGCGCACGGGAGTCGAGGAGCTGCGCGAGGCTTTGTCGGAACTCGTCTCCTCGCAGCGCTGCCATCTGGTTCTCGATCTCGCCGATGTCGAGCATGTCGACAGCAGCTTCATCGGGTTGGTGCTCGGGCTGCTGCGCCGGATACCCGTCGATGGCGGCGAACTTGCTCTGGCCGGTGTGAACGAATCGATCGCGGAGCTGTTCAGGCTAACCGGTGTGGATCGCGAGTTTCGCTCCTTTCCCACCGCTGATATCGCCGTCTCGGCGCTCCGATAGCGATGCTCTTCGAATCCTCCACCCCGTCGGTTCCGGAACGCTTGAACGCTCGCCGGTGTTACCGTTGGTGAATCGAGTGTGTGGGCGCGTATTGACAGGCACCGCGCGGAGTGCTAGCTTTACGTAGGCCGGATTCGAATACGCTTTGTGTCTGTCGCGCAGATGGGAATATTCGGTCGTCCACCCCATCTGTGAGTCCCCCAGAATGAGCGCACAATCCGACTGCTCCCACGTACCGCGTATCATACGCGTGTTCGTAGCAATCATTTCTCGTGTTAATGTGCTTCATAACTCACCCTTGGACAGGAGAAGAGAGCATGAAGTTTGGAAAGCGTCTGCAGCGTGAGCGCGAACGTCGCGGGATGACCCAGCGTGAGCTTGGGCTGAAGGTCGGTCTGACCTCCGGAACGTACATATCGCAGATCGAATCCGGGGAGAAGCTGCCGCCACTTGAGACCTCGATCAAGATCTCGAACGCGCTTGGCCTCGAGGACACGTACCCATTCGTCATGCATGGCATACGCGAGCGATCGTCGGTGGAGTACGAATACCTGACGTCCCGGATCAGCGATCGACCGGCCGCGGAGTACGATACCGCCATGCGCGTATTGCCAGTGCGTTCCTGGGCAACCGTGGCGGAGGGCAATCTTCCGACGGGACATGCCGGATCGGCTGACGACGTGCGTTGCATCGTTCTCGAAGGCATGGAGGACGTGGACGCCTTCGTCATCGAGATCGAGGACGACTGGATGGCGCCCGATATCAAGGCCGGAGATCTGGTCATCGTCAGTCCGAATACGCCGGCTGAGAGCGGCGACTACGCCCTTGTCCGGGTTGGCGGCAAACGTGGCGACCCCACGAGCGAGATCCGATTGGCGCGCGTGGTTCTCACCGAGAAGTGGTCGCATCTCGTGCCGGGAGACATCGGCAAGGACGGGATCATCACGGCCCAGTCCAACGCTGTCACCATCCTCGGCAGGGTTACGAAGCGTATCAGCGCGATCTAGCGGACATGTCGTCCGCGCCGTCGCACGGCAGGTGAGCGCGGGCGTGGGAGGGTCTCTTCCATGCCCCGCTCTCATATCGCCGATCTCTGCCTGAATCTCTGGCCTTCCCCTCTTACCCCCCGCTCCGTTCTTGGTATCTTAGTCCCGGCATCTCTGTACGCCGCGGACGCCCTCTGGGGCGTACCCGATCATATCCCATGTACCGAGGCGGACGACTGCGTATGCGCGCATCTATCTTCATAACGTGTCTCGCCGATCTATTCTCGCCGGAGATCGGCGTGGCGATGGTCCGAGTGCTGCGGAAGCACGGATTGGATCTTGACTTCCCCAAAGCGCAGACCTGCTGCGGACAGCCCGCGTTCAACAGCGGCGCCAGAGAGGATTCGCGGCGGGTTGCTCGCCGAATGCTCGATGTCTTCGAGGATAGCGAGTATGTCGTCTCACCCTCTGGATCGTGCACGGCTATGGTTCGGGAGCAGTTCCCCGCGCTCTTCGCGGACGACAACGCGCTGCTGGAGCGGTCTCGCGCGCTGGCCGACCGCACGTACGAGTTCATCGAGTTCCTCGTGAAAGTCCTTGGCGTCACCGAGCCGGACGCCCGTTTCGACGGCAAGCTGACCTACCACTACACGTGCCATCTGCGCGGCATAGGCATCACCAACGAAGCCGAGGAGCTTGTGAAACGCATCGACGGCGCGGAGTACGTTCCACTCGACGCGATGGACCAGTGCTGCGGATTCGGTGGGGCGTTCGCCGTGAAACACGCCGCCGTCTCCGGCGCGATGGTGCGGGACAAGGTCGAGAACATCGTGCGAAGCGGCGCGGATGCGGTGGTGGTCAACGATACCGGCTGCATCATGAACATCGATGGCGCACTCCGACGGCGCGGCGTTCCCGTTCGCGTGGTGCATCTCTCGCGAATACTCTCCGGCGAGGTGACGCACCCATGATCTCGAAAGCGATCGGTGGAACGACGACATCCGCCGCAACATCCGGGCGCGGCATGAAAGATCTGCCCGTGTGGGACTTCCCCGAGGCCTCGCGCCAGTCCCTGGATAACGAGGGGCTCCACGAAGCGCTCGTGCGCGCGACGGGCAAGTTCGACCTGGGGCGCAGGCAGATCATGAGCGAACTCCCCGAGAGTGAACTTGTCCGGGAGCGTGCGCGGCTCATCAAAGACGGTACGCTTGCTCGTCTCGACGAATATGTCGAGCAATTCGCCGATGCCGTCGAGGCCGTGGGCGGACACGTCCACTGGGCGCGAACGGGCGACGAGGCGAACGAGATCATCGCGGAGATCGCCGAGAGGGCAGGCGTCGAGCGAATCGTCAAGTCCAAGTCGATGGTCAGTGAGGAGACGAAGCTGAACGCGTCGCTCCTCGATCGGGGCTTCCAGGTAGTCGAAACCGACCTCGGCGAATACATCTTGCAGATATCGTCTGACCACCCCTCGCACATCGTGGTGCCCGTGGTGCATCGCACCAAGGAGGAAATCGCCGATATCTTCAACCGGGTCTTCCAGCGCGACCTCCCGCCGGAGCCGGAGAAGCTCACGGCGCTTGCGCGCGAGGTATTGCGCGAGGAGTTTCGCCTGGCCGATATGGGCATCACCGGCGCGAACTTCGCCGCCGCGGATGCCGGCACCGTCGTGCAGGTGACGAACGAGGGCAATGGGCGACTTTCCACGACGTGGCCCCGAGTACACGTCGTGTTGATGGGCATCGAGAAACTCATCCCACGACTCGCCGACCTGCCGGTGTTCCTGAAGCTCCTCGCGCGAAGTGCGACGGGGCAGCCGCTCACCGTCTACACGAATCTCATTACCGGTCCCCGGCGCGAAGGCGAAGGCGACGGCGCGCAGGAGATGCATGTCGTCCTGCTCGATAACGGCAGGACGAAAGTGCTCGGCTCGAAGTATCGCGAGACGCTCCGCTGCATTCGGTGCGGCGCGTGCCTGAATACGTGCCCCGTGTACCAGCAGGTGGGTGGGCACGCGTACGGAAGCGTGTATCCCGGGCCGATCGGCTCGCTTTTGTCGCCGATGTACGAGGGCGAAAGGCGCTTCGAGCACCTGCCGCACGCGTCATCGCTGTGCGGAGCGTGCTACGAGGCGTGCCCGGTGAAGATCAACATCCCGCAGATGCTTCTCGATCTGCGCGGAGACCAGGCTCAAGAGAAGGCCACGCCTCTGGTTGAGCGGGTGCTGTTCAGGCTCTGGGCCATGGGCATGGGCAACAAGCTGTTCTATCGCATTGGCGCGAAGCTCATGCGATGGGGACTGGCGCCGTGGGCGATCGCGTCGCGCGCCCCGGCAGGCTGGACCAGCCGGGCTCCCGGGCCGTTCGCCGGATGGACGAAAGAGCGCGACTTATCTTTGCCGTCGACCGAGCCGTTCCACAAACGTTGGGCGCGACTCGAGAACGAAGCGGCAAGCGAGACATAGACATCATCAGGAGGACTGCCCGGTGAGACCTTTCAAACTTGCTGTATGCTCGGTTCCGACAAGCGACTGCGCCCGGCATTCCGTGTCGGCCGTCGTCGAGGCGCACGAGCGCGGCGCGGATCTCGTCCTGCTTCCCGAGGAGCCGGACATTGTCTGTGGCGAGGAGCCGGGGCAGTTCTTCCTTCGCGAGCATCCGATGTTCAAGGCCTATGCCGAGCAGGCGAAACGCCACTCCATCGGGGTAGTGGGCAGCCTGTCCGCCAAAGTGGCCGGAGGCGTCGCGAACGTAGGATTCCTCATCGACCGGGAGGGAGAACTCGTCGGTACGTACCGAAAGCAGCATCCGGCGCCTTCCGAGGAATACATCGTCACCGAGCCGGACCCCGAGGACCTGTGCTTCGAGCGCTTCCCCGTGTTTGAGTTCGACGGCGTGCGATTCGGCATCGCGATCTGCATGGATATCCACTTCGCGGAGATGTTCCGCATCTACATGCTCAAGAGCGCCGACATGGTCCTCGTGCCGACGATGTACCTCGACTACACCGGCGACATGCTCGAGTCCGTCGAGAAGACGCGCGCGGCGGACAACCAGATGTACTTCGCGCTCTCGCGGTACATCGAGATGCCGTTCCTGGCCGGGAAGAACATGGGCTATGCGAAGGTGATCGCCCCGGATGCGCGCGTGATCGCGTCGACCGGTCACAAGCCCGGCGTTGTCGTCGCGGAGTTCGACCCGGCGTGGCGGATGCCGTTCTGGGGCGAGGGCTACGCCGACATGCGGCAGATCTACATGAAGACCCGCAAGCCCGACACGTATACCGAACTCCTGCTGCCTAAAGACGAGACGTTCGCCGGTATGATCCCGGTGGAATCCCTTCGCCTGCCGCCTGCTGAGCGGATCAAGACGGCGTTTCTACATGCACGTGAGGAGGCTCGACGCTTCGGCCACGCGACCCTCGCGCCGGAGCACTTGCTGCTCGGCTTGTTCGCCGACGACGATAGCAGCGCCGCGAAGCTGATGAAGCGCATCGGCGTTGAGGCGGACGGGCTCCGCGCCGCGGTTCATGACGCGCTGGCCCATCGCTCGAAGCAGCCCGGCGGACGCGGCGGCGCCATGGACGCGGTCCTCGACCGCGCGGCGGATGAAGCGTTGGAAGCGGGGCTCCACTACATCGATCCGGTGCACGTGCTGCTCGCCATCGCGGGCAACGAGGCGAGCGTCGCGGGGCAGGCGCTCATCGCCGTCGGCGCGGACCACGAGACCATCCGCGAGTGGCAGGCGAAGGAGTCGTAGGCGTGAACTGGCCCGACGGGAAACGCTGGGTGTACAGCATCACGTACGACGAGGGCTGCGCGGACCTGCTCACGCACGCGCTGCCGATCCACCGTCGCTACGGCGTCCCCGGCCACGTGGCGCTCGTTGCGAGCCAGATCGGCGTCGTGCGCGACGTTCCCGGCTCGTCGTACCACGGCATGATGATCCTCTCGAAGGAGCAGCTTCACGATCTCGCCGACGAGGGCTGGGGCATCTCGTGCCACAGCATGACGCACGCGTACATCTCCGACGACGTGGCGCAGTACGAGGTCGTCGAGGCGCGGACGGTGCTCGAGGCCGCCATCGACATGCCCGTGACGATGTTCTGCGTGCCGGGCAACAACCTGTCGTACCCGGCGGCGCTGAAGGTCGCGCGGGAGGCGGGCTACGACTCCATCATGACCATCACCGACCGGGTGAACACGTTCAGCGACGGCGCGGAGCGCGAGCAGCTTCTCGCTCTTGGACGCGTGCCGATCCACACCGAGTACCCGGAGCCGTTCTACAGCGTGTTCGACCCGTACAAACGGCTCCACCAGGCGCGCGATCTCGGCGGCTGGGTGATCGACTACGCGCACTGCCCCACGCCGGGTACGCCGATCCATCCGGCGAAGGATTGTACGACGGAAGAACTCGAGCAGCGTTTGGCGACGGTCCGCGCGGTTGGCGGCGACGACGTCTGGCTCGCGGAGCCGAACGAGGTCGTGCGCTGGGTGCTCGGGGAGTAAGGGGCCTCGCCTGTAGTGCGGGCAGACAGGAATTCCCCCCCCCACCGGCCAGGCGGCGAGGACACTGGAGTGATGCCGCGCGGGCCCGGCGTCATGTCGAGCGGCGTCGGCATCACCGACGAAGTCGAGACATCTCTTGCGGAGGTGAAGTGATACTCCGCGCGAAAGGGATTCCTCGACACGCGAACTCCGCGAATGCGGTGCATTCGCGGAGTTCGCGGCTCGGAATGACGGCAGTAGGCGAGCGGACGCCGCCTCGGCGGCTATCCTGGCCATACGAGAGAAGATGCGCCGGGATGGCGCCTGGGGCGAGCACTATTCACATTCAAGGAATCCACCATGCCACGTGATCGCGCGAAGTACGGCGCCGGCGCATATGCCGACCTGCCCGATGCACTCCCGAACCAGTTTCCCCGTACCATCGGGCCGAACGCCGAGAGGTACCTGCGGGAGGTGATCGACGGTGGGTTGTCTTCGGACATGGTCGGCCGGTTCGAGCAGGCATTCGCCGAGGCGCTCGGAGGCGAGCGGGACGGGCAGCCGCTCCACTGCATGGCCACGCCGGGATGCACTCCCGCGCTGGCGGCGCTGGCTGCCGGGCTCGGAGTCGCGCGTGGATTCGAGCCGGGCGACGAGATCATCGTCAGCCCGGTGACCGACTACGGCACCGTGCAGGGCATCATCTCCGAGCACTACATCCCCGTGTTCGCGGACACCGCGCCCGGCGACGTGAATCTGAACGCCGACACCATCGCCGCGAGTATATCCGACCGGACTCGCGCGATCCTGTGCGTACACAAAACCGGACTCGTGTGCGACATGGACCCGATCATGGAGCTTGCCGCGAAGCACGACCTGCTCGTCATCGAGGATGCGTGTCAGGCCGTGTTCAGCGAGTACAAGGGCCGGTTCGCCGGGACTCTGGGCCACGTGGCGGCGTTTTCGTTCGACTCCGAGAAGACCATGGGCAGCGATATGGGCGGCTGCCTCGTCACGTACGATGCCGAACTCGCCGACGCGGTGCGTTTCGTCGGACAATCGCGCGGCGGGGAGATGGTCGACGGCTTCGGACGCGTACACACGAGCCTTGGCTACGCCTACCGCATGCCCAACTGCACCGCCGCAGTGACGCTGGCGCAACTGGAGATAGTCCGGGAGAACGTCGAGCAGCGCGACAAGATGATACGGCTGCTCACCGAGCGCCTCGCGGCGATTCCGGGCATCACGCCGCTGGCGATTCCGGACTACGTGAACGTGTATTCGTGCTGGATGGTCGGCTTTTCGATCGATCCGGACGCTTTCACGTGCGATGCCGACGGGTTCGGCCAACAATGCTCCGACGCGGG
>CAZEAI010000032.1:0-39062 GCA_964510105.1 uncultured bacterium
ACCGTCGCATGGTAGCGAACGCCGCCATGGCCACGGACCCGGACGAGTGGTCCGACGAGCTGAAGGCCCAGCTTCTCGAAGTGATGGCCGCCGGCACCACTATCGAGAGACTTGCCTGGGCGTTCCGCGGTAGTCGGGCGTGGCGGGAGGCGCTGAACATGCCGAGTGAGGAGTGGTCCGACGATCTGAAGGCGCAAATCTGTGAAGCCGAGTCCGTCAGCAGTCTCAAGGAGATTCCGGAGCTGAGCTACCGGCGCCGCGTGTGGAACGAGGCGATGATGACGACGCCAGAGGGATGGTCGGACGTTCTGAAGTCCCGGATACTGGAGATCAACCCAGGAAGGGACTTCCGTGTCAGGCCCGGCAGCACGATCGAGGAACTCGCGGAGTTCGTCCGAAAAACCCAGGGGGGCGGACCGGCCACGCACATGGACAGCCTCGCTCTTACCACCCGCGCAGCGTTCCGAAGCGGCGGGATGACCCGCGAGGAAGCCGAACGGATCATGATAGCCGCGGCTCGTGAGGAGATCAGGGAACAGGCATTGGAGACGCCGGTAGACGAGTGGTCGGACCGGTTCAAGGAGAAGATCACCCGCGCCGGTTGGGACCTGGAAGAGTTCACGGAGAGCATCCGCACACGCGGACAGGCCCCGGAAGCGCCGGCTGAGTAGAGCAGCGTGAGTTGATGCTGGACACGGCCCCCGACAGCGTTCGCTGTCGGGGGCCGTTTTCGTACCAGCAGGCGGGTGTCCCCGTCGGGGCATCAAGTACCATTGTGTGTCGTTCGCAGGCCGGGACACGATGTTGGAGGAAACGCAGTGGCAACCCCATTCACGCTACCGAGACTGATCGCCGCCGCGATATCCCTCTGCATGCTATCCGCTGGCTCAGCGGGGGCCGTCGAGCTGGACGTGTTTCCGCCGGACAACCGCACCGTCGTTGATTCGGCCACGGGCGTCGAGCTGACGTACCTCACGTGGAGCACCGAGTCGAGGGGCAACTACTTCCATCAGAGGTCGTTCTTCCCGGACGGATCGTTGATCGTTGTCAAGGGCTCCCTGGGGCTCACGGGCTACATCGTCGCGACCGGCGAGCTGGTCGATCTCGACGGCCCGTCCGGACGGTTCCGCGACCGCGCCACGGTCGCCGCGACGCGCAACTCCGTGTTCGCCATACGCGGCAACGACATCGTAGAGCTGTCGGTCGAACTGCACGTGTCGGACGATCCGTCGGTACGTTCGCGAGCCATCGCCGCCGAGCGCGTGATCGCCTCAGTCGATGGCTGGTGTCGCAGCGGGTGCGCGAAGCTCAATGGCAACTTCGACGACAGGTACCTGGTCACGTACAACGAGCCGCACATCCTGCGGATCGACATCGATACCGGCGAAGTCGTCGAGCTTGCCGAGATCGGGCCGCCGATCCGGTGGCACAGCCACGTACAGTTCAGTCGCGGATCGTCGAATCTAGTCAGCTTCGCTGGCGGCAGCGATTGGCACAAGGAGGGCGACCCGCCCCGGCTCTGGCTGCTCGATCCCGTTACCGGCGAGCCACGGGTCGCGCACGAGCAGATTCCCGGCGAACTGGTGACACACGAGTCCTGGTGGGTGGACGATCAGATACTGTTCTGTGGTGCCCCCCCGGCCATCGCGTTTGAGGGTGAGCCCGCGGAGCGGGAGATGTCCCACGTGAGCGTTCTCGATCCGATGACGGGCGTCGTCCGGATCATCGGTGCAGGTAGCTGGTGGCCCGGCGGCACCGACGCGGAAATCTGGAAACGGAACTGGTGGCACTGCGCGGGCAGCGACGACGGCGCGTGGGTCGTGGCCGACACTTTCCACGGGGACCTCGTGCTCTTCGACGGCAAGACCAGCCGCCCCCGCCTGCTGACAACGGGACACCGCACGTACGGCGGTGGCGAGCACGCGCACCCGGGCTTCGATCCGACGGGCCGCTACGTGATCTTCACGGGGAACGTTGATGGCGGCGGCAGGGCGTGCATCGCCCGGATACCGGAGGAATGGCGCGGCGACTGAGTGACGGAGTCGAGCGCGGCGCACAGCGACAGCTGGAGGAGGAGCGTCATGTCGGACGTCAAACGCCCTGTGGCGTACTGGGTGATCATGGTCTTCCTCGCGGTCTCTACTGTGATGATGCTCGTGGGGCAGACGATGGCGGTGTTCCATTACGATCTGGCCGTCAGCATGGGGTTGCAGGAGAGCGTGGCGCAGGTAGGCGAGCATGGCGTGCAGGTGAATCGCGCATTCGGAGCGGGTGCCACGGTCGTCTACGTTCCGCTGCTCGTGATTACACTCGTCGGCCTTCATCTCAGGAAACGCTGGTCGTTGGTTGCTGCGGGGGCGACGTTCGGTATATCCACCTACTGGCCAGCCACGATAATCTGGATGCTGGCGTTCCTTCCGGGCGTATCCGGGTACGCGTTCGATCCGCCGCTGGAGACCTGGCTGTTCGTCGGCGCGTATCTCGCAGCCGGCGCGTGGGGGCTTCTCTACGTGCTGCTTCGCGGAGAGACGCTGATTCGGTAACGACAACGTACCACACGGGCGCAGCTTTCGCGGTCGCCTGCACAGGGAGTAAGCATGCAGATTCGTAGAGACGGCAAAGCGGTATTCCCGCTCGGCATGTACAACCCGCCGAAGAGCGAGGACGAGTGGATCTCGTGGCGCGAGGCGGGGATCAATCTCATACGGTGCGGCGGCCGCGAGGATCTCGACGAGGCGTGGGAGCACGGCATGTTCGGGTGGGTCAGCGTGCCGATGATCCTTGCCGCCGGAGATGACGGAACGGCGCTCAGCGAGCGGATCGACGAACTCAAGGATCACCCCGCGCTGATCGTGTGGGAGGCTCCCGACGAAGCGATCTGGAACGCCTGGTGGGATACCCGCATACCTCGCCGGATGTGGTCCGAGTCAGCCGACGCCATCGCGGAAAAGGCGCGCCGAATCGACGACCTTCTCGACGGCCTTGCGCGTGGGACAGTAATAGTCCGGGAGCGGGACCCGTCACGGATGATCTGGCTCAACGAGGCGGTGCTTTCGCCGCTCGACGTTGTGGCCCGGTGCGCCCCATCAATCGACATCATCGGTTTCGACTACTATCCCGTCGGCGTTGACGAAGAGAACTTCAGCCGCCCGCCGGAACTGATGGGCCGGGATATCGACCGCTTCCGCGCCGCCGCTCCCGGCAGGGAGTTCTGGATCGTGGAGCAGGCATTCTCCTTTCCCGACCTGGGTGACACGTTCGGTTACTTTCCCGGCGGCTTCCCGACGGTTGATCAGGCCCGGTTCATGGCGTGGCAGGCGATTCTGCACGAGGCGACCGGGCTGTTCTGGTATGGCTCAGGGACCGCTCAGCGGCCGGCGCCGTT
This sequence comes from uncultured bacterium, assembly GCA_964510105.1. Classification (GTDB taxonomy): domain Bacteria; phylum Latescibacterota; class MWCZ01; order MWCZ01; family MWCZ01; genus CAZWQW01. Next base: position 3,386 of record CAZEAI010000032.1, read on the forward strand.
CCTCGACGATCTCATGACAGTCGTCGGCGAGTTGAGCCAGGTGACGGAGTTCCTCGAAAGAGGTCCGGTGCCGGAAGTCACCGGGAGCGCGCACCACACCTGGAGGCCCTCCATCATGGGGTGTTCGTGCGTCGCGCGTCGTGCGGGAGATCGGACGTTCGTGCTGATGATCAACGAGGATTCACACGGCGTCGACATGTTCGTGCAGGGCCTCGACTGGATCAGCCCGGAGAAGCTTGTGCCGCTCAACGAGCCATCGTCGGAGCTGACACCGCTCGACGGCGGCATCATCACACCGATGAATGGCTACGAGACGCGTCTCTACGTGGCCGGTTAGCCGGCGACTACGTTGCGACGACGCCCGCGACGGTCTATCCTGTGCGTTTCGCGTGGTGGGGGCACACCTGGCGGTGAGGGGGCGGACGGACGGCTGGCCGGCCATGGCTCATTGAGCCTGGCAGGCATATTGGTGCGCAACGTTGGCCTCGGTATACTCAGCCCGGAAAGCCGGTCTAGTCCACCACCTGCACTCAGAGTGGATGGGCCACGGGAAGGAGAGAAGGCGACGCCGCGTAGCAGACGTCCCACCCCTTCCGGCCCATCGTCGTTCTTCTTGTCGTGTCGACCGAGTAAGGGAGCTGTGCCGTGAAGCTCATCATATTCGAAGACGCCCACGTGGATCGCCTCTACCCGATGACGCTTACTCGCCCTGTCGGTGAGTTGCGCTGCGGTACCATCTCGCTCAGTGAACGAATCGCCCGATCCGTCGGGATGCCCGTGAACGGGTATTTCGTCCGCGACTATCTCGCGGAGACCTTCCTGCAGCGCGCGGAGGGTGTTCCCGTGAACCGTCCGGACATCCTGAAGGGCGACGATCTGTTGCTCGTCAATGCGCGGCTTCTCGCGATTGGCGTCGAGATCGGAAGCAAAGGTCCCGACGGCGCGGTGTGGGTGCCGCAGCCCCCCGCTGGGAGCGGGCACCCGAACGTGGGCAGGCAGCTTGCTTACTTGCGCGCTTCGGCGCAGAAAGTGGCGGGGCTCGGCGATCTGCCCGTGGGAGAACTCGTCGAACGGCTGGCGGACGATCTGCCGGGGACGGACGAGGACCTCCCCATGGTCGATTTCCCGTGGAACCTCGTCCACCACAATCCCGAAGCGATCGAACACGACTTCAAGGCGCTGGGACGGAGCGGAGCAGAAGGACAAGTTCACCCGCAAGCTGCCGTCGTGGGCGACGACGACAATCTCTGGGTGGCTCCGTCGGCCGTGGTGCATCCGTTCGTCGCGATCGACGTGACCGGAGGTCCGGTCATCATCGACGAAGATGCGGAGGTGCATCCACACACGCGGATCGAGGGCCCGGGCTACATCGGCAAAAGCACGATTCTCGTCGGAGGGAAGATCCGCGAAGGGTGCTCCATCGGGCCGATGTGCCGGGTTGGCGGCGAGGTCGAGGAGTCGATCATCCACGGGTACTCCAACAAATACCACGACGGTTTCCTGGGCCACGCGTACGTCGGCGAATGGGTCAACCTTGGCGCACTCACGACGAACAGCGATCTGAAGAACGACTACACCGGTGTGCAGGTCTACGTGCGTGGGGAACAGGTGGACTCCGAGGATACGAAGGTGGGTAGCTTCTTCGGGGACCACACGAAGACCTCAATCGGGACGCTGTTCAACACCGGCACGCACGTCGGCGCCATGGTGAACTGCGTCGCCCATGGCGGGCTGATGCCCAAGTTCATCCCGTCGTGTGCGCTCGCCATCAAGGGTCTTATCACGCGAGGACAGAAGTTCGACGACATACTCACGACCGCACGAATGGCAACGTCTCGCCGCAAGCGGCCGCTCACCGAAGCCGATGAGGCCATGCTGTCTCACGTGCGGAGCATCACGCGGCCCGAGTTGGTCAAGGCGGCCAAGCGGGACCGAGCAGCACTGGTCAGGTGATTCGGGCAGAGCGAACCAGGACAGGAGGGTATGATGAGTCCGGAGGAACTAGAGCAGCGCATCAAGAAAGTCGTCGCGGCGGTTCTGAACGTGGATGTCGCGACTATAGCGCCGGAGCAGAGCTTCACCGAGGATCTGGGAGCCGAGTCCGTGCAATCGGTTGAGCTTGTCGCCGGATTCGAAGAAGAGTTCGACATCGAGATGGACGAGGACGAGGCACTGTCGGTCGAGACCGTCGGTGGCGCCATCGAGTACATAGGCGGATACGTGGACTGACGACGTTCCTTCGACGCCGGTTGCCGCGGCGGCTTTCGCCGGCGCGGGAAAGGAGATACGATGTCTGCACAGCGCCCGTTGGTGGAAGTTGAAGAACCCAATCTGCTCGACGAGCAGTTTGACTACGACCTCCCCCCTAGAATTCTGTTCGACGGCCCGATCTACGAGAAGATCGACGGTGAAGTCGTCGAGTTCGACCCGCAGGAAGCGATCAAGCGCGACCTGGTGATCACCGATACGACGTTCCGCGACGGTCAGCAGGCACGTCCGCCCTACACCGTCGCGCAGCAGGTACTCCTCTACGATCTGCTCTCCAGACTGAGCGGCCCGAACGGTGTCATCCGCCAGACGGAGTTCTTCCTCTACACGCAAAACGACCGGGATGCGCTCGACAAATGTCGTGAACTCGGGCACACTTACCCGGAAATCACGAGCTGGATTCGGGCAGACAAGGGCGATTTTCGACTTGTCAGAGAGATGGGGCTGAAGGAAACGGGTATCCTCACCTCGTCGTCGGACTATCACATATTCCTCAAGCTCAAGAAGGACCGGAAGAAGGCGTTCGACGACTACCTCGGCGTTGTTGAGGCGGCGTGGGAGGCCGGGGTACGGCCGAGGTGCCATCTGGAAGACGTGACGCGGGCCGACATCGAAGGGTTCGTGATGCCCTACGTGGCCGAGCTGATGAAGCGCTCGGAGCAGGTACCGGAACACCTGACCGCGAAGATTCGGCTCTGCGACACAATGGGGTTCGGCATCTCGTATCCGGGCGCATCGCTACCGCGGTCGATTCCGAAACTTGTCTACCGGATGGTCAACGACTGCGGCGTCCCGCCGGAACGTCTGGAGTGGCACGGCCACAACGACTTCCACAAGGTGCACATCAACGGTGCGACTTCGTGGCTCTACGGCTGCAATGCTGTGAATGCGACGCTGCTGGGTTTCGGCGAGCGCACCGGCAATCCTCCCCTTGAGGGCTCGATCATCGAGTACATCAGCCTGATGGGAGATCTCTGCGGGATCGACGTCGGAGTCATTACCGAGATCGCCGAGTACATGCGGTCCATCGGCGTTGAGATCGCCCCCAACTACCCGTTCGTGGGACGCGACTTCAACACTACGCGCGCAGGAATCCACGCCGGGGGCCTGCGGTCGGACGAGCGGATCTACAACATATTCGACACCACCGCGCTGTTGGGGCGCAGCCCCAGGGTCTCCATTACCGACAAGTCGGGCGCGCAGGGCGTGGCGTTGTGGGTCAATGAGTTCTTCGGGCTGAAGGGCAAGGATCGGCTCAGCATCACCAAGGTAGCCAAGGTTGCCCGCTGGGTGATGGATCAGTACGAGGTGGGCGGGCGTCTGACCGCCATGTCCGAAGAGGAGATGGAAGCGCAGGTCAAAGAGCACATGCCGGAATATTACCAGAAGCACGCGCCGAAACTGCGGTAGTTCGGTGCCGAGAGACCGCTAGGCTCTACTCGCAGGGGCGACCGGCCGGGGCTACCGGACGGTCGCCACTATGCCATTCGTACGGTGCAGCCACCTATATGAGCCAGATACTCGGCATCGGCGTGGACGTGGTCGAGGTGGAGCGCATCGCTCGGTCGATGGACCGCTTCGGTGATCGCTTCCTTCGCAAGGTGTTCACCCCGGCGGAGCAGCGGTTCTGTAACGGTAGGGCATTCCCAACGCAGCATTTCGCGGCACGATTCGCCGCCAAAGAAGCCGTCCTGAAGGCGCTGGGCACCGGCTGGACCGAGCAGACGAGCTTTCGAGAAGTAGAAGTCGTCCGTGCCGAGGGCGCGGCGCCGACGGTCGTGCTGAGCGCGCGGATCCGACAACTCCTGCCGCCCGATCCAATCCGCCTGTGGCTGTCGATCTCGCACACCCGCAACTACGCCGTCGCTCAGGCGGTGATTACGCACGAGGACGAGGCCGTTCCCGAGCGACCAACTCTACGCCCACTCAGTCGCGGGAGGTAACCCCACCATGCTGATCCAGAGAGCGTTCAACAGCGAACGCATCCAGCGCACCGATCCGAGAACCGGCATCAAAGTCATCCAACTCACGAGCTACCCGCTGCCGTCGGCGCACTTCTACTACGATTGGCCGTGCGTCACACGGGACAACGCCCGCATGGTGCTCTACTGCCAGCGATTCCTGCGTCGCGGCGCACCGTGGGACATCTTCCGCGTCGACACGGATGGGCTGAACCTGTTTCAGCTCACCGAGTACGGCGAATGGGATGAGGAAGGCGGCTACTACGGACGCCCGTGGGCGGTGCTCACGCTCGACGGCGAGTACATCTACGTGAATTCGGGACGGAAGCTGCATCGTGTCGAGGTGGAGACCGGTAGGGACGAGATCGTCGCCGACCTCGCCGAGTTCTGGGACGGCGACTACATCCTTCAGAAGCTCGTGCTCTCCGCTTCCGGGAAGCGCATCTTCGTGGACCGCTCCCGGCCGGCGGGCGGGAGCTACGAGGACGGCGAACCGAACGCGAGGTGGGTCGTCGTCGACCTTGAAACCGGAGCGGCTGAGTTGTCGAAGGGCAACGGTACGCTGTACGGCTGCGCGTACGACGTGAACGGGCTCTTCATCTCCCGGGCTCGGATGGGGCGTCTGGAGGAGAAGGCCGACGGCACCCGTGAGCACGTAAGCCCGGAGGGCCAGGGCGAGATCTGGCTCACCGACGAGGATGGAACCAACGAGCGACCCATGGGCGAGAACATCTATGCCCATGGTACGAATCTCGGACGCAAGGCCGCGCTACAGGGCACCGGGCTTCCGCCGCACCGATGCCTCTGGATCGGCGAGCCTGAGAAGGAGCCGCACAAGCTCGTACAAGGTCCCTACTTCTGGCACTCCGGCGCATCGTTCGACGGCGAATGGATCGTCGGCGACACGAACTGGCCCGATCAGGGGCTCCACCTTGCCCACGTGCCATCGGCGCACTTCCGCACGCTCTGCCACCCGGGCGCGTCGCGGGACCACGTCGAGTACGGGCACCCGCACCCGTCGCTCAGCCACGATGGGCGCATCGCCGTGTTCCGATCGGACCGCTCCGGCGCATCGCAGGTGTACGTCGCGCACATAACGGACGAGTTCCGCGAGAGCGTCATCGCCGGCGAGCTTGATCATCCGACGGACAGGTGGATGGAGTAGCGCCGGGCGGGAATCAGTCCGCTCAACGTATGAGCGTGAGTCGCCGAGCGATCACGTCGTCGCCGCCCTGCAGTCGGTAGACGTACACCCCGCTGCCGACGTCGCGACCGATGTCGTCGGTGCCGTCCCACAGCGCGGTATGTGCGCCGGTGGAGACGTGCTCGTCGACGAGCGTGCGCACCAACCGGCCGTTCACGTCGTAGATGGACAGAGTAGCGCGACCGCCCGATGGGACTGCGTACGGGATCGAGGTGGTCGGATTGAACGGGTTCGGCGCGTTCTGCGCGAGATGGAATCGAAGCGGCTGGCCTTCGTTCGCGTCAATCCCAGTAATGCAGTACGCGACTACCGGGTCAAAGGTCCGTGTGTGCATTGTGGATTCGTTTCCGTCGGCGTCGAACGTTGTGAGGTAGTAGAAGTACGATCCGCAGGCGAGGGGGGTGTCGCTCCATGACATCACCGACGGGGGCAACTCCGCGATGAGCGCGAACGTCGAGTCACCCGCATGCCTCCCTTCCGCACGATACAGGCGCCATCCGGCGATGTCCGATCCGGTAGCCGTATTGAGGGTCCACGAGAGCGTGTTCTCCAGATACTGCGAACAGTCTTTCCCGGGCCAGAGGTAACACATCGATCTCCCACGGGCGGTGAATGTGGCCGGCGCGGGAGGCGAGAGCGACAGTATTCCCGCGCCGACCGCGGCGCGCAACGCCTCCTCGAACTCCGCTCGTGCCGACGCGTACCGTTTGCCGCCGTGATCGTCATCGAATAGCGCGGACTCGTAGACCGCCTTCGCCTGGCGCATCGCCCGGAAGAGCGAGTCGATGGTGCTGTGGACAAGGGCGTCCTTATCAGCGTCATCGATCTCGCCCGCCAGCCAGCGCCGACCAATCTCCGCCGCGTAGGGTTCTTCGAGGCCCTTCACACCCAGTGCATGGATGCCGTTGAGCGTGTCGAACGGCGCGAGGTCGTCTGGACCGAATCCGGCCTGCTGTTCCGGCTCGGACACCTCCATGTCGACACCGAGGACTCTGCCCGGCCAGTTCGTACTGCTCGTAGCCGGATCGTTGCTCGCCTTGATCCACGACGCGCCATGCGTGTCTGCGTTTGGATGTCGATCGCGCCCTGGAGTCTCCTGGAACGGGCCGAGGTAGTACCCGCCTACGCCCTGGTACCCGAGTAGCATCTGACGGTACTTCGCTTCGTGCCCTGCATCCGTGGCCGTGTGGTATGTGCCGGTTGTTGATCCGACCGCGCCGGTTCGCATCACGCGCGAGTGATTCTGCCAGCCCATCGTGCGCGGCTGCGCCGGGTCGTCGCGTCGGTCGGACGGAGACGTGTCGTAGTGGAGCACCTGCCAACCGCCGGTCTTCGCGCTGAGCAGATGGCCCGTTGTCGGATCGGGGTCGCCGATGTCGTTCTGCTTGCCACGTGGCGCGTCGTACACCGACTGATCCTGATCGCCGTCGATGACGTAGACGAGACGCATGTCCTCGGTCCGCGCTCCGTCGTAGTCAACGCCGTAATACCGCCAGATCGAATCGTTGGTACCCCGGGCGCTGTTCGTGCGGACCGCGCCCGCGGAATGGCCGTCCCACCAGAACATGAGGCTCATCATGACGCCGCCGACGGTGTCGTGCGCTCCGCCGCAGCAGTCGACGCCGTTGACGCCCATCTTGCCCCAGATGCCGTCGTTGATCATCCGCCAATGCCAGAACATGTAGTCGTCGTTCCGGCGGTCGACGAACGCGTACACTCGGCGATTAGTGGCGATTCCCATGCGCGACCAGGAATAGGTGTCCAGCGTAAGATCGGCAGGCAGGTCCGGATCGATGACGTCGACCTGGTAGGGTGCGTCCGACTCGTCACCCACAAGCTGAGGCCACGGTCCGGTGATGATAGCATCGTCGGCCACGATATGCCGCGGAGAGTGTCTGTATACCTCGCCGTCTACCGCCACGACAGGATATGCCTGCCTGAACGTGCGTCGAGCCAGGCGCCCTTTGAACAGTGTCTGCACATCGGTGTTGATCGCGTGCGGATCCGGCGCTGACGGCAGTATATCGATCCCCAATTCACCGTCGTTCCAGCCGTCGCGCTGCCCGACCATGTAGGGCCAGATGACGTCTGGGTACTGCGGGTCCATCACGTTCCGCGCGCCGATGAGGAAGCCCTTGTAGAACGCGAACGTGCGGCGCTGGGTGTTTTCGTCATCGGCCTGTCGGTCCCACCATCCGCCGGGCCATACGAGTGCCTGGCTGTAGCCGCCGTAGTGGCGGTTCGTGAACGTGTCCCAGAAGTTGCCGATGTCGAGCGTGCGGTTCATCTGGGGCCAGCCCTCACCGGGCGTGATCTGGGCGGAGGCCGGCGCGGATGCGGCGAGGCAGAACGTGGCGGCGGTCATCAGGATGCGCTGCAGCGGCAGGTTCATGGCGAGTTCCTCCCGTTTCCGAGCTGATGTGCGCTCCGGGTGGATGGCGCGGGCGGCAGAGCCCGCGTATCGCAGCCTGGAAGCTACGATACGACACTAGCATGAATATACCGATTCCGCGCGCCGCCTGCTCTCGTGCCGGTCAGCGCCGTTAGGATCACACACACCTGCGAGCGAACTTCTCTCCCGACCGCCGGAGCACCCACTCAGTCGCGCGAGGTATCTCCAACATGTTGACCCGCAAACCCCATTACAGCGAACGAATCCAGCGCATCGACCCGAGTACCGGCATCAAGGTCATCCAGCTTACGAGCTACCCGCTCCCCTCCGCGCATTTCTACTATGACTGGCCGTGCGTGACGCCGGACAATCGCCGGATGGTGTTCTACTGCCAGCGGTTTCTGCGTCGCGGCGCACCGTGGGACATCTTCCGCGTCGATACCGACGGGCTCAACATGTACCAGCTCACCGAGTACGGCGAGTGGGAGGAAGAGGGCGGCTACTACGGACGCCCCTGGGCCGTGCTGACGCTTGACGGCACGCACCTCTATGCGAACGCGGGGCGGAAGCTCCATCGCGTAGACATGGAGACCGGCGACGACGAAGTGATCGCCGATCTCGCCGAGTTCTGCGACGACGGGATCACCCTCGGCAAGCTCGTGCTGAGCGCCTCCGGCAAGCGCATCTTCGTCGGCCGGACAAGGCCGATCGACCCGGCGAATCCGGACGAGCACCCGCAGCACGACTGGGTGACCGTGGATCTGAAGACAGGCGCAGCAAGCGTGCCGGACGGCGCGGACGGGGCCGCTATGGGCTGCGCGTACGACGAAAACGGGCTCATTGTGCAGCGCGGCAAGGTTATCTGGGGCACGAAGGAGGGCGCCGACGGCTCGCGCACGTTCTACAACGCGGGCGGTAGCATGCATCTCTGGCTCGTCGACGAGGATGGGACCAACGAGCGACTCATCGGAGAGAACATCTACGCGCATGGAACGAACCTTGGCCGGAAGGGCGCGATGCAGGGCTGCGGTCTGCCGCCGCACCGGTGCCTCTGGATCGGCGAGCCTGAGAAGGAGCCGTACAAGCTCGTGCAGGGACCGTATTTCTGGCACTCCGGCGCATCGTTCGACGCCGAGTGGATCGTCGCAGACACGAACTGGCCAGACCAGGGGCTCCAGCTTGCGCACGTGCCCTCGGCGCACTTCCGCACGCTCTGCCATCCGGGCGCGTCGCGGGACCACGTCGAGTACGGGCATCCGCACCCGTCGCTCAGCCAGGACGGGCGCATCGCGGTATTCCGGTCGGATCGCACCGGCGCATCGCAGGTGTACGTCGCGCACGTGACGGATGAGTTCCGCGAGAGCGTCATCGAAGGCGAGCTGGACCATCCGAAGGACAAGTGGATCGAGTAGCGCTGCCGCATTCGATGACCTAGCGCACTAGCGCCAGCCGGCGCACGCCGACGAACTCGCCGGCGGTCATCCGTACGATGTAGATGCCGCTGGCCACTTCTCTGCCCGCATCGTCTCGACCATCCCACACGACCGAGAGCCATCCTGGCTGACGGTCGCCGTCGACAAGCGTTCTCACCGCTCGTCCGGTCACGTCGTACGCCACGATGCTCACGGCCGCAGCCTCGGGAACGGAGTATGCGAGTCTCGTCGTCGGGTTGAACGGATTCGGCGCAGCGTGCTCCAACGCAAACACCGTCGGGAGCGTCTGCGACGCGAGCCCGGTCAGGAAGACGTTCGTTGAGTTGCTGGCTCGACTGATGTTCCCATGCACGTCCTGCGCGAATACGACGTAGTACACCTGCCCGAGCCATGGGGCCTCGTCCGCGAATGCCGTATCGGGCGTCGCAGCAAAGGGCTCCCAGGATTCGGGACGGACGTAAACCGGTCTGCGCGCGCGGAACAGGAGGTATCGACCGAAGTCGGCCGCGACGCTTCGGCTCCACGACAGCGTCACGCGTCCGTCTTCACGCAATGCCGGGCGCATGACCGGCGCCGCGGGAGCGAGATTATCAACCGAGTAGCCCGCGACGACCTCCGAGTCGTAATAGACGCTCGGGTCGCTCGTGTGGGCGGACACCATGAACTGGTGTACAGCGTCGGTCGTAGCCATCGAGTCGAACAGCGTCGATGCGGTGTAGGCGTACCGGGCGAACTGGTGGGCAAGCGGGCTCTCCAGCCACTCCCACGTGTAGTCGATGTCGCCGAGACGCGCTATACGGTACGTGCCGCCGGGCTTCGCGGCGACTCCTTCCGGCAGGGCACGCCAGACGCTGTAATGCGGCAGGACGTTCGCGTTCGTGTCGAGGCTGGATGCCTCCCACGTTAGTACGACGTAGCCGCCCTGGTCGTTTGGCACGTCGCGCACAGCCAGGGCGCCGGGCGAGAGCACCTGGCGGTGGTAGAGTGCGCCCATGTCGCTTCGGGTCCCGTCAGGGTCGAGAAGCGCTGGATCACCCGCGTCGATACAGGGAGAGCCGGGCAGGAGATGGTAGTCTCCGTTCTCGGCGTCGACGTAGAGCGGGTCGACGTTGATGTTGCCGCCGCCTGTCCACACGGTGTCGCCCTGGATGTCAGAGTACGTCGCCGAGATAGTGCCGGTCTGATCCGTGATCGCCTGCGGGTCGTTGCCCCACAGGATGGAGCCCGTTGCGGCCACATCGCTGGAGCTGACCTGGATGCCGCCACCGTCAGTCTGCGAGATGTTGTTTGCGACGGTGCAGTTCTCGAGCGACAGCGAAGAGTTACCGAGGTAGATCCCTCCGCCCTTCCCGACTGCCGTGTTGCTGGTGATGGTGCAGCGCCTGAGAACCAACGTGCTGGTGTCGAACGCATCGAGGCCGCCGCCGTCATCGCCGGCCTGGTTGCCGTCCACAACGCACCGATCAAGAATCGCTGTCGCCCCGTCGAAGGCGTATACGCCGCCGCCATCCCAGGCTTCGTTGTCCACAACCCGCGAGTTCGACATCGTCAGGTGGCCGCCCTGTTCGACGAGAACGCCGCCGCCGTTCACGGCCTTGTTCCCGGTGATCTCACACGCATCCATCCCTACGCGAGTGCCTGCCCCGGCAATGTACGCGGCGCCCCCGCCATTGTCCGGCCACGCGTCCCCGTCAGCGTTGCCACCGGTGATTCGCGCGTAGTGGATCGTGCTCGAGTCGCCACCCGTAATCCGCAGTCCTCCCCACTCCGCCGCCTCGCCGGGAACAAACCGGATCAAGCCGTTCGGCGTTCCGATGGCGCGGAGACTACCTTCGATCATGAATGGCACGTCGACGTCGAACACGACCTCCACGCCCGGTTGGATGGTGAGCGTGTTCTCTGCCGGAACAGCGATCGCTCCTACAACATGATACGGGCTCTTGCCGGTTTCCCACGTCTGAGTCGTGACCGTGCCGCTCACCTGTGTGGGATTGTAGTGAGTCGTGTACACCGGATCGCTCGTCCGCGTGTGCATGGTGGACTCGTTGCCGTCCGCGTCGAACGTGGTCAGGTAGTAGTAGTACGGTTGGTCCGGAGTGAGGCCGTAGTCGTTGTAGGACGTCACACCTGGCGGAAGCGTGGCGATCATGGCGAACACCGAATCGCCCTTGAAACTGCCATGGGCGCGATAGAGGCGCCACCCGGCGATGTCGCTGCCGGTCGTCGTGTTGAGCGTCCAACTCAGCTCCGTGTGATCCGTGCCGGAGTTCACCGCGAACGTCGCCGGCGCCGGTGGTGAGAGTGCGAGCAGGCCCGCGCCGACAGCAGCGTCGAGCGCCACCTCGAACTCGTCGCGCGTCGACGCATACCGCCCGCCGAAGTCGGCGGACTCGTACACGGTTTTCGCCTGGCGCATGGTCAGGAACAGAGAGTCGATCGTGCTGTGGACGAGGGCATCTTTCCCGCTGTCCGAGATCTCGCCCGCGTACCACTGTCGACCCACCGCGTCCGCGTACGGTTCGTCGAGACCCTTCACGCCGACGGCGAACAGCGCGTTGATGGTCTCGCCCGGGGCGATGTCGTCGGGGCCGAATCCGGCCTGCTGCTCGACGTCCGTCACCTCGATGTCGATGCCGAGGGTCTTGCCCGGCCAGTACGCGCTGCTTGTCGCCGGGTCGTTGCTCGCCTTGATCCACGATGCGTTATGTGAGGTGGCGTGGGAGTGGGTACCTCGTCCCGGAGTGGATTGGTGCGCCCCGTAGTAGTACACGTCTGGGCCCTGATAGCCGAGAAGCATCTGGTTGTACTTCGCTTCGTGGCCCGCACCGACCTCCGGGTTTTCAGTGCCCGTGCGTATGATTCGGGTGAAGTTCTGCCAGCCGATCGTCCTCGGCTGCGCCACATCATCGTTGCGATCCGACGTGGAGACGTCATAATGCAGTATCTGCCAGCCGCCGGTCTTCGCGCTGAGCAACGCGCCGGTGTTCGGATCGGGATCGCCGATGTCGTTCTGTTTGCCGTGGGGCGCATTGTACACCGCCGGATCCTGGTCGCCGTCGACGACGTAGACCAGACGCATGTCCTCTGTCTGCGCGCCGTCGTAGTCGAGGCCGTAGTACCGCCAGATACTGTCGTTCCGCATCTCGCCGGAGCTCTCCGTCCGATTCGCGCCGGCGGACCCGCGGTCCCACATTATCATGATGCTCATCATGACGCCCTGGACGGGCTCATGGATTCCGCCGCAGCAGTCTACGCGGTCGACGCCCATGCGGCCCCAGATCCCGTCGTTGACCATGCGCCAGTGCCAGAACATGTAGTCGTCGTTCCGGCGGTCGGCGAAGGCATACACGCGGCGCTGGGTCGAAATGCCCATGCGCGACCACGAATGGGTATCGAGGGTCAGGTCCGCGGGCAGATCCGGATCGAACGCGTCGATCTGATACGGCACGTCGGACTCGTCGCCGGGGAGCTGCGGCCAGGGGCCGGTTATCATGTTGGAGGTCTCGTCAATGTGCTCGAGATACGGATTCTGCACACCATTCACGAGCACGACCGGGTAGGCCTGCCGAAACGTGCGGCGATCGAGACGCCCCTTGAACAGGATCTGCACGTCTGTGGTTATGTCAAACGGCTCAGGCGGCGTCGGCGGGAGCGGGTCGCCTTTCTCACCGTCGTTCCAGCCGTCGCGCTGTCCGACCATGTAGGGCCAGTGAATGCCCGGGTATTGAGGGTCCTGCAAATCGCGCGCGCCGACGACGAAGCCCTTGTAGTGTGCGTACGTGCGCCGCTCGACGGGATCGCCGGCGCTGCGGTCCCACCAGCCGCCGGGCCACATGAGCGCCATGTTGTAGCCGCCGTAGTGGCGATTCGTGAACGTGTCCCAGTAGTTGCCGTACCAGATGTCGCGGTTCATCTGCGGCCAGCCCTGGCCCTCGGTTGGCTGGGCGGAGCCCGTCGTCGGCATGAGGGCGTACGCCGCGCACGTGAGCGTTAGAATCCATCTGCAAGACGTCATGTCGTGCCCTCCTCGGCGGCAGGCCCCGTCGCGCACCAGCGGAGTGCTTCGACGGCAACGCGCGCACTCAGCGCCTGCGGACTGCAGGTGGCACACGGAGTGGCGCAAGCGATAGCCGCACGTATCAGCAGCGATACTCGTACGGTGCGCTGTGCGTTAGTGTCGCTGCTGGGGTGGTGCAGCGCATATCAGTGGTGGATTCAAGCAAAAAAAGTGCCGAAACGCCGAGCTGGTACCAAGCATCCGTACACACTGATGGCAGAGCAACTGCCGTCACTCCGCCATCGGTACCTCTGCGGGCCGCTCCTGCCCGCTCTACACCTCGGTAAGGTCCACGTCGCCGATGACCTTCTTGCGCGGGTCCCACAGGCGGACCGGGTTGTTCACGAGGATCGCCGCCTTCTGCTTGTCGTCGAAGCCCAGCGTGTCGAGCCACTCCAGGGACTGCGTGTACGTCATGAACGTCTCGACCGGCGGGTAGCACGAGCCCCACAGCAGGCGCCACGGCCCGAAGTGCTTCCGCAGGATTTCGACGAACGGCAGCATGTCCGCGTAGGGGTACTCTTCCTTGCTATGCGTGTAGGGCGACGATAGCTGCACGTACACGTTCTTGTATTCCGCAAGCTCCATGACGCGGGTGTACGTCGGGTACGGCGGCGCCATGCCCGGATCGGGGTGGCCGAGGTGCTCAATCTTGATTTTCGCGCTTGGGTAGTCGTCGAGCAACTGCCGCATGCGGTACACCTGCCCCGCGTCGTTCGGCTGCAGGCCGGTGACGCTGATGACGCCGTAGCATTCCGCCGCCATCTCCCATACGTCCGGTCGCTTCGAGAGGCTCACCGCCGGCAGGCGTACGCCGTGCAGCTTGTCCTTTTTCAGCAGCGCCTTGAGCGTCTTCGGGGCGTCGGGCAGCTCCAGATCCACCATGCCGACGGCCCAGAACCGTCCGGGGTATTTCTCGATGCACTCAACGAGGTAGTGGTTGTTGTACTGCCCCATGTGCTGCACGATAACGGCGTGAGAGACGCCGTTGGCGTCCATCACTTCGACCGCTTTCTCGACCGGACCGTACTTGTCTCCGGCATGGATGTGGTTGTCGATCAGCAGCATGGGCTCATCCTCATTCGTGTATACGTCGGCAGCGACGCCTTTTGTGCGTCGTACCAGCCATCCGCCGCGCTGGTCGTGCGGCGTATCGGGTGTATCCGGAAACCGTTGTGATGCGTGGCAGGAACTGCGGCCGGGGGCCGCCCGGCGACATCCCGTGGGGCCAATGCGACGACAGCAGGCCGCGCGTTCGCTAGAAACTCATCCTCGCTGCGTAATATACGGTGCGGGTTCGCCGCGCGAAAGCCGCTCTTTCTACGCAGCTTGAGAGGCCCGTGCGTCGCCCAGTATATTCACGTGTCCGGGCGGGGCGCCCGTCGCGAACGAACCAACGTCAACGTCGTATGAGGCATGGATGTTCGACTACCACCACCACTCCGAGTGCTCCGTCGATTCCACGACGCTCATGGCGGACGTGTGCCGCGCCGCTATCGCCCGCGGCGTTACGGAAGTAGCGTTCACCGAGCACATGGATTTCATCCCGGAAGAGCGGAACACCGGCTACTTCGATTACGATCGGTACATGCGTGAAATCGACCGGGCGCGTGCGGAATTCGCCGGTAGAGTCGCCGTCCTTGCGGGCGTGGAGATCGACTACTGCCCTGACCTGGAGGACGAGATCGCTCGCTGGCTCACCGGGAAGGAGTTCGACTTCGTCGTCGGCTCCGTTCACTATGTGCGCGGCGAGGGGAACATCAGCGAGCCGCGAGCGCTCGACTTCTTCCGCGGCCGCACCGTGGAGGAGGCGTATTCCGTCTACTTCGACCTCGTGCTCCGCTCCGCGCGGACCGGGTTGTGGGACTCGCTCGGCCACATCGACCTCATCAAGCGGTACGGCGTGGATCACTACGGGCCGTTCTCGCCGGAGCTGTTCCAGCCGCAGATCGACGCCATTCTGCGTACGGTGATCGAAACGGGCATGGCGCTCGAGATCAACACGTCCGGCCGGTGGCAGAGCCCGGAGGATTTCTACCCGACTCGCGACATCATTGCGCGCTACCGCGGATTGGGCGGATCGCGGCTTACGGTGGGATCGGACTCCCACAGCGATAGCCACGTTGGGCTCGGCATCGCCGACGCGTACGGCATGGTGCGCGAGTTGGGATTCCACACCGTCGAGCAGTTTCGCAAGCGCCGAAGCCTGAGCATCGAGATCGACACGCTCGCGGCGGCCTGAAATCAGCGGCGCAGACCTGAATCGAGGAGCGCTACCGTGATTCTCGACAGAACCCTCCCGCCATCGCACGTATTGCGGGCGATTCCCATGTGTGTGGTTGCGATCATACTCCTTGCCGCGATGGCGACACGCGCCGACATCCGCGTGGGCGTCGGTGCCGACGGCGTCCCGGAGTTCAGGACGAATCGAACCGAACACCCTCCTGTCATCGACGGTCTGCTGGACGATATCGCGTGGGACGCTACGCCCCTGCTCGACGATTTCTGGGGTCATGACCTGCACCGCGCTCCAACGGAACGCACCAGCGTCCAGATCGCGTACGACAGCGTCTACATCTACCTCGCCGCCCGTTGTTATGACGGCGACCCGTCGAGTCTGCGCATGGAGGAGGCCAAGCGGGGCGGAGACATCACGAACGACGACCACATCACGTTCGAGTTGGACATCTCGCACCAGCATCGAACCGAGGGGGTGTGGCGGTTCGCCGTGACGCCGCGAGGCACGCAGTGGGAGGATGTCCCCGACGGAAGCGCGCCGAAAATCGAGTGGCGCGGAGACTGGCACGCTCGCGCACGTGTCGATTCACTTGGGTGGACCGTCGAGGCCGCGGTGCCGCTGGCGCTGTTCAACAAGGCCGAGGGCGAGCAGACAATCGGCGTCTCCGTGGCGCGTTGGCACGACCGGACGAAAGAGGAGGCGCGATGGCCGAACATGGGCGACTCGTGGGACCGGAAGCGCACAGCCAACTGGACGGATATCCACTGGCCGCGGATTCCGAGACGCCCGCTGCTTATGCCGTACGCTGTCGCGGGGAGGCAGCGCGAGGAGGTCGTCGATGGCTCCAATCGGTGGGAGAATCTCGGCTACCTCGGTCTCGACGCGAAATACCAGTCGGCTGCGGGCTTCGCGATCCTCGGTACGGTGAATCCGGACACGCGGAATGTGGAAAGCGAGGTGCTTGACCTCGATTTCTCGTACGTCGAGCGCCGGCGCACGGAGAATCGGCCGTTCTTCGCCGAGGGAGCCGAGTACTTTGCCGGTCCGTTCTATTTCTACAGCCAACGCGTGGGAGACGTGTACGGCGGCGTGAAGGCGTTCGGGCTGATCGGGAACAACCGGATCGGCGTGCTCGACGTGGTGGACCGGGACCGGGTGAACCATTTCGCATATAGCTGGTGGTCGGAGCCGCTGCCGAGGTTCGAGGTCCACCAGCTCGGCTTCTGGCGCACCGGGCCGTCGGACGTCCCCGGACCGATCGGTCTGCCCCCGGCTGAGAACGCACTGCTCTACTCCGCGGACGTCACCGCGCGGCGGCAGACCCGTGGCACCGAGGAACTGTGGTACGTGCAGACGCGGCTCTCGCGTGCATCTGGCGACTCGATCACCGGTGGCTTCGGCGACGGTTACACGATCGAGGGCGGGTGGCAGCAATTCAGCCGCAGTCGCATCCCGGGTCTTTACCTGGTCTACCGGCAGACGAGCGAAGAGTTCATGCCGTACGATGCCCTCCATTTCGCTCACACGTCAGGAACGCGCGAGGTCTACACCTACCTCGACTACTTCTACGAACTTGATGGAGAAACCGTCCGGTCAGTGGGTTTCGACGGGGAGGGGCGGTATGCTCACTTCATCGACGGTGGACTCTCCGAACGCTTCATGTACGTCTTCCCGTGGGTGCAGACGCGCTCCGACTATCGACTCCAGATCGGACTGTTTGTCCACGAGCGCAAGTTCGATACCGGCGACATCATGTTTCGGGATCGGGGCTTCCAGAGCGAGTTCCTGTGGAATACGAACAGCCTGTACGTCAACGGATCGATTGGTGGCCTCGTCGCTCGCCGTGACGATGCCCGGTACTACCAGCTCGAATTCTCGCAGGGGCTTCGTCCGTGGGAGGCGCTGAGCTTCGCCGGGCAGGCCGCATGGGTTCGTTGGGACTATCCGGTTGGCCACGCCGCCGACTCGACCGGAGGCATGCGCGATGAGTACCAGGTCCGCGGAAGCGTCCAGTGGGATATCACCACCGAGATGTCCGTCAGTGGGCGCTTGATCCGGTCGACGGACTACTGGAACGGCTACGTGTCGTTCCGTCGTGCTGTGCGGCGTGGCGCCGATGTCTACGTGATCGTTGGCGATCCGGCGGGTGAGAAGTGGCGTCCACGCGCTGTGCTGAAGGTCGTCGTCGTGCTGTGATCGGCGAGCGCTGCGCTGTTGTTCGCAGGGTGAGGGCGTTTCGCGGCGAACACTCGCGACGCTCGTCCGCGCACGATCCTTCCATCGACGAGTAACTTTGTCCCACCCTCGTTCGTCCTATCTTCAGGCGACCTGCGCCCGGCTGCGTTCGCAGGTCGTGCGTACCGTCTCGACCCGCTGCCCTGAATGGAACACCGCGCGTCTTGTCGCGCGGGCCGGAGGTTCCGCCCCCATGTACAATGCTGGTCATCCCCCGACACGTGTTCTCTTCGTGATCGTCGCTGTCTTGTGCACCATGGTGGCCGGGCGAGTGTCCGCCAACGGTGCCGCGCAGCGCACCCCGGATCATCCGGTCATGCAGGCCGTGTACGCCGGCCTCGCGCCGACGGTTGACGGGCGTCTCGACGACCCGGCATGGCGGAGCGCGACGACGTTCGACGACTTCTATGCCACCCAGCTCGATCGCGTCCCGTCGGAGCGGACCGTTGTCTGGATTGCCGTGGACAGCGCGAACCTGTACCTCGCAGCGCGATGCTACGACAGCCGGCCCGATCAGCTCAGCATGGAGCAGACTCGCCGCGGGAGTTCGCTCTGGACGGACGATTTCATTGAGTTTCGGCTCGACGTCGAGCATCTGCATCGTCACGACGGCCCATACGAGTTCCGCGTGAATCCTCGTGGCACTCAGGATGAGTGGATTCCCGACGGCGCCGCCGGCAAGATCGAATGGCGGGGCGATTGGGTGGCCGGCGCTCGCATCGATTCCCTCGGGTGGACGGTGGAGGTGGCGATACCGCTGGTGGTCTTCAATCGTCCGGCGGGACCGCACACGATCGGCCTGTCGGTGTTCCGGCGCATGATGCGCACGAAAGAAGACATCGAGTGGCCGAACATGGGGCGCGAGTGGGATCGCACCCGGACCGGCGACTGGACCGGCATCGTCTGGCCCGAGCGGGCATTCCATCCGACGTTCATGCCTTACGTATCGGCTCGCGTCGACCGAGGCGACTACGACGCGCATGCGGGCATCGACGTGAAGCACACGTCGTCGAGCGGTATATCCTTTGTGGGAACGGCCTATCCCGACTTTCGCAACGTCGAATCGGACGTGCTGGACCTCGACTTCTCCTACACGGAGCGATACCGTTCCGACCGTCGCCCGTTCTTTGAGGATGGGCACGAGTACCTGCCGGAATCGTGGATGTTCTACTCCAACCGCGTCGGAGAGATGTACGGCGGGGCGAAAGCGTTCGGACAGCTCGGCGATCACCGGCTCGGCCTTCTCGAGGCGTATGATCAGAATCGCACGAATCACGTTGCCGGCAAGTGGTTCTGGCAACCCGACAAGCGCCTTGAGATTGCGACCAACGCGACATGGCGACACGGACCGGACGATGTCGCGCCGCGCTACGGTGTTGGACGGGCGTCGGACCACGTGATGGTGGTCTCTGACGTCACGAAGAGCCGGCGTGTCGGCGCACATGATGTCAACCATCGCCTCCAGGCCGGGTTCACCGCCACTCCGAGCGATACGGGAAACGGGCACGACGTCGAGTACCACTACGAGCGATTCAGCCGGCGTACCGAGATCGTCATAAACCTGCGGCAGCTCAGCCCCGGATTCCTTCCGGCGCATGGGTTGCTCGACCCGCAGGACGTCGATCAGCGCGACGTGTCGGTGCGGTTCGAGTATTACCGCCAGCACGACCGTCGCTGGTTCCGGGAGTGGGGTATCTGGACGATGGTCCAGCGCGCGCATCGATTCAACGGCGATCTCTACCGGCAGAGCGCTGACCTGTCGGGGTGGATCGACATCAGAGCGGGCACGGGCATCTGGGCGAACTACGAGGACGAAGACCGTCCCCCCTACCATGATCGAACCGTTTCGACCCAGTTCTGGTGGAACGACAATGAACTCTACACTGGCGGACGTGTCTCCGCGACCGTCGGCAAGGTCGCAGGCACCGACTACTTTCTCGTCGGCGCAAGCCAGGGGCTGCATCCGTTCGAGTACTTCAGCATGGAAGTCAGTGGGCAGTACCGCCGACGCGACTTCCCGGTGGGGCACGCCTCTCTGCCGGCGGGATATCTGGACGAGCGCTACCAGGCGCTTATCACGGCGCAGTACGACATCACGCCCGAGCATGCCGTGTCGGGCCGCATCATCTACAACGACCGCGGCGACGACATTCCGTGGGACGATCGGCTGAACGGATATGCCACCTATCGACAGACCGTGCGGCGCGGCATGGACCTGTTCTTCATCATCGGCGATCCCAGCGCCGACGTCTGGACGCGTAGCCTGGCCCTCAAGGCCGTCGTCGTGCTCTGAGGCTCGCGCGGTCGCCTGCGGGCTGTCATCGTGTCGGACGTAGCGACTGACCGGGAGGTACCATGGCCGACGACGTTCACGTGGCGATGCTTCGTGGCATCAACGTCGGTGGGTAGAACAGGCTGCGCATGGCCGACCTCGCGGCGACATTTCGCGAGGGGGGATGCGACGACGTACGGACCCACATCCAGAGCGGCAACGTGGTGTTCCGCGCCCCGGACATGATCGCCGCGCGTATCGCCGACGTGGTGCGGGACGCCCTCCTGGATCGCTTCGAGCTTCGCGTTCCGGTGGTAACTCGCAGTGCGGATGAGATGCTGCGCGTTGCACCGCGTAATCCATACATAGCGACAGGTGCCGATTCCGACGCGTTGCATGTGGCGTTCCTCGCTGACGAACCCGACGACGCCGGCGTTGCGATGCTCGACCCGAACCGTTCCCCGCCTGATGAATTCCAGGTGATCGGTCGCGATATCTACCTGCGCTACCCCGGTGGCCTCGCGCGGACGAAGCTCACCAACGACTACTTCGACCGCGCGCTGGGTACCGTCAGCACGGTGCGAAACTGGCGAACGGTGCTCCGGCTTGTCGAGATGGTCAATAGCTGACGGCCTCCCCGCGGTTGGCCACGTATTCCTTCGGCGCAACCCGCTTTGTCCCGCATAGTCTCCTGACGATTCTATAGAGTTGAGCGCCCCATCACTTCTCTCTGGCGCTCGCGTTACCCAATCCGGGCCTCCGCCACGATCGGCTCCCAGGATGCCGGCGGCGTGCCCGCGAGGAGTAGTCCTTTGCAGTCTCAGACAGCCCGAACGCGACTATCGTGGTTGCCTTTCCTTGTCGTCTCGACGATCCTGGCGGCCGTGCCCGCTGAAGCGAACCGCGGCGTCGATGTGACGAGCACGGATCACCCAGTCATCGCCGCCGTCCGGACGATGCAGCCGCCGGTACTCGACGGGGTGCTCGATGACGAGGTCTGGACGGCCGCCAGCTCGTTCGATGACTTCTACGTCCCCGATCTTGATCGCGGACCAACCGAGCACACGACGATCTGGATCGCGTACGACGACTCGTGCATCTACTGGGCCGCCCGGATGACGGAGGCGCATCCCGAGTTGATGCGCATGGAGCAGACCCGTCGCAGCGGCAACGTCAGAAACGACGACTACATCGCCCTTGGCCTCGACATCGCCAACCAGCACCGTCACGAGGGAGACCACGTCTTCCGCGTAACGCCGAGCGGCGTGCAGGACGAACGAATGCCCGACGGGTCCGCCACCAAGGTTGAGTGGCGAGGCGACTGGCGCGCTGCCGCCCATATCGATTCGCTCGGGTGGAGCGTGGAGGTGTCGGTTCCGCTGGCGATGTTCCGACGCCCCGCGGGCCCGCACACGCTGGGCATTTCCGCGTTCCGTTGGCATCCACGGACGCAGGAACGCATCCGCTGGCCGAACATGGGGCCAAGTTGGGATCGCACCAAGGCGGGCGACTGGGTCGGTGTCGTATGGCCCAAGCAGTCGCATCGTCCAACGTTCATGCCGTACGTGGTCGGCGACGTCACCGACGGTGCCGGCGATGGGTACTTCGGCGCGGACATGAAATACACGACGCCGGGCGGCGTCTCGCTTGTGGCAGCGGCGTACCCCGATTTCCGGAACGTGGAGAGCGAGGTCCTCGGCCTCGACTTCTCATACTCAGAGCAGTTCCGTCGCGACAACCGAGCCTTTTTTGCCGAGGGGCGGCGGTACCTGCCCGAGTCGTGGATGTTCTACACCAACCGCATCGACCAGGTATACGGTGGCGGCAAGGTGTTTGGCGATGCGGGCAACCACCGATTCGGCCTCGTGGAAGCAGTGGACCTCGATGAGGCCAGCCACATGGCCGGGCAGTGGTACTGGCAACCCCGTCCACGCATGGAGTTCGAGAACAAGTTCGGGTGGCGACATGGTCCCGCCGCGTCGGTGGACCCAGACTTCGGCCCGCCACTCACGGACAACCTGATCTACGTGAGCGAGGCGCGCGTGGGCCGCATGGTCGGCGCGTCGACGGAGTACTACCGGGTGCAGGGCGGTTTCACCCAGTCGAGCGGCTCCGTGGCCGACGGCTGGAACTTCGAGGCCAGTTGGGATCGCTTCCCCGGAAATCGGCAGTTCGGCTGGCACCTGAAAGGACGTCTGCTCAGTGCAGGCTTTCTGGCGGTCGACGGCCTCATCGATGAGGAAGAGGCCGACCAGAAGGATCTGAGCACCTTCCTCTGGTACGAGGCGGAGTACGACCGACCACACTTCACCGAGTTGGGCTTCGAGGTCCACGCACGGAACGCCACGCGGTTCGACGGGTCGCTCTACACGCGGGACTTCCACGGCGAGGTATGGGTGGATTTCGTGTCGGGGACGGGGATGTGGGTACGCGTGGGCGACAGGAACCGCCCGCCGAACCATGATCGAACCGGTCGTATGGTGTGGTGGTGGCTGCAGGATCGCCTCTACACCGGCGGCGAGACCGGGATCGAGTATGGTCGGGTAGAGGGTGGAGAGTTCCTCCGCACGTGGGTCGAGCAGGGCGTTCACCCGTTCCAGGATTACACGATAGGATTGCGCCTCCAGTATCGCCGACGCGATCTCGCCGTCGGTCACGAAGACCAGCCCGAGGGTGGAATTAACCACCAGTACCAGCTCATGGCTACGGCGCAGTACGATATCACGACCGAGCGTGCCGTCAGCGGCCGAATTATCTCGTCGCACGATGGGATGAACGGCTACATGACGTTCCAGCAGGTGGTGCGACGCGGGATGGATCTGTTCCTCATCATCGGCGACCCGAGCGCGGAGACGTGGCGCAGCCGTATCGCGTTGAAGGCCATGATGGTGCTGTGAGACGGTCCGCCGGACGCGGTTCAAGCACACGGGATGGCCGGCATCAGTCGGCTTCGTATCCATGGTAGCCGGCGATTCCGGTCGCAGGGCACCGATCAGCGAATCGGATGGCGATCAGATATGCCGGTAACATGCCTCTCGCGTTGCACATGGGTGATTGTGTCCCTCACCGCCGTAGCGACCCTCGCAGGCGCGGACGTCGGCACCGGCCCGGATGGGCGACCGCTCGTGCCTGCGGTACGTGTCAGCGCGCCGCCTGAGATCGATGGCGTTCTGGACGACCCTGTCTGGCGAACAGCGCCCCGTCTCGATGATTTCTACAACTTCCAGCTTGACACCGATCCCGTGGACCCCACGTGGATATGGGTGCTCTACGACAGCGCGCACATCTACTTCGCCGCGCGCTGCTTCGACCGTGAGCCGCATCTCATCTCCGCCGAGGAGACGAAGCGCGGCGGCACGACGGGCAATGACGACCACCTCTCGTTCAACCTCGACCTGACGGATCAGGCGCGTGTCGCTAGTGGCTGGTACTTCAAGGTCACCGCCCGGGGCACGCAGTCGGAGCTTGTCCCCGGCGGCAGCGCGTCGAAGACCGAATGGCGTGGCGACTGGCTCGCCAGGGCGCGTATCGACTCACTCGGCTGGACGGTGGAGGCGGCCATCCCGCTGACGCTGCTCCAGGCGTCGGACGACGTCGATACCGTGGCGATCTACGTCGACCGGTGGGTGCCGCGGCGGCAGGAGTGGTCCGCTTGGCCGAACATGGGCGTCAATTACGATCTGGGACGAACCGGGCGTCTGGCCGGGCTGCGCCTGCCGGTCGTGCGACAGCGTCCCGTGGTCATGCCGTACGTGGTTGGCGAGTACGACGCCGGTCGGCGCGACGGGTACGCCGGCGTCGACATGAAGTACACGACAGGCGCGGGAACGCGCATCGTCGGCACGATCAACCCGGACTATCGCAACGTCGAGACGGAGGTGTTGAGCCTCGGCTTCTCCTACACGGAGCGCTTCCGTGCCGACAACCGGCCGTTCTTCGTGGAGGGCGCCGACTATCTGCCCGGGACGCGGCTCTTCTACAGTCAGCGCGTCGGCGAGATGTACGGCGGCGGCAAGATCGCCGGCTCGCGCGGAGCGCATAGCTACGGGGTACTTGGCGCGTACGATCGCGACGATGTGCTCCACGTGGCCGGTCGGTGGTTCGCGCAGCCGAACCCGCGGCTGGAGATCGACCACGCCCTCGTCTGGCGGCACAGCGCCGACCCGATCGCTCCCCGTCCCGATCTTGCGGCTACGACCGACAATATCGCGTTGGAGTCGCGAATCGCTGGAACGCGCCTCAGCGGCCCGGCAACCACGACGTACGAAGTCCGCGGCGCGGCCACCCACTCGGTGGATACGGTTGGCACGGGCTACGATGTGCGTGCGTCGGTAAGCCGGGCGGGCGGCAACGGCAGGTTTTCGCCGAGCGTATCGTGGGAGTGGATGAGCGCCGAGTGGCAGCCGCTCGACGGGTTCTACGATCCCGACTACACGGACCTGCACCAGTTCAGCGGAGGCGTTTCCTACAGCCTCCAGCGCAGTGATTCTCCCATTCGCACTTGGTCCGCGAGCACATCGGCAGGGCGGTCGATCCGTCCGAACGGCGACGTGTTCACGCAGTCGGTCAGCGCCTCCACCAACGTGGAGACACGTGGTGATCGCCGGTACAGCGTGAGCGCGTCATTCAGCGAGCGAGACCCCTACGCCGACCGATCCTATTCGACCTCAGCGGAGTGGAACGTGCACCGGCTGTATACGTCCGGCAGTATCAGCCTAGGCATGGGGCGGTCGCGCGGCGAGGACTACCGCACGGTCAGTGTCTCGCAGGGCCTGCGTCCGATCGAGAGCGTGAGCGCGGTCGTCGGAGGGCAATTGTACCACCGCGCCGGAGTGAATCAGCGCCAGGTTCGCGCGACGCTGCAGTACGACATCAGCCCCGAGCGAGCCATCACTGGGCGGGTCGTCCGGACCGACGACGACGTGAACGCATACGGCACGTACCGGCAGGTCGTCCGGAGCGGCGTCGACCTGTTCCTCATCGTCGGCGATCCCAGCGCGCCGACGTGGCGCAGACGCATCGCGGTGAAGGCAATCATGGTTCTGTAGCGGGAGCTCGCCAGGGTCGGGCCGACGCGAAGGAGTGGCTCGGCCTGTCCGTCGCGGACCGGGACGGGTCGCTGCCGCGACCCGAGAAGATGTGGCGCCTGCCCGAGGGGTGAGGCCGACGGGGGCGAACCACATATTCGCTCCGCAACACCCGCCGCAGCCTGGAATGTCCGGTGAATCGTCTCTGTGAGCCGATTCATGTGTCGGTTCGTGTCGAACCGCATCTGGTCGGTGCGTAGTACCGGGGAGTCCGCGCCCCGTACTTCCGCCGCGGACACGGAGGTCCGCTCTCCCCGCTCCTCACGCGCGCTTGGGCGCGCGAACTCCTGAACGAACGCGAGTGCCGTGAGCATCCGCCGTTGCTCCCGTTTCGCCGGACCCGAGCGCTTCGTACCTTCTCACCTCCCGTCTTCCGACATCGCATCGCACCCGAAGGGACCGTCCATGCCACGCACCGTCGCCGTACTCGGAGCAGTCGTCTACGACGAAATCGTCACCCACGACCACCGCCGTATCGAGTCGTTCGGCGGCATCGTGTACAACCTCGCGGCGCTCTCGTCGCTGGTGGGAGACGACGCCTGCATCCTGCCGGTGTCGAACGTCGGCGCGGACAGGTGGGACTCAGTTCTGGACGCCGTCGCCGGCATGCGCGGAGTCGCGACGGAGGGTCTGCGAAGGTCGGAGCGGCCGCTCACCCACGCGCAACTCGTCTACACCGACGCGAACCATCGCGACGAATTCGTCTGGAACATGATGGAACCTTTCGACGCGGCCGCTCTGCGGGCCGCGTCGCAGGCCGACGGCGTCATTGTGAATTTCGTCAACGGCACGGAGATCGATCTGCCGACGATGCGGGCCTTCCGCGAGCAGTCGTCCGGCGTGCTGTATCTCGACATGCACAACATCATGGTGCGCTTCGACGCGGAAACCGGGCAAAAGGGCACGATCGATTTCGACTGCTGGCCCGAATGGGTGCGGCAGTTCGACGTCGTGCAGATGAACGAGTTCGAGGCGTACACGGTTCTACAGCGCGATCTCGAGGAGCTGGAGGATTTCCTCGCCGCCGCGCGGGAAGTGCTCGCGGCCACCGGGGAAGCAGTCACCGGCAGCCCGGCCGCCGTGCTCATTACCATGGGGCCTCGTGGAATCGCCGTGGCGCACCGTCGCGAGGGCGTCGAGTACGGCGCGATCATCGCCGCCGCGCCGGTGACGGATTTCGTCGACGCGACGGGATGTGGCGATGCGTTCAGCACCGGCACGCTGTGGAACTACCTCGCTACGGGCGACATCATGGTCGCGGCCATGGCCGGGGCGCTCGTGGGAGCGATCAACACGCAGGTGCAGGGCATCGGCGAGCTCGACCACGCGCGAGACGCCGCCGACCGCCTCGAGGAGGTCTCGCCGGAGCTGGCGGCGAAGGTCCGCGACGGCTGGCCGGGCGAACGGCTGACGTAGCTTCGCGCGCGCGGCAACGGGAACAGTGTGAGATGAGCGGAACTCCCAGCCATGACCACGGACGCTCCATCGACTGGGGCGGGACATCCGCAGACTATGCGGCATGCCGGCCCGGCTATCCGCCGAGTTTCTACGATCGGCTCGCCGCGCTGGGCGTAGGCCTGACGGAGCAGCGCCTCCTGGACTTGGGCGCGGGTACGGGGGCGGTCTCTCGCGAGTTTGCCTGGCGCGGCTGCGTGGTTTCCGGCGTCGACGTCGCGGAGAACCAGATTCGCGCGGCGCGGGAGATGGCCCGCGAGGAGGGGCTCAGCGTAGACTTCCGCGTCGGTCCGGCGGAGGACACCGACTTCCCGGACGCGTCGTTCGACGTCATCACGGCGGCGCAGAGCTGGCTCTACTTCGACCGCGAACGAGCTATCGCCGAGGTGAAACGCCTGCTCGCTCCCGGCGGACGCCTCATGACATGTCACATCTGCTGGCTCCCGCGCGAGGACGCCGTCGCTCGCCGGAGCGAGGAGCTCGTGCTCAAGCACAATCCGGACTGGACGGCGGGCGACTACAGCGGAGACATCCCCGCATTCCCGAAGTGGGCGCGAAGTCATTCTTGCCTCGCTGGTATGTTCTACTACGACGAACCGATACGCTTCACCCGCGAGCAGTGGCGCGGGCGCATCCGGGCGTGTCGAGGTGTGGGCGCCACGTTGGCGGCTGAGCAGGTCGAGGGGTTCGATCGTGAGCACGTGGCGTTGCTCGCCAAAACCGTGCCCGAAGAATTCACGATACTTCATCGCATCGATGCCCACATCTTCGCGCCGGAGCCGACCACTGAGTGATTAACGCCATTACCTGGTGCAGGTGGCAGCCGAGGAGACCTGACGATGCAGCGCACCGCCCCTACGCGGACCACCATCGCCGAACTCGACCTCACTGGACTCCTACCCGGCGAGGTGCTCCACCCGATGAAACCCGTCTCCGAGGCGGAACGCTCCCTCCATGGGGCGTGGGAGCGGCCGCTCTCGCCGTGGGGCGGCTTCAGCGTCGATTCCGGGATCAGCGTTACCGAGCGCGAAGGCAGACCGGTGCTTTCGTTCGAGTGCAAGGAGCGGTGGGAGCGCGCCATCCTCGCCCGTGGCGTGGACATCCGCGACGGTCACATTCGAGCCGAGGTCCTTCAGACCGGCACGGAGGCGACCCCGAACGACGACCGCGACAACGTCTCGCAAGCGCTGGCCGGAGTCGCCTTCCGGTGGGTCAGGTCGCGCAACTACTACCACTTCGGCCTCGAGGGACGGTCGCGCGCCGTGCTCTACCGCCGTAGCGACGACGAGTGGCACGCGCTCGCCGAACAGGATATCGAAGTGCCCGACGGGTTCGTGACGCTCGAAGTCGATCTCGCCGGGGACGGCATTCGGTGTCGCTGCCCCGAACTTGACGTCGCTTTCCTCGTCACCGACACCGCGTTTCCGGCGGGCAAAGTGGGGGTTCGCGTCCATGCTGGCGCAGAGGTCGCGTCGTTCCGCGTCGAGCAGACGGGTGAGCAGCGCGGTCGCGACACGCGTCGACGAGAGCGCGATCAGGCGGAGGAGGATGAGCGGGGTCGCGGCATCCCAGACGCGGCGGTCGTCCGGACAATCGACCTGGCGCAGATCGGCGGCGCGCCGGCATTCAGCGACTTCGCGGCGCCGGGCCGATACGACATGCTCGTCCTGGGCGAGGACCGGCTGCGCGCCATCTCCGATGACGGGGAGCTGATCTGGGAGTGCCGCGAGCCCGTGCGCAACTGCGTGCTCTCGAGGGAGGCCACCGAACGGGGCAGGTTGATCTACGGGTTTGCCGGGGTGCGCGGGGAGACGCACATGGTCAATGTGTCGGGCGGTACTCAGACCAACACCGTGGACGACGAGATGGTCGTGCTGCGCGGCGACACCGGGGAAATCGTCGCGCGCAGAAAGCTGCCGGAGGGCATGCCCGGGCTGCAGATGTTCGACTGGAGCCCCACCAGCGCCTCGCTCTCGAGTGGTGACGCGACGGACATCGTTCTGCGCGAGTGGCGTCGGGACCGGGGATGTCAGGGTGGCGGCCTGCGGCTGTGGGCGCTGGATCGGAATCTCTCCCTGCTCTGGGAGCATGAGCAGTCTGGCGCGCACTACGGCCACCACCACGCGCTGGTCTTCCACGATATCGACGGCGACGGGCGCGACGAGCTACTCGCCGGCGGCGTGATGTATGCGCCGGACGGGCAGGTCCTGTGGGTCCACGATCGCGCCGACGAGATGTCGCGCATCGAGTCTGCCCGCCACTACGATGCGGTTGCGTTGGGGGCGCTTGCGGGCAGCGATGCCGAAGACCCCACGGTGTTTCTCGTCGCCGGCAGCGCGGGAGTGTATGTAGTCGATGCGCTGACCGGCGAGACGCGCGCCGTGCATCGCGTCGGACATGCCCAGGGCCGGACGGTCGGCAAGGTGCGGCAGGATCTTCCCGGTACGGAAGTGCTCGTCGCCACGCGGTGGGGGAACTACGGTATCCTGACGCTGTTCAGTGGCCGCGGCGAACGGCTCTGGTCGATTCAACCGGACTATGTCGGACAGGGCGCGACGCCGGTTACGTGGGGCTCGGCCGGACACCGTCTCATCTGGACGAACACGTCGCGCGACGCTCAGGCGCTCTGGGACGGTCATGGTCGGCGGGTGAAGCGACTCCCGGCGCTCAGCCGAATATGGGGCGACCGCATGGGCCGCGACGTGGGACGCGGCGGTTCGCCTCTGCGCATGGGCCGGTACGAGGGCGATTACCTGACGCTAACCGTCGACGGTGTACTGCACATATTCGGGCCGGACGAGTAGGAGGCATCGATGACACGCAAGGAGATTCTGGTCTTCCAGCTTCGCGAGTGCCGCAACGAGATAGCGAATGCGCTGGACGGGCTGACGGCGGAGCAATTCGCCGAGCAGGCGCTGCCGGGCAGGAACCACGTTGGCTGGATCGTCTGCCACTGCATGAACAACTTCGACTTCTTCCTCCATCAGAGGCAGACCGGCGAGAGCATGCTGGGAGGCGCCCGATATGAGCCATTCGCCGCCCATGGTCGCACGCCACCGGGCGATGACAATCCGGCGCCGGACTTCACCGATCTGACGCGCGCCGCGGATGAGGTCTTCCGCGCGTGCATCGAAGTGATCGCGGGTCTGCTGGACGACGCGTTCGGCGAGAAGCCGCCGTACTGGCACCATGAAACGTTCGAGTCCACAGCGGGCACATGTGTCCGCGTGATCAACCACTCGAACGCGCACCTGCGGCAGATATGGCTCCTGCGTGGCGTCATGGATGCGCCCGATCCCTGGCCGGTGCAGACGCTCGTGAAGGACCAGTCGCGGGCGCGCATGCCGTTCGTCGTCCCGCCACGCTGAGAGAGGTCGAGACCTGGCGACCGCTTGAGTACACAGCGACGTACGTGCATCATAGAGGGTCCGCTTTTCCGTGGACGGAACCTCGTACGAGACCGATACCGAACCATCGCACGAACCCTCTGGAGTGATCGATGAGCACACAGAAAGACGCCGCCATGAACGTCGGTAAAGACTACCCGGTGCCCGAAACGCAGACGTTCCTGCCGGGAACGCAGATCGAAGTCCTGCACCCCGATATCGAACGCGGAAACATCAAGCACTGCGTATTCGATTTCGACGGCACCGTCAGCATTCTGCGCGAAGGCTGGCCGGACATCATGTTGCCGGTGATGGTCAACGCGATTCGCGGCGAAACGCCCGCGACGCCGGAGCTTGAGCAGGCGTGCCTCGACTACATCGACGAATCCACGGGCATCCAGACGGTCCTCCAGATGGAGCACCTCGTCGAGATGGTCCGCGAGTTCGGCAACGTGCCCGAGGATCAGATCCTCGACGCGCGTGGCTACAAGCAGATCTACAACGATGCGCTGATGGAGCCGGTTAACGCGCGTCTCGCGGCGCTTCGCTCCGGTGAGAAGACCCTCGAAGACGCCACGGTGCTGAAGTCGCGCGACTTCGTGAAGGCGCTGTACGATCGTGGCGTGACCGTATACATCGCAAGCGGAACCGACCGCGACGACGTCATCAACGAGTGCGGCGCGTGCGAGATCGCCCAGTGGGCCAAGGGCGGCATCTGGGGTGCCATCGGCAATGTCGAGGAGTACTCGAAGGACAAGGTCATCAAGCAGATCATCGCGGATAACGCCCTCCACGGTTCGGAACTGCTCGTCGTCGGCGACGGTCCGGTCGAGATTCGCAACGCGAAGTCCAACGGTGGCATCGCCGTCGGCGTCGCGTCGGACGAGGTTGCCGGGCAGGGCTGGAACATGGACAAGCGCCCGCGCCTCGTGAAGGCCGGTTGCGACATTCTCGTGCCCGACTTCGGCGAGATGGACGCGATCTTGCGGTATCTCTTCGAGGAGTGATGCGCGGCACGCAGCCCAGTCACACCAACAGGTCGGCACCCCGCACGGGGTGCCGACCTGTTTCGTCTCTCTCGCCAACCGCTACTGCACGAGCACCACGCGCGTCGTCAGTGTCTCCACCGGCGTCGTCAACCGTATGAGGTACACGCCACTTGCGACCTGACGCCCTGCGTCGTCGCGAGCGTTCCACGTCACGGAGTGCATGCCCGGTTCGCGCCGCGCGTCGACGAGCGTACGCACAAGCTGCCCGGCGATGTTATGCACGCGTAGCGACACGTCGCCCGGCTCCGCGATGGCATACCGCACCGTCGTCGTCGGGTTGGCCGGGTTGGGATGCGCCTCAAGCGTCGTCTCTATCATCGGAGCCGCAAGTCTCGCACGGCTTCCCCAGAGCGCGTTCGCGCGACTCGCGGCAGCCGTCTCCGACCCCCACGCGCCTATCGCGCTCACGGCCTCGTCCAGCAGCGCGGCGTCGCCGAGTTCGTCCGCGACGTGGGCGATGCTGAGCCACGCCGTCCTGCGACGGGTCGCCTTCGCGCCCACGTCTTCCGCCACCGTCCGGTACTCACCCACCGCGCGGACCAGATCGCCGTGCCGGACCATGGCCTCCCGGCGGAACTGCTCCGCACGCCACTGGGCCGATTCGTTGGAAGCGTTGCGCGCAGCATTCGCGAAGTACGTCTCGGTCTCGCCCTGCGTCGCGTCGGACTTCGACAATACGACGAACAGCCGTGACAGCGCGCGACGCGCCACGTCGGTGTCCCCGCTACTCAGCAGCGACTCGTACAGCGACTTCGCGCCTTCCAGGTCGCCGCTCTGCTCCAGCGCGATGCCGTCGCGCACCGTCGCGCCTCTCGCCGGACGACTGGCCTCCGCCCAATCATCGCGCACGTAGGATTGATCGTTGTATACACTGGACGTATTCACTTTGGACGTGGACGAGAACAAGTAGCTCTTGTCAGCCTCGACGGATGCCGTTCCCCACCAGTTGCTCGCGAGAGCGATCGTCCCGGCATCCATGGTGAACCCGAACCGGATAGCCCAGTCCGCCGTGCCGATCGGAGTTTCGACCTCACCGTCGTAGTCGTCGATGTGGATGCCGTTGCCGGTCAGCGACGGCGTGTGCAGCTCCTCCCACTCGACGTACATCTCCGCGTCCGTCGCGCCGTGGAGCCAGTTGTCGTCCATGTCCGGTTCGCTGTCGTACATCACCACACCGCGCGTGGTGACGCTGTCTGGAGACGTGGCAAAGTCGTAGATGTTGTTGTGATCGATGATGGAGTAGCAGCCCTCCATATCCATGTTCCAGTAGTTGGAGTAGATGTCGTTCCAGAGGATGTCAGGGGAGGCCGAGTAGATGAACACCCCGGTGCGCCCGTTGAAGCTGATGTCGTTGGCGCCGTCCCAGTCGTTGGTCTGCTGCCCAGTGGTCCACCCGATCTGCGGTTCGCACATGGTTATGTAGAGGCCATACCCGCCGTTGTACGTGATGTCGCTCCATTGGATGTAGGAGTCCGACGACGCGCGCTTGAGGTACACGCCGTTGTCGTCGTTCCGGGAGATATCGCACTCGTTGATCTCTATGGTCGGGCGGTACGTGCTCGAACTGTAGTCGCAATACACGCCGCGATAGTTGCCGGCGATGAAACAGTCGTCGAGCGTCACGTTCGCGTTCGCGCCAGTGATGTTGACGCCGTACGTGGCGCCGCTGATCTCGCAGCCGTCCAGATCGAGTTCGGCACCGGCGCCGGAGACCAGGATGCCTCCCCAGTCCTCGGGATCGTCGCGCTGGAACGTCACGTTGTATGCTTCCAGCGTTCCTTCGACGATGAGCTCCGCGTCCTCGGCGAAGCTCAGCGTGCACCCATTCGGTATGCTCAATTCCATGTCCCTCGGAACGCGCACCGTACCCGGTATGTCGAGACTCTCTTGCGCTGACAGACCGTACAGCGCCGCTAATGCGACAGCGTTGCGCACGTTGAGGCGCCCATATCCCATTTCCTCATTCCAGGCGTCGTCGCGCACGCCGTCGTACCAGCGATGTCCCTGTTCATCGTAATCTACGCCACCCGCCTGGTCGCACGACTTGAGCAGTATCTCTGTTGCGAGACCGTCCGGCAGATCGGGACTGGCGCTGTACATGAGTGCCAAAGCGCCGGCGACCTGCGGCGCGGCAGCGGATGTGCCGTTGAACCAGAGCGTGTAGTCGTGATCGGACGTGTTGTTCGCACCGTGCCACATCGAGCTGTAGAATGTCGTCAGGCCTATCGAATAGAACTCAGGCCCATTGTATCCGTAGTCCTCACTCAGCAGATCGGCAGCCGGTATCTTCTCTCCGGGAGCAACGAGATCCAGTTTCGAGCCGTACGAACTCTCCCACTCGGCGTTGTCCACGCGCGCGTCCAACAGGCTATCGGAAGCGCCAACGGCGATGGTCTCCGAGTTTCGCGCAGGATACCGAATAGTGGTCTCCGTATCGCCGTAGTTTCCAGCGGAGAACACGAACATCGCGCCTCTGGAACGAGCGTAGTAGATACCAGCCTCGATATTGGACTTCACACTAGGCCATACTGCATCGCTGTAGGACCAGCTGCAACTGATGATGACTTTGTCGTAGGTCCCGCCGTAGGCGAGATCGCCGTAGTACTCGAACGTGCTTCTAATATTGCTGGACGACGAGACTCGTGCCGCGGTAGTGGTCGGCGCAGAGCTCCCGCACGCCACGCCCGCAACACCCACTCCGTCGTCGGCCTCCCCCGCCGCGATGGAAATGCATGCGGTCCCGTGCGGATAGTCCGTGAAATACCATTTCGGATGGACATACCACCTGTAGCGAGGTTTGTTCTCCGGCACATGATCGTTGTCCACGTAGTCACGATCAATGCCGGAGTGGTATTTCCCAGCGAGATCGTAGGATCCCGTCGTGTGATCCATGTCCAGACCATCCGGATCGACGACCACGAGCAGCACGGACGTCGAGCCCGTGGTGATATCCCACGCGTCGGTTGCTCCCGTGCGAAAGAGGTGCCAATTGCCCAGTTCCCCCGACACCGGATCGTCCGGGTCGAAGTCCAACTCCGGGCCGACATCCGGGTGCACCGCCTCGAACGCGGTCACGGTACGAAGGTCTGCCACGGCGTCCATGATATCGACAGCATCGTCAGTCCGGATGGTACACCAGTCCTCACCCTCGAAGGAATGCAGATCGGCAATCCGGTACTGAGCTGCCGGTCTGCCGGGCACGGCGTCCAGCATTCGCTGCAGGGCAGCCCGGTCGCCAAACCCAGGACGAACTCTGGCAAGGGCCGTGTTGGGACTCACGAGATAGTCGCTGGGGCCCGTTGATGTGCGATGGTACCAGTTGCCCCCGACCTTCATGTAGTCACCTCGGTACTCGCTCACCGGGCCGAGTTGACTCCCAGCGTATGCCTTCGACGGTGACGCAACCATCAGCAGCGCGGCAAGGCAAACTGACCCCCGTAGGCACTTCATGATGCCATCCTCCAGAAGAGTGCAAGTGTCCATATGTTGAACCGGAGACAAAGAGGCAGCCCCGGGCGAGCGCCTAGTCTAGGTCTGGAACGTCTGCCTCGCTCGTTGCATGCCACGACTCGAACAGCGAATCTCGAGCGGCAAGCACTGCGAACTCCTCTGCATATGGGAAGTCGGGATCGACGACGGTGTCACTGGCAGCGTTGCCGGCCAACGCGATCACAACGGCCTTGCCAGAGCCGATCTCGGGCGGCTGGTCAAAGACCCAACGCACCAGCCAGCCTCGGTCCTGTGCTAGGGCGACCAGTGGGTCTGCTCCCGTCGCGGTCTCCAGGACCACCTCATCGATCAGTCCGTACCATGCCTCCCTGTAAGCAGCGTACACCAGCCAGTTCTGACCCGGAACCACCGCGAGGTGAATGGTATCGGGATCTGAGTTCTCGTGAACGGAGATGGTATAGTAGATCGGGTTCAGCGTATCAAGGTGTTCCGGCAGAATCGCGCGAATCGGGTTGTGGACCTCCACACCATCGTCCGGCGGCGACAACGGGTACGCATTCGGCCACACCGAACTCACGAGCGAGGGGTACCGTTCGCCGATCATCCTGCAAACCGCTGCCGCAGTGACGGGGGTGTCATGCGCCTCCCGATCCAGTTTCAGCACGAAGGTCTGCGGCGTGGTGGCTGAGCGTTCCCAGAGCAGGAGATCGAACTCATCCAGCAGCGAATCCAGTTGCGCGTCCGAGGGTATCTCGCGGAAGTCGACGATGAACTCCTCCGTGGAGTAGCTTGGGTCCGAGAATCCCTCTGGAGGTACGATCACTTCGTATGCCGTAGAGTCTACGTTGGATGTATGGGGCGCGTTCGCGGGATCGAGAGCGCCTTCGCCGCACGCGGTGAGCGTGAGCAAGAGGAAGCTAGTAATGGCTGCTGCTATGAGGACACGCATGCTACACCTCCTCACGTGAGGGGCGTGGGGGCAGGGCGGCAATCTGCCACGTACTATACCCCCCCCGAAACGGTTTGTCAAGGGATAGCGGCGCGAATTCCGAACTACCTAAGCAGCACGACTCGTCAAGTGGCTGATATCAGGCGATATGCGCCCCGTCCCGCCTCTCCACAGGGGAGTGCGCACCGCGAACTCCTGAACGAACGCGAGCCGCGAGCGCAGAGCGCTCGACGCGAGCGG
>CAZEAI010000032.1:39072-41990 GCA_964510105.1 uncultured bacterium
CCCCCCAACCCCGTCACCCCCCCCGCCCCGCGGGCCCGGCGGGCGGGGGGCGAGCGGCCGCCGCCTGTGTTGATCGACCGCCCGCCGCGCGACTATCTTCCACACGACCGCCTACGCCTCTGACGTTGCACCGGGAGCACCCATGGTCGCGCGATTCCTGCGCCCGCCGAATCTGATCGCAGCGCTGCTCGTCCTCGTGGCGATCGGAGCGCTCGCTTCCACGAGCGGGATGTGGGCGTTCACGGACCAGTATCTCGTGCGCAAGCTCGCCGCAGTGATCGTCGCGCACCGGTTCTTCTGGTACCAGCGATGCGGCATGGCGATCCCCGGCTGGCACGCGGCGTGTCACACCGACGACCGGATCACGACGCCGGAGGGCACCACTATCGAAGCCGCCGGGGCATGGCACGACGCCGGCGACTACAACAAATACAACGGCCACACGCCGATGTCGGTGTACAGCCTCCTGTATACCCACGAGTTCGCGCTTGAGCACCATCTGACGCAGCGGCAGACCGGTCATCCCGACGTGCTGGACGAGGCGCTGTGGGGCGCGGACTACCTGCGTAAGATGAACGATCCGAAGACCGGCAAGCTCTGGTTCCAGCACTCCAGCGGATACGGCTACTGGGGCATCCCGGAGAAGGAGACCGACAACCGCATCGGTGGCGACGACGACCGTCTTGCCACGAAGGATACTCTGAGCTACTGGATGGTCGCATCGTTCGCGAATCTCGGTCGCGTGCTGGGCAGCGAGGAGTATCTCGGTCGAGCGCTCACGCACTGGCCCCTCGCGTACGACCCCGACAACGAATCGTACTCCACGAACGGCCAGATACTCATCGCCGCGATGGAACTCGCTAGAGCCACGGGCGATAGCGCGTACGACGAGATACAGGAGACCAGCGCGCGTCGCATCGTGGCCTGCCAGAGCGCCGACGGCCTGTTCGACGGATTCTACGCCTCCACGCCTGGTGGAGCGCCTGCGTGCGCGTCCGTTGGCGAAGGCTCGTCCGCGGCGATCCTGGCGCTGTGGCTTCTGGAGAACTCAGACCACCTGTTCGCCGCCGATGCAGCGGCCAGCCTCGATCGGTACGTCGGATTCGTCGGTCAGCTCAGCGACAACCCGTTCGGCGTATGCCAATTCTACACGGGCGAGCTGCTTTCGTACTTCATGGCGTACGAACGGGATGGGTCCTGGAACGTCGGCCAGAACAGCCAGTACCTCTCCCAGGCGTGGGCCATGTTCCTGATCCATCGCGCCACCGGGAGTGCCGAGGCGCTGCGAATCGGGTTGAACCAGGTGAACTGGGTGGCCGGCCGGAACCCCTACGGCATGTGCATGATGGAGGGCGAGGGCCGCGTGAATCCGGCGGCGGGACATCACCGGTACAACACCATCGTCGGACAGCCGAAAGGGGCGGCGCCGGGATCGGTGTACAACGGCATAATCCGATGGGGTCCGACCATCGATCTGCCGCTGTTCGATCTGATCGAGCAGGGAACACCGCGTTACGCGTGCAACGAGCCGTGGATACCGCACAACTCGTACTGGTTGTTCGCCATGACGGAGCTTGCCGCGATCGGGGCGTGAAAGGAGGGTCCCGCCATGTCCGAACATGAGGCGGCCGCGGCCGAGCGGAAGCTCAGCGAGGCCGGGCCGGTACCGATTGGCGAGCTACGACGCCGATTCCGCGATCCGGATCGGAAGTACGGTCCGGTGGACTGCTGGTGGTGGGAAGCGGCCCACCTCTCCAGAGCGAAGCTGCAGTTTCAGCTGGAGGATCTGGAGGCGAAAGGAGTCTCCGGGACCTGGTACTATCCGCGCTACGTCAACGACGAGCCGCTGCGGCCGGACCCGGCCTACTGGACGGACGGCTGGTGGGATCTGACGGCGTTCTCGGCGGAGCGACATGGCAAGTGCGGGATGGTGTCCTGGGTATCTGATTGGACGGCCCACGAGTACTTCCAGAACAAGCTGCGAGCCGAACTCCCCGAGCGGCCCGAGCTGGGAGGCCTGCGCCTCGCGCTGTACCACGGACGACCGACAGGAACCGGTCCGATCTGTGTGGAGATTCCGGCAGAAGAGCAGATTCTGCATGCCGCTGCGTACGAGACGAAGGCGGAGCGACTGGACTACGCATCGCGTATAGACCTTGTCGCGGAAGTCGATGGCAATCGTCTGACGTGGTTGGCGCCGGGTGAGGACTGGGAAGTCGTGATCGTGACGGCCCAGCCCCACGACCTGGATTATCTGAACGTTGCGGTGGCCGATCGCTGGATCGACCTGTTCCTGGGCGAATATGAGCGCAGAACGCCCGACCGAATCGGGAACGTCATTCAGGCGTATGGCCCTGACGAGATGTTCGTGCTGCGCGGCAACATCCTCTTCTCACCTGTGCTGATAGAGCGCTTCCTTGCGGACAAGGGCTACGATCCCCTGCCTTTCCTCGCGGGTATCTTCCGCGACATCGGGTCGCTCACGGACAAGATCCGATGCGACTACTACGACGTGATGGTATCGCTTCTGGACGAGAATTTCTACCGACCAATCGCCGACTGGCTCCACGACCGAGGCATGCTCTACACGACGATCGCCACGTGGGGCCGTGAGAATCCGTTGGAGCAGACATACCACTACGGCGACTTCTTTCGGA
The DNA here is from genome assembly GCA_964510105.1 of uncultured bacterium. Lineage (GTDB taxonomy): Bacteria > Latescibacterota > MWCZ01 > MWCZ01 > MWCZ01 > CAZWQW01. The sequence continues at coordinate 41,730 of CAZEAI010000032.1, forward strand.
TGATGCGCCACTTCGACGTGACCGGGAACGAGGATCCGGGCGCCAAAGACATCCAGAACCGCGCGTTTGTCGATGCGAAGTTCTCCAGCTCCATCGCCCATGTCTACAACGGGGAGCGGGTGGCTGTGTGCGGCTACTGGGGGTCCGGGTGGGGTGTAACACAGGAGGAGAACCTCGCGTGGACGCACGCCAACTACGCGTTCGGGGTGAACCTCTACAACCGACACGGGGGTGTATACACCTTGCTGGGTGGGTGGTACG
>CAZEAI010000033.1:0-41894 GCA_964510105.1 uncultured bacterium
CGCGCCGGCACGGAGAACGTCGCCGCGATCGTCGGATTCGGAATTGCCGCACGACTGGCGATGCACGACATGGACGCCGCCGCGCGACGCGTCGGAGCGTTGCGCGATGATCTCGAAGGGCGCCTCCTTGCGGAAATCGTGGGCGTTAAGGTGAACAGTGGAGGCGCGCCGCGGGTACCGAACACGCTGAACGTGTCGTTCGACGGTGGCGGCGGCGAGGATATCGCGATTGCGCTTGATCTCGAAGGCATCGCGGTGAGTTCGGGCTCGGCGTGCGCGTCCGGGAGCTTCCGGCCGTCGCACGTGCTGCTCGCCATGGGCCGAAGCGACGCACAGGCGCGCTCGGCGACGCGATTCAGTTTCGGACGCGGCAACACGGCAGCCGACGTGGACCGAGTGATGTCCGTCCTGCCAGGCATCGTCGAGCGGCTGCGGCAGGTCGAATCAACGGAGTAACGTTCCGGGAGGACACGCGATGTATTTCGGTGGCAAGCTCTGCACCGCCGGCGAGGCGCGACGGTTGCACTCCGGGCTGTTTGGCGTCCAGACGTACGACCCGGATCGCTGCGAAAACGGATTCACGCTGTTCTCCCCGTGTTACGGATACAGCGAATACCTCGTCGACATGCGTGGGCTGATGGCTTACCACTGGCCGGTGACGCACAGCAACGTTGCGGAGATCCTGCCCAACGGCAATCTCTTCACTCACAACTGCGGCACGTGGCTTGAGGAGATCGATCCCGACGGCGTAACCGTCTGGCGGTGGGAGGGCGACGACCGGCTCGAGACCAACACCCATCACGACTTCTGCCTCGACGGCGATGAGATCGTCCTGATCGCGCGAATCGAGGAGCCCGTGAGGCCGGGCGTGTTCGAACGTGGCCGCGAGCCCGAATGCATGCATACCGACGTCATCTGGCGCATCAACCGGAGCGGCGAGGTGCTCTGGCGCTTCTCGCTCAGCGAGCACGTCGACGAGATCGCTGAACACTCCGGCCTGCCGCTGCCGATTCCCTACCGGGGTTCGCGCCACGCCGGAGGAGACGTTGAACCGTTCGGTCCGTCGGACTGGGCGCATACGAACACCGTCGAGGTGCTGCCCGATACGCCTCTCGGCCGACGCGACGAGCGATTCCGCGCGGGCAACGTCATCGTGAGTTTCCGCGCTCTGGACATTATCGCGATCATCGACCCCGTGAAGGACGCCGTCGTGTGGTGCTACGGCCTGGGCATCATCGACGGGCAGCACCAGCCGACCATGTTGCCCGACGGCAACATCCTGCTGTTCGACAACGGAACGTATCGCGGCTGGTCCATCGTTCGGGAGATCGAGCCGGTGACCGGCGAGACCGTCTGGCAGTATGAGAACGGCTCCGACTTCTTCTCGCCGTTTCGCTCCGGCGCGCAGCGGCTGTCCAACGGAAACACGCTCATCACCGAGTGCGACGCGGGACACCTGTTCGAGGTGACTCGCGACTGCGAGATCGTGTGGGACTTCTGGTCGCCGTTCGTCGCGCAGGGGCCGAACCATCTCGGCAAGCGCATTCACCGGTCGACGCGCTATGCCCCGGAATATCTCGAGCCGCTGTTCGCTGCCCGCACGGACCGGGTGATCGGCGAAGTCACGGCGGAGGGCGTCCCGATTCGCTCTTACAGCGATCTTATCCACCACTACCAGCAATCGGGCTGACCCGGCCGAAGCCGGTTCTAGAGGAAGCAGGATGTCACGGAGTATGGTCGTCGTCGCGATGAGTGGCGGCGTCGACAGTTCCATCGCCGCTGCGCTGCTGCACGAGCAGGGCCACCGCGTCGTCGGCGTGACGATGAAGCTGTGGGACTACGACGACGTCGGCGGCGACGAGAACCTCGACCACGCATGCTGCACGATAGAGTCGACGAACGACGCACGGGCGGTCTGCGCGAAGCTTGGCGTGCCTCACTACACGTTGGACCTGCGCGATGCGTTCGAGCGATCCGTCATTGAGGATTTCGTCAGCGAATATGAGTCCGGGCGTACGCCGAACCCGTGCGTGAGGTGCAATTCCCGGATCAAGTGGAAGACGCTGTTGACCAGGGCTCGAGCCCTCGGCGCGGACTACATCGCCACTGGCCACTACGCCCGACTGATACGCCGCGACGACGGTGTCGTCGAACTCCGAGCGGGACTCGACCCAAAGAAAGACCAATCGTATGCTCTCTGGGGCGTTCCGCAGGAGACGCTCGGAATGACGTTGCTCCCTCTCGGCGATATGACCAAGAGCGACACGCGACGCCTCGCGGCCGACCTGCGTCTCGCGACCGCCGACAAGCCCGAGAGCCAGGATATCTGCTTCGTTCCGGACAACGACTACGGGCGTTTCCTCGCCGAGTGGAGCGAACGATCCGGAAGAGCGAATAGTGCGCTGACGCCTGGCGATATCCGCGATGGACGAGGCGACGTCATAGGCCGGCACCGGGGCGTTGCGCACTACACCGTCGGCCAGCGCAAGGGGCTCGGCGTCGCGGTAGGGCGGCCGCAATTCGTCACGCGCATCGACGCTCCATCCGGAACGATCTGGGTCGGCGACCCAGACGAGTTGATGGCCGATGGACTGCGGGCAACGGAATCGAACTGGACACTCGGCGCGCCGCCGTCGCCAGGTTCGTCCGTCGACATACGCATCCGATACAACGCCGCCGGCGCGCCGGCCCATGTCAGCGCGGAATCCGACGGCACGTTCGTCGCAACGTTCGACGCACCGCAACGTGCGATCACGCCCGGCCAGTCGGCGGTCGTCTACGATGGAGATCTCGTGCTCGGCGGCGGCGTGATCGACTCCGTGGAGCGTGAGCACCGGGCGTGAGCTTCGGTATGGAAGGAGCGGGGGCAGGTCCATGAGGAATCTCACGCGCCGGGAGTGGTCGCTTACGTTAGCGTCGGGAGCGCTGCTCGCGTTCTCGTTTCCGCCGTTTCCAACCGCACCGCTGGCGTGGATTGCCCTCATACCGCTCATTCGGGCGCTCGATGGTCGCCCAGCAGGACACTCCATCCGAATCGGCTACGTCTTCGGATTGTTCTATCACCTCGGGCTGGTCTTCTGGATCGCCTTCCACACACAGATTCCCGGCCCGCTCGCCGTTGCGGGGTGGGTCGCGGCTAGCGCCATTCTCGCGCTCTACGTTATAGTCGCCACGGGCGTTTCACGCTACTCCGCGCGCTGGATCGGCGGCTGGTGGCCGTGGACGCTGCCCTTCACGTGGACGGCAAGCGAATACCTGCGCTTCGTCACCGAGTTCGCCTTTCCCTGGAGCACGATCGGGCACTCGCAGGCCCGCATGCTCGGCCTGATTCAGCAGGCGGATATCTGGGGCGTGCTGGGCGTGTCGTTCTGGCTCGTGTGTTTGAACGTTATCGCCCACCAGGCCTACCGGTCGGCGTTCGTCAACCAGCGACGCGCGTGGCAGTACGCGGGGGCCTTCGCGCTGGTGCTCCTGGCCGCTTTCACGTATGGGCGATACCGTCTCTCCGAGCAGCCGACGCAGCCGGTGGCCCTCACTGTCGCGATCGTTCAGCCGAACATCGACATGGACGTGAAGTGGGGTCCCGGTGGGGTGGGCATATCTCGTCGCGCGTACATCGAGCAGTCGCGGGAGATCGAATCGCCGGACGTGGACCTCGTCATCTGGCCCGAAACGGCGCTGCCCGACTACATGATCTACAATCCGCCCGGTAGCACGTTCGTACGCGTGGCGAATCCCCGATATCGCGGGATGTTCCGCGCCGTGACCGAGCATACCGGGGTTCCTCTCGTTCTCGGATCGCCGGTGCACGACTACCGCATCGACAACGCATACAACTCCGGCGCGATCCTCATGCCGGGCGATCTGGCGGTGCAGACGTACGAGAAGCGCCTGCTCGTCCCGTTCGGCGAGCACGTGCCGTACGACCGGCTCCTCGGCTGGCTCGAGAAGCTCAACCTCGGCATCGCGCACTGGACCGTGGGCGAGCGCAACGTTCTCCTGAATACCGCCGGAGCCAACGCGGGCGACTCCGGGCGCAGGTTCGGAATCGCGATCTGCTTCGAATCCGTCTTCCCGAGTGTCATGCGTTCGTTCGTGCGACAGGGCGCGGACTTCCTCGTTATCGTCACCAACGACGCCTGGTTCGGGAATACGTCGCTGATATATCAACACGCGGAGTTCGCCGCGTTCAGGGCGATTGAGACTCGCTCGTGGATAGCTCGCGCGGCCAACACGGGAATATCAGGCATCTACGATCCTTGGGGACGGGTGACGCAGAAGGGCCCCGCGTTTACCCGCGCGACGTTGATCGGCAGCCTCGGCACGCATGAACGCGATACCGTCTACCTCGCCCTCGGCGACTGGATAGCATGGGTCAGCATCGCCGCGACGCTGGTGCTCCTTCTTGGCACGTGGTGGAGAACCCGAAGCGACGGGTCGAGGGTCCGGTGAACTCGCATCCCGCGCCCGGGCCGCGAATCAACTCGCCGTGGTATGCGACGCCCGCCGTTGTGTCCGTCGCGATTGCGGCGCTCGCCTACTTCGGAGTCTGGACCTACGGCTTCGCGTCGGATGACGTAGCGCTGTCCTCGCGCCTGGTCCGGGACGGATGGGCCGGCATCGCGCCGCTGCTGTCGCCGGCTACCGGAGCGATGGGTTCCAGCGGCTACGAGGCGTACTTCCGGCCCGCGTGGGTGCTTCTGGGCGCCGCTGAGTACGCGCTCTTCGGCGCGTCTGCCGCGGTGCCGCACGTGGTGAACCTCCTGATCTTCCTCGCGTCGTGCGCCCTGCTGTGCACGCTAACCGAATCCGTGACCGGCGACCGCCGCATGGCATACTGGGCCGGAGCGCTTTTCGCCGTGCACCCGATCCACACGGTGAACGTGATCTGGATCAGCGGGCGGACGGACGCGCTTGCGACTCTCGGGGTGCTCGCCGCGCTCTACGCCGTCATTCAGTGGCGCGTCACCGGAAGATGGCGCTGGGTTGTCGTATCGGCGCTTGCGACGCTCTTCGGCCTCGCGAGCAAGGAGATGGCGTATCTCCTGCCGCTGCTGGCCTTCGCGACGGAGTGGACACGCGCGGGCCTGCGCGACGGTAGCTCGATCGGAGATGCCTTCGTCGCCGCCGTACGTGCGGCGCTCGTACCGCTCGCCGTGGTTGTCGCGTGGGGTGCATACGTCCTGCTGAGCAGCACGTTTGTGAGCGGATTCCAATGGTCCGTGGGATTGCGGACCATTCTGGTCAACTGGACCGGCGCGATCGTACTCATGGCCATCCCATTCGACTACGAGGTACTGCTCGCCGGCGCCGCCGCGTACCCCGCGCTCGTGGTCATCGGATCGCTGGTCGTGGTCGCGAGCGTGTGCGCCCTCGCGTGGATGGCGTTTGGCGACGCCTCACTGCGATGGGGCCTGCTCTGGACGCTGATCGGCATCATCCCGCTCTACCGGCTGACGATGCGATGGTATCTGCTCCTGCCCTCGGTGGGAGTCGCGATAGTCTTCGGTGCACTGATGCGCCGTTGGGAACAATCTCGATGGTCCAGCGGTGCAACTGTCGTCGGCGCGATTCTCGTTCTCGGTTACACCGGCGGACTCGTTCACGAGCGCGGCAAGTGGAACGACGCCGACGCGTTGGGCAGGAAAGCGCTGTCTTCACTGGTGGACGGGACGTCCGCGGCCGATACCGCGGTTGTTGTCGCTTCGCCTTTCAAGATGCGGCGGATGCCGGTCTTCGGCGGGAACACGGAGTCGTTCCTCCTGGTTACGACGGGCGAGTCTCGGCCCGTTCATGTGTTGAGCGCCGTTGCGCTGGACGATGCGGCCGCCACTGTCACGATGGATTCCGTTGCGGCGGATGCTGTTCGGCTGGAGATCGATCCGGCCCACGGGGCGTTCATGCCGCCGGCCGATCCGAACGCGCGTGGGCGCACGAACGTGGGCCGTAGGTACCGAACGGAGATCGGAACCATGGAGGTCGCCCGGGCAGATGACTCCGGCCGCGCGACGGCACTGACGATAACGCTCCGGCCCGGCGTGCTCGCTGCCCCGACGTGGCTTACGCTGGACAACGGAGAGTTCGTGCGAGTATCTCCGCCCATTACGAAGGAAGCAGGCCGGCCGTGACGATATCCCGGTACATCGGCGCGCTTGGCGCGACGCTGATCGCCACCTCCGGCGCGTGGGCCAGCGTGGGTGATTGGACAGCCTACACGGCGCTGGACATACGGCGCATCGCCGCGACGGAGAACACGGTCTGGGCCGCGACGAGCGGCGGCATCATTCGGTCCGACCTCGCTACCGGCAGCGCGCGGACGTTCTCTCCCACGGAGGGGTTGCCCGACGCGAACATTCGGTCCGTTACCATCGATGATCGCGGCACGGTCTGGTTCGGCAGTGAGGACGGCGGGCTGATCCGGTTCACCCAGCGTCCGGGCCTGGATCAGGAGATACTCGAGGAACCCTCGCTTCTCTCCGACGAGATCGCCAGCGTGTTCGCGCTCCACGCCGACGGCGATACGCTCTTTGTCGGCCACAGCAGCGGCGTCACCGTCATCGATATCGAGACCGGCCTTGTGCTGGAGACCTATCACCAGGTCGGGCCGGAAAGCTCCGTGCGATACGACCAGGTAACCGCCGTGGCAACGATCGGCGCGAGGGTATTCGTCGGTATCGAGAACGGCTTCGCGATCGCCGATCGCGCCGACGATCTGCTGCTACCGGGGTCCTGGCGATTCCTCTCTTCGGACCAGTTCCGGTCCGTTCAGGCGGTCGCCGAGCATGACGGCCTCGTCTACGTCGCCTCTGGCGCGGGCGTCTTCCGCGAGACGCCCTCCGGTTGGGTGCAGGTCATCGAGGGCTCGTCGGCGACCGACCTTGCGGTATACGACGGAGCGATTTGGGCGGCTACGAGTTCCGGGCTGCTCAGCTCCACCGATGGCCTGACCTGGTCCGTCGCCGCGGGCCTGGCCGGGGAAGTTCGGGCGATACACGCCGTTCCCGGAGAGATGGTCGTCGCCGCCGCTCTGGACGGCACCTACCGGATCGACAGTCGCGCGGATCTCGCGGCGACCAAGGTGCCCGGAGTCGACTTCCCGCCGTGGACGCTGTTCCGGCAGATCGCGGTCGATACGTCGGGCGCGCTCTGGGCAGCGCCCGGTCCGGTCGATTCCGGCACTGAGGAGCTGCGCGCGTTGGGCGTCGTGCGATTCAAGGACGGCCGTTGGACGAATTTCGCGCCCGGCGACCCCGTCTACGGTGTCCCGTCTCCACCCGACAAGTCAGGATACATCAGCCTCGTCGTCGATGGCGACAACCGCGTCTGGGCCGGCTCATTCGGCGGCGGCGTGCTCGTCATCGACCAGGCATCCGAGCCTCCAACGGTGACGAGGGTCTACAACGGCAACTCAGAGATCTTCGGACGAACGGATATGCGTCCAATCGAGGAAGCGTTCGTCGTGACGCACGGGCTCACGATCGCTCCGACCGGGCATGTTCTGGCGGCAGTCTACTGGAGCCTTGCATGGAGTTTCGCTCCGGGATACGAACTCGGTACCAACGGCCTGCTCCATGTCGCGGCGCCGTTTGTCGGCACGGACTTCGGCCCGTCGCTTGAGGTCAGATCCGTCGCGCTGGACAAGGACGGCGTACTGTGGGTCGGTACGAAGACCGGGATCGTGCTCCTTGATCTCGGAGGCACCCCGGGAGATCCCGTGGACGATCAGTTCACCGGCGTGATCGGCATCGAGAGCGTTACCGGCGATGTCGGGCTGCTCAGCGCTGAGGTCAACGAGATCGCGGTTGACCGCGACGGCGTCGTCTGGGTCGCGACCCCTGCGGGCCTTACCTCCCTGCAGGGCGATTTCGACAGTGCATCGAACACATACAAGCTCGATTCCCGGCACTACACCGTCGACTCGAGCCTGCCTTCGAACGTTGTCCGCGCGGTGATGGTCGACTCGGCGAATGTGAAATGGATCGGCACCGACGACGGCCTCGCTCAGATCACTTCCGGTGGACGCGTGGTCAACCTCGCGACGACTCCGCTGGTGGATCCCACCGGCAAGGTGATGTCGCTCGCCTATGACCATGGCAGCGGCTCGGTCTGGATCGGCACCGAGAACGGCCTGAACCGCTACGAAGCCTACGCGGTCCTCGGCGGCGACAGGGTCACCGCGCAGCCCACGGAGAATCCCTACCGAATCGGCCTGTCAAGACGGGGCAGCGACTACATCCTGACCGGCGATCCGCTCACCTTCATCGTGACGCCCGGCGCGGCGTTCCGTATCTACACGCTGACGGGCGATCTCGTGTGGGAAGACATCGACGCGGGCATCGGGCAGGTTTCGTGGGACGGGCGAACTCGTTCAGGCGGGAAGGTCGCGGGCTCGGGTGTCTACCTCTACGTGGCGGAACATGGCGGCGACGCGAGGGTGGGCAAGATCGCCGTCGTCCGGGACGCGCGCTGACTGTACGCCTCGCACGTCAGGTACCCGGTTGCGCCAGTATCTCCCAATGGTAGGATCGCGGTTCGCGCTGAGTCGTCTCGCGAGCGTCGAGGATGTCGAATCCGGCTAGTAGAGTTTCGAGGTCCGCGCGGTTGAAGAAACGGTGTGGATGGCTGAGTTCGCCGGAGTCGCCCTCGACGACGAACGTGTCCCGCTCGACCTCTCTGCCCCGACCGAATCGCTCGTTGCGTTTGGATATCAGCGACAGGATCGCGACTCCGTCGGGCGCCAGGCAGCGTTCGATCTCCGAAGCCGCCTGCTCGATCACACGCGACGTGCCGTGGTAGATCACGTTCCAGGCGATGATGCAGCCAAACGAGTCGTCACGGAACGGCAGCGTTCCCATATCGCCGACCGCCGTGTCGAGTGCCACGGACTCCATGCGCGCCCAGTCACGAGCGTGGCGTACGCCACTTGGCGCGGCATCGATGGCTGTGGTGGGGAATCCGATGCTCGCGGCGTGGACGGCATGTCGCCCCGGTCCGCAACCGAGGTCAAGCGCGCGAACGGCGCCCTGGTCCGGCAGTGTGCTCAGCGCCGCGCGGACGAACGGCTCGGGCTCGGTCCAGTCCGCGCGTCCCTCTGCAGTTTGCCACGCGTCGTCCCACGCTTTCACGCCGACTCACCGGAGAGCACGGCTGCGTCGGGCGGCGCGTCGATGGCGGCGGGGGCCCGGCGGACAACTCTGGCGTATCGATCCGGGAATATCTTGCCCGGATTGAGCAGGCCCGTGGGGTTCCACAGATCCCGCACGCGAGCCATTGCCGCCATCGTTTCGGGCGTGAAGATCAGGTCCATGTACGAACGTTTGTCGATGCCGATACCGTGCTCGCCGCTGATCGTTCCGCCGGTCTCCATGCACACGTGCATGATCTCGGACATCACGCGCTCTATCTTCTCGACGTCCTCTTCGCGGCGGGCGTCGAACGGCACGTTCGGGTGGAGGTTGCCGTCGCCTGCGTGGAATACGTTGGATACGGTGACGCCGGTGCGGTCGCAAATCTCGTTGATCTTCGCCAGCACCTCGGCGAGCTTCGTCCGCGGCACGACGGCATCCTGCACGAAGAGGTCCGGCGCCAGCCTGCCAACCGCTCCGAACGCCGCCTTTCGTCCTGCCCACAGCTTCGTCCTCTCGGCGTCGTCCAGCGCCAAACGTACGGTGCGCGCGCCGTTCTGACGGCACAGCTCGGTGACCCGGTCCGCCTGGGCGTCGAGGCTGGGCACCGGTCCATCAAGTTCGATCACGAGCACTGCCTCGGCGTCGCGGGGGTAGCCGGCTGCCAGGACGCTGTCCTCCACCATCGAGATCGTCCTGCGGTCCATGAGTTCCAGCGCCGCGGGGATGATGCCCGTTGCTATGATTGCCGACACGGACTCACACGCGCTCTCCACGGACGCGTAATCCACGAGCATCGTGCGGACGCCCGGCGGCGTCCTCTCGAGGCGCACCGTGATCTTCGTGGCGATGCCGAGAGTTCCCTCCGAACCGATGAACAGCCCGAGGAGGTCGTATCCTTCTTCGTCGCAACGCCCGCCGCCCAGTTCGACGAGTTCGCCGTCCGGCATCACCACCTCGACGCCGAGCACATGGTTGGAGGTCACGCCGTACTTCAGACAGTGCGGTCCGCCCGCGTTTTCCGCGACGTTGCCGCCCAGTGTGCATGCCGCCTGGCTGGAGGGGTCGGGGGCGTAGTACCAGCCCTGCTCCGTTGTCGCGTTCGAGAGTTGCAGGTTCAGAACGCCGGGCTCGACCACGGCGACCCGGTTCTCGTAATCGATCTCAAGTATGCGGTTCATGCGCGCCATGCTGATCATGACGCCGCCTTCGGTGGCGATCGCGCCCCCGCTCAACCCCGTTCCCGCCCCTCGCGGCACTACGGGCACGCCGTGCTCACTGCACGCTCGAACGGTCTCCTGGACATCGCCCGTCGAACGCGGGAGTACGACTGCGTCGGGACGGAATCGGTACTTCGCGAGCCCGTCGGATTCGTAGACGATAAGCTCATTCGGATCGGTCAGGACCGTCCGTGGCCCGAGTGCGTCGATGAGTCTCTGCGTCAATGCTTCCGGTATCGGCATGTGCTATTCCCGTTGCCCGATGGAGGTGACTCGCTCCGATGGCTCTAATATAGCCTGCTGCCCGCCGACCCGCACGAATCGGCGCGGCTTCGAGGGCGCTCACGCGTTCCAGATACTCTCCATGATCCAGACGTCGAGTCGGCTGAGCGTCGCCGACCCGTTCGCCGTCAACGCGAGCGTCGCATCTGGACCGAGCGCCTCGACGTTCACCGCGAAGCGCTCCCTCCCCGCGAACACTTCGAGCACCGACCGGTCGAGGTACACCCGGAACGTCGAGGCAAGCTCGGCGTCGCACGGCGCGGAAGCGTCACCGATACTGAGCGTTCGCCCGTCCCACGCGATCTCCACGACCGCCTGCCCGGCGGAGTTCTCCATAGCCGCGCGGAACCCGTCGGCGCCGCCGAGTTCGAGTTCCAGCGATATTTCCGCAGCGTCGTCGCCGAGCGGGAATCGCAGCGGGGAGCCCGAGAGCGCAGCCGGGCCCGCGGTCGTCCGCTCGCCACGTAGCGCGGCAAGTTCGGGCAGCGGCTCCTGTACGAGTCCGCCGTCGTCGCCCAGAGAGAGCAGACGCGGAATCGTGATGCAGCCATTCCAATCGCGCTCGTCGCGGCACTCCGTGATCCAGTCGAACATGATCAGCCTGCCATCTGGCGCGAAGAGCGTGTTCGGAGCGTACGCCTTGCCGCGCCCCACGGTTCCGCTCATCTCCGGTTCGAACCGAGGTACCGACGGGTCGAACGTGCCGGTGTACCACAGCACCTCGTCGTGCGGCGAAACGCAAAGCACCCAGCGAGGTCCTTCCGGACCATCGAGCTGAAAGAAGTTCGGACACTCGTGGTTGCTGACGGATGCGTCGGGATTCTCCCACATGTTCCCGAGATATGCCCACGCGGTCAGGTCCTTGCACGTCGCGCGGTAGAGCGGGATCACCGCCCGGCCCTTCCCGCCGGTGAGGTTGCCGCCCGTGACGCAGTAGGTCTCCCCGTCGTGCTGGAAGATGAACGGATCGCGCCAGTCGTATACCTTCGTCTCACCGTGGAGCGCCTCGGACATCACCGGGTTCGCCGGATGCTTATGCCACGCAGCCATCTCGTCGTCACTGACGGCGAGCCACTGCTCGGCGTAGACGCCCGCCTCCGGCTCATCGCGCACGCTGGTGTACAGCGCCGACGGCACTCCCGACGCGGTCACCGCCGCGCAGCCGGACCAGACTCCGGCCTCCTCAAGCTCCGTCGACGGCCAGAGCGCCACGGGCTGGTGCTCCCACCGGACCATGTCCCGACTTCGCGCGTGTCCCCAGTACTTCACGTATCCCTTCGGGTCGTCCGGGTCGAGCTGATAGAACAGGTGATACCAGCCGTTGTGGTAGAGCGGCCCGTTTGGGTCGTTGCACCACATCGACTCCGGCATGACGTGGTATATGGGGCGCGAGCGATCGTCCGCCACGCGCTTGCCGACGGCGTGGACTTTGTCGGTTGCTCGCCGGGCTTCGGGATGGAGTTCGGGCATGGGACGGGGCTCCGTGGGGTGCGTGTAGTCAGGACGGTGAGATGGTACAGCGAGAGGGCGTCGGGACGGAGGGGCGGCGAACCGTCGCTGTCGCGCCGGTTCGTTCAGCAGTTCGCGTTGCGAACTGTCCCGCTGCCTGCACGCGCCGAAGATTATCCAACGGCTTCCCCCTTCCCACGAACACCTCGAACGCGCTAGCCTTCGAGGCGTTCGTTGCCCTTCCCCCGGTGGGGGCAGGGCGACGCGCTACCGAGAGCGAGGAGGCGTTGTGGTACCGAAACGGGCGCTACCACCCGCGATGGTAGATGCCGCTCGGGCACTGCGCGGGGATCCCACGGTCGCCGAGGAGCATCTCTGGCGGTACCTTCGGAAGCGTGGACTGCATGGGTACCGCTTCCGTCGCCAGCATACGGTCGGGCCGTTCATCCTCGATTTCTACTGCCACGAGGCGCGGCTCGCGATCGAGGTAGACGGTGAATACCACCTTGCCGAGGGGCAGCGGAAACGCGACCGCGAGCGCGACGATGATCTCGCGGCGACAGGCATCACGACGCTTCGATTCACCAACGAGGACGTGCTCGGCGACACGGACCGCGTTCTCTCGGACATCCGCACCCACCTCGATGCATCGCTCTGAGTCGCCTCGTATCGCGTTCGATGAGGTGGGTTCGTCGGGTGCGCGCCGATCCCTGCCCCCTTCGAGGGAAGGGGGCAGAGTACGCCGTAGCGAAGAGTGCCCGCCGCTTGGGCCATGCTCTGGCCCTGAATCGCCGTCTACCCCATCCGAGGACACACCGACCCCTGCCCCCATCGGGGGAAGGTGGCTCCGCAGAGCGGAGACGGAAGGGGGGCTCAGTACGCCTTCGCGAAGATCACCCGCTGCTTCGACGGCTTGCCCGTCAGGATGCACGCCCCATCCTCGGTATCGCCATCGGCGTCGTTCTCCAGCGGGAGGCACCGGATCGTCGCCTTCGTCTTATCGGCGATCTCCAGTTCGGTCTCGGTGGTTCCGTCCCAGTGGGCGTGCAGGAATCCGCAACCGCTCTCCGTCGAGAGCCGCTCGGCGAAGTCGTCCCACGTGTCCACGCTGTGGCTGTTCGCCGCGCGGAACGCATGGGCGCTCTCGAACAGGCTCTTCTGCACCGCGTCGAGCCGCTCGGACACCACGTCGACGATGCCCTGCTGGGGCAGGAACTCCTTCTCGCCGGTGTCGCGACGCGCGACGACGAGCTGCTCCTTCTCGATGTCCTTCGGTCCGAGTTCCACGCGCACCGGGATGCCGCGTAGCTCCGCCTCGTTGAACTTGAACCCCGGCCGGACCGAGTCACGGTCGTCGAGCTTCACGCGGATGCCCGCGTCTCGCAGTTCCGAGGCAATCCGGTTGGCGGCTTCGAGCACCTGCACCTTCTCCTCGTCCTTGCGGAAGATCGGCACGATCACCACCTGGTGCGGCGCGATTCTCGGCGGCAGGCGGAGCCCCTTTTCGTCGCCGTGGGCCATGATCAGCGCGCCGATCAGCCGCGTGCTGACGCCCCAGCTCGTCGCCCACGGGTGATCGAGTCCGCCGGACTCGTTCTGGAACGTCACGTCGAACGCCTTCGCGAAGTTCTGCCCGAGGAAGTGCGACGTGCCCGCCTGCAACGCCTTCGTATCCCGCATCATCGCTTCGACGCAGTAGGTGTCAACCGCGCCGGCGAATCGCTCGTTCGCCGTCTTCACGCCGCGTATGACCGGGATCGCCATCCACTCCTCGGCGAACCGCGCGTACACGTCGAGCATCCGCAGCGTCTCCTCGACGGCTTCCTCGCGCGTGGCGTGGGCGGTATGCCCCTCCTGCCAGAGGAATTCGGTCGTCCGCAGGAACAGCCGCGGACGCATCTCCCACCGCACGACGTTGGCCCACTGGTTGTAGAGAAGCGGCAGGTCGCGGTACGACTGAATCCAGTCGCGGTAGGCGTCCCAGATGATCGTCTCCGACGTCGGCCGGAGGACGAGCGGCTCTTCGAGCTGCTTCCCGCCCGCGTTGGTGACGACCGCCAATTCCGGAGCGAATCCTTCGACGTGATCCGCCTCCTTGCGGATGAACGACTCCGGGATGAGCATCGGGAAGTACACGTTTTCGTGGCCTGTCTCCTTGAACATCCCGTCGAGCCCGGCCTGCATGTTCTCCCACAGCGCGTAGCCGTACGGACGGATCACCATGGAGCCGCGTACCGGCGAGTTCTGTGCGAGCTCCGCCTGCTGGACGAGTTCGTTGTACCACTTCGAGAAATCCTGCTCGGGCGACGTCAGCTTGGGCATGTCGTTCGTTCCATTCCCAGAATGCGTGCGATTGGTAACAGCATCGGGATAAGGTACGAGCCGAGCGGTGTGTTCGACAACGCGGGGTGCCCCCTCCGCGCCCGCCGCCCACGCCTGAGCGTTGGTCGCCTGCCGTTGGAGCGCGTACCTTTGCGATCTGCCGGGCTGTCCGGAGCCAGGATCGCCCGGCGATCCGGCATTTGAAGTTTCCGCGTCGTCGTCGAGGCCCCATGTACCCCCAGTGGATCGGTGCAATCGCCGATATTCTGCGCGACCCGCTCGTACTACTTGCCGGACTGCTGGCCCTCGCCTACGGCGCCGACCGGCTCTTCCACGCGGAGGGACGTCTGCTGCCGGTGATGATCCTGGCGGTGGCGCCCCCAATCGGCTGGCTGAGCGGCTACGACCTGCCCGTTGAGATCCGGTCCCTCGGCCTTGTGATGTTCCTCTACGTCGTGGGGCTGGAGGCAGGATCGACATTCTTCCCGACCTTCCGCAAGCACTGGCTCCGGTTCATCGCGCTGGGAGTGCTGGCGGGCGCCATTTCGGCGTCGGTTGCCTGGGCGTTCGGTCATGTCCACGGCTGGAGCGCGCCCGAGACGGCGGCGTTCTATGCGGGTTCCGTCACCAGCACCCCGGCGTTCGAGGCCCTCCTTGCCGGGCCCGGCGAACTCGGCGTGTCGTTAACCCGGACGTTCGACCTGAGCTACTTCATGGGCGTCCTTTGGGCGGTCCTTGCCGTGGTCGCCATTCACCTCGCCTGGACCCGCAACGGTTCGCCCTCTCCGCGAACGTACTCGGCCGAACTGGATGAGGCCGACCCGGAAGCGCCGCTCTACGTCTCCGTTCACCGATGTGAAAATCGTGCGCTCGCGGGACAGCCGATGGAGCAGAGCATTCTGCGCGGCGTACCGCACTCCCAAGTCGTGCGCTACGCTCGTGGCGGTTCGGTGCGCCAGGTCTCCGAGGCTGACGCCTTCAAGGCTGGCGATCTCGTCGCGCTTGTCAGCCCGTCCCATCGTCTGACGGAGCTGGCGGAGGTGTTCGTCGGCCCGCGCGTGGAGGTGCCCGCCGATGATCCGCTGGTCATCCACGTGCCGGTGCAGCTTCAGACGGTGACGGTGTCCGCGGGTGCGCTGACGCGGGAACGCGTGTCGCTAGAGGAAATCGAGGACAAACACGGCATCGAGGTGCGAGGGTGGTGGCGCGGTCGCGAATACTTCGCCGCGTCTCCGCTGGCCGCGTGGCGCCCCGGGGACAAGCTCCGCGTCCTGGGTACTCCGGAGCGCGTTCGCGCCTTCAGGTACGTAGCCGAGGAGAAGGACCGCCGGCAAGCGGAGGAGACCGATCTGCTGCGATTCAGCGTCGGCGCGATCGTTGCGCTCTTCCTGAGCGCGATCGCCCTGCCTGTGGGTTTCGGCGTGCGTCTCTCTACGGGGATGACTGGCGGCGCACTACTCGCCGGGCTCGTGTTCGGACGGTCGGCGCGCATGCTGATCCCGCGCGGAGCGGGGTTCTTCATCAAGGAGCTGGGCCTCGGGCTCTTCCTCGCCGGTGTCGGCACGAGTGTCGGCGTGCATGGACCGCCGGGGCTGAACGAACTCTCGATGCTTCCCGCGGCGCTGCTGACCATCGGACTCCCGGCGGTGGTGACGGCGGCGGTACTGCGCCGCGCGGGTTTGACCGGGCCTTACGTCTCCGGTGGCGTGTGTGGTACGCTGACGAGCACGCCGGCGCTGATCGTCGCAACCCGCCTCAGCGAGAGCACCGGGCCCGTAGCGACGTACGCCGGCATCTACCTGTTCGCTCTGCTCGGAAGCGTGGCCGCCGCGCAGATCCTCGTTGTGCTGGGATGAAGGCGGTGTCGTGGAATGGTAGGAAGGATCGGCACATCCGTGGACGGAATCGATGATTGAGTGGGCGCTGGAGACACTGTCCGCCACGAGCGTTGGGGCGCTGTTCCTCATCCTGCTCACGGGCTTGGCCTTTGGGCAGGTACGAGTCTTCGGGCTGAGTCTCGGCTCCTCCGGTGTGCTGTTCACCGCCCTCGTCGCGGGGCATCTCGGGTTGATGGTGCCGGGTATCTACGGATCGCTCGGAATCGTGTTCTTCGTCTACGCCGTGGGATTGCAGGCCGGACCGCGATTCGTCCACACTCTCCGCACGTCCGGCGGCACGCTGATCCGACTCGGGCTCCTCGTGGTGGGCGTCGGCGCCGCGACGGCGATCGTTGTCGGGAAGCTGCTTGGCTTGTCCCCGGGCATCATCATCGGCGTGTTTGCCGGAGCGATGACGAGTACGCCCGCCCTTGCGGCCGGGCTGGACGCAATGCACGCCGTCTCGCCGGGCGAGGCGGCCCTCATCACCGTGAGCTACGGCCTGGCGTACCCCATGGGAGTCGTCGGCGTCGTCGTGCCGATCCAACTGCTTCCCCGGCTTTTCACGAGCAGGATCGCGTCGCCGAGTGCCGCGAAACCTGCCGAAGACCTGGCCAACGCGGCGTTCATCGTCGAGAATCCGAACATCGTCGGCAGGACCGTAGCTGATGCCCGCCTGTGGGATTTCGCGAATATCAGCCTGTCGCGCATCCTCCATGACGGCGAAGTGCGCGTTGTTCTCGGCTCCACCGTGCTTCAGCAGGGCGACGTGGTGCTTGCTGTGGGCACCGGGAACGAACTTGCGAAGTTGGACCTCATCGTCGGCTCGCGAACCGTGCCACACCTGCTGCTCGACGAGGGCGACCGCACGATAGAATCCCGGACGATATTCGTCGGGCGGCATGTCGGAGACGAGGTCTCCAGCGCGGCGCTCGGGAGCCGGCACGGCGTCAGCATCACGCGTCTGCTCCGGCTGAACATATCCCTCCCCGTCGGCGGCGGCGTATACCTCGAGCCCGGAGACCGGATTCGCGCCGTGGGAGGCCGCGAGCATCTGGACGCGCTCGAGAGGGCGCTCGGGCATCGCGAGGCGAGCATCTTCGAGACGGACATGCTGGGCCTGCTCAGCGGAGTGCTCGCAGGCGTCGTCGTCGGGCTCATTCCCTGGCCGATCTCGGAGTCGTTCGCGCCGGTGAAGCTCGGCCTTGCCGGGGGGCCGCTGCTGATATCGCTCCTGGCCGGGCATTTCGGCAAGATCGGTCCGATCAGCAACCGCATCCCCGCGTCCGCCCGGTTCCTCCTCCGTGAGCTTGGGCTCGTGCTCTTCCTTGCGTATGCGGGCTCCCGCGCCGGAGAACATTTCCTCGCGACGTTCCAGCAGAACGGAATGGAGGTCATCGCCCTTGCCGTGCTCAGCGTTGCGGTACCGGTCGTTGTCGGATTCACGTTCGCGTACTGGGTATATCGCTACGACATGATGTTCTCGCTCGGACTCGTATGCGGAGGCATGACCAGCACACCGGCGCTCGGTGCGCTGATCGGAAGCGTGAGATCGCAGGACCCGGCGCTCTCGTATGCCGCGATCTATCCGCTCGCGCTCATCGCCGTGACGGCCGCATCGCAGATCATGGCGTTGCTGTTGTAACGCGTACGCCATTAGTGCCGACAGCACGCGCACGTCGAGGACCACCTCAACGCAACGTCGGCAAGTTCACCGACGCACGTGGAGGCTTGCCTCCACGCTGCCCTAACCATTGCTCTGACCGGCATCGGGGCTACTCTTTCAGATTCCAACGATCACCTCGGAAAGCACTCTTCTGACACGAGAGGTCTTTCTCTTCATCCACACCTCATCGGGAATTACCATCCTGTAGAGCGTAATTCCATCGGTCTCATACAGAACGGCCCCCCGTGCGGTTGTGTCACGCCAAATCCGGGTGAGGACGTCAGCCATTAGTCCCCGATTCAAACGACATCGATAGGGATCCACGCTCCCGCATCCTGTCGCATAGTAGTTCTTCACCGGGCATCCGCCGCCACAGCAATAGCGAGTGAAGCAATTCGCGCATTCCGGATTGAAGGCCTCGGTATCTGCCGCAAGTTCTGCACCGTATTTCTGCTCATCCATAAGGAGATTACCGGATCCTGGCGCGACGCGACCGACTATGGCGTGGGGGCTGTACGGATGGCAACCATCCTGAACCTCAACGCACAGCGATACGTCGCCGTGGTACGAACCGATCAGCCTGCTGCCTGCCATCGCATCGCAGAACTTGCGGGCTGGTGCCAGGAAATTCATGAAACTTGCGCTGATAACCTCGACGCCTACCTCTCGTGCTGTGTCCAAGGCTTGGGTGAAGCTTCGGATGAACTCGTCCGGCTCTGCTCTTCCCAGAATCGCATCATCGCTACGGCCGCGCCCAGCGCGAGTGATCGGCTCATAGTGTACCGTGCGAACGCCGAGTTGCGCGAAATGATTTACGTTGGCAGACATCGCGGCAACGTTGAATTCCGAGATTGTCGAGCGCACTTTGAAGGGAATGTCGCGTTCTCGCAGGAATCGGATGGTATTCTCCACGTCGTAACTGGAAGGTTCTCCGCCCGCCTTTGGCCGCAAACGATCTTGGTACGGCGAGGCGCCGTCGCTTGAGACAACGAAGATGAATCCATGGTCAACCATGAATTGCAGTCGGTCTGTAGAGGCCAGACCATTCGTGGTGACATAGAAGAAGAAGCTCTTACCGCACTCCGGGGCCCTGCGCTCGACATGCGTGACCACATCGTGAATGACGGGCATATTGAGCGTAGGTTCGCCACCGAAAAACGACACCTTGACGCTCGGCCTGTCGGTACGTTCAAGGATGCCATCGACCAAGGCGATTGCGGCCGCCGAACTCATATGCTGTGGTTTCTCTCCCCCGTTTGCGAAACAGTAGCGGCTTCGCAGATTACTGGGTCTCGTGTCGTTCTAGGTTAAGTTGAAGTTCTGGTGTTGCGTTGGAGCTGATGATGATGGGGCTCCGTAGCACCCGAGAGAGCTCAGAATCGTCTCTTGGGCGATCGGATCTGGGTTCGGCAAGTTCCGGAGCTCTGCGACGGAAGCGTTGTAGGGCGAGAAGACTATGTTTGTACCGTCGCTGGTTGCACCTGCGGGTATCCCGTTGAGTGTATAGAAGCTTGAGAACATGACCAACACTCCCGAGCCGGAGAGTCCTCGGACCAGACCGCCCCCTCCCCCGTCGGGGGCGGCTATCCGGCAGTGATTGCACCATTATTTTGTTAGTCCTCGCACATCTCCTCGGCAAGTATGGCCGCTTCCTTCTCGGTTCGAGCGGAATGCGCCTGCACTCTCAAGGGAAGGTCAGCCTCGTCCACTTGGAATTCTATCACCTTCCGGAATTCCTTCACGCCTGATTTGCGTTCTGTTGGCCGGATTTCGACTGTAACCTTCACCAATGCGTCCTTCGCTTCGGTCTTCATCTTGTGCTCCTTCTGCTTGTCCTTCGTTCACGCGCCCACGTGGTTTGATTGTACCTTCACAAGAAACCAGAGACAGAGCTGGAGGCGCGAGTCAACTCTCGGAGTCCAGTCTCGGGTCGGTCCGTTGGGACCGGCCATCACGCGGGGGTTGCCAGCGCAATCTTGGCGCTCTTCTCTCCTTCTTCGAATACGCATTCGAGATCAATTCAGCGGCCTATTCGGACCAGTACCTTACTGAAGCCACTGCGGTCTGTCAAGTCCAGAAATGAGATAACTCAGACTGCAGTTATTTCAGAGAGCCACACATCCCGTACCGTTTCATGAATCGCGGCGGGAATTCGGTCTCGTGATCCCTTGTCTGTCATGGACATCGACGGTCCGCCAATTTTCCGCTTCTCGCCTCTGCAGCGACGCTCGCCGCCGCGGAGCGAATCCGGGCGGTCCAACCATTGCTCTGACCGGCATCGGGGCTACTCTTAATAGGATGGAGAGGCATCGTGGGCGATAGTGCCGAAACCGGCGTTCCGGGCAAGAACTATGTCGGCGTCGGTGTCGGCGGGATCATCCTGAACGACGCCGGGCAGGTGCTTCTGGCGCGGCGCGGACCCATGGCTCGGAATCGCGTTGGACAGTGGGAGAACCCCGGCGGCGCGATTGGGTTTGGCGAAGAGTTCGATGAAGCCATCGTCCGGGAAATCCGCGAGGAACTCGGCATCGACGTGCGCGTCGAAGGTCTGCTGCGCATCGTGAACCATATCATTCCCGGAGACGCGCAGCACTGGGTTTCGCCGACGTTGGTCTGCCGTTTCTCAGGCCCTGCGGAATCGCCCTGCATTCGCGAGCCCGACAAGTGCTCCGAGATCGGCTGGTTCGATCTCGACTCGCTTCCCGAGCCGCTGGCGGAGATCTCCGCGGCGGATCTCGCGTACATGAATCGCTTCCGGCGCGACGGACTGTCCCTCCAGCCGGTTGAGTGGTGTCGCGCCGGCGGAGCGCCGTGAAGCTTATGAATATGGAGTCTGCATGCTGAGTTTCATCAAGAGGTTCTTCAGCGCGAGTCGCCGCGAGGTGAAGCGAGCAACCCGGATCGCCGACGAGATCAACGTCGAATTCGAGCCGCTGGAGTCGGTCCCCGACGACGAACTTCGCGGGAAGACCGCGCAGTTTCGCGAACGTCTGGAGCAGGGCGAGACCCTCGACGACATCATGGTCGAGGCCTTCGCGGTTGTGAAGGAGGTCATGCGGCGGTTCAAAGAGCGCGGCGTGACCTGGGATGTCGTCGGCAACGAGACCGTCTGGGAGATGGTGCCGTTCGACGTTCAGCTCGTCGGCGCCGTGATGCTGCATACCGGCAAGATCGCTGAGATGGCCACCGGTGAAGGCAAGACGCTCGTCGCCGTCATGCCGCTCTACCTGAACGCGCTCGAAGGCAAGGGCTCGCACCTCGTCACCGTTAACGACTTCCTCGCCAAGCGCGACGCGAGCTGGATGGGGCCCATCTACCACTGGCTGGGACTCTCCGTCGCCGTGCTTCAGGACCCGAACGCCAACAACGGCGTTGAAGCGTTTGCGGTGGAGCATACCGACGAGAAGGGATACCAGGTCGTCCCGACGACGCGTCGCGACGCGTACCGCTGCGATATCACCTACGGCCGGCAGGACCAGTTCGGCTTCGATTATCTCTACGACAACATGGCGTGGGATAGCGAGGATACGCGGCATCGGGGCTTCCGCTACGCCATCGTCGACGAGGCGGATCAGCTCCTCATTGACGAAGCGCGGACGCCGCTCATCATCAGTGGCCAGGCCCCCGAGTCGCGGGACAAGGTATACGGCGACATTCGTCCGATGATCGAACGGCTTGTGAAGGATCAGACGCGCGTCGTTGCCCGGCTCGTGGACGAGGGCGAGAAGGCGTGGAATGAGGGCGAGGAGTATGAGGCCGGCATCAAGCTGCTCCAGGCGCAGAGAGGTGCGCCACGGCAGCGCAAACTCGCCCGCCTTCGCGAAGAGGCAGGCATCCAGCAGGTCATCCAGCGCGTTGAACTCGACTACACGCGCGACAAGAAGCTGACCGAGCTGGACGAAGAGGCGCTGCTCTACATCATCGACGAGAAGCAGCACATCGCCGAGATCACCGAGGGCGGCCGCTCCAACCTCTCGCCCGGCCAGGCGGAGATGCTCGTGCTGCCGAACTTGTCGGAACAGGTGGACGAGTACGAACACGACGAGAATCTCGAATCCGGAGAGCGGCAGCGGCAGATCGAGGCGGCTTACTCGTCGTACGGCAAGGTGCAGGACCGGGTCCACGCCGTCGGTCAGTTGCTCCGCGCGTACGCGTTGTTTGAGAACGACGTGAACTACGTCGTGCAGGACGACAAGGTCGTGATCGTCGACGAATTCACCGGCCGAATGCAGCCGGGGCGACGCTTCTCCGACGGGCTCCACCAGGCGCTCGAAGCGAAAGAAGACGTCACCGTCGAGCGCGACACGCAGACCGTCGCCACGATCACCGTGCAGAACTACTTCCGCATGTACGACAAACTCGCCGGCATGACGGGAACCGCTGAGACCGAGGAGGACGAACTCTGGCAGATCTACAAGCTGGAGGTCGTCGTCATCCCGACGAACAAGCCCATTCAGCGCAATGACATGGATGACATCATCTTCCGCACGCGCCGCGAGAAATACAATGCCGTCGCGGAGGAGGCCGCGCGCCTGCACGAGCACGGTATTCCTGTGCTCATCGGCACGCGGTCGGTTGAGGTGAGCGAGCTTCTGAGCCGTATGCTTCAGCGACAGGGCTTGAAGCATTCCGTGCTGAACGCGAAATACCACCAGCGCGAGTCTGAGATAATCGCGGAAGCTGGGCAGTCCGGCGCCATTACCATCGCGACGAACATGGCCGGACGCGGAGTCGATATCAAGCTGCATCCGTCGATCGTGCGGACCAGTGCCGTCGCCGACGAGAACAGCGAGGACTACGACACGGACGATCCGGGCGGGCTGCGCATCATCGGCACCGAGCGTCACGACGCCCGGCGTATCGATCGACAGCTCCGCGGGCGATCCGGACGTCAGGGCGACCCCGGTGCGTCGCAGTTCTTCATCTCGCTGGAAGACGACCTCATGCGCCTGTTCGGCTCCGACCGGATCGGCAGGCTCATGGATACCTTCGGCGCGGAAGAGGGCGAGGTGATCCAGTCGCCGATGGTGACCAAGGCCATCGACCGTGCGCAGAAACGCGTCGAGACGAACCACTTCGAGGTGCGCAAACGGCTCATCGACTACGACGACGTGATGAATCAGCAGCGCGAGGTCATCTACGACCGGCGCCGCTTCGCGCTTGAGCACGAGAATCTGCACGAAGAGATCGAGGCGCTCACGGAGGACATGGTCGACGAGCTACTCTTCACGCACGTCGGTCCGGAGCTGCCTCCCGAGGAGTGGAATGTCGACGGGCTGAAGATCGATC
This sequence comes from uncultured bacterium, assembly GCA_964510105.1. Lineage (GTDB taxonomy): Bacteria > Latescibacterota > MWCZ01 > MWCZ01 > MWCZ01 > CAZWQW01. The sequence continues at coordinate 23,231 of CAZEAI010000033.1, forward strand.
TTGGGAAGACGTTCGGCGTCGACGTCGATCTCGAACCAGCCTCCCGCGACGAGCCCATGGGCGAGGATCAGATACGCGAGCGCGTCATGGCGTCGATCAAGGAGCGTTACGAGATCCGGCGGCAGAGCCTGCGTGCGGAAGCGGAACGCGTTGGCGCCGAGGACAGGGACGCCCTCGTGAAGCGCATCGAGAAGGTGGCAATTCTGGCTACCATCGACGACCGCTGGCGCGAACATCTCACTGATGTCGACGACATGAAAGGCGGAATCCACCTACGCGCGTACGGGCAGAAGGACCCGGTCGTCGAGTTCAAACGCGAGGCGTTCGACATGTTCGAGCATCTCCTCGTTGAGGCCGATCGGCAGACGCTGGAGATGGTATTCAAGTCGCAGCTTCCAAGCGAGCGCGAGGTGGAGCAGCGGCGTCAGGAGACCGTGCGGCTACGCGCGCAGCACGCCGATTTCGCCGGTGAGGGAGGCGACGGCGATGTCGGCGACCTCGACGAGCCCGAAATCAAGACCGTTGGAAAGGGAGCCCGCAAACGCGTAACCCATCGCTCCCGCCCGAAACCGCCCACAGGGCCCGCTCCGGGAGGACCGGGCGCGGCTGCCGGGCAAGCTGCTCCAGGCGGACCGGCGCAGGCCGCTGGTTCAGCGGGGGCAGCCAAGGTCAGCCGGAACGCGCCATGTCCGTGCGGAAGTGGCAAGAAATACAAGTACTGCCACGGCAAGACGGGCTGATGTTGACAGAGCGGATTGTCGTATGAAGGCTGCTGATATCGCAATGACTCCGGGCGTTCCTAGACCGCTCGCGGACGATGAACTGCCTCCCGTCAGCGTGGTGATGCCGATTCGGAACGAAGGCGACTTCATCGAGCGTTCGCTCGGCGCCATCCTTGCCCAGGACTACCCTCCCGGCAAGCTCGAAGTGGTGGTCGTCGACGGGATGTCGGACGACGATACCCGCGACCGGGTAGCCGCCTTGGCGGGAGGCACAATCCCCGTTCGCCTTCTTGACAACCCGTCCCGATTCGTGCCCGCGGCGATGAACATCGGCATTCGTGCTTCGTCGGGCAGCGTCATCGTTCGGGTGGACGGCCACACCATCATCGCCCAGGACTACGTGCGGTGCGCTGTTCAGGCCTTGCATAGAACACGCGCGCACAACGTGGGTGGGCTCATGTGTCCGGTGCCGGAGGGGCACGTCCGGCGGTCCGTGACGGCCGCGACATCGTCGCGGTTCGGAGTTGGCGCCGCGGTGTTCCATTACTCTGAGACCGAGCGGGAAGCGGATACGGTCTATCTCGGCACGTATCCGAAGTGGGTGCTCGAACATGTCGGGATGTACGACGAGGAATTCGTGCGAAACCAGGATGACGAGTTGAACGACCGCCTTCGCAAGGCCGGCGGCCGTGTCATGCTCTGCCCTGAGATCAGATCCGACTACTACCCCCGCACGACGCTGACCAAGCTCGCCAAGCAGTATTTCCAGTACGGCTGGTGGAAGGTTCGCTGCTATCAGAAGCATCCCCGTGATGTCAGCCTGGCGCATCTCGTGCCGGGAGCGTTCGCGCTCGCGCTCGCGGGCGGCGCCGTGCTGATGCCGTTCATCGGCATCGTGCGGCTGCTGTGGGTGGCGATGCTGTCCGTCTACGCCGCAGGGGCTGTCGCTTTCTCCCTGGCGGCAGGCCGAACTCATGGATGGACTATCGTGCCGACGACGGGACTGGTGTTTCCCATCGTCCACCTGAGCTACGGCTTCGGGTTTGTGCTGGGTGCATTCAGGTTCGCCGCTGGATGGATGAGCGTCGATACAAAGATCCAGCCGCTTCCGTCCACCGACTCGCCGCTATGGGCACCGCACGGCTGCGACGAACGTCCCGAGGGCATCCATGGCGATTGACCACATACCGTTCCATCGCGCGGTGATAGATGACGAAGACATCGATGCCGTCGTTGAAACCCTCCGGACAGGATGGATCACCACCGGCCCGAAAGTGTCCGAGTTCGAGCACGCCTTCGCGGAGAAACTCGGCGCTCGCCACGCGGTCGGGGTGAGTTCGTGCACGGCGGCCATGCACCTCGCGGTCGCCTCACTGGGGCTCAAGCCCGGCGACGAGGTCATCACGACACCGTACACGTTCGTCGCAACGAGCGAGGCGATCATCTACCAGGGCGCGAGGCCGGTGTTCGTGGACGTCCGCCCCGACGACGCAAACATCGACGTCGACCTGATCGAGGCGGCCATTACCGACCGGACCGTCGGCATCATGCCGGTTCACATTGCCGGTCTTCCCGCTCGGATGGATCGGATTTCGGAGATATCGGCGGAGCATGGGCTGTGGGTTGTGGAAGACTGTGCGCATTCCGTCGAGACGCGCCTCATGGGGCGGCCTACGGGTACTTGGGGTGACGCGGGGGCGTTCAGTTTCTACGCCACGAAGAACATGACGACCGCCGAGGGCGGCATGCTGATCACCGATGACTCGGACCTCGCGGACAGGGCCCGCCAGAGGTCTCTCCATGGGATGAGTCGAGATGCGTGGAAGAGATATACGAACGCGGGAAGCTGGTACTACGAGATCACCGTGCAGGGCTACAAATACAACATGACGGATGTGCTTGCCGCGCTTGGACTGGCTCAGCTTCGCAGGCTGGATGAATGGCACACGATCCGCTCGCGCCACGCCGACACCTTCACTACCGCGTTCCGCGAGCACTCCGGGCTCATCGTGCCGGACGTACCAGATGCCGTTACGACATCCTGGCACCTGTATCCGCTCCGCCTGAGGCTGGATGCGCTCCGCATAGACCGCGCGCAGTTTGTGGAAGAGCTGAGGGCCCGCGGCATCGGCACGAGCGTACACTTCATTCCCCTTCACCTCCATCCTTTCTACCAGGAGCAGTTCGGATACCGTCCCGGCGATTTCCCGGTGGCGGAGAGGTTCTACGAGGCTGAAATATCACTTCCGCTCTATCCGGCGCTGATGCCGAACGAGCTTGAGCGTATCGTCGCCTCGGTGATAGAGCTGGCCGACGCGAACCTCATGTAGCGCCAGCGGCTCCCGTACGCGTTCGGGCGCCCGCCATACCCCTACATCGGACGGCGTTCGCACGCTATTATTCGTGATGCATGTTATTCGACAGACTGGTTGCCTTGATCGGGCTCGTTGCGCTCTCGCCGCTCCTGCTCGCCGTTGGCGCCATTGTCCGGCTGACCTCTCCGGGTCCAGCGCTGTTCCTGCACGAGCGTGTCGGCAGGAATAGCGTGCCGTTCCGGCTCATGAAGTTCCGGACCATGTCGTCTCGCCGGACGAACGGGGGCAGGCAGATCACGGCCAGTGACGATCCACGGATTACGGCGTTCGGGCAGTTCCTGCGTCGGTACAAACTCGACGAGATACCGCAGCTCATCAACGTGCTGCGCGGCGAGATGCGGCTCGTTGGTCCGCGGCCGGAAGTCGAAAGCTACGTGAGGCTGTACGTCGGTGAACAACGGCGCGTGCTCGATGTCTCGCCCGGCATAACCGACATCGCGACTCTGTACTATCGGAACGAATCCGAAGAGCTGGCGGCGCAGGACGACCCGGAGCGCCACTATGTTGACGTAGTTCTGCCGCGAAAGCTCGATTTGAACCTGAGGTACGCCGAACACCGCGGCTTCGTCAGCGATCTCGGCGTAATCGCATTGACCGCATTCTCCGCGGTATCGCCCGCTGTTGGGAATCGCGTACGAGCGTCCATTGGACGCCGATACGGTGTTGACAGCGACGCCCGGTAGTGGCACGTCGTTCGAGGGTTTGGCCCGTGTGGATACTCATCTGGCGTCTTCTGATGCTGGCCGTGGCGGTCGCGCTTCTCGTGGCGGCGATCTATCTCTTCACGCGGCTTGCGCGTGGCAGCAAGAGGCAGAGCGAGGCCACGGAGCAGGCCGGCCGAAGCGATGGCCCGGACATTTCCGACGCCCAGTACAAAGACGTGGAAGACGACACGGAGGACTCCGATGGCCAATAGGGCTCGTCGGGGCGGCGCGGGAGCCCCTGGTCCGTCGCCGGATGACGTGGTGAAGGCTGTCGTGGAGGCGGGCCCGGGCGCGTACCTCCTGCTCGGTGAGAACGGCGTCGACCAGGAGGAGGTTGTCGGTCGATGCGTCGATGAGCTGACGAAGCCGGAGACGCGGGCGTTCAACTACGACGACCTCGACGCGGACGACCCGGACACTTCCGCTTCCGTCGTAGGATCGGCCGTGCGCTCGTACCCGATGCTCGACAACGTGCGCGTTGCGCTGGTACGCAACATCCAGGGTGCGCGCGACGGGGTCGGGAAGGAACTCGCGGCACTCGTCGGCGAAGGGATCGACGGCACGGTTCTGCTCATGTCCGGGACGAAGCTCGACGGGCGTCGAGGATGGGCGCAGGCAATTTCCAAGGGCAGTACGGTATACAGGTTCGAGGTGCCAAAGGGACGGGCATTCCCCAGTTGGCTGAAGCGTCGCGCGGCGCGCCACGGAGCGACGATCGCGGACGATGCGGCGGAAATGCTCGTCGAATACGTCGGGCAGGACGTGTGGCGGGCCGCCGGGGAGCTGGAGAAGCTCGCACTCTATGCGCTGCCCCGAACCGATATTGAGCTGGAGGACGTGGAGGCCGTGGCCGGCCTCACTCGTGAGGATACCGTCTACAGCCTGACCGACCGCATCGCCGAGATGAACGTGGCGGCGGCCTTGCAGATCGCTCGCCGCATGTCGAACGCCGACTCGCACCCGGCATATCTCGTCGGAATGATCGTGAGGCATTGGCAAGCGCTGCGGCTTGCGTCGGACCTCGTCGGAAACCGCCGCGAGGGTGAATTGGCGGACCTGCTTGGCGAAAACCGACCGTTCCTGCTCCGCAAGTACGTCACCCAGGCGCGAGCCCTCCGACGCGAGCGAGTACGCACCGGTTTCCGGCTTGCGACCGCGGCGGAGAGCGCCATAAAGAACGGCCGGGAACCCGATGTCGTGCTTGACGGGTTGATATGTCAGCTCGCAGCACCCCTGAGGTCTTGACGAAATTCGAGATATAGAGGTACATTCAGAATCTGTGCGATATGGTCCACACAAAGGGCATTCGCACGAGCGAAAGGAAGGGCGGAGATGGCAAAACCTGTTGTGGTTACTGACGATACTTTCGAGGATGAGATCCTCAAGAGCGACCTTCCGGTCCTCGTCGATTTCTGGGCCGTATGGTGCGGGCCGTGTCGGATGATCGCGCCGGTCGTCGAGGAACTCGCCGAGTCGTACGACGGTCAGATGAAGTTCGCCAAGGTCGACGTTGACGAGAACCAGACCTACGCGAGCCAGTTCGGCATCCGGAGCATCCCGACCCTGCTCGTCTTCAAAGAGGGCAAGGTTGTCGATCAGATAATCGGCGCGGTGCCGAAGGGCGTCCTTGAGGGCAAGGTCAAGGAGCAGCTTACGGCCGCGTAGTTCATTTCATGAGGCAGTACGGGGAGTTGCGTTAGCCACTCCCAACCGAACTGAGCGGCGAACTCCTCGAGTTCGTGCGAGGTTCGCAGTGCCAACGTAGCTCAGCTGGTAGAGCAGCTCACTCGTAATGAGCAGGTCGTCGGTTCAAGTCCGACCGTTGGCTCCATATCTTGCTGATAATACAGCGCTTCCGACATGGCATCGGGAGCGCTGTATTGTCTGTACAGTCGTCGAGTCACTTCCATTCCATCGAAGCAGAGCTAACACGCTCGGACCTGCCGGATCCCAAGAGGCCTGTTTGCCCTCGGACGATCCCGTCACGTAGTTCTCTCACACGACCTGGCTCGAGAAATGCGGGCAAGACCAGATGCAGACGCTGACTCTCAACATGGACCGGTTTCAGGGGGGGCAGGTCAACCGGCACCAGCCCGTCGAAGCTCGTTGACCACAGCCCTGTGTGCCCCGGACTATCGTCGAGGTGCACGGTCTCCTGGTGTCCGCCGATGCCGACTTCCGACACGCGGATGCCCGGTTTTTGAGGGTGCGATAGTTCATGGTATCACCTTCGGGAAGGTGTACAAATATACAGTACTACGTCGTCCATATCCGTACGCCGTGCGATTCGACGGGTATGTGCCATCCACCATCGAGTTGAACGAATCGATCGGGCGGATGACCTGTGTCGATCAACCGCTGTCCGTCGAGGCGCTGGCTTTCCGCATCATACGGCGTGAGTGGTTGCAGGTCGTTGGGATCATCGATCCCAGCCTGATCCAACCCCGAAATGACCGCATTCTGGTACCACGGATCTTCGTTGATTACTGCAAGTACTACACGGTCGCCTACTCGACGCGCGACCCAACCGAACCCGCGTATGGATTCCCCACGAAGATAATGCGTATCAACGCGAACCGACGGCAGGTCGTGTCCGAGTAGCATGTCATTGACCTCGTGAATTTCGGCGATCGTGTCGTGCACGAGATTCAGGAACTCGCCACCGTACTCAACGAGGTGCGAACCCCACCAGAAGAGTGCGTTCACCGACCGTGCAAGCGACTGCCATGCTACGAATCGAATCTGCTTGCGGGTTGGATAGGCCTCTTCATACCACGGTCGGATGATAGACCAGGCGAACGCCTGCATTATCGGCCAGATATCGCACCCCGGCGCGGTCTGACGGTAGTTGTCGATGTAGTGCCCGAAAACGTCGATGGGCGGTTTCTCCAACCGTCCAACTGGGTAGCTGTCGAATCCCATGATGTCAAACGAAGAAGCCAGCCGGGCGCGGCAGTCGCGATTAGCTTCGGTTGTGTCGTTCAGCCAGAGTGGTCGAGTGGGATCGAGTTCGCGGAGGATCGCCGTACCGCGCAGAAGCCCCTCTACCACAGCGTTCAGCTGATCTCGCCACGTCGCCTGGTCCTCAAGCGTCATGTACCACGGCTCATACACCGGACTGGGGTCGCCGGTCACTTTCGCGGCGTGGTGAATCGCTTCATCCGGCGACTGCCAGACCAGCAACGCGGAATGGTCCTTCAACCCATCAACTGCGTCACGGAGCTTCTTCTCGTCCTCGGTAGTGTGGACGATCATCGGCAAGTGCGCCCACGCATACATGCCGTGTTCGGCGGCGATATCGAGTTGTTCGCGCGTGTTGCACGCGATCAGCCTGATGCCGATATCATGCCATCGCCGCCACTCGTCTTCGCTCCGGGGCGTGCCGTACATCCCGAGTGGATACAAGAGTCTGCCGTTTTCGATGATTTGCATGATGGTAACCACTCCTGTGTTGACCTGCCCCTATGGTCGGTCCACCGTGAATGTACCTAGCAGGCGATGCTCACTCCACCTGGCGGGACGCACGAATCTGACGCGGTCCTGTGACAGGTGTGACACCTCTTTCCCAGAACTGCCCCTATACAGCTTCTCTCCATGGGGACTTCCCGGAATCGGCTGTCACAGGTGTCACGGAGCAGATGTCGCCAGACCATGTTCCTGTGCCGTTTGCTACCGAACGACACCAAGGGCAGGTGCGCGGTTTTCCACAATGTGGGAGTCAACGTCGGCTGATCGAGACCCGATTTCCATCGGTCGGCGTCATCGGTTGGTTGCTCGCGACAGGCGCCGCTGCGATCGTGCACAACGGCTCCTCCGTCGGGTACTCGAAGGCCCTCCAGATCAGTCTCTCTGGATCGGCAGGTAGTTCCCCAGTTCCCATGTAGTGTGCCAGCAGGCGCGAGTTGCGTTCAGCGGTTGCTCGATGGGTCGCAGTACCCGATACGCATTCGATGACGAACTCCGCTTCTTCGCCCACGCGCGTTCGATGCACCTGATAGCCGCATTGATCCGTGTGGAGTCGTGGTCGCTCAGTGCGTATCACGTTGTCGCCCACGAGTTCCGTCGCCGTCCAGCTGTACGATTCGATGAAGTGACGAGCCCGTTCCCATACGATGTCGGAGACGTCCGCCGGGACGCGGAACGAGGTCTCTACTGAGTCGATACGATCAAGGAACTCGTACTCGTGCTCCGTCAGGAACGTGTGGTGCCTGCCCGCACATGCCGACAGCGCGGCGGCCACGGCGAGTAACATCACTGCAGTTCTCATCCTGTCCTCCTCGACGGATAGTCGCTTCATGTCTCGTTTCGGAGCTCATCTCTCGGGCCGGTGGTCTGGCGTTTCCTGGATGGTCCGTCACTCGATGGCGCTGCAGCCGCTCAACGGTGTCGGGCTCTCGAGACCCCAACTCCACACCGCAAGTCATTTGGTAGGACGGACCGGTAGCGCTGCATGCTACAGCGAGGCGGCAGACATGGCGAGGAGGACGGCGTGTTGTAGCTCCGTAGCAGGACCGCCATATGAGCCCCATTCGCCCGCTGAGAGGGCTTTCCTGGGCCAGAGGATCGCGCAAGCGATAGGCGGCTATTCCGCAGCCTGGGCACGGCAGATCGCTGACAGCTCCGTCATGGCGAGCAAGTAGTAGGCGTTGTGTGGAAGCCACGGCTCGTTCGTCTGATAGCGTGCGATGCCCTGCTCGACCAGATCCAGCAGCGGCAGGTCGGTCCTCGCATCGAATCGGACGATACCATTCAGGACGGAGCCTGGTGGCAAGCCCGACGAGCGGCCGGGGATTGTGCTGTACCCGTGGTGACCCGCCGGTACATTCCTCGACCCTTGGCCCTGCATCATCGAGACCCCGAAAGGGTTCACTCCGAGGACCCAGTCGACCTGATCCAGGCCATATACGAGTGCAGATTCGTCGCCAATCACCTGATACGTGAGGAATGCGGCCCACGCCTCCGATAGGTACTGGCTGTTCTGCCCAACGTGCCAATCGCCTGCGCGCTCGAATGGCCTGAAGTACGCTACGTCCGAGCCGTCGTAGAAACGGGAGACACCAAAGCTGCTGTCGGCAAGTCCCGTTACGAAGCCGACATACCTCCTCAAACTCGTCTCGGCCGACGCCCGGAACGGGTGCGAAGGGTTCTCCCTGGCCCAGAAGGCCAAGGCCGCGGCCGGCAAGCCGTTGCCGATCACGTCGTGCCTTGGACCGCCACCTGGGCTGCCGGCGAACCAGCCATCGTACCGCCGATCCGATCCCTGGCAGGCGACAATCTGCCGCGCGCATTTGACCGCCACGGCAGCGAACGCCGAATCTCCGGTGGCTTGCCCAAGCTCGTGTGCTGCCATGAGCGCCTGGGCCACGTGCGGCAGCGCGGCCGACGTCGAGTCGTACGCCAACTCCCAGTGTGCGAGGGCGCGGTCGAGGTAGTCCTCTCCGACGACTCGTCCCAGTCTCGCGAATGCCGCGACCAGCCACAGGCTCCTCGACTCGCCGTCGGCAATGCGGTCGTCGTCGGTTCCCGGCAGGTTGTCGGTATGGTCCTCCGGCGGCCCCCAGTAGGCGTACCCGTCGAATACCTGACCCCACATGCCGCCGTCTTCCCGACACTGCATTTTGCGTAGAAAGCGCGCTCCCCAGAGCGCCTCATCGAGAATGTCGTGATCGGGTCCACTCGGCAGAGGGCCGTGGTGGGCCGGAGTTCGCTCGTGGGCGTACAGAAGACTATACGTGGCCAGAGGTGTGAAGCCGTTGTACTTGTTGTAGTCGCCGGCGTCGTGCCAACCGCCGGAGACGTCCGCCTGCTCGCCGTTCGGAAGAAAAACGCGGTCGTCGAGGTGGCATGGGTCGTGCCAGCCGACCACGGCGGTGCCGCACCGCTGGTACCAGAAGAACCGATGGGCCGGGCCGAACGTACGCTTTGTGACAACATCAGTGTCGACTGTGAACGTCGGCGATTCAGCGCGACACTGTCCTACTCTCGCCTCGACGTAGTAGTCGTTCGGGAGGTCCAGGCCCGTAAAATCGCCGCGCCAGTAGCTCCGGCCCCACAGGGCGTTGAACCCAGCAGGCTTGAGATCGCCTTCGAGCATCGTGGCGAATTCGTGTTCCGGGTTCGGTGGGCTGAGTATGCGCAGAGTATCGGTTGGGGCGACCACGCGAAATGTCGCCGGTCCTCGAAACGCGTCGCTGCCCGCCGGCCCGTTGGCTTCGACGACGAATGTTTTGGGATGGCCGATGTTGTAGCCGACTTGGTTCACGCGAACGCTGATGGTCGGCACCGATTTGCCGTAGCACTCCGTGATCTCCAGCATCGCAGAACCGCTGGTGCCGACCTCGACCACGAGGCGGAAGCTCGCTGTCGTTCTGATCGCCGGGATGTCTTGGAGTTGGAAGGAACCGTCTGGAGCGGGCGACGTCCAGACGATCGGGTGGAACTTCGCGCGTCGGGCATGGCGCCATTCTATACCTATGCGGCCGCCCGTCAGGTTGCCGGTTACGGTCAGCGTTAGGTTGTCGTGGTCGAGGACGATCGGGATGTGCCCGGTGAACCAGGTCATGCCGGGAGAGCCGACGTGGCGGACCCTCGCGCCGGTGACGAACGCCGCCGAGTCAGCGTAGCTCCGGGCGGCGGTCTGCAGCCGTGGTTGCCAGGATGCGGAACGAACCCACGTCATGTAGTCGCGGAGGATAGCGATGTTGGCCTCGGCCGACGGAATGGGCGCGACGCTTTCGGTCTCGATCGCCAGGCATCCAGTTGCGAGAGCCCATATGACGCCGCACGTGAGGCAAGCGCTTTGGAGGTGTGATCCTACCACTATCTTCCTCCTGCAAGGAGCAGTCCGATGTGAATGGTAGCGGCGAACGCTCTCCAATGCACCTCGCCGGCTCAAGGACCAGCGTGGTATTCGTTGCCTATCCCAGAACGGCGCCTATGCAGCTTGTCTCTAGGGGGCACCTTCCGGATTCTGCTGTCACAGGTGTCACGCGGGCACGACCCGACCTGTTCGCGACCGGATCGGATTCCCTGTGAGAGGTGTGCCGGTCACTCGGGGCAGTTCACCACGCTCCGGTACTACTGCTGTCTAGTGACAATCCTGCGGGCAACCGACCCCTTCTATCGCACTTCCTTCCGTCGCACACGACCGTTGCTCATTGTTCCTACGCGTCGTCCCCAGTACCATCGCCATGCACAACACACTTCTAGCCGCACACCTGATGGAAGCGCAAACGAGCGCGACGGTGACGAGAGTGATTGCCACGTTGCTTGACGTCCGCTGGGCCGGGAGACGTACGCCATGACACACCGCGAGCGCATCGACGCGGCCACAATGCGCGCACCGGTTGATCGCGTGCCGGCGTTGGGCGGGTGGATTACCAGCGCGGCGCACTACCAGGAGATCCTTGGCATAGGCGAGGCCGAATTCTGGGGCGACCCCGAGTCCTCGGCGGTCGAAGCGTACAAGTGCCTCGGCGTCGATGGGCTCATCGATCTGTTCATCCCCCCCACACAGGACCGTTTCCGTGGCATTACCATCGACACCCTCCATCGGCGGGCAGCGACCGCACCCACGATAGAGCACGTGAGAGACTACGTTGATAGAGAGGTACCCTCGCCCGAGGCCGTCGAGCGTGATTTCGATGCCGCCGCAGTGTACCAGGGATACGTCGCCGATCGAAGCCGAAAGCAAGAACTGGTCGGCGATATGGTGTGGCTGCCCCCATTCTGGGACGCACCGGGAAGCTTCATGTGGTACGATCTGTTCGGGTACGAGAGCTACCTGGGCGCAGTCGCTGAGTACCCTGATTCGGTAAGGAAGCTGTGGGAGTCGTCTGCCGCGGAGAGTCGGCTCATCAACACCCAGATCGCCAAGGCCGTTACTGACAGCGACTTCCCGCGCGTTATGCTGGTGGGACAGGACATCTGCTCCACAGCCGGCCCCATGGTCAGCCCTGCGTTCCTGGAAAAGCACTACTTCCCCAACGCCAAAGAGGCGCTACGGCCGCTGCATGACGCCGGCATCAAGACGATCTGGCACTCCGATGGCAACATCCTGCCGATCCTCGACGCGTTGCTGGACCTTGGCATCGCCGGATTCCAGGGGTTTCAGGAGGAACTGGGCGTGCATATTGCAGATATCGCGAAGCGACGTTCCGCCAGCGGCGAGCCGCTCCTGTTCTTCGGAAGCGTGTCGGTGACCAGCACGCTCCCGTTTGGCGGCACAGTGAGTGTGGAGAGTGCCGTGGCGAACAGCATCGAGTCGACTCGTGGACGCGGCCTGTTCCTGTTCACGAGCAGCAGTCTCGGCCCCGAGATACCACTCGAGAACATCCGAGCCATGTACGAGGCGCCGCGGGACTGCGCGCCCGAATGAATGCCTGGCGGAAACAGAAGTTCACGGGCTCAATGGCTATCGATGAGCCGAGTTATCCGAGAACCGAACGCTGGGAGATCGTCGGATACCGGGTCGTGCCTTCATAGTGACACCTGTGACACGCGTTACACCATTCCCCGAGAAGTACCCCCGTGCTGTTCCTCTAGAAGTAGTCTACGGATTCTGCTGTCACAGGTGTCACAGGAACGGTGATCGGCGACCGCGCCCACCTCAGTGCAGCCCCAGAATGCAGGACGAGTCGCCGCACGTCCGTGTCCGTTGACGACAATAGCTAGAGTAGTTCTGGCGCCAGATGGTGGCTTCGTGACCGCGGAGGCTCTCTGGACCGGCTACTTCCTATAGTGCTGACGAGCGTCTTGTCACCTCATGGAGTAGCCAGTCCTGCAGAGGGATAGTGGTTCCGCCATCCACTGTGAGTACATGACCTGCTATGGCGGAAGCCTGTTCTGAGCACAGGAAGAGAACGGCGCTGGCTATGTCGTCTGGCTCAACGTATCTGCCAATCAGATACGACGCCGCAACGTCGGTTCTGCCCTTCGGGTCGAATAGCTCTGACTTCCCCACTACACCGCCCGGGGCTACGCAGTTCACCCGCAGCCCCTCGGAAGTGAGATCCACAGCCAGCGATCTGACAAGCATCTCCAGAGCAGCTTTGGCGGTGGCGTACATGAACTTGCAGCCGGCCGGTAGACTGCCATGGATCGAGGAAATCGCGATCAGAGAGCCATGTCTGGCAGTGTCCCTAATGGCTGGTAGAGCATGTTTCGCCGCGAGGAAGGTGGGGGTAAGGGATACCGCGAGACAGCGATTCCATTCCTCGAGTGTGATGTCGGTGGCCGTTCCTTCCTTGTTCCAGTATGCGCACGTCACAACGCTGTCGAGGCGTCCGAAACGGGATACCGCTTCATTCACCATCTGCTCCGCCACAGACTCCTCCGCAACGTCACCCATGATGGGCAGGCGGTCCGATGTCGGTACGCCCGCGGCGCCATAGGCGGTTTCCATACGCGCGTGATCTTGGTCGACGGTGCACACCTTCGCACCCATTCCGTGGAAAGCCCCTACGATCGCGCTACCGATGAGACCTGCACCGCCCGTGACGATAGCTACCTTGTCGCGCATATGATCCACCCCCTATGGTCGGTCTACTCTGAATCTAGACGCTGAGCCCTGTTCGATGCACGCCACCCGGTCGAGAAGAAACCTGTGACACCTGGGACCGCTCCTTTCCAGAACCACCCCTATGCGCCTCAGGTCTGTGGAGGGGCTTCTCGGATTCTGCTGTCACAGGTGTCACATGGCATGAGGACGGAGCGCGCCCTGGCCCGGTTCGCTGCACGTAGGCCGAGTTCTCCGGCCCGCGGAGGCGTCTACGGTTACGGCGTGAAGCCAGGACACGTATACTCCTGTCACGTGGTTGACACGCACGAGGCCTAGACGAGCGACTGTATCACATGCCGTCACATCTATACTCCATGACGCCGCCGTACGAGCTCCCGTCCGACATCGTGTATTTCCACGACTGGCGGTGGGTGCAGCATGGCGGCCTGTCCTGGGTCGACGATGCTGGGAGCGCGCCCGACCTGTTCACTCGTGAGCGTCCGCCGCGCATGGATCTCTCTCAACATGACATAGCCCACGGGGTCTGCCTTCGCGCGCAGCCCACCAGCAAGTCAGAACCCGTGTTTACGCCTGACATCGCCCGGACCGAATTCGTGTACGCCGGTAGTCTCCTCCGCGACGGCGGCCGCTATCGCCTTTGGTACGAGACGTGGCCCGATGGTTTCCTGGATGACCGAGACCTGTGGGCGCGCCATTCGTCGAACGCCCTGCGATACGCCGAGAGCGACGATGGATTCAGCTGGCGCCCATCGAACATCGACGGCTCAGGAGACAACATCGTGTACGGGGCGCACGTGAGCGGCACCGGATATCACGGCGGGTGCGTATTCCTCGATCCGTCGGCACGGAGCTCTGAGCGTTACAGGGGTGTCAACGTCGGTCAGATGACGCTCGAGATGATGGCTCGGTATCGCCGCGAACGTCCAGACGAGATTGATCCACGAAGCGATCTGAACGACGGCACGGCCTTTTTTGGCAGCACATCGCCGGACGGCGTGCACTGGACCTCAGTGGGAGAGCCGCTTGTCGCACACAACGGCGACTTCCACAATGTCTGCCTCTACGACGAAATCAGCGGATCGTACGCGCTCTACGTTCGATCGTGGATCGGCACACGGCGCGGCGTCGGGCGGTCCGAGTCACGGGATTTTCGACGGTTCCCCTTGCCGGAAACGCTGATGGGCACGGATCCGTCTGACGCTCCGCACGATCTGTGGTACACGACATCGGTCAACCGCATGCCCGGCGCTCCAGACTACTGGGTCATGTTCCCTAAGCGCTGGCATCTGCCGACCGATAAGTTCTCATTCCACATCTCAACGAGCGCTGACGGAGTGCACTGGACCCGCGTGCCCACCGGCCCGAATGGCGAGTACGGTCCTGTTTGTGAGCCCGGCCCAACCGGCGCGTGGGATGCGGGGCTCGTCGATCCGGGCCTCGGCCTCGTAGATCTCCCCGGCGACCGAATCGGGCTGCTCTATGGTGGCGCGTCGGTGCCATACAAGCATCCGCGGACCGCCCCGTACGGAGGTCTCGCGTGGGCGTGGTGGCCGAAAGGGCGTCTCGTTGCGCTGGAGGCGAAGCGCGATGGAGCATTCGCCATCGTGCCTATCGTACCGAGGGGACGGGAGATCCAGCTGAACGCGTTAGCGTCGACGGCCGGGCACATCCTCGCGGAAGTGTGCGACGAACGGGGATCAGCGTTGCCGGGCAGGTCCTTCGACGACTGCGATCCGGTATCGGGAGACGAACTCGACCGAACCGTCAGATGGCAGGGACAGTCCGATCTGGGACACGAGCACGGACGACCGGTGATACTAAGATTCCGCATGCGAGCTGCAAAGCTGTTCAGCATTCGGTTCGCGTAACCACTTGAGCCCTGTGATCGATTCATCCAGATATCTGGAGACGGGCGAAGTGCGTTCGTGGAGTAGACATTCCCAGCGAGTGTTCCCGGTTGCTCCTGTCACACGTCTCACACCACTTTCCGTGAAGTCTCCCTGTGCTCCTCCCCATAGCGGCAGGTTCCCGTATCCGCTGTCAGAGGTGTCACAGACAGGGTGGTCGTCCCACCTTCCGTGTTGCCGTCCGCGGCCGTGCTTCGCATAAGGCCAGCTATCGGTCCAACCCGACAGGATGGCCGATCGTGGGATTAGGCTGTAGGTGCTCTCCAAGGGGATCGAGCAGCTGCAGCGTGATCTAGACGGCCCTCTGGTTGGTTTTCCCCGGCTTCGACCTGGTCGATCGGGGCGGTCGAGTTGACCCGGCTGATGTAAGCGCGTCATTTCCTCGTGCGACCTGGCTGAGGGAATTGGGGGGCAAGACCGGATTCGTCCGCGATGCTGAACGGTTCATGTTGCTAGGACCCGCAGGCCAGGCATGCCAACCAAAGGACTGAATCATGCACAACCCCATCAGACTGATGTGCTGCGACCTCAACTGGACGCGGTATTCTCCCGACTACACGCCGTCGTCACTCCCGCAGGATTGGGCGTTCATCGACCCGCAAGAGTATTTCGACTGGCACATGGATTTCGGCAACAACGCCATGCTCTGCCAGGCGTACACACAATGCGGATATGCGTTCTATCCGAGCAAGTTGGGACCACTTGCTCCAGGACCTGGCGTCGAGCTACTGCCGCGGCTCTATGAGATCTCGAAGAGCGCCGGCGTGCCGTTCTGGTCGTTTTTCAGCGTGAGCTGGGACTTCATCATGCGCGGACTTCGATGGGACTGGCTGTTCCCGTCGAAGCTCGACGGCTTGTGTATCGCGCCCGAGACGCCGTGGACCGATTTGTTGTGCGAGCGGGTGCGTGAGTTCCTCCGCGAGTACCCGGTCGACTGGATTTTGTTCGACATGTTCCTCTACGGGAGCGAGCACATCAACGAGTTCCCGGTAGAACCCGCGCCGTTCGTCGAGAAGCCGTTCGAGGAGATCATCGGTCGCCCGATGCCCGGGACGGCAGAGGAGATCACTCCGGAAGAATCGCTTGCCTACAAGCGCGAGATCATGGCGCGGCAGTTCTATCGTATCCGAGACGCGGTGAAGGAGACTTCACCGGAGACGAAGATTCTGTTCAACGTGCCATATCTCTCGAACGTGCAGCCCGTCTGGCAAGGCCATCCGATGATGAACGAGAGCGACGGGCTATTCGCCGAGGTCACCAAGCCCGAGGTGCTCGAATGGCTGCTTGATGTCAGGAAGCCCGATCAGCGCGTCATGACGACGATCATCGGCATGGGCGAGAAAAGGGAACTCTGCGATCCTAGCCTATGGCGTCGCTGGTACAACGAGGGCTGCGACTTCTTCGGCTACGCGTGGGGCACGCCACCAGACTTCAGACCTCACGCATTCCACGCCGAGAGCCTGGAAATCACCAGAGCTGCGTTCCAGGAGATAAGGGGCATGCTCTAGGGCTCGTGATGCGCGTCCCGCACAGCGGAAGACTACTGATTCGCATCCCATATCGGTCGACACATCCACCTCGCGGTTTGCATGGAAACCTGCGTCTGACGTTCGTGGGATTGGTCGACGGGAGTGCTGGAGATATTGAAGGAGCATCATGTGTCAACACCGAACATCTGTCTCAACGCAATCTATGCCGCCACGCAGGTGAGTCTCAACGGATCGGTCGCGGGTACCGACTCCGTGGCGATTTCCTGCGCAAGGAATGAGACGACTTCGTTCCAGGTGGTCGTCACCGCGCGGCACGACAAACTGGTGGGAGTCGATGCGATACTCTCACCGCTCGGGAGCCGTTCGGGCGACACGCTGCCGCCAGAGTGCGTGGAGATGTTCTGCGCGGTGTTCGTGCCAGTGCGCCAGTCCGACCCGGTGGCACCCCTGCCACCTGGCATGTGGTCCGATGTCCTCGTACCACGGCTAGACCCTTGGACTGGTGAACCCGTACAGGGTGTCCAGTGGGGCGAAGCAGGTTTCACGGGTGAACGGTTTCGTGGTCAGTTCGAAATCTGGCCGAACCAGCACCAGCCGGTCTGGGGCGACATCCACATCGCGAAAGACACACCGGCGGGTGAGTACACCGCGACGCTCACAGTCACGGCGGACAACGCCGAGACGCAGCATATGCCGGTGACACTTGAAGTCTGGGATTTCACATTACCGGATGGCCCGACACTCGAGAACCATTTCGGCGGATTCAGCCACGCAGCGCCATACTACGGGCTGGACACCGACTCGGAGGAGTTTGAGCGGCTCGAGGACATATTTGTCGAAATGCTCGTCGCACACCAGATCAACCCGCACCTACCAAGACGCCTACATCCTGCGATCGGTGATGACGGCAGAGCGCTGTTCGACAACAAACTCGACGGACGCATCACTGCTTACGTGAACCGACATCACATGACGAATATTCAGGTGCCGAACGCGCCATTCGCCGATGTGATGGGCGCAAACCGATCGAAGGGAACCGCATACTACCGTTCGTGGTGTGACTATCTCGAGCGGAAGGACTGGCTCGATCGCTCGTACCTCTACATGTACGACGAGCCGCAGAGAGTGGACCAGTACGACGCGGTCCGTGAGATAGGTGCGTTCGTCGGCAAAGCGGAACCACGCCTGCGACGACTTGTCGTCGAGCAGACGTATACGCAGAATCCCGCGTGGGGCGTACTTGATGACGCGACGGATATCTGGTGTCCGTTGTTGGGATACATCCACGAACCCAGCATAAAGCGTGTGCAGGCTGCAGGTGATGATGTCTGGACCTATACCGCGCTCGCGCAGCCGACACCGGATTACTACCCCGACTATGAGACGGCAAAGGACGACCTGCCGCCTTTCTGGCAGATTGACTGGCCCCGTCTTGGCTATAGAATCGCGCCTTGGATCTGCAGACGGTACGGTGCGACGGGCCTGCTGTACTGGGCAACCTGCTACTGGGGGAATCCGCCGAGGAACCCGTGGGATAACCCAACCATGGGTGATCACTGGAACGGCGAAGGCATCCTGTTCTATCCTGGAAAGGAAGCAGGCATCGACGGTCTAGTAGCATCCGTCCGGCTGAAGAACGTTCGCGATGGCTTGCAGGACTACGAGTATTTCGTTCTGCTGGAAAGTCTGGGTGGCGAAGATGTTGTGGAACGAATCGTGCGAGAGGCGGTGCCGACGTGGGGTTCATGGGAGCAAAATCCGGGACGCCTGCTCGATCTGCGGAGTACACTCGCCGAGGTAATCCTGAGATGCCTTTGATGCGCGCGAGAGACCAAAGTATCTGGAAATTGTCTGACGTAGAGACGCGATGGGCTACCGGGATGGCCTTGCCTGGTCTTGCCCCCGAATCCTGGTCCACGTTGTGTGAGAGTCGTGAGATTCCACAC
>CAZEAI010000034.1:0-39926 GCA_964510105.1 uncultured bacterium
AATGACTAATCGGTCATACGGATTAAACGCCACTTGGTCTACGCTTGCAGACTATCGTAGCTAATGTCAGCAGGCCCGTCAAGTCCCAAAAGGGCGAAATCCATTCTCGCAAACGCAGATGATCGCTGCGAGCTCCTGCGTCCATCGTTGACGCGTGCATACGCCGTAGCATCGGACCGATGCTCAACCACCTTCCTTGACCGTCCCGCCCTCGCGGCTATCTTTCGGGCTGCCGGCGCCCGCCACCCCAACTACTCGGAGATACCGCACATGAACGTTCGCCGCTTCGCCGCTCAGATGGGCGGAATCGTCGTTCTGTGCCTCGCCGCACCGCTCTTTCACGGGTGCCTCTTCTCCTCCGACGACGGGGACACGCACGACTACTTCCCGCTCGACGTCGGGAACGCCTGGTATTACACCACCGGTACCGGCCCGGATACGGCGCGCGTGACTTCCGGTGCAACCATCGACGGCGTCGCCTACAACGGCATCAGTCTGGCCGGCGGCTCGGTCTTCGAGACACTCCGTCTGGCGCGCAAGTCTACCGACGGCGTCGAAGTCTACGTCGGGGACGTGGTGGACAAGATCGCTGCCGCAATCGTCGCGGCGGTACCGGAACTCGGCGAACTCCCCGCAGACCTAGACATCGACCTCCCGGATGACGAGTGGCTGTTTATGAAAGAGCCACTTCGCGGCGGAATGCAGTGGCGCAGCACTGAGTTCTCGCTTGCCTACACCGCCGAGTCGGGGCAAGTGACGGCGGAGATCGGCGTCGACCAGACCACTGTGGCGGAGACGCTCACACTGCCCGCCGGGGCGTTTGAAACGATACGCGTGGACATAGTCGCCACCGGCGTCGCAACGGCGCAGATCGGTGTGATTACCGTACCGTTCCAGATTCCCCCCGTCGCGGTGGGTTCGGTGTGGTATGCTCCCGACGTCGGGCCGGTGAAATTCGCCACCCAGGTAGAGACCGCCGAGCTTACGAGCTACTCTCTCGTTCCCGTAGAGCCATAGCCCGTTGGCCGACTCGCGTTGCCACATGGATTAGCCGCGCGTACCATTGCGGGTCCGGGATCGCCGCGCCACACGCATCACACATCGCGCCACTGAGAGGCACGAAACATGGCTGAGGTCGTACTCAAAGACATCACGAAGGTCTTCGACAAGGACGTCGTCGCGGTCAACGAGGCCAATCTGACCGTTGCGGACAAGGAGTTCGTCGTCCTCGTGGGCCCCTCGGGATGCGGCAAGTCGACGACGCTCCGCATGATCGCCGGGCTGGAGGAGATCACCTCCGGCGAGATCCTCATCGACGACGTGGTCGTGAACGACGTGCCTCCGAAAAACCGCGACATCGCCATGGTGTTTCAGAACTACGCGCTCTACCCGCACATGAGCGTGTACGACAACATGGCATTCGGGCTGAAGCTGCGAAAGTTCACGAAGCCGGAAATCGACGGCCGCGTACGCGAGGCCGCGGAGATACTCAGCATCGGCGATCTGCTCGAGCGGAAGCCGAAGGCACTCTCCGGAGGCCAGCGCCAGCGCGTTGCCGTAGGACGAGCGATCGTCCGCCATCCGAAAGTGTTCCTGTTCGACGAGCCGCTGTCGAACCTGGACGCGAAGTTCCGCGTCCAGATGCGCACCGAGATCAGCAAGCTTCACGCGCAACTCGAAGCGACGATGATCTACGTGACGCACGATCAGGTCGAAGCGATGACCATGGGCGACCGCATCGTCGTCATGGACAACGCGGTGATTCAGCAGGTCGACCCGCCGGTCACGGTGTATGAGAACCCGACGAACCGGTTCGTCGCCGGATTCATCGGCTCTCCCGGAATGAACTTCGTCGACGGCCTCATCGTGGCGAACGGCGCTCTCACGTTCGACGCCGGGTCGTTCACGATAGACCTGCCGGGCCGGACGCGTGAAGCGCTCACCGGATTCGCCGGCGAAACTGTCACGCTCGGCATCCGCCCGGAGTGGATCTACAGCGAGCAGGCCGCCGAAGGTCGCGAGGACATCGCCCGGATAGCGATGCAGGTCGAGCTTGTCGAACCGATGGGGAGCGAGACGTACCTCTACATCGCCACAGGCGAGCACTCGATGATCGCCCGGGTCGACGCCCACGTGCTGCCGGAGATCGGCGACGAGGTGACGATGGGCCTCGACATGACCCGCGCGCATTTCTTCGATTCGGGCGGCCTCACAATCGTCTGATCGAGGCTCTCCGCCTAGCCCCTCTCACCCACGCGAACGGCGCCTTCACCTTTGCCGTCGGACGCGTTTCCCGTACGTTGTATTTTCGCGGTATATGTACCCGCCGAGCGACGGCGTACCTCCGGAGATAGGCAACGTGTCCGAGACGACGCACGCCGAAAACGGCCACGTCCTCGACGCCCGTGGCGTGGTCATGGCACGACTGCTTCGCGCGCGGTCCCGCGGCAAGCTGGGGCACACGCTGCTACTTTCGGGCGGCGGCGGCCACGGCGGATACGACGTGGCCCTGCGACTGGCGCGCAGCCTGTTGGAACTTGGCGAGGAGATCGGCGATTCGTACTCGGCGCTGTTCAACCACGCCGACTTCCTCTGCGTCTCGCCGCTGCCGCCGCAGACGCAGCGTGTCGCGCGGGAGGACGGGCTCGACCCGGTCCCCGGAGCGCTCGTGGAGGACCCATTCGCTCGGCTCGACGTCGGTGCGAACTGGGGGATCACGGCGGATCAGGCGCGCGCGATGATTCAGTGGGCGGCGATGACGCCGTGGCAGGCGGCGTGCAAAGTCTGCCTCATCGCCGAAGCCGACAGTGTCAACGAGGCAACGGCGGACATTCTGCTCAAGACGCTGGAGGAGCCGCCGGACGACGTTACCATCATTCTCGTGACGTCGCGGCCGCAGGACCTGTTGCCGACGGTTCGCTCCCGGTGCCACGAGACGCGGATACCGCCCATGTCGGATGCTGAGCTGGTAGAGGAACTCGTACGACGTGGAGCGGATGCCGCGGACGCGCAAGCCGTCGTGCCACTTGCACAGGGCGATCTGTGGCGAGCGGGCGCGTTGCTCGAAGGCGATTCGAATCGGTTGCGCACATCGGCGGGCGAGCTACTTCAGGCGGCCCTGGACCCGAAGCGTAAGGTCGCCGACGTGATGGGCGAAACGCGCGAAATCGTAACCGGCCTGAACGCAGGCGAGGCGGGAGAACTCGTGCGCTGGTTCATCTGGTGGCTGCGCGATCTCATCCTGGCGATTGAGGGCGTTCAGCCGGCGCACCGCGACATGGAATCGACGGCAGGTTGGGCAGCGAAGGTTGGGCGGCGCCGTCTCACGCAGTGGATCGAAGAGGCCGACCGCGGCCACGAAATGCTCGGGCGCAACGTTACGCCGAGCGCGGTAGTCGCCGCGCTGGTACTGTTTCCACGCGATCAGCGCCGGATGGGTAGCGAACCCACGTTTCCGGCGCTCAGCATCGCGGACATGACATAGATGCGCGCGGACTACCCACGCGCACCCCTCGCGGGCAGATAGAAAGCGAGGCGTTCCGTGCCACGGAACCCCGAAGAACGGAGCGAGGCCGACGAGCTGGTCGCCCTTGAAGATAGAGGAACCGTCGCGCAGGACGGAGAAGACGACGGGTTCGAAGACGGTGCCGACCTTGTGGAGGTCGCGTTCAAGGCGAACCGCCGGGCCGTCTACCGCAACCTGCAGGGGCTGGACCTGTTGTCCGGCATGTACGTAATCGTCGAGGCGGACAAGGGCGAGGACCTCGGCCGCGTGAGCAATCTTGGCGAGAGCCTCGTCGTCCGGCGGCAGCGCGGCGAACGCAAGGCGGTGCTGCGGCTGGCTTCGGATCGAGAACTCGGGCGCTGGCGACAGCTTCGACCACGAGAGGACTCCGCGCTCGAGGACTTCGTGCGACGGGTCGCGACGCGCGAAATGCCGATGAAGCCCGTCGACGTGGAATACCAGCTCGACGGCCGGAAGGTGCTCTTCTATTTCACCGCCGAACACCGCGTGGATTTCCGCGAACTCGTCCGCGAGCTGGCCTCGGTCTACCGGACGCGGATCGAGCTTCGGCAGATCGGCGTTCGCGACGAAGCCAAGCGCCTCGGCGGCATCGGTCCGTGCGGACGGGAGATGTGCTGCTGTTCGTTCCTCACGGATTTCGCGCCGATCACGAGCCAGATGGCGCGCGATCAGAACCTCTCGCTCAACCCGTCGAAGCTCTCGGGGATGTGCGGCAGGCTTAAGTGCTGTCTGCGGTTCGAGCACGACTTCTACATGGAGGCGCGCCAGCGGTTTCCGCGGCTCGGGGCGCGGCTCACCATGGACGGGGCCGAACAGCGGGTAAGCAAGCTGGACTTCTTCTCCGAGACGGTCACCGTCCGGAGCGACGGCGGCGATGAGCTGACGGTGCCGCTCGGTGAGCTTGCGAAGGGCAGCGATCAGAAATCGGGCGATCAGAAGTCGGGCAGGAAACGCCGTCGCAAGAAGACGAACGACCTCAAGATGCACGAAGGGTAGTACGTCAATGGAACGCTTCTACATCACTACGCCGATCTACTACATAAACGGACCGCCGCACCTCGGACACACGTACACGACGGTCGTTGCCGATACGCTGACGCGATTCGCCAAGCTTGAAGGGAAGGACGCGTACTTCACCACCGGCACCGACGAGCATGGTACGAAGAACTACCAGGCCGCGCGCGACCAGGGCATAGAGCCGCAGGAGTACGCCGACGGCATCACGGCGCAGTTCCGCGCGCTCTGGCCGACGATGAACGTCGAGAACGACGACTTCATCCGCACGACGGAGCAGCGCCACGCGGATGTCGTGCGCGCCATACTCCAGCGGGTGTACGACAAGGGCGAGATCTACTACGACACGTACGAGGGCCTCTACTGTACCGGCTGCGAACGGTTCCTCGACGAGGACGAACTGGTGGACGGCAAGTGCGCTGACCACGACGTCGCGCCGGAGTTCACCTCGCAGAACAACTACTTCTTCCGGATGAGCGCGTACCAGGACTGGCTCATCGGACACCTGCACGACCACCCGGAAACCATCCGCCCTGAACGCTATCGCAACGAGGTGCTCTCGTTCCTCAAGCGTCCGCTCCGAGACCTGTCGATCAGCCGTCCGAAAGACGTACTGCCGTGGGGAATCCCGCTGCCGTTCGACGAGAGCCACGTGACGTACGTCTGGTTCGACGCCCTCATCAATTACGTCACCGTCCTCGGGTGGCCCGACGGCGGGAAATTCGATGCGTACTGGCCGGTGTGCCAGCACGTCACGGCGAAGGACATCCTGAAGCCGCACGGCATCTACTGGCCCTGTATGCTCAAGGCGGCGGACATCCCGATATACCAGCATCTGAATGTGCATGGGTTCTGGCGTGGCAGCGACGGGCGGAAGATGTCGAAGTCGCTCGGCAACTCCGTCGATCCGATCGACATTCGCGGCCGGTACGGCGCCGACGTGTTCCGGTATGCACTGCTCCGCGAGATGCCGTACGGGCTCGACGCGAACATCAGCGAATCCATCGTGGCCGAACGGAACAACACCGACCTCGCCAACGACCTGGGGAACCTGGCGTCGCGCGCGCTGAAGCTTGTGGAGAAGAACTTCGACGCAGCCGTGCCACCTCACGCGGACGCTAAAGACACACTTGATATCGATCTGCGCGAGCGCTGGACCGGCGTGCTCCCGAAAGTGCGCGAAGCATGGCACGAACTGCGCATGTCGCACGCCATCGAAGAGGTGATGGAGTGCGTTCGGGCGACGAACCGCTACGTCGACGCCACGGCGCCGTGGAAACTCGCGAAAGACGCCGATCAGCGCGAACGCCTGGGCACGGTGCTCTACAACGCATTGGAGGCGCTGCGCATCGCGTCGGCGCTCTTCTGGCCGGTGATGCCGGAGCGGATGGATGCACTCCGCGGGCAGCTTGGCATCGACGCGCCACCATCGCTGGACGAATGCGAGCGGTGGGGTATGCTCGTAGCAGGCACCGCGCTTGGAGAGAGCGCGACGCTCTTCCCCCGAGCCGACCTCGACGAGGCGAAGGCTCGCGAGGCGGCCGCCGCTGAAGCGGCGCAGGGCGAAGCGCCCGATGCTCCCGGCACCGCCGAACCGGCACCGCCGGAAGACGATCTCATTTCGTACGACGACTTCATGCGCGTGAAGCTGCGCGTCGCGGTCGTGCTGTCGGCCGAGCCGATTCCGAAAACCGACAAGTTGCTCAAACTGAGCGTTGACGTCGGCGAGGGCGAACCGCGAACGCTCGTGGCGGGCATCGCCGAGCACTACACGCCCGATGCCATCGTCGGCAAGCAGGTTGTGATCGTCGCGAATCTCGAACCAACGAAGATCCGTGGCGTGGAATCGCAGGGCATGATCCTGGCGGCGCAGGACGACGGACGACTGGCGATCATAGGACCTTACGGCACACCTCCGCCCGGCGCCGAGGTGCGCTAACCCACACGGCCCGCATCCGGTAGCGCGTAGACAGGAAGCGTTCGAGTGCACGAGTACCGAGCATGCCAACGTTACTCGGATCACGTCGTGACGCCGTCATTCCGAACGAAGTGAGGAATCTCTAGCTTCTTTGGATTCTTCGCTACGCTCCGAATGACATCGAAGGCTCATAGCGAGGCTATCTGATCGTGACGCTCTCCTGTGCAGGCAAGCACCTGGCGGGCTCGATGCTGCA
The DNA here is from genome assembly GCA_964510105.1 of uncultured bacterium. Lineage (GTDB taxonomy): Bacteria > Latescibacterota > MWCZ01 > MWCZ01 > MWCZ01 > CAZWQW01. Next base: position 6,715 of record CAZEAI010000034.1, read on the forward strand.
CGATCAGTCCATTCCAGCAACCCGACCCATCAACAAGGAGACACACGTACATGCCCACTGACATCACCGGCGTCATCGCCGCACTGACTCACCACCCGCAGGACGGAGCGGTCATTCGCGACGTCGCCGAGAACCACCCGGAAGTCGGCGCCCTGCTAGCCGATCTCATGGAGCGCCGCCCCCACCTGGAGCACGTCGCCACGCCGCTCATGCGTCTGCACGCGGCACTCGTACGGTGCTACGACCGGGGCGGAACATTCTTCCTGTGCGGGAATGGCGGCAGCTACGGCGATTCGCTCCACATCGTGGGAGAGCTGCTGAAGTCGTTCGAGCGTGACCGGTCGCTGACCGCCGAGCAGAAGGCGGCGTTCGCGGGTCTGCCGGACGGCGACGTGCTCGCCGACCAGCTCGAACAGGGCCTGCGCGGTTACGCGATAGGCAACAGCGGCCCGCTTGCGTCGGCGGTGCAGAACGATATCGAGCTGCGGGACATTCACTACGCGCAGGACCTGTACGCCATGGGCCGTCCCGGCGATGTGGTGATGGGCATCTCGACCAGTGGCAACGCGGACAACTGCGCGTACGCCCTGCAAGTCGGCAAAGCGCTCGGCATGGCGACGGTGGCGCTCACCGGGTCGAAGGTCGACGGCGGAAGGATGGGCGAGATCGCGGACATCCTCATCATGGCGCCGGGCACGGTGACGAAGCTCGTGCAGGAGGATCACTTCCCGATCTACCACGCCATGTGCGCGATGATCGAGGCGCAGTACTTCCCGAAGACGCGCTAGGGACCTCTCCTTCACCGCTCGACTCGGAACCCGGAAACCCTCCGCTGGTGTTGACATCGGCACGAACCCATGCCGGTCTCCCAGCGGAGGTATTATGAGAAACGCCATCGCGAGTACAGGCCTCTTCGCCATGCTGGCCGCGATCTCGCTCGCATCCGGCGTCGGCGCGGAGTCGCTCACCGCAGGCGACAAGGTGCAGAGCTTCACGCTCCCGAATCACGACGGCGTGAATCATGCGTTCCATCAGTACATGGATAGCACCGCCACGGTGGTGATGTTCATCGCCACGCAATGCCCGGTGTCGAACGCCTACAACGAACGCATGGCCGCGCTCTCCGGCGAGTACCAGCCGAAGGGGATCCAGTTCGTCGGTATCAACTCCAACCGGCAGGAGTCGGTCGAGGAAATCGCCGAGCACGCCGACGCAAACAGCTTCGCATTCCCCGTGCTGAAGGACAACGGTAATGTCATCGCCGACCGGTTTGGCGCGACGCGCACGCCGGAAGTCTACGTCCTGTCGCCCGCAGGCGAAGTGCTCTACCACGGGCGGATCGACGACAGCCAGAACGCCGAGCGGATAGAGTCGCGCGATCTTGCCGCGGCGCTCGACGCGATTCTGGCGGGCGACGACATCCCGATGGCAGAGACGCGGGCGTTCGGATGCAGCATCAAGCGCGTACGATGACGGGGGCGCGCCCGCACCGATCGCTCGCCGTGCTCGCCCTGGCCACGGCGGTCTCGGCGTTGTCACTCGGCTGCACGGAGGCAAATACCCGACTCCCCGAGAGCTTCTCCGTCGTCGGCGCCGCGCAGGTGAACGAGGCCGTAGCCGCTCAGAAGGGACGCGTGGTCGTGCTCAACCTATGGGCGACGTGGTGCGGCCCATGTCGGGAGGAGTTCCCAGCACTCGCCCGGCTTGACCGCGAGTATAGCGACCAGGGCGTCGTGGTGATCGGGCTGACAGCCGACGAGCCGGATGCGGTGGAATCGCTCGTCAAACCGTTCGTCGCGGAAGTGGGAGCGGAGTTCACGATCCTGGTGAAGGACCACGGCGATCCGATGGCGTTTCTCGACGGGCTCAACCCCAAGCTCTCCGGCGCGATCCCGGAGACGATCATCTATGACCGCGAGGGCAACGAGTTCGCCATCATCCGCGGCGAGCGGACGTTCGACGAATTCGTCGATGCCGTCAGCGGCGCGCTGTAGCGCGCGGTATCTCTACGCCGGCTTGAACGCGAGCAACTGCACGATCGCGCCGGACCCCGTATGAAGCCGCCCCTCGGCAACGTCACGCTCCGTCTCCACGCACATCTCCGGCTCAAGCCCGGCGAAGTCCTCGCGTAGCACGTCCGCGGTCATCATGAGATCTACGCGCGGCGGTCCCCCGGTACCACGACCGATCTGGTCCGGGGTGTATGCCTCCAGTACAGCGGCTCCGCCCGGTCGCAGCGCCGTGACGATGCTCCCATGGACTCGGCGTCGAAGCTCCGGCGGCAGATGGACCCAGATCGACACGATCACGTCCCACGCGCCAGGCTCGAACGCGAAGTCGGCGAGGTCGGCCTCCACGGTGTGGATGCGCACGCCCTTCGCGTCCGCAAGCGCCTCGGCCTTCGTGAGCCCGACCCGCGATGCGTCGAGCGCGGTAACGTCGAAGCCGCGGCGAGCAAGAAACACCGCGTTACGTCCCTCACCCTCGCCGATGGTCAGTACGAGCGCGAGGGAAGGCGTGGACACATAGCGAGCGTGAGTGTAGCGATCGTTCGCGCGATAGTCGTATCATCGGAGACGCCCTACGATACCACCCCTCTGAAAGGACGAGCGATGCGCAATATCAGTGGAGTCGCGATCGGCAGTTTGATCGCGCTGGTACTCGTGGCCCTCGCCGTCACGGGGAGCGAGCAGACACGCATGGCTGCATTCGCCGGCATACTCGTGCTGGCGGTGATCTACGCGGTATGGCGTCGCGCGTGGTGGATGCTCGCCGCAGTAGTGATCGGCGGGCTGTTGGGGCTGTTGTGATCCTGCGAACGCTCGCGTTCGTTCACGAGTTCGCAAGCGAACTCGCCCCTACCTCACCAGTACCAATCTTCGCGCTTGCACGCCATCACGGCCCTGTAGTCGGTAGATGTAAACGCCGCTCGCCACGGCACGGCCAACCGCATCTGTGCCGTCCCACGATACCGTGTGCGTTCCGGCGGCCACGTGTTTGTCGACAAGTATGCGCACCATCCGGCCGTCTACATCGTAAACGGCTAGACGAACCGCACCCGCTTCGGCGACGCTGAAGCGGAAGGCGGTTCGCGGGTTGAACGGATTCGGCGCGTTCTGTGCCAGGGAGAAGCGGAGGGGACGGCTCTCCAGAGCCACCGGCGCGGTCGTCGGAACTGCTGGGTCTCTCGTACGCGTGTGCATCGTCGACTCTGCGCCGTCGGCGTCGAACGTGGTCAGATAGTAGTGGTACGAGTAGCCCACCTCGACGTCGACATCCAGCCACGATGCCGCCGACGGCGGCGGCTCAGCGATGAGCGCGAACACGGAATCCCCTTTCATGCTGCCAAGCGCGCGATACACCCGCCAGCCGGCGATATCCGAACCCGTCGTCGTGTTCAACGTCCACACCAGTTTCACCGCGCCCGGACGCGAGTAGACGTCGAACGTCGCCGGCGCAGGAGGCGACAGCGCAAGTAGCCCCGCGCCGACGGCAGCACGCAACGCCTCCTCGAACTCGTCGCGCGTCGAGGCGTAGCGCATCCCACCGACGCCATCCGCGAACTGCGCGGCCTCGTACACCGCCTTCGCCTGACGCATCGTCTGAAACAACGAGTCGATCGTGCTATCAACGAGGCTGTCCTTCTCCGCGTCGCCAATCTCGCCGGCAAGCCAGCGCCGACCGATGTCGGCGGCGTAAGGCTCGTCGAGGCCCTTCACCGCCATAACGTGGATGCCGTTGAGCGTGTCGTACGGAGCGAGATCGTCCGGGCCGAACCCCGCCTGCTGCTCGATGTCGGTCACGTCGATGTCCACGCCAAGCACCTTGCCCGGCCAGTACGCGCCACTGGTCGCCGGATCGTTGCTCGCCTTGATCCACGACGCGCCCTGGTCGGCGTACGGATGCCGACCGCGCCCGGGCGTCTCCTGGTACGGACCGATCTGGTACGTGTCGGGCGCGCCCTGGTAGCCCCGCAGCATCTGGTTGTACTTCGCCTCATGGCCCTGCCCGACTTCCGCGTTGGCCGTGCCGGTCCGGATAACGCGCGTGTAGTTCTGCCAGCCAATGGTGCGCGGCTGCGCGGGGTCGTCGCGCCGGTCCGTCGGAGACGTGTCGTAGTGGAGAATCTGCCATCCGCCGGTCTTCGCGCTGAGCAGGTGGCCGTTGATCGGATCCGGATCGCCGATGTCGTTCTGCTTCCCGTGCGGCGCGTCGTATACGGACACGTCCTGATCGCCGTCGACGACGTATGCGAGGCGCATGTCTTCAGTGCGCGCGCCGTCGTAGTCGACGCCGTAGTACCGCCAGATGCTGTCGTTGTGGGCCTCGCCCGCGCCGCCTGTGCGGTTCGCGCCCGCTGAGGCTCTGTCCCACTGGAACGCCAGGCTCATCATCACGCCTTGGACCGTGCCGTGCGTCCCGCCGCAGCAATCGACGCGGTTGACGCCCATCCGCGTCCAGAGCCCGTCGTTGATGAGCCGCCAGTGCCAGAACATGTAGTCGTCGTTGCGACGGTCCACGAAGACGTACACCCGACGGCTGTTCGACACCCCAAGCCGCGTCCACGGGTGGGAATCGAACGTGAGGTCGGCAGGCAAGTCGGGATCGATGACGTCGATCTGGTAAGGCGCGTCCAGCGAATCGGCTCCGAGTTGCGGCCATGGACCCATGACCGAACCGGAGGACTCGTCAACGTGCCAATGGTGCAGATTCAGCTCGCCGTCGGTGGTGACTACGGGATACGCCTGCCGAAACGTCCGCCGGACAAGGCGTCCCTTGAACAGGATCCCTGTGCCGGTGTTGATCGCGTGCGGATCGGGTGGCGCCTCGAGAATATCCCAGCCCTTCTCACCGTCGTTCCAGCCATCGCGCTGACCCACCATGAAGGGCCAGATCACGTCTGGATACTGGGGATCGGGGACGTTCCGAGCGCCTATAAGGAAGCCCTTGTAGTTGGCGTACGTGCGTCGCTCCACCGGGTGGCTGGTACCCACGTCCCACCACCCCCCCGGCCACTGAAACGCTCGATTGTAGCCGCTGTAGTGGGAGTTCCTGACGTGGTCCCAGAGATTCCCGTACCGGAGGTAGCGGTTCATCGAAGGCCAGCCGTGGCCTTCGATGAGATCGGCGGGACGAGCCGGGGCCACGAGAAGGGTGGTGTACGCGAGGAGGAGCGTCACGCGTGCGGGCAGGTTCATGGCAGAGCTCCTTTCGGGCGGTCGAAGCTGTGCATATGCTGGTCGGGCCAATGGTACGGCCACAGTCTGGAAAGGCAACCGAGGGAGGAGGAAGCGAGGCTACTCGTCGTCCGGACGTTGAGCGACAACGATCCTCCCGACGCCCGCCAGGTCGCGCGCGATCTCCACGCTCCAGTCAGGAGCGACCTCGCGCCACAGGGATTCCACGGCTTGCGCCTGCCCCGCGCCGACTTCCATCGCAACGAGCCCGCCGGGCAGCGTGTGCTCCGGAGCCGAAGCGACGATGCGCCGGATGATCGCCAGACCGTCGGGACCGGCGAAGAGCGCCTCGCCCGGCTCGTGATCGCGCACCTCCCGCTGAAGCGTGTCGCGGTCGCTGTCGGCAACGTAGGGAGGATTGCTCACGATCGCATGGAACCGTGGCGCGGTCGCGGAACTGGCCGCAGATGCGCTCTGAGCATTCTGGAACGGCGCGAGCAGATCTCCCTCGACGAAATCGGTACGGTCGGCACACTGATTCGCTTCGGCGTTCTCACGAGCGATGGCGAGGGCGTCGGGAGAGATATCCGTCGCCGCAACGCGGGCATCGGGCCGCTCGGCGGCGATGGTCACGGCGATGACGCCGGAGCCCGTGCCGATGTCGGCGACGATGGGGTCCTGAATGCCCTCGATCCGCTCCAGGACGCGCTCGACGAGCACTTCCGTCTCGGGTCGCGGGATAAGTACGGCGGGCGTTACGCGAAACGGTCTGCCGTAGAATTCCGTGTGGCCGAGAATGTACTGGACCGGTTCGCCCGCCGCGCGGCGACGGATGTGCTCCCGGTAGCGGGTGACCTGCTCGGCATCGAGTGCGCGATCGAACTGCACATAGAGATCGATGCGCTTGAGGTTCATCACTCCGCAGAGCAGGAGTTCGGCGTTGAGGCGCGCATTCTCCATTTCGTGCGACGTGAAATAGCCGGTCGCGAGATTCAGGAACTCGAGAGTCGTCGCTGGGGAGCTACTCGACATCGGGATGGGTGTCCGGCTCGACCTGGACGAACGAATAGCCGGCATCGGCGTACGCGCGCTCCAGCGACGCGAGCTGATCCTCGCCGCGCCACATCCCGACCACCGCGCCGCCCGATCCAGAGAACTTGGCCGGCGCGCCGAGATTCCGGGCGATACCAACCATCTCCAGATTCTCGGCTCCGATCACGACATCGCCGAAAGTCTTCCGACGCAGATCGAAGTTCCGATCCATGAGCGCGGCGAACGCATCGATGTCGCGTTCCATGAGCGCTTGCCTGCCATCGCTGGCGATCTGGGCGAACGCCTCCATGGCCGAGATGACGCCCTCGTCGCCCCGATGCCACCGCTCGCGGATGTCGCTATGCACCTTGCCGGAATCCTTCGACCTGGCGAGATATGCCAGAAACAGCGGAGGCAGCAGGTTCGGGTCGAGCCGTTCATACTCCCCGTAGCCGCGCGACTCGAGCAGCGAGCGATCGAAATCCATGGACACGAGCCCGCCATAGGTCTGCGCGACGCGATCCTGGAGCCCGGCGCGGATGTCAAGCTCCTCCTCCTCGACGCTCAGGACGACGCTCGGCTGAATGTGCTTCGGGAACTGCTCCCACGAGACCGCGTAGTACGCCCGCAGCGCCTTGAAGACGGCGGTGATAATCGCACTCGATCCCGCGAGGCCGACTTGACGCGGTACGGTAGTCCCGTATTGTATGGTGGCGCCGCGATCGGAGAGTTCGATACCGTTCGCGCGACAGTGCTCGGCGAACTTCTTGCAGGCCGCGCAGACGAGGCGCAGGCCGCCATAGTACCCGTCACGCGCGACGCGATCATGCAGATCGTCGATTGACGAGAATGAGATCGGATCGAGTTCGGGATGCGGTTTGAGCACGACTCGCTCGGATTCTACGAGCTGGACCGTGGCGGCGAAGTTCTTGATCGTGCAGGCGATCGTCCGACCGAAGTACCCGTCGGATGGATTGCCCAACAGGCCGATGCGCGCGTAGGCCGATGTTGAGATCGGGTCCATGCTGTTTCCCGTGGATGGTGGCGTGGTCACGTTCGCTGCCTGGTCGTCGACGGTGCGGTATCGTCGAATATCGGTAGTCGGAGCGATAAGTTATTATAGGCAAGATTGTCGGAAAGCACCAGCCGACCGCGATTGACCGGCACCAAACGATTGCGTATAGTACGAGTGCGCTACCGCGTATCGGGCATGAAGTGTGTCATGAACGAACGTCGGGCGCACTTCCTCACGGAAGATGATATCTTCGCACGCCCACGGTAGCTCATGCGACGAGAGGTCGCACGAGCCCAGCGTAGCAGGGGAGGATGCAATGCAACGATCGTTCTGGGCCACACTTCTGGCGGGAGGCCTTCTAATCGGCCTCATGGCGGGGTGTACGCCGAAACCCAGTGAGGTACAACTTCTGGAGCTGAACCGAGTCTGTGCGGCAGCCGATCAATCCGAGAGCGCGTTGGAGCAGACGCGCCGCGGAGCTAGCGCGGTTGAGCGGCAGCTTGCCCAGGCGCGTCAGCGTTTGCAGGAACGTCAGGGGTACCTGCAGCGCGTCCGCACCTCGGTTGAGCAGATGCAGGCCGATGCGCCGGCGGAAGCCGGTACCGAGTAACGGAGCTAGGCACCATGGCTTTCCGACACCTGACATTCGCGGCAGTGACGGCCCTCGTGCTCGTCGTGGCTGCGTGTGCGCCGAAGAAGATCACGCCGGAGGCGTTCATCGCGGATGCCTGTACGGCGGCGACTCTTGCGGAATCGTCGGTGATCGGAGGCATGGAACAGCACACCATGCTCGCCTCGCAACTTGAGGAACATCAGGCACGGCTGGTCGAGATGCAGCGCATGAAGTCGCGAATCGTCACCGGCCGCATGTCGGACGAAGAACTTGCACAGTGGGAGCCCGAACTGCTCCCCTGGGAAGAGCCCGAACCGGAACCAGAGCCTGTCATTCAAGCGGTGGAGCAACCCGCCGCTCCTGACATGGTCCCGGCCGATACGATGGCGACAACGGAGTACGGCGCTGAGCCGGACACCACCGCCGGAGCATCGGAATTCGGCGCGCAGGACGAATCCGGCGATGACCTGCAGGACAGCACATATCCGGCGGATACCGAGGCCGAATCTGGAGAAGCTCCCGATGGGGGCGATGCCGAGGCCGAGGCGACCGATGCAGCAGGCGACGAGCCTGTGAGCCCGGACGCCGCGACTGAAGAGTCGACGGAGACGTCGGAACCGGGCGAAAGCTCGGTGGACGAGTCGGATGCAAGCACCGAATCGGAGGCGTCGGTCGACGGAGCGGAGGAGGATTCCACTCCTGTCGAAGAGGCGGCTCCGTGACAGACATGAATGATTCTGAATTTGACATTCCAGGATTTCACATCGCAATGTGAACCCTCGAAAGGGGAGCGGACGAAATGGCTCGGCGACTGATACTCGGCGTAATGATGACGCTACTCGGCGTCTCGGCCCTCGCGCTGGCACAGCAGACGGAGATGACGATGGCTGAGTACGAGGCCCGTCTCGCCGATTGCCGTGCACGCCAGCGGGCAGCTGACTCGACGGGGCAGCAGGTCGATCAACGCGTGACCGAGATGCGGGAAGAGATTAGCACGATCGAGGGACAGGTTGTGGAGATCGAGCACGAGGTGCTGGAACTCACGTCCTCGGATAGCACGGAGCTGGGCGAGTATATCTCCCAGCTCGATGCAATCGTGCAACAGCTACGTGCAATGCGCCAGCTCCCGGCCAATCAGATAGTGGATGCACGAGAGGCCGGCGAACTCGATGCGATTCAGGCGCGGCTCGACGAGCTGAAGGGCGACCTTCTCGCGGCGCTACCCGAATCGCAGCAGCGCATCAACGCGGCGCAGCGGCTCCTCGATGAGCTTGGCAGCGTTCAGCGTCCGGTACCGCCGGTGCGACGCGACCAGTACATCGTGGAACGCGGCGATTGCCTCTGGCGCGTGGCCGGTCAGGCCAACCAGTACGGCAACCCGTACGAATGGGTGAAGATCTACAGCGCGAGCCGCGACATCGTCGGCGACGATCCGAATCTCATCTTCCCGGATCAGGCGCTCGTGATTCCGCGCAACGAGGCTCCCGGAACACACTGGGTGCAGCAGGGCGAGAACTTGAGCGCTATCGCTGATCGGCGATACGGCGACCCGACCCTCTGGGCGGAACTTTACCGTGCAAATCAGGATCTGATCGAGCGCGTGGGTGGCGATGAATACACCATCTACCCGCACCTGGTCCTGAACGTGCCGCAGCAGTAGTCCGGCACCAGGCCCCTTCAGGGGATTTGAAACTGCGTCGATATCCGCACACATTGCGTGTTCGAGCCCTCTGCCGTTTTGACGGCGGGAGGGCTCGTCGCGTTTATTCCGCAGGAGAAAGCAGAACCCATGGCAGAGCCGCTGACGACTGAGGCGCTCGACATGGAGGGCATCGACCTCCTTCAGCTCTTCGGGCCGTTCGACACCGAGCGCAAGCAGCTAGAGCAGGATTACGGCGTCTCGCTCGTATCACGCAGAGGGCAGCTCCTCATCCGCGGCGAACAGACTCGAATAAACGCTGCAACGCGAGAGATCCGCTCGCGCATCGGTGATGACACGGAGCAGTCCGTCGTCGAACCCCGTGCGAAGCGCAGCCGCGAAGGAGAAGAGTCAAGCGCCGGGCACCCGCCGACGGGCTCGCCCTCGGGGGCGGCCATTGTGTACACGAACAACCGTACGCCGGTCTCGCCGCGCTCTAAGGGCCAGCGGGCGTACGTCGACGCGATCGAGCGGCACGACATCACATTCGGCATCGGTCCGGCCGGCACCGGCAAGACCTACCTCGCCGTGGCCATGGCGGTCGCAGCCCTCAAGAAGAAGGCGGTCAGCCGTCTTGTCGTCACGCGTCCGGCTGTTGAAGCCGGCGAAAGCCTTGGGTTCCTCCCAGGCGATCTGAAAGAAAAGGTGGACCCGTATCTCAGGCCGCTCTACGACGCACTCTACGAGATGGTCGCCCCGGACAAGCTCAGGCAGTATCTCGAGACCCACGTCATCGAGATCGTACCTCTGGCGTTCATGCGCGGACGCACGCTGAACAATTCATTCGTCATCCTGGACGAGGCGCAGAATACCACGGTCCGGCAAATGAAGATGTTCCTTACGCGCCTGGGCGCTGATTCGCGCGCCGTCATCACCGGCGACATCACGCAGGTGGATCTTCCGACTACGACCCCAAACGGGCTCAGCGACGCCCACGAGGCAATCGGCGACATCAGTGGCATCTCGTTCGTTGAGCTGAGCGAACGCGACGTCGTTCGACACCGGCTCGTGCAGCACATCATCCGGGCATACGACCGGCACGAACGCGCCGCGGTTAGCGAAGCGCCCGACAGCACGCCCGGCGATCCGGGCAAGCAAGGCGAGAGTCCGGATGTTTGACCGCCTGCGAGCCTTCGTCTCCCGTGAGTCGTCGTCATCTCTGAGCAAGAGGCTCCACGCGCGACTTACGGAAACTCACCGTCGGTGGCTGCGGGCGATCATTGCGGCCATCGGCGTGGCGATGCTGACGTGGCTGTTCCCGCGAGAGAGCACGTCGGAGTACAGCGGCTGGCGGGAAGGCATGGTGGCGCCGCGCGAGGTTATCGCGCCGTTCTCGTTCAACGTCCGGACCGGCGACGTAGAACTCGAAGATAACCGCGCGCGAGCGCGTGTCAGTGTGCCTCCGGTAATTCGTCCCCTACCGGATATCGAAGTCGATCAGCTCGACCGACTTGCCACGTTCCTGGAGCTTGTCGGCGATCTGTCGCCCGGCGCGTCATTGCCCGACACATCGCTGCCGATATCCCGCGAGGAGTTGCACGAAACGACCGTCGCCTGGCTCGTCACGGACGGGCAGTTGGGACTCGCCCGCAGGATTGCTCCGGCGGTTCTGCGAGCAATATACGAGCAGGGCGTTCTCGATGGCGACGGCGCGGGGCAGGTCCGCAACTACTTCGACCGTCGCGAGAAGCTGCTCGGAAACGAGCTGCTGCCCGAGCTTGTCTCATATGGGGAAGGGGGCGATGCCGATGACCTCCTGCCGTTCAGCCGCTTTCCAGGAATGGGCGAAGCCACGGACAATCTCGGCGAGACGATCACTCGCTACGCCCTCTCGACGGGGCGGCAGCTCTCGCCTGACGCGCTCCGAGCGCTGCACAACCTGATCCTGGGCGCTACAGTCCCGAATCGCTACTACGACCGTGAGGAGACCATCGCCCGTCAGACGTTGGCGGCCGCGAATGTGGCGCTCTACAAGCGATCTATCTTCAAGGATGAGCGTTTCGTGGAAAGCCACGCGGTGCTCACGAGCGACGACATACACGAGCTGCGGTCACTTGCCGAAGCAGTCGCGGAGCGTCAGCGCCAGACAGCTGGATGGGGCCAGTGGATCGGCGTCGCAGGGCGAGCGCTGATCGTGGCGGGCATCCTGGCCATCGTCGCGGTGTGTCTGCGGCAGTTCAACGGAGCGATATGGCGTCGCCCGGACTGGTTGCTCCTCTCGCTGCTGCTGGTCTGGCTTCCGCTCACGATCGCATCCTACGCGGCGACGAACGCCTCCATCTCCGTGTACGTCATCCCGCTACCGCTTACGGGCATGCTCGCCGCCGTGCTCTTCGGACCGCAGGTGGCCTTCCTGCTTGCCGCGGCGACGGTACTCATCGCGGGAGTGCTCCTGGGTTTCGACTTCCAAGTAGTGCTTGTGAACGCCGTGGCGTCGGCTGTCGCGGTATTCAGCGTGCAGAACGTGCGGAACCGCAACCGGTTCTTCCGCGCGATGCTGATCCTGCCCGCGGGCATCGTCGCTTCCATCGCCGCCGTCGATTCCGTGCAGGGCACGAGCGTCACCGCAATGTGGAATCATATGTGGCCGGGAGCGGTGAACGGCGTTGCCGTGCCGGTACTCAGCATGGGACTGCTCGTCGTCTTCGAGAAGCTCTTCCGCATCACGACGAACATCACGCTACTTGAACTCTCGGACCTGAATTCGCCTCTCCTGCGGCAGCTCGCGCTTCGCGCCCCGGGGACGTACACACACAGCCTGATCATCGCGAATCTCGCTGAGAGCGCCGCCGAGGTCATCGGCGCAAACCCGCTCTTCGCTCGCGTCGGCGCGTACTACCACGACGTGGGCAAGATGCAGCGCCCGAACCATTTCGTCGAGAACCAGCTCTACAAGGGCAATCCGCACGACAAGCTCTCACCGCAGATGAGCGCACTCGTCGTCGCGGCGCATGTGAAGGACGGCATCGAGGTAGCGGAACGAGCCGGCTTGCCGAAGCAGCTCGTGGATTTCATACCGCAGCACCACGGGACGTTGCTCATCACGTATTTCTACCGCCGCGCCCAAGAGCTTTACGGCGACGAGAACGTTTCGGAGGAGGGCTTCCGTTACCCCGGACCGAAGCCGCAGACGAAAGAGGCGGCGATCCTGATGATGGCAGATGCCGTCGAGGCGGCGGTGAGATCTCTGCGGGAGCGCACCGCATCGCGCGTGCAGGGGATGGTCCGCCAGCTCATCCACGAGCGGCTCGACGACGGGCAGTTCGACGAGTGCGACCTCACGTTCCGCGAGCTTGACCGTATCGCATCGGCGTTCCTGCCCGTACTTGCGGGAACGCTGCACGAGCGCATCGAGTACCCGGAGAAACAAGACGATGCGCTCGCGCATGCAGGCTCCGAGGGAGAGTCGGAAACGGCGGCCACCGAGAACAACCCGCCCCACCGCCCAGACGGCGAGCCGAGCGATCCCGCTGTCTGACCGGAGGACATGGTCGGCAAACGCGCGTCAGTTGTGTTATCTTTCATGAATGCATCGTCTCGCACGGTCCGACACCGCTGGTGCGAACCGCCGTCCCACGGGCGGATTCAGCAAGCCGGTTACTAACATGAACGAAGACCCCGGATCATCTTCCCCCCGATCGGAGACGCCGACGTCTGATGACGACGGCGGATTCAGTACCGATACGTCCGTTGAGTTTGAACTCGTCGTCGAGACTGAGGCGACAGAGTCGGCCGAGCCGTTCGCCGGCGGCTGGCGTACGGCCTGTTCTCCGATGCTCGCGGAACTCTGGAACGTTGAGTCGCCCGGCCGCGCCGGGCTCGTTGGTGTCGTGCTCGCCGGAGCGCAGCGCATCCGTGAGCTGAACGGGCAGTTCCGTGGCAAGGACCTGCCCACCGATGTCCTTTCGTTCGACCTCTCGGACGACGTCGCATACATTGAGGGTGAGATCTACGTCGGTATGGGCCGAGCCACAGCGCAGGCCGAAGACATCGGCTGCTCTCTCGCGGAGGAAATCGCGAGGCTGATGGTCCACGGGATGCTCCACCTCGCGGGGCACGATCATCACAGCCCGGACGAGGAACGCACTATGCTGGAAGCCACCGAGCGATGGGTTGGCCGCTGGCGTTCGCTGACGGAGCACGAATCGTGATTTACGTGGCGCAGATTCCCCCGAACAGAGGAGTAGACCAGCACCGTGGACGATCCTGAAAGTACCGGTTTCATCATCGCGTACGTGTCGGCACTTGTACTCACCTGGCTCTTCGTCCGTGCCGAACGCACGCTCGCTCTTCGATCGCAATCAGCGCTTGAGCGCCTGCTCGACGAGGCTCGCCCATGGGGTTACGCGATCCTCGCTCGCGCCACGACGAAACGGCGTATCGTTCTCGCGCTGGGCATAGGCGGCCTCGCCGCCGAGCTTGTGTTGGTCGTCGCGGCATTCCGTATTGCCGATCTCAACTCGTCGGAGATGGCCGTCTCGACGCTCGCCGCTTACGCCCTCGCCGTGGTCGCAACGCTGCTTCCGCTGGCGTGGTACCATTTCGTCCTACCGGTCCGGAAGGTCGCCGAGGACATCCCACAACAGCGCGTGCGGATGGCCGCGCCGATTCTCATGCTCTGGACGTTTATCTGCTGGCCGCTGGTATGGCCTGTCGACCGGCTCCTGCTGCACTTCGCCAGGCAGCCGGAGGCACGGGAAGCTCGCGAGGAGGCGTTGCTCGCCCACGTCGAGGACGATTCCGACGAGGGCATCATCGAGGCCGACCAGCGCGAGATGATCAGCTCGATCATGAACATCGGGGCGACGACGGTTAAGGAGGTCATGGTCCCGCGCGTCGACATCGAGGCGATCGAGCGAGATAGCACCGTGGCCGACTTGTTCGCTCTCTTCGCGAAGACGCAGCACTCGAGGATACCGATCTACGACGGCCGGCTGGACAACATCATCGGCATCGTGCACGCGAAAGACGCTCTGCAACTGATGCTGGGCGATCAGGCCGAAGACGTCGGGAACCGATCTGTCGACATATTCGCCAAGGAATCGTCGCTCCTGTTCGTTCCGACATCCAAGAAGATCGACGAACTGCTGGGCGAACTCCGTCGCGACAAGAAGCACATGGCCGTAGCCGTCGACGAGTACGGCGGCACCGCGGGCGTCGTTACCATGGAAGACATCCTCGAGGAGATCGTGGGAGAAATCCAGGACGAGTACGACGAGGAGGAGGAGACTCCATTCCGCTGGTTGGACGAGCATAGGCTCGAGATAGACGCGAGCATGGACATCGCCGACGTCAACGAACTCGTCGGCGGCAATCTGCCCGACGAGGACGGCTACGAAACCCTCGGCGGTTTTCTGTATCACATGTTCTCCGCGGTGCCCGAGCCGGGCGCGCAGACGACCCACGGTAGGCTACGCCTGGTTGTGCGAAGCGTGTCGATGCAGCGAATCGACAAGGTTCTTGTCGAGCGCCTCGACGCCGAGTCCGACGTCGCGGACGGCCGCTCATGAAGATCACGACACGGGACGTCGTGATTGTTTCTGTCGCGGCCGGTCTCAGCACAGCACTGAGTTTCCTCAGGCTCTTCGAGCTGCCACAAGGCGGGTCGGTAACCCTCGAGCTGATACCGGTCTTCTATATCGCCTACAAGCGGGGCGCCGGCAGTGGCATTGCCGCGGGGCTGCTGTCGGGCACGATCCAGCTCATCCTGCGCCCGTTTGTCGTGCATCCCGTGCAGCTTCTCCTGGACTACCCACTGGCGATGGCGGGCGCCGGGGTAGCGGGATACTTCCGCCACGTTCGCGCCATGGATCACGCTCGAACGGCTGTCACGATTGGCTCCGGCGTTCTCGTCGTCGTGGTCGCCGCGGTTGGCTGGGGCCGTTTGGACGCGGCTGGGCGACTCGACCGGGCAGTGCTCTCCAACGTGGGGAACACGCGAGTGGAGGTCGTATTCCGACCCGACACGGTACTCGGTGACGTGGAAGCTCGCATGGTTACTCTCAGGAGCGACCCCGATGGGCGGACGGATACACTCGCGACACTGACGGCGCATGGAGACAGGGCGCGGCTCTGGCTGACTCAGGCGCTGCAACGGCAACGACTGGAACTGGCGCGCGGGCTCGGCGCGATGGCGGTAGGCCTGGCTCTGATCGGCGGCGTTGCGCTGATACTGGCGCGACTCAACGTCGGAGTGGTATCGATCGGCGTCCTTGCGGGAAGTGGTATCGTTTTCACGCTCCACTTCATCTCGGGGCTGGTGTTCTTCGGACAGTACGCGCCACCGGGACAGAGTGTGTGGGTCTACTCAGCGGTCTACAATGCCGGATACGTGGCACCTCAAGCACTGTTGTCGCTGGTTGTCCTGCCCCCGCTGCTCAGGCGATCGGCCGACGTCAGGGACGAACCGGAGGGTGCTTCATAAATGGGTCGAAGTGCTCTGTGCCGTATGTAGCGAGGAGCCCGTCCAGATCGATCTTCCGCTCGCTCAGACCGAATGCGAGCAGTGCCAACAACAGGCCGATGACAAGCCCGTAGCCGATGTGCTCCAGGAGCGGATCGCGACCGAGAGACGCGATCCCACGGCGCGCCACCGACCCGGAGATACCGCCAACGACCCCACCGGCGACCACGATCACGAATAGCGCGGTGAGCATGACGACACCCATCGGCCGGCGTGCGTCGAATTCATGATTCTCGTCGTCCACGTCGAGAACCGTGACGCGACGTCCGTACGACATCGCAGTCCTGATACGACTCGTGCTATCCGCGTAGAACAGCAGGTCATAACCGTACACTACCGAGAGCACGGAATCCTCATGCTGCAACAGCACCGAGTCGAAGCCGTCACGCTTCACCGCTTCTCGCAGAGCCGCCCGTTGGAGGGTGTCTTCAGGCCCGAAATTGGCCTCGAACGTCTCTCGCACGCCTCGGATTGCGACGCCGTTCATGGTCAGCGGCACGCCGTTCTGACGCGCTACCACATCGGTCGGGAAGATGATCAATAACGCCATGAGCGAACCGAGGATACCGTGGACGCTCAGCGTGGCACCGGTCATTGGCAATTTCAGCCGGCGCGGCATATCATAAAGTACGTCGCTGGAAGACATATAGAGTGTGTATTCCCCCACGGATTCGCGTGGATGCACGTCGTGTGGAGCCAGCCGAACGCTCGGCGACGTGCGATTCAAGAAGGTACATTGCGCGATGGGAGAGTCAAGCATCGCCTTTCGCGCACACTGGTTACGGGCGCCACATGGTACCGAAGGCCCTTCCAATCCTCGGCGAGACGAACAAGCGTTCGGATCAGGGAGCGGGGGTCACACTCAGCGGCGTGGTCATCAATGCCGGGTGCGCCACGCTTGAGGCCGATTCGCTTCACGGTCGCAGCAGTGCGGAGCTTGGCATATCGTTCTCCGACGACCAGAACGCCGCACGCAACGGTCAGACAGTATACATCGTCTGGATCGGCATCCGTGAAGGAATCGACGGCGGCGACGGCTACTACAGCGCGGTCTCCAGCCCGATTCGTGTCGACACGAAGAGCGGCACGGGTTTTCGGCCTGGCACCCACTTCACGGACATGATCGCGGCCATCCAGGGAACGGTGCGGCTGTCCGGGTTGGGAGCCAACGAGACATCGGCCCTCGGTGAGGCGCTCAGGCGCCACGACGCGGACATGTGGGCGCACCGCAGCGACGATTTACGAGCAATCTGGCGGGACCCGATCTCGTCCGAGTAGCGCCGGCGCACCGATGGTCGTTGCGCGGCATCTGAGTGATCAGCCGGACAGGACCGAATCACGAACGTTCCACCGGGAGCCACTGCGATGAGCGGGCAAAGGCCCTTCTGGGCACGCATATACGATCTGCCTCTGCGATACAAGATCGTAGGGCCGGTCGTGCTGCTTGAGGTGTTCGTATTCCTCGCCGCCATGCAGGTCACGACCAGCTCGGTCCGTACGGTTGCGGACCAGAGCATGCACGCCGAAGCCCGCTCTCGACTGCGCCTCCTCGGCGCGGCCTATCTCCAGATGACTCTCACGGGAAAACAGGAATACCTGCGCGAACTCGTCAGCGTCGTGAGCCGTTCTCCTGACGTAGCGGCTATAGACTTGCGCCCCGTGGAGGGACGAGTTCCGTCCGACTCCGTCGTCGAACGCCCGGATGGGCTGCGCCTGTACACCGTGTGGCAACGGGTGCAGGTGTTCGGAGACGCAACGGACATCGGCATCAGTTTCACCGACCGGGGCGTCGTTCTCGCCGTCAACGATGCGCGCACACGGTACGCGTGGATCCTCGGAGTCGGCGCGCTGCTCACAACGGTCGTTCTCTGGATAATGATACTGGCGATCACCGACCCGATCGGACGCGTCGCCGAATCCGCCGGCAGACTGGCCGCAGGCGAACGCCCACTGCGGTACGAGATATCCCGGCGCGACGAGGTAGGGATGCTGGCGCACGCGTTCGATACGATGGCCGTTGAGCTGCGAAACGCGCAGCAGCAGCTCGAAGACCTTCTCGCGGAACGCACGCACCGACTCGATGCCATGTTCCACAACCTCGGCGTCGGAGTGCTCCACATCGACGCCGATCGGACGATCCGTGCGGTGAACCCGGCGATGGCGGCTATGATCGGCAGCGATTCGGATGAGATCATCGGACAGAAATGCTTCGCGCTGTTCGAGCAGGATATCGACACGTGCGCCGGGTGCGTGCTGAGCAACCCCGATCACTCGGTATCGCGCCACACGTGCACCCTTCACAGAGGCTCCAGCGGAGAACGCGTGCTTGAGACGACGGTGGTTCGCGTTCCCAGCGCTGGCGGGCGCCCACCCACCGTGATGGAACTCGCTCACGACGTCACGGAAGAGCGACGACTTCAGGCGCAGCTACTGCAATCGAGCAAGCTGGCCTCGATCGGCCAGTTGGCAAGCGGTCTCGCCCATGAGATCAACAATCCGCTTGGGACCATCCTGCTACGCACGGATAGCCTCCTGGCGGATATCGCGGACTATGACCTGCCTGAGGATCTGCAGGACGACGTGGAGGCGATCCGACGTCAGGCCAGCCGGGTCAATCGCATCACGGAGGAGCTTCTGACGTTCTCGCGCTGCACCACGGCCCAACGGCAGGCGGTGCGCCCGGCGGAGATCGTGGAGAGCGCGACGATACTCGTCGGTATGCGCGCGGAGAAGCGCGGCGTCGCGGTCCGATCGCACGTCGAGGGAAGCCTCCCGGCGATGGAAGGCAACAAGACCCAGCTCGAACAGGTAGTCGTGAATCTGCTCACGAACGCGATAGACGCATCGGCCCCCGGTACCGTGGTGACGGTGGGCGTGCAAGATGGCGGAGGCAGCGGATCCTCCGCGGCTGTGGAATTCTGGGTTGAGGACCATGGCGAAGGAATCCCCGAAGACAAACTTGAGATGATTTACGATCCATTCTACAGCACGAAGGACGTTGGCGAGGGTACCGGGTTGGGGCTCAGCATCAGCTACGGAATCGTCTCCGCGCACGAGGGCACCATCGACGTTTCAAGCGTATACGGAGAGGGCACGGTGGTACGGGTCCGTGTCCCCATCCACGTTGATTCGCGGCGGAACGACAAGGCGGTAGCGGCATGAGCGAACTCTCTTCCGAGGCGCGGTGCGACCTGCTTGTCGTCGACGACGATCCGGATCTGTTGGCGAGCTATCGCAAGATCCTGCGTCGCGCCGGGTATGAGGTCCACCTTGCGGATAGCGGCTCCGAAGCACTCCAGCTCATGCGCCAGGCTTCGCCCGGCGTCGTACTCACCGACATACGCATGCCCGTGATGGACGGCGTCTCGCTGCTTCGAACACTCGCGGTCGGACATCCCGACGTAGTGGTCATCATGATGACAGCATACGGCACGGTGGATCGCGCCGTCGAGACGATGAAGGAGGGGGCGTTCGACTTCCTCACGAAGCCGTTCTCGGCCGAGCAGCTTCTCGACGTGGTAGAACGAGCTAGCTGCCGTTCGCGAATGCGACGCAGCAACCGCATGCTGCGCGATGACAACGCCGGAGAGGATGGCCAGGCCGGCATCATCGGTCGGTCAGCGGCGATTGGCGAGGTGCTCCAACAGATCGACACCGCAGCCCAGTCCAACGGCAGCGTCATCATACTCGGAGAGAGCGGCACGGGCAAGGAACTTGTGGCGCAGGCAATCCACGGGCGCAGCCCTCGCGGCGCCGGTCCGTTCATCGCGCTGAATTGCGGAGCGTTGCCGGACCATCTCGTGGAAAGCGAGTTGTTCGGACATGAGAAAGGGGCGTTCACGGGCGCTCACGAGGCTCGGGCCGGTTTGCTCGAAACCTCCGATTCCGGTGTGTTCTTCCTCGATGAGATCGGCGACCTGCCGCACCACCTGCAGTCGAAACTGCTTCGCGCGCTGGAGGAGCGGATGGTCAGACGCCTCGGCGGCAGAGGCGAGATCCGATTCGATGCCCGGCTGGTGAGCGCCACGAATCGCGATGTGAACGAACTGGTCGCCAACGGCCAACTGCGCGACGACCTCTACTACCGGCTCAACACGTTCTCGATAACGGTGCCACCCTTGCGCGAGCGCGGCGACGACATCGCACTGCTCGCCATGCACTTCCTGTCGCAATACGCCCGCGAGTGCGGCAAGCAGTCCATTGCGGAATTCACGGACGAGGCGCTCGAAGCCCTTGCGGCCTACCACTGGCCGGGCAACGTGCGCCAGCTCCAGCACGTCGTCGAGCGAGCGGTAGCGGTCGCGGGGGGTGAGCGGATTCGCCCGGCGGATCTCTCCATAGACGTGCGGGCGAACGGCACGGGTAACGCCGGCGCCCCGCCGACATCAGAGGACGGCGCCATATTCGAAGTGCCACTCCCTGAGGCGCGCCAGAAGGTCGTCGATTCTTTCGAGCGGCGTTACCTGTCGAAGCTGCTCACGCGGCACGAGGGGAACGTCAGGAGAGCATCGCAAGCCATCGGAATGGAGCGCAAGAGTCTGTATCGACTGCTGGAACGCCACGACATCGACCCCAACGACTTCCGCGACTGAGCCCAACGACAGACGCGAGACGCTATCCCGCAGATGCCACAACCCGGACACCATGACACGCTACCGCACCCCCGAGGGGCGGGCGATGCGAGCCCATCGACGCGGACGGCGCTCTACGCGCTCCTTGCCCTGGCGACGAGTATGTCGGCGCTGTTCGTCGCGCGCGAATACGTAACGGCCGGGCAGATCGGATTCCCCTCCGACACCGGCTGGTCGGACATCGTCGCGGGCCGGGCGGCGCTGACCGGCTTCACCGACGCCGGCACACGCACCGCAGGGCCCGGATACGCGTTGATCATGGGCTTGGTGGACTGGATAGCCGGGCGTGATCCCTTCGCCACCGCGGCGGCGGCGAAGACGATCGGACTGTGTGCGCTGGCGCTCACGTGTTGGTCGCTGCACCGGGCGGTGCTCCACCTGGTTGGCGCGACCTCGCTCGCGCTTCCGGCGCTGGCCCTGTTCGCCGGCCTCTCCTCCGCTCTGGTGTGGAGCGGCGCGTCCGGACTTGCTGTTGCGCCGGGAATCGCTCTTGTCAGCGTGGGAATTCTGAACCACGTTGTCGGACGCACGCTGCGCGGTACCGCGTGGACGGCACTCGCCACCTGGTTCACTCCGGCGGCGATACCCATTCTGCTGGCGGGATACGCCGAAGACCGGACCAAGCTGCCACGACGCGCGCTCATCGGCGCGGCATTCATGGCGTGTTGGATCGCGTGGCACACGGCGAACGGGACACTCGCGCCTCAGGTACTGTCGACGGCTGAGTGGTGGGCGTGGATCCAGAACTGGCTGGCTCTCATCGGCCTGACGTGGCGCGGAGCGGTACACCCGCCGGTCATCGCACTTCTCGCTGTCGCGGGAGCGTTCGCGCTTGGGCGACGTGGGCGATATCTCGTACTCGCGGCGGTGGCGCCCGCGGTCCTGACGAGCATCGTCGAGCCTGGTCCCGGCGGCCTCGGGCGGCTGCTATTCCCTGCGATGCCCGCCGCCCTGATACTCGCCGTCATCGGGCTGGACGCCGTCGCTCGGCGGCAGTCGAGCGGACTGATGCGTGGCCGACGACTCGCGTACCTGCTCCTCGCGATGCACCTCGCGTGGACGGTGCCGCAGATCCGCGGGGTGGGGACGCTTTGCGCCTGGCAGGTGGAGAACACGGTGCAAGCGGGCAGCGCCGGACGCTGGCTCGCCGTCCACGCGCGTCCGGGCGAAACGATCGCTACCACGGCGCCGGGCGCGGTCGGCTATCATACGGGCCGCCCGGTAGTGGACTTGAACGCCGTCGATCGCGTGTCGGAATACCTCCTCGCGAGCAGGCCCGCGTGGGTGGCGATCAACGTCGGCGTCAGCGTGCCCGAGATACTCGTCAGCGACTACGAAACTGTGCACAGCGTCGGGTTCCGCAGGCAGGCCGGAGTTTACCCCACCGGGCCGCTCGTAACCTTCAGGCGGACATACCGCGAGGGGATCGCGTTCGGCCTTCCCGCCTACTGACTTCCCGGGCCCTCCTCGGTGTCGGCGAATCGACCCATATTCATGGAAACGGATCGTATCGAGCCACCGGCAGCCCGGAGCCCATCATGCACGCCTCACGAGCGCGCCTCATTGTAAGCCTGACGGTGATCGTCGTGTCGCTGACGATCTTCGCCGCCGCGGGGTATCTGCTCGACCGCCGGATCATCCGTCTTCTGGATGCGCGGCTCGGCGAAACACTGGTCGGACACGCTCGGACGATTGCCGCCGACATCGTTCCGCCACCTCCCGACGACGCATTCTCGCTCGCTCTCGTCATCGCCGAACTCACAGACGCGCGGATCGCCAGCGATGCCCAGGTCGTCGTGCTTGTGGACAACATGGGGAACATCGTTGCCGCCGACCCGCCGGGGCTCCAATCGCAAGCGTACCTTCGCCTCGACAACGCGGCGCTGGCAAGCGCGCTGACGGGCTCCGCCGCATCCGGAGAACGCTACAGTGTCGGCGGTCAGGACCTGAAGAGCGCGTTCGCACCGATAACGGATTCGTACGGCGACATCACCGGCGCGATCGGCGTCGAGGCCCCGGCGGACTTCTTCGGCGCGCTCCGAGAGGTGCGAGCCGCGCTGCTGACGACTCTGGCCGTCGGCATGGTGCTCATCGTTGCGCTCACCGGGGTGGTGTGGCGATTCTGGGCGCGAAGCGAGCGGTCGGAGCGAGCCATGTTCCGCACGCAGCAGCTCGCCACCATCGGGCAGATGACCGCCACGATGGCACACGAGGTGCGGAATCCGCTGAGCATCATCCGGGCGACCGCCGAGCGCATCCGCCGCAAACACGGCGATGGCGACGAGCTGTTCGACTTCATTCCCGACGAGGTCGACCGCCTCGACCGCGTCACGCGCTGGTATCTCGATTTCGCGCGACCGTCCGAGCTGGACCGGCAGCCGCTCGACCTGCGAGCCGTAGCCGAGGAGTCCGTCGAACGGGTGCGGAAGGATCTCGAAGGACGCCGGGTAGAGGTGCACATCGACTCGCCGGGCGCGCCGACGGTAGTGGCGGACCGGGGCCGTCTCGTGCAGGCTGTACTCAACGTGCTCATCAACGCGGCCGAGGCCATGCCTGACGGCGGCGACGTCCACATCCGCATCGGAGCTCGCAGCGAGACAGTCCGCCTGGAAATCGCGGACACAGGACCGGGCCTCCCGTCCGACCTCGGCGACGGCGCGTTCGAACCGTTCGCGACGACCAAAGCGAGGGGAAGCGGGCTCGGACTGGCGGTGGTCCGACAGGTGGCGGAAGAACTCGGCGGAGCGGCGGGCGTCGAAAGCGCCGACACCGGGACGACGATCTGGATGGAGTTGCCGGCAGCGCTGTAGGAGACCATCATGCGAGAAGCCGAGTGGAAGGAGTTCTGGGACCGGTGTTCGACGCCGCGGCGCGTGGTCTGGGCCGTCGCCGAGCACGACGGGAAGCGGAGCGTCTGCCCGCTCGGCTGGAAGATGCACACGTCGCACGACCCGCCGATGGTGGCGATCAGCGTCGCGCCGTCGCGGTTCACGCACAGCCTCATCGACGCATCGGGCGAGTTCGTCCTTGCGTGGCCCGGCGAAGACCTGGCCCAGGCGACTCTCACGTGCGGCACCACGTCCGGGCGGGACGTGGAAAAGTTCGCCGACGCGGGCCTCACCGCGCAACAGGGGAAGTTCATCGGCGCGCCGCTGGTGACCGAGTGCGTCGCCAACCTCGAATGCTGGGTGACGGGAAAGCTCGACACGGGCGACCACACGATCTTCGCTGGCGAAGTGCTCGCCACGTGGGTCAGCGACGCGCCGGGGCGGCTCCAGTGCGTCGTGGATGATGCGAGCGGCTACGACGTGCTCGCGCGCGAGGGCGGCTGGACCATCGGCGCGGTGCGGGAGTGAGGAAGGCTAGCGGTAGATGCCGCGACGGTGGCCGACGCGCGCAACCACGACCACGAGGAGATCGTCGCGAATCTCGTAGAGAATACGGTACGTTCCCACTCTGATCCGGTAGCCGTTCTGCGTCCCGGAAAGCTTCATCGCCCCGGGTGGTCGGGGCTCCCCGGCCAGCGTGTCGATCCTCTCGGCGATAGACTCCCGAATCTCTATCGGTAGCTTGCGGTATTCCCGCGCCGCCCTCGGGCGGATTTCGATGCGGTAGCTCACGACTGCTCGGCTTTACCCCTGATCTCATCCCACGGGATGTTCTCGCCGGGCTCGGCAAGAGATTCCCTGAAATCGCGGAGATCCTGGAGATTCTCCAGTTCCTCAAGCAGTTCGAGGTCCTCGACAGGAATCAGAGCGGCAACGTCTTTCCCGCGCCTGTGAAGCACGATCCGCGCGCCCTGGTAGGCAACGCGGTTCAGCGCATCGGAGAACTCGTCCCTTACCTTGCCGGAGGATTCGCGTTCCTGCATCGTTGCGTCTCCATTTTGTACAAAGCGTCTTCACGTACGTATCGACCGTCAGTGGCGAGAGTATACGACCTGGCGCCGTGGTCTCAAAGGCGAACATGCACCCATCCCCTCGCCATCCAGCGTACGCATACGTACATTCCCCACGTCAACGCCACCGCCGGGAGTACTCCATGCGCCGCGACCGTATCAACACCATCGTGCCGATTGGCAACGGGCTCTGCCGCGTCATCGTCCGGAGCGAGAAGCTCGCGCGCGAGCTGACACGCATACCCGGAGTGCAACTGCGCGACGAGGACGCGGCGGAACTCGGCTGGTGGGTGATCTTCCCGGAGGAACTGCGCGAACTCATCGAGCCGGCCTTCCGTCGCGACGAGAAAACCATCGACACGCGCAGACAGAAGACGGAGCAGACGTCGCTCCTCGACACGCTGCAGGACGACCCCGACGGCGACATGCTCTGGGCCGCCGCACACGACGCGGAAGACGCGGACGACGACGACGATGACGAATCCGGTGAAGCCGGAGACATCGATTCGGATGATGACTGAACCGAGAAGAAGAGCAGCGACTCGAACGAGGCGCTGCCGAACGAATCGGACAGCGTTCCGCTGGCCGATTCGCCGGGGGGAATAGATGGCGAAAGTCCTGCTCATCGACGATGAACGGAAGCTCGGCGTAGTGCTCGCCGGCGAGCTTGAGGACGCCGGCCATCAGGTGCTAACCGTGCAGGACGGGGCTACAGCGCTGCGCCTGTTGCGGGAGGACGAGTTCGACGTCATCGTCACCGACATCCGCATGGAGCCGGTGGACGGGCTGGCTGTGCTCGCGGAGGCGAAGGAGCGCTCGCCGGAAACGGACGTCGTGATGATGACGGCGTATGCCAGTACGGATACCGCCGTCACGGCTTTGCGTCAGGGAGCGGCGGACTACCTCATCAAACCGTTCCCCGCCGAGGAACTCGTCCACGTCATTGAGCGCGTGAGTGAGCGGCAGCGGCTCCGGCTTGAGAACAGACAGCTCAAACGCGAACTTGCGCCGTCCGGCGACGAGATGATCGCCGTGAGCCCGCAGATGCAACAGATCGCGCGCATCTCCGAGCGGGTGGCGGCTACGGACACAACGGTGCTCATCACAGGCGAAAGCGGCACCGGGAAGGAAGTCGTCGCCCGGAAAATCCACTCGGCCAGTACGCGGTCCGAGGGGCCGTTTGTCGCGGTGAGCTGCGCGGCGCTGGCGGAATCGCTGCTTGAAAGCGAGCTGTTCGGTCACGAGAAGGGAGCGTTCACGGGCGCCGACAGGCGGCGTCTCGGACGTTTCGAGATGGCCGACGGCGGCACGCTCTTCCTCGACGAGATAGGCGACATCGGCCAGGGCGTGCAGGTGAAGCTGCTCAGGGCGCTTGAGACGAAGACGTTCGAGCGCGTGGGCGGCACCGAGAGCGTCACCACCGACGTGCGCATCGTCGCGGCGACGAACCGTGACATGGAGGAGGCCGTCGCGGAAGGACGTTTCCGCGAGGACCTGTTCTACCGGTTGAACGTGTTCCCGATCGCGATCCCGCCTCTCAAGGAGCGGCCGGACGACGTGAGGGAGCTGGCGAAACACTTCGTCTCGACGACCGGGCTTGAGTTGGGGGACGACGCGGTGGATGTGCTCGCGCGCTACGAGTGGCCCGGCAACGTGCGCGAGTTGCGCAACGTTCTCGAACGCGCGACTATCATCACCGAGGGCTCGACAATCGGCGCCGGAGACCTCATGATCCGACCGTCGGCACTCTCCGGCGGCACGGGGAGCTTGAGTTTCGGGGCGAACCTGGATATCGCCGAGAACGAGCGAGCGCTCATCGCCGAGTCGCTCCATCGCACCGGCGGAAACAAGACGGAGGCGGCGCGGCTGCTCGGTATCAGCCGGCGGGCGCTCTACTCCCGCGCGGAGAGTGTCGGGCTGGTACTGTGAGGGCCGGATCGTACGCAAGGGTACACACTGACCGTACCCGAACCGTCGTCGGTGCACCGATGACGGCACTGTATCCGCGCTGCGGTCGGGCTTGCAGTCGCATCCGGTAGTACGGCACAGTGCTTGCATCTAGGGCAGCAGCAGCGTTACGCCAAAGAGCGGAGGAAAGCACGCGAGGTGAGAAACCTCGCACGGGCGGCCCGCCCCGCGGATCGATAACGACATGAATACGATACGCATCTACATAGCATTCGCGACCATCTCGCTGGCGGCCCTCGCGCTTCCGACGCGTGATGCGATCGCACAGGCAGGCCCAGGCCCGGGGCCCGGCAGCACGGATCGGCTCCAGCAATCCCTTGATGCGAAGTACCGCATGCTCGACCGCGTGTGGAAGGAGCAATGGGACCGGTACCGTCGAACGCGTGACGAGCGGGTTCGCGCGTTGCTCGAGCAGGCACGCCAGAAGCTGAACAAGGTTCGCGAGTTGCACGCGAGGTACATCAGCGACCCCGTCGACGCCGCCGAGACCAGCGCACTCCTGGGCCAGGCATCGTTCCATCTGGAGGCGGCGGAACGGCTCATCCGCGCGGCGGAGCAACTCCTGCGCGCACTGAGCACGCCCGGTACACCTCCTCAGCCGGTGCGAGAGTCGCTGCGCGGCGCCGAGGCGATCCTCGACCGCATACACCACCACGGTCGGCCGGGCCCCCAGGCGGAACAGGTTCAGCGGCTCGTGGACGAGGCTCGCGAGGCTGAGGCCAGAGGACAGCACGAGATGGCTGTCCGGCTGGCTAATGCGGCGATGGAACGAGGCCGCATGGCCTGGCGCGACGCAATGCGCGACCGAGTGATGTCGCAACGCGGACAGGCGCTCGAAACCGTTGTCGAGCCGGTCGTAGGGCGTGCATTGCGCCTTGCCGTGGAACACGACGACGAGCAGATGGTCGCCGTGGCGCGTCGGGCAGAGGAACATCTCACGCTCGCCCGCGAGCTGAATCCGGAGACCCAGTCAACGGCCCGGGTGCGCCTGTTCGAGTCTGCCCGGCGTGAAGCGGAGCTGGTGATTCGCACACTCGACCAGGCGGGATTCGCTCGACACCGCGCGGAAAGAGCTATCGCCGAGGCCGACGCGGCACTCCAGCGCGCGCGCGACGTCGGGGGCGACGGCAACGAGCCTACCGAATTGCTGCATCAGGGCGAGACACTTCTCGAAGGCGCGCGCTCTACACTCGTCGCCGGGGATCCAGGTGAGGCCACGCGATTGGCCGAGCGGGCGAGGGAACTCGCGCGGCGCGTTGTGCAGGACTCGCTGGGGTCCGTGAGCCCGGAGACGGTAGCCGAGGCGCTCGCTCAGACCGACCGCCTTATCGAACAGGCGGCCGCGACGGTGGATTCGGCACCCGATGCCGTGGCACTGCTCGATTCCGCTCGCGAACGCCAGAGCGAGGCTCGCAACCTTCTCGCCGCCGGAGAGTTCCGACCGGCGCTCGCGCAGACGAGAATCGCCGCGCGTCTGGCACTCCGCGCACGTGAACTCAGCGACTAGGCGCCCCCGTGCGACCTGACTTGTACCGCCTCCTTGTCATCCCGACAGCGTGCGCGCTGGCTCTCGGATGCGCACCCGTCGGGCACGCTCCAAGCGGCGTGGACACCGGCCCGGTCGACGAGCCGGACTACTTCTCCACGGCCGGACCCTCGGCGGAGGTCGGCGACGACGATGCGGCCCTGATGCGGGACGCGTACCGAACGCTCCGCGCCGGGCTCGATGGCAACTCTCCAGGCGTGGTCCTCGCGGACATATTGGCGGAAGAAGCCCACACGCTAGCCCTCGCGGGGATGTGGTCCGACGCGATGCTCCTATGGGGGGAGGCCCTGACTCTCCTGAAGGAGACGCCGCGATCACCCGAGCGAACCAGCACGACGCCGGATACCGCGACGACCTCCACGACGTCGCGCAACAACGCAGCCGGGAGGGCGACGGTACCCACCGAATAGCGTATCTTTCCCTCCGTGACACAGCACCGACCCACACGATCTACGCCCGACGGACCGGTCCACCGGCGTATCCGCTGACCGCGGCAGCCGGTTGAGCGGCGTCCGACGCTCCGTGCCCATGATTCACCAGCTTTGCGCGATCATACTGCTTGCCTGCGCCGCGAGCCCGGCGTCAGCCGTGGAATGGCGGCTCCGCGCCGGTACCGACGTGATCGGCGAGCGATTCCGTCTCATCGAGACCGACACCCTCGATTTCACAACCGAGTACCGCGGCGAACTCGAAACGTTCTGGACACACTCCGGGCAGAGCTGGCGCGATGTGCGCGTCGATAACCGTTTTGGTATCGGCAATCTCGCCGCTCGACACGACTTCGACATGCGCGGAACATGGCATGCAGCGCCGACGTGGAGCGTGGAGTTCGACGCGCTGACCTCCGCGCGGCACTACCTCGACGCGGAAGACAGCATCAGGAGCGACCTCGCGGAGGGTAGCGTCGGCGTCGTGCTGCGGCGCACCGACGAGGAGCAGGGCCTGTCGTTCGGCATCGATCAGGGCATCGAGGGGCTGGCGTACGAGCGGACGACCTCGGTGTACCTCGACGCCGCGCGCCACTGGCACGGGTTCGTGTTCAACGGACAACACGGGTTCGACTACTTCGGCGGGCGCGCCATATTCGAGCGGGAGGTCGTCCCGGACTCGACGGGGCTCGGATTCTCCGGCCTGGCTACCGACGCGTACGGACTGCACAGCCTCTCGCCCGATTGGAGCGTCTCCGGCGACGGCGCGGTCTACTATCGGCGATACCGCGACACCGCGACACATCCCCACACAACGGATCTGACAGGCAGCGCGCGCATCGAGTGGCGGTACGCGCTCGACTGGTCGGCGGAGGCATCGTTGGAGGGATCGCGCACGTCGTACACCCCTGCCGACAGCACTTACTACGACCTGCGATACGTGCAGCCCTCGCTGGAGTTCGTATGGTGGCCTGCATGGGGACAGGTACGAGGCGGGCCGCACGTGGGGTGGCAGCGCTCGTCGACGCTTGCGGGCGAGAAGTACATGCAATGGGGCGGACGCGTCGGCGCGAACCTGTTCTCACTCCGCCACGGTTTCCTCGACGCGACGCTCACCGTCGGCAGACGCGACTACGCGGACGACGACGAGGCCATTTTCAGCGACTACACGTACTACGATGGCACGATCGTGCTAACGGCGAACCTGCCGTGGGGCTTCGAGGTGGATACGTTCGTCCTCATCCGCACCGAGGACCATCGCGATTCAGGCGACAACTCCACGAGCGTGCTATTGACGGTGGATCTGTCGCGGAGGTTGTGGTAGGGAGTTCAGTCACATGTTCGCCGCGACCACAGCCTCAGCGAATTGGGTCGGCTGCAACTGGTCGTATGCCTTCTGAAGCACTTTCGCGTACTGCCAGCGCGTGTCCGTGAGATCCGTCACAGCCTCACACCATAGACGGGCAGCATGGTCCTTGTGCTGGACGTCTACGTCCTCTCGACCTTTCGTTTCGCACAGGTAGTGCTCGCCGTCCGTCGTCACAACCGCCCAGTCCGGTTCGTAGTGCCTGAGATTACCCACAGAGTCCGTGTACTCGATGAAGAAGCCATACTGTTCCGGCAACTTCGCGAAGCGGTCCACGTCGCTGGAATCCCTCAGGAACGTCGCGAAGCGGTACTCGAAATCATTGTCGCAGGGCACGAGATTGAAGACGGTACCCGGAGCTTCCAGCGTTGCCCTGGAAAACGGAAATGGCTCCGTATCCGAAAGCTTCTTCCCGCCATGTTCGACGTGAGGTATGCGCTGCTCCGTCACGAACTCACGCAGTTTCTTGACAAATGTCTGCGTCGTAACGTAGCTGGCCAGTTTCGTGCTGATCGCCTTTACCATTCCGGGTGCAGCAAGGTCAACCGGCTCTCCAAATGCCTTCCGCTCAAGGAACTCCCTAATCCTGGGAGCCAACACAGCGAATTGCGAAGGCAGCTTGATGTCCTGCGCAATGAGCTTCGCATAATGACCGATAACCTCTTCGGGCGTCTGCACCTCGGGTATCTCATACTTGCGCTCGATGAGCTTTTCCAGAGTGACGAAGTCGAAGCCCTCATATGTGAACGTCTTGACCTTCGCGTCATCCTCTCCTACCGGAAGTATGGGGCTGTCAAGCGACATCACATCAATGGATGAGATTTCGTCCGCTATCGATTTCTTGCGCGTGAGTATCGGACTCAACACCGGTATGGATATGTCTTTGTCCAGTTTCGACATGTCTGGCGCGATTGTCACGATCTGAAGTCGGTCCGTGCCAACATCGAACGTGTCGAGTTCCAAGTC
Source organism: uncultured bacterium (assembly GCA_964510105.1). Taxonomy (GTDB): domain Bacteria; phylum Latescibacterota; class MWCZ01; order MWCZ01; family MWCZ01; genus CAZWQW01. Next base: position 37,517 of record CAZEAI010000034.1, read on the forward strand.
CTCTTCGCGTTCGAGTCTGTCGAGAAAGTCCATGAACAACTTGTTGCCTATGATGTCTACTCGCTCGATGTAGTCCGATGCGTAGCCGCGAAACATGAGGCGCAAGCCACGACCGATTGTCTGCTCCGGCAGGATATCCGCCTTGGATGAATATGGTCGCAGGCCGACAACAACCGTCACGTTCTGAACGTCCCATCCCTCGCGCAGCATCAGCACGCTCACGATGCAGTTGACCGGGCTCTTCTCGTCGTCCACTTCGCGGGCGACCTGTCGCGCGGTCTCGACATCGCGTTTCGACACCTCACCGGATCGATCTGTATGAATAGTAAGAAGTCTGTCGCCTCCGAATTCCGTCGGGTACTTGCTCCTAAGCCAGTCGCCAACGTCATCGGCATCTTTCGTACTATTCATCATCACAAACAGGATCGGCTTCTTCGCCAGCAGTTCGAGCTGCTCTCGATACTCCTGCCAGCGATTCACCCCTGCCGTCAGATACGCCTGGAAGCGTGTGCTGGCGATCTCCGAACGTCCCTCGGCGATGCCCTTCGTGATGCCCTTGATCGGTCGCTTCACTACGTTGTCGTTGATTGCCTGCTTGAGCGGATAGTCGAAGACAGTCCACGAGAACAGCGCGCCTTTCCCGTGGCGGGGGGTCGCAGTGAAGTCCAGCTGCATGCTCAATCCACCGTCGACCGCGCTATGAAGCTCCCGCACCTTCTCGGTCCATTTGAGCTTCTCGTCATGGGTGTGGTGCGCTTCGTCATTCAACACCATCACCGGGCCGCCCCGCCTGACGACCTGCGAGTCGAACGGCTCGACGCGCGTTGTGTCCGAGGGCGGTCGAGGCCCGAGAACGCCGGTCATTTCGTCCGGCTCGTTCGTATTGCCACCGTTGTCTCGGTCATACAATTGGTGAATATTCGTGAGATAGAGCGCGCCCTGAGATCCCGCCCGTTCGCCATCGCCGCGCATGTAGAACTGCATATCCCAGAAGACCCGGAGCGAATCCGGTATCACCGGGTCGGTCTTGAAGATCCGCCCGTTTGCGAAATCTGTTTGAAGGCGTTCGAACACGATCACGTTCGGCGCGATAAGAAGGAATGTTTGCGCACAATCGGTGCGCCCTTCCGCGACAGCGTTGAAATACTGCCAGGCGATGGCCAGCGACATTACTTTCGTCTTGCCCGTTCCGGTTGCCATCTTCAGGCAGTACCGCGCGAACTCGTCATGCTGGAGGAACCGGAGATTCTGCTGCGTAACGAACCGTTCCAGAAGGGGTTTCTGCCGCCTGAGTTCCTCGACCTCGTACAGGTATATCAGCGTCTCAATCGCCTCCCGCTGCGACGCGTAGTATTCGAACTTCCTGCCATCGGCGAGGCGATGCGGGTCTGGGGGGAACCAGTGACTCAGCAGGTTGCGTGTCGTATCTGTGATGCCGGGCAAGCCCTGTTCCCGCCACTGCTGAACCGCGTGACGGATTCCCGGCACAGCGGGAGCGGAATTGGATGATCCGCCGAACAGATCGGCTTGGTCCGGGCTACTGCGCTTCCTTGGCGGCATGGCGTTACCTCGTGATCGCTACGTTGAGCGCTTTCGTCGTATCGTTTCCGAGGATGTCGATCACTTTGACGAGGATGGTGTACTCGCCGGTGGTGTCATATCGATGCCCAACCTTTGTCTGTAGTTTCGGGTCTTTCTTCGTTCGGTACGACTGCCACTCATTGTGGAAAGCATCACCTTTGTAGTCCCAATCGACGGCCCAGTAATCGATCCACTGCTCCCAGTGATTCACCGCGCGCTGCACATCTTCGGGAACGTCGTCGGGCGGGATCACGAAGTTGCGCAGCTCAACCATCACCTCGTTCTTCTTCGGTTTCGCAGCCACGTCGAGCGCCGCAAGCTCGAAGAATTGGATGTCGCCCTGTTCCACCGCGCGCCTATCCATGACGTCGCGCGGGATACGGAGGAACCGCACGTTGATGTTGGCGGACGCGGCGTGCTGCTTGGCGACCTCGTTCAGTTCGAACGCGAAGTCCCACCCGAGAACATCCACCGCGTTCGTCGTCGGAGCATCTTCTCCGGTACCGATCATCCTGCGGTATTCGGAGGCGATGTTCGTCACGTCGCCCACGCTCACCGGCGCATCCACTGAGCCAACATGCACGAGACGACCGTCCTTCACCCCATGAAGCCATGCGTTCTCATTGAGCGGACGCGCGGCATACAGGTCGAGAATGAACCGCGTGTACGCGCGTTGCCTCGCGTTCGGCGCCTCTGCGTCACCACTCGTGCCGAACTCGTCCACCTGCCACACTTGGCGCTCGTACTTGCCGAGATTCTGGACTTCGAATGGACGTACACCTTCCATACCGAGAAGACGCTTGCGAGTTGTGTGGATCGCGAATCGGCT
>CAZEAI010000034.1:40026-41645 GCA_964510105.1 uncultured bacterium
GAATCCAGCCCCTTCCCCCATGTGTCCCGATATGCCTTCTGCTCGATGACCGACGGCTCCTTCTCGAACGACTCATCGCTGTCGGGAACGGAAGCGGTGAACGAGAAATCTTGGCCTACATTGAACGGCGGATCGATGTAGATGAGATAGACCTTCCCGGCAAACTCATCGAGAAGCGACGGAAGTACGTACTTCTTGTCGCCCCAGATGAGCCGGTTGCGCCATTCGGTCTTCTGCGAGAACAGACTCGCCTGCCGCTCCTGCGCGGACTCGTTGACCGTTTCGACGGTCTGGAATGGCAGAGAAACCCGCAGCGGAGCGGTCTTCTTGCCGTCCTTGTCGTATTTGCCTTCCCAGATGAGTTCGGTCATGAGAGTTCTCCGACATAGCAGCGCTTAGGTTGGCTCACTGAGATCAAATTGGCGCAAAACACAGCCACGGGTCAAGCAGATCGACTCACACCTTCATACCACCCGTGCCAGCCCCACGCCCTCCGAACGCCACGCGAGTCGTCACGAACACGGTCGCCACCACGACGATGAGCACGACGCCGTACGCCGCGGCGGCCTCGAGGTTGTACTCGCGGTACTCGCCGAAGATCGCCATGGATATCGGCTGATTCGACGGCACCCACAGCAGCACCGATGCGACGAACTCGCCGAGAGCCGTCACGAACGCGAGCAGGCTCCCGCCGACGATCCCCGGCGCGATGGCGGGCAGCGTCACCCGGCGGAAGCGCATCCACGACCCCGCGCCAAGGCTGCGCGCCGCCTCGTCGAGCGACGGATCGAGCTGCTCGAAAGCCGCCGTCGCCGACCTCGCCACGAGCGGCAGGTTGCGCACGAAATACGCCAGCGGCAGCAGCCAGAACGATCCCACGAGGACGGTCCCGAAGCTGAAGACGTTCGGCTCGTCGAACGCGCTGATGAGATTCACCGCGACGACGGTACCCGGCAGCGCCCACGGCAGCATCACGAGCACATCGAGCGCGCGTCCGAACCGGAACCGCTTCTGCGTGATGAGCCAGCCGACAGCGACGCCGAACACGACGTTTCCGGCCGTTGCCAGCGCGGCGAGTTCGAGGCTGTGGAGAAGCGGCGCGGCGACGTCGAGCAGGTACGCGTAGTTGTCCAGCGTGTACTCAGTCGGTAGCCACGTCGTGAGGCGGAAGGTCCACGTCCCCTGCTTCGTAAACGAGAGCAGCGCCAGCGTCGCGTGCGGCAGGAGCGCCGTCAGCGCGGCTCCCACGGCGACGACAGGCACGACGCGAGCGATCCAGCCCGATGGCAGCGCGCGTCGCGCGCGGGTGGAGCCCTTGCCGGACATGACCATGCGACGACGGCGGCCCCACGTCCGGAGCAGCACGAGGAACGCGAGGGAGATCGTCGAGAGTATCACCGTCTGCGTCGCGGCGAGGGGGAGGTCGCCGGAGAGCTTTGTGCCGTAGATGAGCGTGCTGAGCACGCGGAACTCCCCGCCGAACAGCAGCGGCGCGCTGAACGATGCCATCGACACCATGAACACCAGCAGCGCAGCGCCGACTATTGCCGGCGTCAGCAGCGGGAGCGTTACACGTCGGAGCCGGAGCAGCCGGTTCGCGCCGAGGCTGCGAGCGGCCT
>CAZEAI010000035.1:0-40853 GCA_964510105.1 uncultured bacterium
CGGATCGTGTCCGGCAAGCAGGGCGTCGCGCATCCCCGCGATACCCTCGCCGAATTGGTCGACGCGCGTGCCATGGTTCGGCGGATCGAAACTGAGGGCGCGGTGTCCAGCGGCGACGAACTCCGACGCCGCGATGCTGTACGGCTCAAGGTGTAGCTTGCGATCCCGGGCGCGGGAGAACTTATGAAGCTGCGCGGGGTCTTGCGCCACCTTCCCGGCGTCGGGCTCCAACAGGAGAGCGTCGACTCTGCGCGCGCCAGCGCGCGCCGTCACAACGACTTCATTCATGGCGGTCCGCCACTCCTTCACGATTGGCGCAGATACGCCGCGTACAGCGCTTGGTCTTCACCGCCTCCGAACTCGATCTTCAGACGAACGGTCTCGCCGCCGATACGCGACGGGTCGCCGGCCGCCCATGTGACACGGCGTTCGAGACCCTCCCCCGCCTCCGAGCGCCCACCGAGTTCGCCGCTGAAGCCCTCGATGGGGCGGAACTCCCGGTCGGCGAGTTCTACCCGCATCGTCTCCGACCTGTCGGCGTTTAGCGACACGTGCCACGGGCCGCTCGGGAGCGTGATGGGTGCGCTCCAAACGTGTCCGGACGTTGTGCCCGGATTGAGCCGCAGTGCGCCCCACCGATGCCTCGGGATCGTTGCGAGGGCGACCTCCGCGTAGTAGTCCGCGAACGTCTCCGGGTCCATGCCGACGTTGCGCCAGCGTCCATGGTAGATCCGCGTTTCGTCGCCGACGTCCAGGATGCCGTTCGCCTGGCACAGATTCGTGTTGTAGTCCTTGCCGGGAACCGGTGTTGCCGACGAGTCGCTCGTCCGAAGGAAGACTGCGTCCTTGGCAGGCTCGCGGAACTGCAGCCCGTCGTTCGACACGACGAGACCGAGATCGCAGCTGATCTTGTGGAAATCCTTCCCGAACGGTGCGTTGTGCCAGCGCCCGTACAAACCGACGCAGACGTTCCCCATACTGTGCGCGCCGACGCCGAGATGCACCTGATCGTATCGTCCGTTGAGGCGCTGTTCGTGGTCGACGGGCTCCGGCAGCGCGAACGAAACGGCGTGGCCGTCGATCCACGAATCGAAGTTCGGCGATAGCTTGACCATCCCCGTCTTGCCGCAGTCCGACCCGCCTTCCGCGCAGTGTGAGAGCTGCCCGATGGTCTGGTAGTTTACGATGTACATACCGTCGTGAACGTAGAACGATGAGTGCTCGACGAACTCGTTGATGAAGGGCATCCGAAAATCTCCCCAGTGGATACCGTCGGAGGAGACCGCCGTCGCGATGGTGGGAGCCGTGCCGAATTCCGGGATGACCGGGTCGGTCTGATCCGGGAAGAACTGATACACGAGCTTGTATCGACGGTTCGGATCCGGGTCGGCGTCATCGCGGATCACCGTCGCGCCGGAAACTATCGTGTGCGGGAGGTCCAGCGCGTTGTTCTCGGAAGAGCCCTTGAACGTGACCTGGCCCAGTGGCGGCTTCCTCCATGCTATCCCGTCATCGCTCTCAGCGTGGCAGAGGGGACCCTGATGGAGCCCGACGTCGCTCTCGATCCAACCGGGCTTCTTCGCGATCTGCTGATGCTGTTGAGGCGTCCAGTCCGGATTCCTCCCCCAGTGGCAGGCGTAGTACCACATCCGGAAACGCCCGCCGTCGCGCAGAACGGTGCCGTAGAAGTGGGCGGCGGCGTTGTCGGGGGCGTCGGACTTCGCGGGCTCCGGCCTCAGCACCGGGACAGCCCTCACCCGCGGCTTCGTGAGGTGCAGGCACACGTTCCGCCTGATGGGAAGGGATACATCGTCGATCGCGAGGAGCGTCACCTCCGGCAAGTCGGCGATCCCCGCTGCGGGGAATCCGAATCGGTTGTCCAACGACATGTCCTCCGAATGGTGCATGCGGGACGGGGTCACGCGGTTGAGGTGCTGTCCGGGGTGGACGTTACCTCTCCAGACGTGCGGTGGGAACGGGCGCCGTCGACCAGGTCAGCGGACAGGATGAGATACGATCGGATGCGTCGCATCGGTCGCCGCGCCGCGCGTCTGCTCTCGCGTGATCGCTGCCCGATGCCCGTCAGACTTCGAGGTCGAACTCCGCCATCGCGTGTGACCTCCCGTTGATCAGGATCTCCAGCGCGTGTCGACCGGAGTAGTACTTCCGCGTTGTGATCTCCCGGATCCTGTGCGTCTTCGCGATGGACACCGTCGCTCCCGGGCTGAGGTCCAGAGTCTTCAGCTTGAATACTTTGGGGGCGCGATCGCCCGTCCGCTTCACGTGATGAACCGCGTAGTCGATGGCCAGGGGCTGTCGCTGGTCCGACTCCGAGCGAATGTCGAACGAGAACCTGAGTTCATCGCCGAGCTTGAGCTGTCCAGGCGCGAGCGAGAACGATTCCACCACGATCTTCGCTTGCGGATCGAATCCGAGTAGGCTCAGCGCAGCCGGATGTCCTTCCTTGACGAGTGTCCGTGTCGCCCGTTTGATGATCCAGCGGCGTTCCGCTGAAGCACCCTCCGTCCACCGCCGACACGTGTCGATTACGATCTCGGGATGGTCTTTCGCGATGTCGTTGAGGTTGTTCGCCACGGAGCGGCGCACGTACTCCGACTCGTCGTCTCTGAGCTTCTCAATCAGCTTCAGAACGGGTAGCGGATCGTCCTGGAAGCTCCTGAGCCGTCGCCCCCAGGGAAGACGCGGCCTGGTGCCCTCTGAGACGAGCCTGCGTACGTGCGCGTTCGGATCCCCGCTCCAGATCGCCAGCAGAGCCAGAGCTTGCGCCTGGTACCGCTCGATGAACCCGCGAATCGCGAACTCGGCGGAAAAGAGCGGGGTCAGCTTCCGCAGCGCCGCCATCGACGCTTCGAAGTGCTCAAGACCGTACTCGCCGATGAATTCGATGACCGGCCAGGCCGCGAAGCCCGTAGTAGCGCTGTCGGGACCTCCTGCGTCCCAGGCTTCGCCGGCGCGGACCAGCACGTCGATGGCTTCGCGTTCGTCATCCGGCAGATGCTGCCGGAGCGCTCCCGCGATGTGTTTCACGCGCGCTTTGAGTTCGAGCGCTTCCAGCCCGCTCATCGCGGTTCGCACGAAGGCCTGGTCCGGGAAGGACGCCTCGGCGACTCGGAGATTCCGTGCGATCCGCCGAACGGCGCCCTCGCCCAGGCCATGCTTGAATGCGTTCGGGTTCTCGGCCATCAGTCAGGAATGCCCCTTTGTCAGCGACGTGCTCCGCAGGTCCGCGAGCCGGCCGCCCGTTGCGCCTTCTCCACGCTAGGCGGCTGGATGCGCCGGTTGTGCGGGCCCAAGCCTGCCAACAGCTTTCGAAGGAATACTGCTGATTCCTCATACCCAAGGGCGCTGTAGAACGGAGCTGCTCTCCGGGTCGCCAGTCCGACTAGCCTGGAACCGCGTTCGCGAGCCAACGCCTCGAAAGCTTCCATCAGGGCATGCCCTACTTGTTTGCGACGGAGGTCCGCTCTGACCATGATTTCCTCGACCCATGGGACTCGACCGTTCGCATAGAATGCATGGTGGTCGAATCCGAGGCAGTATCCAACGATCTCGCCTGCACATTCAGCAACCTTGAGGGAAGCTGAATCCTCCGACACGAGGCTCTCGAGGGATCGATCAAACGCCTGTCTCTCAGGCGCGAACGATGTGGCAAACTCCTTGACAAGTCCGAACACGCTACCACCGTCACCGGGAGCGGCATTACGTATCGTCAGCTCCGTCGTGTGCGGCCCTCCTTCGCTCGGATCGCGTCCGCGTTCCTCCGCTGCGCCGCGCCCTACACGGCGATGACGACCTTGCCTCGTGCGTGTCCCTCTGCGACATACCCCATGGCCTCCGGCGTTTTGCTCAGCGCATATGTTCTGTCGATGACCGGCGTGACGTTGCCGGCTTCGATGAACTCCTTGAGCTGAACAAGGTCCTCGCGTTTCGGTACGGCCAGAAACGGGCTCCCCTGGCGGCGCACGAACGCCGACAGCGCAAACGCCTTGAGGATGAATCCCATGCCGGCATTGCCGCTGTTGGGCAAGTGGATTCCCGTGGGCGTGAGCGCGCGCCGGCAGTCCGCAAGCGAATGGTTCGCGACGTTGTCGAGGATCAGATCGTAGCGCTCGTTGCCGCGGGTGAAGTCCTCCCGCGTGTAGTCGATGACATGATCGGCGCCGATCGATCTCACGAGGTCGACGTTCGTCGTACTGCACACGCCCGTCACTTCCGCTCCGAGGGCTTTCGCGATCTGCACGGCGAACGTTCCCACGCCTCCCGAGGCGCCGTTGATCAGGACCTGCTGCCCCGGCTGGACCTTTCCCGCGTCGCGGAGGCCGCGAAGGGCTGCCACCGCGGAGGTCGGCACGGCCGCGGCCTGCTCAAACGTGAGGCTCGCCGGCTTGGGCGCAAGTTGTCCCGCTGATGCGCACACGTACTCGGCGCAGGCTCCGGTGCAGGCGCCGAATACCTCGTCGCCCGGTTGCAGCCCGATCACGTTCGCGCCGACCGTCTCCACGATACCCGCCACGTCGTATCCCGGGACGTAGTTCCTCGGCTTCGGAAGCCCGATTGATATCCGGGCGGCCCAGGGTACGCCCCGCATGCAGAAGATGTCACCTGCGTGGAGCGCCGCCGCGCGAACGCGCACCACAACGTCATCGTTGCCACTCACCGGCGCGCCGATTTCCCGGAGTTCCAAGACGTCAGATGAGCCGTAGTCGCGCTGAATGATCGCCTTCATCGTATTCCCCCCCTTGCCGAGCTTCAGATGGCGATGACGATTCTACCGTGAGCGTGTCCTTCCGCCAGATACCGGATGGCGTCGGCGGCTTCGGCCAGTGGGAACGCTCTATCGACGACGGGCGTGATACTCCCGGCTTCGAGCAGCTCCTTTAGAACGCCGAGCGGGATATCTCTGCTCTCGATGGGGGTGCGCGAGTCCGGCAGTTGGCTCACGAAGAATGACATCGCAATCAGCCTGAAGAAGCGCGGCAGGCTGCCGAGCCAGCGGCCGCCTGTCTTGCCGTAATCGTTGTACCCGATGGCTACGTACCTACCTTCAGGGATGAGCGCGCGCCGGCATTCCGAGAATGAGTGGTTGCAGGGAACATCGAAGATGAGGTTGTATCGCTCGCTGCCGCGGGTGAAATCCTCTTGGGTGAAGTCGATCACGTGGTCGGCGCCGAGCGACCGGATCATGTCCAGCTTCGTCGGGCCGTCCACGCCGGTGACTTCGGCGCCACGCGACTTCGCCACCTGCAGCGCGATGCTGCCGACACCCCCTCCGGCACCGTTGATCAGCACTTTCTGCCCCGGCTGTACATCTCCCACAGTCCGGAGGTTGTAGAGTGCGATCAGACCGGCGGTGGGTAGGGCAGCGGCCTGCTCAAAGGTGACGTTGTCCGGTTTGAGCGCCAGCGCATCCGCAGGCGCGGTCGCGTACTCGGCGAAGGCTCCGCCGTTGGTCCACTGATGGCGGTGGATGCTCTCGCCGAATACCTCGTCGCCCGGCTGAAAGCGAGTGACGTTCCTGCCGAGAGACTCAACGACTCCGGCCAGATCCGTTCCCGGAACACGGCACTTGGGCCTGAACAGGCCTGCCCCCATCAGGCGAAGGGCATGCGGCCAGCCGGTCACAACGTGCCAGACATCCGCATGGACGGAGGCCGCGCGGACGCGTACGAGCACGTCGTCCTCCCCGACTGCCGGCTGCTCGATATCGCTGAGCATCAGGACATCGTCGGGTGCCCCGTATTTGTCCTGAACGATCGCTCTCATGTCATTCACCTCGTCGGTTGCGCCTTCTGTGGATGCGTCGGCGTTCCGCTGGAACCGTGTGCGTCACGTGAGCCGGTCTCGCGCGGGCTCAGGCACTCGGTCGTTCAACTGTTTCGTGTCTACACCCCTGAACAGAAGCCACAGGCCGAGCGTCACCTCGAAAAGCCCGCCCGGCGTGAAGAGTATGATAGAGACCATCTCGGGGAGATCGGGGAACAAGATGTGCACGATAGAGTACCCCAGCATCGTCGAATAGGTTACGATCCCCCAGATAGCCAGTATGCTGGGCACGTACCTGGACTTGAGAAACAGGTAGCAGAAGATGATTCCGCCCGGGCTCATGAAGATCATGATAATGTCCAGACCCGCGGTCCGCACATCGAGGAATGATCCGACCAGCGCCTGCATCTGCGCCGTGCCGAACGCTGCTTCGCCATCGAGAAGCAGGAGCGGCATCAGACCGCTGATCACAGTGACAATGCCTCCTACGACACCCTCGCCGAGCCTGAAGAGCAGCGCGGCCAGGGCAAGATTCTCGTCCACCGCCTTGAGTATCACATAGAGAGCCAGGGCCAGCGATACGACAAGCATGAACAGGACGATCTCGCTGACAATGCCAACGCGAAACAGCCACTCGTTCGCAGCCAGGTTACCGGCTGTCGCCGCGTCATCGCCCGACACGACGAGACCAGCCTCCAGGAAGTTCACCTTGAACACGCCCAGCACGATGATGAGTGGGTACGCGACCCCCGCGACGACTGTCGCGCTGCGCGTCGGCGATCCGGTGGTACGGCCGGCCATAACACTCCCTCCTCGTTCGCGACCTCTCACACGGTGACGACGACCTTACCTCGAGCGTGTCCCTCCAGCACGTACCGGAGGGCGACGGGAGATTCGCTCAGCGGGTACGCTCTGTCGATGACCGGCGCAACCTTCCCTGCCTCGATGAGATCTTTCAGAACCACCAGATCCTCGCGCGTTGCCGTGGCGATGAACTCGCGCATCCTCTGGCTCACGAACGGTGACAACGCACGCGTCATGAGGGAGCGGCCAAAGCCTCCGACCCAGCGACCGCCCGGATATCCGAAGTTCACGTACGTGCCCTCGGGCGTGAGTGCGCGCATGCAGTCCGACAACGATCTGCTTGCCGCGCTATCGACGAGGACGTCGTAGCGCTCGCCGCCGTCGGCGAAGTCATCCCGCGTGTAGTCGACGACGTGGTCCGCGCCGATCGACCGAACCATCTCCACGTTTCTGGTGCTGCACACGCCGGTGACTTCCGCCCCAAACGATTTCGCGATCTGCACCGCGAGCGTGCCCACGCCCCCCGATGCTCCGTTTATCAGGACCCTCTGGCCCGGCTGGACCTCCCCGTGATCGCGAAGTGCCTGGAGCGCCGTGAAACCGGCCAAAGGAACTGACGCCGCTTCCTCCATGGTGAGTCTCGCCGGCTTCCGTGCCACCGCGTCCTCGGGAACGGACACGTACTCGGCGAACGCGCCGTCTCTCCCGCACCAGCCAAACACTTCGTCGCCCGGTTGGAGACTCCTCACGCCAGCGCCAACCGCCTCAACGTGCCCCGCGACATCCCACCCCCGAACATCGTTGAGCGGCCCGAGCAGTCCGAAGCCCATCATGCGCCCCACGAGTCGAGCGATGTACGGAATCCCTGTCATGACGTGCCAGTCATAGGGGTTAACACTTGCCGCGCAAACGCGCACAAGCACGTCCTGGCTTCCAGCGGTCGGCTTGTCGACGTCTCTGAGTTCGAGGACGTCCGGTAGACCGTACCTGTCCTGGACTATCGCCTTCATCCGGTCCTCCTGGCTCGCGGTGTTGCTTGGACGGCATGCACGGGTGCGCCGGTCCGAGGGTGTGGCGTCACGGGTGCCACTCGACGCCCAGCCGAATCGACCACTCATGGGCCGACGTGTTCGGCAGGTGGTCATAGGTCCCGATCCTGTCGAACCAATATGCCCGCGCCACGATCCCGACACTTTTCCAGATCGGGTAGGTATAGCCAAGCCGTAGGAACCCGGCAAAATCGTGTCCCGTGATATGACCCGTTGTCCGAATCCAGTATCGGTAGTTGAGCATTTCAGCGCGCCCAAGGCTGCTGTGTATCACCTCGAAGTGTGATCTGACCGACGCTCCGGGTCCGAGGTTGTAGTCCCTGTGGGCCGAAACGTATGCGTTCGTGACGGCACCGTAGAGCCCGACAGCGTTGATGTGCCAGTTGGACTGCATATTCTCGCCCAACTGGTTCGTGACGAACACCCCGAAGCCGACCGCCGCGGCCCCCACGTCGTTTGTCTTGCTCGAGAAGTAGTCGTAGTTCTGAACGGCGGCGAACGTGATGCTATTTCCACCCGGATGTGAGAACTTGCGCGCGGCGACGATAGCGTTCACGTAGGCGATCCAGCCCGGTGCCCCCAGTTCCATATTGGTGACCGAGCGGCCGAATTCCATCTCGAAATACTCGAACGGGCCAATCCGGCTCGGCAGCCGATAGATGCTGCCGTACTCCATGTAGAAGCTGGTGACCGATTCCGGTACCGAGAGATCGTCGCCACGCCAGAACCGACCGACCGTCTGCGACAGGCGATAATCAGTTGGCGGCCTGAGCGGAGCAGGCCCGCGCGCGGACATTCTGCCTGTCACCAACCTGTTGACGCCGCCGAAGGGGTTGATAACGAACGCCGCGGTCTCTCGGTACACCCGTTCCGCGCCTCCCGTGCTTTCGTCGAGGATCAGGTTCGAAACACGATGGAGCACCTCGCCCACGGCCTGTCCGCCGATGGTCGTAGTGATGAGGTCGTTACTTGAGGGAGGTTCATTCTCCATGAAGATTTCCCACTGGAGGGAGCCGAAGAACACGTAGGGGAGCGATTCCCAATACCCCAGCCCGGCTGCACGGGCCGTGGTGAAGTAGTTGCTGCCCTGGTACGGATGCCCGATCTGGTTGACGCCGAAATCGTCTATGTCGACGACGAACGGGCTGCCCAGATTGTCGCGAATCGTCTCGCGATTGATGTATGAGAAATCCTCCCTGAAGATGTATCGCGTCGGCGCCCAGTAGAGACATACATTGATACCGACAACGCCTAGGATCGGCCCGGCGTAGCCTCGGAAACCAATGGACTCGGCTGGGAGATTGTAGTCCCGAAATGGGGCGCGGCCGACGGACAATGTATCAGGAGAGGGTGTCGAGGGATGGCGATCAATCTCTGCGAGGCGTGTTGTCGGTTCGGCGTCGGTCGCTCGGGCCGCGGAGCTTGGCGGTACCGCCGCCGCGACGACCAGGACGAGCAACGTCGCGAAGGTGAAGCCCGTCGACGGCCCTCGCCGTAAGCCGGCTGGACAGAGCGCCGAGCCCCGGAGGTTCTCCCGCGGTGTTCCGCAGACGGCATCAGCATGCATGTAGCTACATCCCGTTGAGTGTGGCTGCTCGCCCGCCCTGCTGCGCTGTTGGCGGAGACGGTAGTGCCATCGACACCGCCGCTGTATGTTCCCCACCTCAAACGAGATTACCGCATGGGATGGCTGGGACGAATGGGCCCACGCCAGATAACCAGCCGGGTCGGAACGAAACAGCGGCCGGCCCGGGCGAAACAGCGCGATGGTTTCGGCAGTGGACATGCCGTCGGGAGACAGGTCGATGCACGATGAGACGGGTGCCTTGGGCATCGTCACTGAACTCGATGTGCCGGTGGAGGTGCGGGACGGCACGATTCTGCGTGCCAACGTCTTCCGCCCTGACGACGACCGGGAACACCCCGGGCTGCTGCTGCGAACGCCGTACGGCAAGCCCGCGGCCGGCTTCGAACGGTACGTTCGCTCGGGGTACGCGGTTGTCGCTCAGGATTCCCGAGGTCGGTACGCCTCGGGTGGCGACTACGTGCCGTTCACCGTCGAATACACCGGCGACGCCGAGGACGGCTACGACAGCGTCGAGTGGCTCGCGGACCAGGAGTACTGCAACGGCAACGTCGGCACGTTCGGCGTTTCATACAACGCGTGGATGCAGTGGCAGCTCGCGAAGCTTCGCCCTCCGCACCTCAAGGCGATGTGCGCGTACAGCGTCCCCGTCGAACTCACCGAGCTTGACTGGCCCGGCGCCTTCCGCCCGGGGCGGCGCATCAGGTGGTGGATGAACACCATGGCCCCAGATCTCCGTCGGCGCGCGGGGCTGTCGCCGCCTCATACCCCCGCGGAAGCGGCCGAGATCTGGGATGAGACTGAGCACGGGAAGTGGCTGGGGCACATGCCCTGGCTCGATATCCCGAAGTACCTCCCGCCGGGTCTCGCCGAATATGCCGATGATTGGCTCAAGCATCCAGGGTGCAAGCCGTGGGGGTTCGCGGACGCCCATCGGGAGATAGAGCTGCCGAATCTGGACTTCAGCGGATACTACGACCACGCCAACAGCACGATGGGTCATCTGCGTTCGATGCAGGCCAACGCTCGCACGGAAGTCGCCCAGACGCAGACGAAGCTCGTTATCGGACCGTGGACGCACTGCGACCTGGGTCGGCGAAAGATCGGCGAGGTGGATTTCGGCCCTCAGGCGGAACTGGACCTTGAGCATGCCATCATACGCTGGTTCGACCACCGGCTCCAGGGCATTGACAACGGCGTCGACCGAGAACCCGCCGTGCGCTACTTTGTCATGGGGTCTGGTCAGTGGCGATCCGCAGCCACTTGGCCGCCGGAAGGCATGCATGAGACCACGTTCCATCTAGCCCGCACGGAGGGCGCCTGCACGCTGAGTCCGGATCATCCGGAAGATTCGGCCGCAGCGAGCGAGTACACGTACGATCCCGCCGACCCTGTACCGACTCTGTGGACGCGACAGCTCTTCACGGAGCCGTCGGACCGCCGCCGGCTGGACTACCGCATGGATATCCTGCGATTTCGCACACCGCCTCTGGAAGCGGAGGTCGAGGCGGTCGGCTACCCGGAGGTAGTGCTCTACGCGTCGTCCAGCGCGCCCGACACGGACTTCTTCGCGCGCCTGGTGGACGAGCATCCAGACGACATTGCGCTCGAAGTTTGCTACGGTATGGTTCGCGCGCGGCATCGCCACTCTCTGGAACGGGAAGAGCTGATCACACCCGGGGAGATCGTCGAGTACCGAATTCGGCTCGGAGCTACCGCGTGTTGTTTCCAGAAGGGCCATCGCATCCGCCTGGAGATCACCAGCAGCGACTTCCCGAATCACGACCGAAACCATAACACCGGTGGCAATGACCTTGCGGAGACCGAGCTTGTGGCCGCCACGCAGACGGTCCACCACTCGCCGACGTATCCGTCTCACCTGATCCTGCACTCGGTGGATTGATTCATGTCGTCAGACAGTGTGTATCGACATTCGCCGAGTTGGAGGCGACGATGAAGTGGCACTCCCCATACGAAGCTCCGATCGAGATCAGCGGACTGCCGTGGGCGCACGACAACGCTCCCGACCTGTGGCGCCTTCCTCGTGCGCAGATGGACCGAGTGCCCGAGCGGGTGGGCTTCTTGGCGCGGTTCGCCACGGGCGCGGCGATTCGATTCGCCACGGATAGCGGCGAGGTCAGGCTGCGCGCTTCGGCAGTCTCCGAAGCAACCGGCCAGGGCGTCGACGTGTACGTGGACGGCGGATTCTGGCACACGGTCTCGGTAACCGATCTATCGGAGACCGAGATCTGCTGCTTCGATAGCCGTGACAGCCGTCGGCGGGAGATTGCCCTGTACCTGCCCCGCATGCAGGAGGTTCGAATCACGGCGATCGGCATAGGGCGCGAGGCGAAGCTGTACGCGCCGAGGGACTTCTCCCGGCCTGCCCCGATTGTGCTGTACGGCTCTTCGATCGCCCAGGGCGCCGGTGCGGCGCGGGCTGCCATGGGTTACGGGGAACAGCTCGGACGGATGATGGATCTGGACGTGGTCAACCTCGGTTTCGGCGGTGCGGGCAAGGCGGAGCGAGAGGTCGTCGAGCTCGTCTCGCGAATCGATGGGTGTTGCGTTGTGCTGGACCTTGGCAAGTCGTACGGGTTGCAGGCTGTCGATGCCTACGCTCGGATGCTGGAGCAACTCCGCGCCGCTGGCCCGACCGTCCCGCTCGTGTGCATCACTCCCGTATTCTCGACTCGCGAGCTTCATGACTCCGATTACGTAGCGCTATCCGAGCATACGAGGGATGCGATGCGACGCGCCGCAACCGACCGGTACCGTGATGGAGATGCCGGCGTGGTGCTCGTCGAGGGGTTCGCGCTACTCGGTCAGGGAGATTCGGACGGGTTCTCCGGCGACGGGGTTCATCCCAACGACCTCGGATACGCGCGCATCGCGGAGCGGCTGCAGAGCGTGGTTGCTGGGGCGCTCGCCGACGCTGACGCATCCGGGTGTTTGGCCACGGAGGCGTGATTGGGTCTGGGTGTGTGGGGCAGGAGGCGGCTCATGCACCCAGACCAGGCGAAGGCGTGAATGCCCAGGCGATGTCTCCCGCGGCGTCACCGCGAGCGACCGGCGTTCGACAAGATGGCCGCGGCGCGGCCCGCGATCGCCTCGGCGACAACACGGTGACCGTATGGCGAGAGGTGGTGATCAACTGCGCCGTGGGTCCTCTCGCCAGATATGACGGATGCCCTCCGAAGCGTGTCGAGCACATCGACGTAGTCCAGGGATGTATCGGTGAATCGAGAGCCGAGTATAGTGTTCGGTAGCCGAATGTCGACGGTTCCTGTGTCGATGTCGAACATCGCCACGTAGTCTTCGAAGTCGCTCCCGGACACTTGGTATGCTGTTGGCAGGATGACGAAGAGCACAGGAGTGTCGTGGCGAGCGAACTCTGCGGCAATCGTCTGGCACATCCGCGTCGTCGCCCCCCACATGGGCCATGCCAGGGTCTCTCGACGGAAAACATCGGGGAAAAAGTACATCGTCAGTCCAAGCCGCGCAAGAAGCACTCTGGATCGATTCTTCACGAGTAGCCAAAGATGCGAGGATCGATCCAGTACCTCTCCCAGTGGATGGATCAGCCCTCGGATAACGCCGTCGCGGTCCAGATTCCGTGGCACCGTGAAACCCACCTCCGTGCGGATCTTCGACGGAGTGGCGGCAGTATCGTGGGCTGTGGCAATGTCGTTTCCGACGTAGATCACGACGATACCCAAATCGCACGGGTGACTGGCCAGAACCTCTCGAGCGGTCAAGTAGTACGCCGCCGGTCCGTAGCTCACGACTCCGGCATTCGTCGCGTGAACTGCCACACCCATCCTCTGCGACAGGACTTCCGCGAGTCGCTCTGGTATCGCGTCCTCCGCATCTACTGCGCTCGCTTGGATGAACGAGTCACCGAAGACGATGATTTGCAGAGGGTCGTCGCCCGGCGCAGCGGGCGCGGCATGCACCGGGACGCGGAACCCATGTCCATCCGTGACGAAATCCACCGTACGCTCTCCGGTGTTGACCGTCGTGCGCAGGTTTGCGCGCAGTCGATAGCCTCGACCCGTGCTGTCAGATTCAAAGATGATCACGGAATCGTAGCTGACCAACTGCTGCGGAAGTGCAATGCGGACAATCACTTCAGATAGCAGGACGCAGAACAGAGTAGAGAGAAGAGCCAAACCAACCACAGCAGCGGCCGATCGGATATCCCGCATGGTTGCTTCCTTCCGCTACCCAGAACGCGCATCCAGTGTACACAGGGCCGCCCTGAGTGGATGTCTCTCAGTTGAACGATAGTACGGACCGAGAACTACGCGCGGCATGAAATCGGCAGCATCGATCCAACGACGTATTCCGCAGGCCCCGGCAGTAGCGCCCTGACCACCATTCTAGTGGCCAACAGCTACCCGCTCTACCGATGGAGCAACGACGGAGCGTTACCCGTTTGCGGGAACGTTGATGAGTGTATCACTGGCGCGATGCGACGTCAATCTCTCGCAGCGTGCAGCGGTTGAGCACTCATGGCTACGCCGGCGGTGACTTCCATGGTCGCGTTCGCAGCCCACTTGGTTCGATCGTACCGGCCGATGGCGATGAATGTGCCGCGTTCGTCACTTCGGTTCTCTGAGTCGATAGCCCGCAGCGAATAGCATCGCCTCACAGCGACGAGCCACGTTCGGCGTTGTGTGGCATCGTCGGTGGGCCTCACGGGAGGGGCTCTCTGTAGTGAGAGCAGATGTCCGTTCGCCCCAACATAGATCGCTTCGCTATCTGCGTGACCGGGCGAGCCGGTCCCTCGATCGAACAGCCGGTGGGATCGGAGATGACCAAGGCGTATACAGCGGGCGACGCAATCGGTCGCGGTGTCACCCCGAACGATCGGCGTTCGACAGGATAGTCGCGGCGCGCTGTCGAACAGGCGAAAGACGTCGCGGGAGACAGGGATGTGTACCTGGACGGCGGCAATCTCATTCGTCAGGCGCTTGACGCGGGGCTTGTCGACGAGATGGCCATCACATTCGTGCCGATCCTGCTGACTGCCGGGATTCGGCTCTTCGATGGTCTGGTCTCGCGGAAGTCATTGGAGTTCGTCGCCCACGCCAGGTACGGTAACGACCATCTGCAGGTGACGGCGCGAGTGCGCCCGTCCGGCAAGGGGTGACGCGCTACTGTGACCGCCCGGTCCGGGAAAGCATCGCCTCGGCGCGACGCGCGATCGCGTTTGCTACGACCTGGTGGCCGAATGGCGAGAGGTGGCTGTCTATGCTGCCATATGTACGCTCGCCGGACTGGTCGGAGACTTCCCGAAGCGTGTCGAGCACATCGACATAGTCCAGCGATGTCTCCATCAACTCGGCTCCAAGGGCCTCATTCGGCAGTCGCATGTCGACTGCGTTTGCATCGATGTCGAACATCGCGACGTACTCGTGGAAGTCCTCACGGTAGACCTGATAGGAGGCTGGAAGGATGACGAATAGCACGGGGGTATCGTGACGGTCGAACTCCGTGGCCATCGTCTCGCACATGCGGACTGTCGCCCCCCACATGGGCGATTCAAGGGCGTCCAGACGAAACACACCGGGGAAGTAGAACCCCGTCAGATCGAGACGCGCGAGCAGCACCTTGGACCGCGACTTCACGAGCGTCCACAGGTGCGATGAGCGATCGAGCAACTCTCCTGCCGGATAGAGCAACTCCCGTATAACGTTGTCCCGGTCGAAACGTCGCGGCCATGTGAAAAGCAGCTCTGTTCTGATGTGCGCTGGAGCCACGGAGGTATCGTGAGATGCGGCGATATCGTTTCCGATGAACATCGCGACGATACCCAGATCGTAACGGTTTGCGGTGAGGGCCTCGCGGGCAGTCAGGTAGTACTGCCCGGGGCTGTAGCCCTCGACCCCGGCATTCACAGCGCGGACCGTTACGCCGATCTGGTCCGACAGGACACTCGCCAGCCTCTCTGGGATCGCTTTCTCCGCGTTCACAGAGTTCGCCTGGATGAACGAGTCGCCGAGAACGATGATGCGCAGTGGCTCGTTGCCCTGTGCGGCTTGTGCGTCTGAGGCATCACGCGCTGGGATCCGGTACCCGGATTCGTCGGTGATGAAATCGACAGCGCGCTCGCCGGTGTTGACGGTAGTATGCACGTTCGCGCGCAGACGATATCCACGGCCTGTGTTGTCAGACTCATACAGGATCGCGGAGTTATACCTGGAAAGCTGCTGCGGAAGCACAATGCGAACGGCGATCTCGGATAGCAGGATGCAGGAGAGGGTGGAGGCGAGAATGAGGCCAATCTTGGCGGCAAACGAACGCAGACTCTGCATGGGTAGCGGCCTTCTACCGTCCGAGACGCCGCGAATGCTGCTCACTGAACGGAACTTCGGGAACTTTGGCTCCGGCGGTAGGACTTGAACCTACAACCTAGTGGTTAACAGCCACTCGCTCTGCCGATTGAGCTACGCCGGAGCGTTACCCGTTACCGGGTGCAGATCGAGAAATATACCACCGGTGCGAGTCGGCGTCAATCTCTCCCATCCGAAACGGTTGACTGCACCCGGCCACTTCGGTACCCTCTGTGGTCGCGTTAGCACCCCGTTCGGCGTGACCGAATCGACCGACCGTGACACGGTTAGTGGTGAGTCGCTCGCGGCGTTGCGCGGAGACATCGGCGTGTCGCCCGCGCGCGCATCACGAAATCCCGGACCTTAGACTACACCGCCAACAAACCACGCCCCATACAGACGAGTCGCGTCAGGCTATGCGTGGAGCCGCCGATCAGCCTCACAGGAAGGGCCTTTTGATGAAAGCAAACGTCCGTTCGTCGCTGATATGGATCGCCATGGTTGCCGTCGGCGTGATCGCGGGAGCCGGGTGTGAGTCCGTGGGTCTTCGCTCAATGAAGATCTACATGCAGCAGCAGAACTGGGAGAAAGCGCTTGAGCAGGGCCAGTTGGCCACCGCCGATAATCCGAACGAGGCAGAGGCCTGGTTCAACCTGTCATACGTCGCCTCGCAGCTCGATTCGTTCGATATCATGCTCGATGCGATGTCGCACGCCCAGGAATTGGGCGACACGCACGACGATGCGATACATGACATTAAGACGGCCGAGTACAACGAGCTTTTCAACAGGGCTGTAGCGCGTTACAACGCGGGTGAGCTCGACGCGGCCACCGGCGCTCTGACGACTGCCGTCAAGATCCAGTCGGATCGTGCGAACGCGCACAAAGTGCTCGGAATGGTCGCGCAGCGACAGGAGAACTCCGAACTCGCGATCGAGCACTACGCCCGAGCGTTCGAGATCGATCCCGCCGACACGGAGATCGCAAGGCCTTACTCCGCGATACTCGCGAACTCGGGAGACCGCGAAGCGGCGATCTCGGTGATGGCGACCTCGTATGAACTGAATCCTGGCGACAGGGACGTCGTTATCAGCTACGTAAGCCTCCTCCAGGCCGACGGGCAATTCGACACCGCAATCGAGGTGATGCAGGCTGCCCTCGCGCAGGAGCCCGAAGACGGCAGCTACAACATGACTGCCGGTATCCTGTACATGGGGAAGGCGCAGACCGCCGAGGATACCCTCGCCGCCACCGAGCTATACACGCAGGCCATGCCGAGGTTTGAGCAGGCCATCGCGGCCGATTCCTCCAACGTCGACGCGGCATTCAACCTGGCCATGTGCCTGCGGGCCGTCGGCAACCTCGACGGAGCCGCCGAGCCGCTGCGCGCGGCTGTGGCAGTGGCGCCCGACGACTATCAGGCGCGGATGCAGCTCGCCACGGTGCTTCTACAGCAGGAACACGCCGACGAGGCCGAGCCCCATCTTCTCCAGGTCATCGAGCAGGTCGGCGAGCCGACGAGTGCCGTGGAGCGGGAGGTTGTAGTTCGCGCATACGGCTATCTGAAGATTATCTACACCGTCCAATGGAACAACGTCGCCGTTCAGGCGCAGGAACTGCGAGCAGAGGCCAGCGAGGCCGGACGCGCTCGTCGGCGGGAACTCAACGCCCAGGCTGAGAGTCTCGATCAGCAGGCTCAAGAGCTTCTCAACAAGTCGCAGGAAATGGGCCAGTTGGCAGAAATGTACGGCGACTAGCGGCACGGTCCGGATCGTACGATGGAGATTCTCAGCGTTCGCACGTCTGGCCGGGACGAGATGGTGGACATCACCGGCGAGGTGGCGGACGCTGTCCGGCGCGCGGGCGTTACGACAGGTCACTGCGTCGTGTTCGTTCCGCATACGACGGCCGGCGTGACGATCAACGAGCATGCCGACCCGGATGTCGCGGACGACATCGTCGCGGCGCTTGACCGCATGGTGCCGTGGGACGGGCCATACCTGCACGGCGAGGGGAACTCCGCAGCGCATGTCAAAGCGTCTCTCGTCGGGTCGTCGGTGACTATCGCCATCGACGGCGGTTCATTGCAGTTGGGGACGTGGCAGGGCATCTTCTTCTGCGAATATGATGGTCCGAGGACGCGAAAAGTCTGGGTCTCCCCCATTGCGGTCGTCTGACCCTGGTTTGCATACGAACGTCCGGCAGAGCCGCCATCGGCACACTTGTTGTCGATGGCGGCTCCTTGCTGTACTCGTGGCGGCCGCGCTGACACTGTTCGGCGTCGCGGACACGTTCGCCGTGAACAAGGAGAGCTACGAGGGCGGTGGGTCTTCCACGTTGGGAGGGGATCGGCGGAGGCCCCGTCCCGGCGGCACGGATGAACGTGTGTCTCGATCGGGCGCGGGGATGCCGATGTCGGGGTTCTCATCCTTCGGTGCCGTTCCGGATTCCGCCACAGGCGACTCGCTCGTCTATATGGCCGACGAGATCACCTATCACGTCGTCGACGAGATAATCGATCTCGTTGGGCGCGCCCGCATCGAATACCAGAGCATGGTTCTCACGGCCCATCGGATCCAGTTCTTTATCGATCGTGAGGTCGTCGTCGCGGAAGGGCTGATCGACACGGCAGCGGCCGATTCGATTGTGGGACTGCCCGTCTTCTCCAGTGGCGCCGAGTCATTCACGGGCACGCGCCTGACTTACAACATCCGCACGAAGCACGGAGTCGTCCATGGCGCGAGTTCAAGCTCTGCAGATGGCGTGTATCGTGGCGACGTCGTCAAGCGCACCGGCGAGGAACAGCTCGACATAGCTGACGGCGTTTACACGACATGCGACGACGATCATCCGCACTACGCTTTCGAGAGCGATCAGATGCGGATCCTGGTCGCGGACAAGGTCATCGCGAAGCCCATCGTCATGACCGTGGCGGATGTGCCGATCATGTGGTTTCCGTTCGGCGTGTTCTTCGTGGACAAGGACCGTCGGAGCGGCTTCATCTCACCGCGTATGGGGGAGAATGACTTTGCCGGGCGGTTCTTGCACGGTTTTGGCTACTACTTCGTTCCGAACGACTACGCCGACGCTACGGCACTCTTCTCCATGGACGAACGGAACGGGCATTGGTGGAGCTTCCGCACGAACTACGCGTGGCGCTATCGCCTCGGCGGCGGACTCGCGTTCACGTACGCCGACCAGTGGGCCGATATCGGGACGCGTCTGTGGACGCTCGCGTGGCGTCACAACCAGCAAATCGGGCCGCGGAGCAGCCTCACAGCGAACGTGAACTACACGAATCAGGACAGGCGAACCGCAACGACTGGATCGGGGCAGTCGAGCATCTCCGAGCAGTTTAAATCCTCCGTCGGCTACTCCCAGTCGTGGGACAATGGCTACAGCGTGCGTACGGATTTCACCTACAACAAGAACCTCCAGACCGGAAGCCTGACGCAGGTGATTCCAAGACTTGCGGTGAACTCGGGCCGTCAGTACGTCTTCGCTCAACCGCGACGCCGCGGGCCACGCGCGAAAGCCGCGACGGAGGATCCGGCGTGGTGGCGCAGCCTCGGGTACAACTGGAACTGGTCCGGCACCAACACTCGCACGGGCAGTGCGCGGGCTGCCGGCGACGTGTACGACGTCTGGGAAATCGAGCGGGCCGATGCCGACAGCATCATCACCTATGTCCTCACGATCGCGCCCACATACGCGAGCAGCCAGTATGAAGGGACATACACGCTCACTCGTGAGGATAGTCGCGGATTCCCCACGGAACTTGGGAGCGGGCGCGTCGTCGACCGCGAGGACGATGGATTGGACGTACAGCTCGCGCTCCGAACAGCGTCTGCCGACACCGGGTTCGCGACGATTGTTTCGGGCACGGGAGGTGACCGACTCAGCGTGCAGTTCCCTGACGACGCCGCGGTGAATACGTGGAGCAGGCGGAAAGTCGCAGACCAGTACCGCCAGAACACTTCGCAGGGCGTGACGCTCTCGCTTCCGCTTCCGACCCCTCGGTGGCTCAACGTCACGCCCTCGGCTAGCTGGCGCGCTCGCTGGTACGATGCCCCGCAGTACAGCACGGGCGGCGATAGCGCGAATACCTTCCACAACTTCAACGCGGGGATATCCTCGAGCTTGACGACGTACGGACTGTTCCCGGTGGGAATCGGCCCGATCCTGGCGCTACGGCATGTGATGACGCCCAGGTTTTCGGCGAACTACGTCGTGACCCGCAACATGCGCGGCGGGAGCTACGTGCTGGGCGGGCGCGAGGTGCACGGTGATACAAGCCGTGTTCTGGCCCTTGGTCTGAACAACGTCTTCCAGCTCAAGGCCCTCGTCGGGGATGAAGAGAAGCGATTCGATCGCCTCGTGACCGTCAGCACCGGCATCCGCTACGACATGGACTCCGACTGGCGAAAGTGGTCCGACCCGTCGACCAGCATCCGCGTGCAGCCGACGAGTTTCTTCGACGTGAACGTTCGGCTGTCGCACACGTTCTACGAACGTGACTCCACGGGGCAGGATGCGGGGTTCGACTGGTTCGATCCGACTCTGAACTCCGCCTCGGTAAACTCCACGCTGAATCTGGCCGGCGGTGGTCGTGGCCCGAGTCGACCGGGTGAGGAGGGATATGTCAGCCAGCGTTCCGAGCTTGGCGAGGACGAATTCGACCCGATGGCTCGGCCGGGGGAGAATCGAGGGATTGGGCCGAGGTCGTCGTGGTCACCGGGTTGGAGCCTGAATCTTCGCCACACGTACTCGTGGGTGCGCCCACTTCCCACCGCCGTGACCAGGCCGACACCGACGAATCAACTCGACATTTCAGCAGGAATTTCGCCGTGGCGCGACTGGGACGTGCGCTACAAGACGAAATATGACATAGCCGACCGGCGTCGCTATGGCGACACCATCGGCATCGTTCGGAAACTGCACTGCTGGGAGGCGAGCCTGGACTGGACGCTGGAGGGGTATTCAAAGGGCTATTATTTCAGGATTTACGCTATCGGCTTGCCGGATGTCAAAGTCGAGTCGGCGAGTGCCGGAAGGAGCCCGTTCAACCGGTAGCTCGCGATTCCCGCCCTGTGAGAGCATCGGTGACGGCGACGATTGTGGCACCCGTTCCCGGCCCTTCGTCAGCGATTCTCCAGAGCGACGATGGGTGGCAAATCGAAAAACCCCCCCCCCACAGGGGATTCGACGTATTGACAACGCCGATCCCGCATTCTATTTTGTCTTCGGGCACGTTTCTCGTTATTCACTCCAGAAGGGGGTAACTCCATGTCGCGAGAGGAACTCGTAGCCAAGGCGGCGGCGGATGCCGGCGTGCAGAAGACAGTGGCAGCGTCCGTACTCAATTCGCTTCTCGGCAGCATCACCGCCGCGTTGAAGAGTGGCGACAAGGTGTCGTTGGTTGGCTTCGGTACGTTCTCGGTCGGTGATCGCAAGGCACGCAAGGGGAAGATCCCCGGCACGAACAAAGAGATCACGATCCCGGCAGCCAAGGTGCCGAAGTTCAAGGCCGGCAAGAATCTCAAGGACGCCGTCGGCTGAATCACTCTTAGCTTGGCATCGAATTCCATGAGGGCATTCGGCACCGCGCGAGCCGGATGCCCTTGTGTGTGTACGGTTCGGATATCTTCACCGCAACCGCGCGCCGAAGATCCCCTATTCGCGCGTTCCGCCAGTTCGCCGTGGGAGATCTCGCATTCGAACCATCGGCAGCGGAGCATTGAGCGGCCCGGCCGGCCATAGGAGCGCTCCGCTCCTTTTTCTTGCATTCCTTCCGCGGTCCGGTGCGGAACTCGTCGAAGTGGCCCTTCCATGGAGATTCCCGATGACTGAACGCCTGCCGGAAACGTCCGACGCTTCCGCATTCACATTGCCCTTGAGCGATCTTCCGCGCGTGCGAGTATACGTCCGTCTGTTCGACGATGCTGTCGATTCGGCAGTTGACCGGTTCGATGAACAAACCGGGTTCGTACACCATGATATGCCCGCGGGGTCGCCGGGAGCGGAAGAGTGGGTGGCCGACCTCGATCCCGAGGAGCGCAAGGCTCACATCGGTCCGCTGAACGAATGGGCCGGCGGCTTGGCTCGCGCAACGGCGAACGTGATCTGCGCGTGCGGGCTCGCGTATGCACAGCCGCTGTCCCGGCATCACAGGGACTCGCGGATGTTCGATGCAGTGCGATCCGGCCTCGACGCGTTCGCGCGCATTCAGCTGCCGACCGGCGAGTGGGGGCTCACGCCTCTGCGCTACGCGACGATATGGGGATCGCACGAGATGGGCTGGCAGCTCGAGAACGTTCTGACGGCCTACTTCTGCGTACGGGACCGCCTGCCGCCAGAGGACCGGGAGCGATTCTGGGGGATGCTCGGACGCGCGATGGAGTTCCTCCTGGCGACGCCGTGCGACCATCCAAACAACCGTGGGATGGTCTGGCTGGCCACCATGGCCATGTGTCAGCGCGCCACCGGCGACGATCGGTTTCGACGCGCCGCGGACGACATCTGGCGATACATACGCGACCACGTGTTCCATTCGTCCGGCATGGTCAAGGAGGGCGTCGGCCCATGCAGCAACTACTCGCCGGTGTCCTACGAATACCTGGCACGGTACCGGCTCATGACGGGTGATCGGAAACTAGACCCGACTCTGCTGCGGGCAACCGACTGGATGCTGGAGATGTACACAGACGAAACGGCCCCGTTCCTAGGAGTATCGACGCGATTCGAGCAGCTCGAAGGCGGGGCCGAGACGACCTGTCTGCTGCCGGGGCTTGAGCTGTTCGCTGACGAGCGTCCGTGGTACAGGGACTCCGTGGAGGCGATTCTGCGGAAGGTACAGGAACGGTATTCCGGCTCGATTCTGAAGAATGGTGGGATCGGCTGGCTCAGCGCGGCCGCCGCGCACCGCGACGTGGCTGAGGCGCCGGCACCGCGTCCCGCGTACATCGGCAGGTACACGGATCAGGCGACAGACTACTCAACGTTTGGAGGCGAGGCCTACCAGACCATGATCGCCTATCGCAGCCTGCCACCGAAGAAAGGCCTACAAACGTGGGCGGTTCGCGGTGCTCCGGCCTTCCTGTTCCCGGGAGGGAATGTCCCATCGACGGTGCGGGCCTGGGGGTTCGATCTTGCGTCATGCGACGTGACGGTCTGGGATCCCGTGCGGACGGATCGGGGCGGGGATGTCCACTCGTTGTCCGCTCGCCACGGTGAGATGCTCGTCACCTATCTTCTCGCGCCCCACACGACGATCATCGTCCAGACGTTGCCGCGGCCGACGCCACGGGAGACCGTCTGGCGCGGCGGCGAGGTTGAGACAGGGTCGTATTACATCGACGGTCCGCGTGTGCGAGCCCATGGAGCGCCGGGCGCTCTGCACTGGTGCGGCCCCAGGCCGGAGATCGCTGACGACGGACTCACCATTGCCTTTCGAGACGATGCTGCGACGCAGGTCTACGCACTTGCCGTGGGCGAGTTCAACTTCGGAGACGGGCTCACCGAGGATGGTGCGCAAGAGCCGACAGGCCTGGTCCACGTGGCGTGGCACGACAACCTTGGGCACTACAGCGCGACGATCAACCACGCGACGGAGGCAGCAGTAGCACACGTGCCGAATCCGGTCGGCAAGGGTAAGGAGAGCGTGGAGCTTGCACCGGGAGCGTCGCGCGTCGTCCTGGTCAAATGAGTAAGCGCCCCGGCTGAACACGAGTCCGCCGGGGCGCTGCACCTTGTGGTGGGGATCAACGGCCGGTGATCAGTCCGTCTCCTCCTCTTCCTTCTTCATCGCGTTGACGACCTGCTGCGTCACTTCGGTCGGGACGTCCTCGTAGTGACTGAACTCCCGGCTGAAGATGCCGCGTCCGCCCGTCATCGAGCGCAGATCGGTGCTGTAGCGGTGTAGATTCGCCAGTGGCACCAGCGCCTTGATCACCTGGAACGGACCGTTCGCGTCCATGCCGGCGATCTTGCCGCGTCGGGATGTCAGGTCGCCCATGACGTCGCCCATAAATTCCTCGGGCACGGTCACTTCGATGCTGTAGATGGGCTCAAGCAGGACCGGGCTGGCCTTCTCCATCGCCTGCTTGAAGGCGTTCATGCCGGCGATCTTGAATGCTATTTCGGAGCTATCCACAGCGTGATGGCTTCCGTCGAACACGGTGGCTTTCACGTCCACAACGCGGCAGCGGGCGATAATGCCGCTTCCGATGGCTTCCACGACGCCCTTCTCAACCGCCGGGATGAACTTCCCGGGAATGACGCCTCCGACGATCGCGTTGTCGAATTCGAAGCCCTGGCCACGTTCCAGCGGCTCGACTCGAAGGTGAACGTCGCCAAACTGTCCTCGACCGCCGGTCTGCTTCTTGTGGCGATAATGGCTCTCCGAGCCCTTCCGTATCGTCTCGCGGTACGGTATGCGTGGCTCAGAGGTCTCGACTTCCACGCTGAAGCGGTCCTTGAGCTGCTTTACCTTCACACCGATGTGGAGTTCGCCCTGCCCGGAGATCAGCGTCTGGCCCAGCTCGCCATCGACTGTGTGGGCAAACGTCGGATCTTCCTCGTGGAGGCGGTGCAGTCCGCTCGCGAGTTTGTCCTCGTCGCCCTTGGTCTTCGGCGTGACCGCCAACTGGATACTGGCCGTGGGCCAGGCTACCGGCCTCAGCAGCGTGGGGCGGGACGAATCGCAGAGCGTGTCGCCTGTGTGTGTGTTCTTCAGCTTCACGAGAGCGCCGATATCGCCGGCGTGGATGTGCCCGGCATCGGTGCGCTCTTTACCAACCATGAAGAAACTCGCGCCGATGCGCTCCTGTGCGCTCTGACGGCTGTTCAGAGCGTCGGTGTTATGGCCGAGGGACCCACTGTAGACTCGCACGAATGAGAGGTCGCCGACGTGCTCCTCCGACACTGTCTTGAACGCGTATGCGCAGAGTGGTTCGCTATCGTCTGCCTTGATAGCGACCACCTCGCCGTCCTTATCCGGCACGTCCGCTTCGATATCGTCGATGTCAGCGGGCGATGCGAGCACCTGAGAGACCCAGTCGAGCAGCCGGTCGGTACCGACGTTGTGGGCCGCGTCCATGGCGAGCATCGGGACGACGTCGCCCTGTAGAACGGCGTTGCGCAGCCCGTCGATGAGCGTATTCTCGTCGAGGTCGCCGCCTTCCAGATATGCCTCGAGCAGCGCTTCGTCCGTCTCGACGATGGTGTCGACAAGCTCCTCGCGAAGCGCGGCGGCTATGTCGGCGGAGTCTGCGGGGATATCCTGAACCTGCGACGTGCCTTTGCCGCCTGACTCGTACGTGTAGGCTTTCATCGTCAGGAGATCGACGATCTGGTTGAATCCTTCGCCCTGGTTGACCGGGAACTGCGCCACCACTGCCGCTGTACCGAATCGGTCCTTCGCCTGGTCCACCGCCTGGTCGAAGTTGGCGTGTTCGCGGCTGCACGCGTTGATAGCGATGAGGCGCGGCAGGCCGTAGTCGTTCGCGTAGCCCCAGAGCAACTCGGTGCCGACTTCCACACCGGTCTGCGCGTTGATCACGACGACCGCATTATCCACGGCGCGCAGCGACCCGATCGCCTCGCCGATGAAGTCGGTATATCCAGGCGTATCGATGATGTTGATTTTCGTGCCGTTGTGCTCGGTCTGCGCAAGGGTAGCGCTGAGCGAATACTGCCGTTCGTGCTCTTCCGCAGCGTAGTCGCTGACGGTGTTCCCCGCCTCAACAGTGCCCATGCGGGTCGTGGCGCTCGACGTGTACAGGATGGCTTCTGTCACCGTCGTCTTGCCGGACCCGCCATGTCCCACCAGTGCGACGTTCCTTATGTCTTTCGCAACGTATTCGTTCATCTGTCGAACTCCTGACTCGCTGTCCTGTTCGTCGGTCGAGGGATGAAATGGGAAAAATACGCCACGGCTCGGGAGGGGTCAATCCGGCGTGACGACGCTGCGCTTCGCCACGTTAGGCCGAATCGCCTGCGATTCGGCCCATGTACCGCATCGGATACTGGGGCGTGACGGCGCGTGGCGCGGTCACATGAGGCGTTTGAGGGAACCTTGCGTGGCCACGCAAGATCGCCACCTGTGGGTGGAGCTGCATGCGATCCACTGCGCGCTCACACCTCTCGCTTCAGCGGGTACGTACCGTAGTCCAGCCCGGCGTCGATGTACGCCAGCCAGTTCGCCACGGTGCGATCGTCGCAGATGGGCCATTCCTGGAGCCCGGCGCTTGGGCAGAGCACGAATCCGCCGCCCTCGCCTGCGTCCAGAACCGCGCCGCGCACGCGCTCGCGAATCTCCTCGGGAGTGGAGGCGTAGAGTTCATGTTTCTCTATGTTGCCTTCGAGTGCAATACGGCCGTTCGCTTGCTTCTTGATGTCGGCGAGTTCGATGTCGCCCCATGGCGGCGGCTCAAGCGGCTGAATCACGTCGTTGCCCGCGTCGATGAATCCTTCGAGCGCCATCTTCATGTTGCCGTGGCTGTGGCACCAGACAAGGCCGCCCGCGTCGTGGATGAGGTCCGTCCATTGCCGGTCGTAATCCACGACAAACTCGTAGAAATCCTTGACCGACTGCGAGGGCGGGATGCACACCTCCGGCCCGACGTACGCGTACACCGGTCCGACGCCGCCGGCCAGCATGTGCTTCACATACGCCAGTTGCCGATCAAGCTCGATGCGCATCATTTCGTGGAGCAGCTCGCGCTCGTCGATGCTCCAGATAGCGAACAGCTCAGGGCCAAGCTTGCTCTGTACCGCGTACATTGGCTCGCCCACGCCCGCCACCACCAGGCCGCGATTACCGAGTTGGTCCACACGCTCCTGGAAGCCGCTCGTGTCGCAGGTCGGCGGCTCCCACGGGATCGACATGACGCGCTCCGCGTCTTCGACGCTCTCGATCATGTGCTTCACGCAGTACCCGGGCTTGCCCTCGCGGTTGAACGCGCTGATGCTGGTGACCGGACCTTTCGGAGTCTGCCAGGTGGTTACGCTCTCCTCGAAGTCCTCGATGCGGCTCGGGCGCGTCTCGGATGTGACCTCGATCAGCGACGGCCCGCCCGGCAGGCCCCAACCCCCCACGAGGTCGGTCTTCGCCTGCGCGGCGTCGATCACGGGCTGGTAGGAGGGGTGAAGTGCTTTCGTCGTGTCGTCCACCGCCCAGACACGGACCGGAACGCGGTCGGGCTGCTCGCCGCGGTAGGCGGTCATGAGACGTTCGTTGCTGGTCATCGTCGCCGGCATGAGGGGTACCTTTCGGGGTGGCTGGATCGTCACGACACACAAATGTAGGGGTGGTTTGTGAGCCGCCCCTACGGGTTCCGAGCCAACTTCACGAATACCGCCGCCGCGCCGTCTGGAGCAGTGGGCGGGACACTCCTGCCCCGGTCGAGTCAACGCGTCCGTCAAGCGGGTGTGCCTCCGCCCGTCCGCCGTCCGGAGCAGTGGGCTGGACACTCCTGTCCCGCCGGCCCGACAGGAGTGTCGGGCTTACTGCCTGCGTGGGGGCAGTCTAGCCATCTACGCGTCCGCCAGGCTGGGGCGACGCGCTTCGCCGCCGGTAGCCCAGTCCGCGTCCGGACGCAGGTCGACGAGCGCCTCGGCGAGCTGGCCGTATCGCACTCCGCCGATGGTCGCGTCGAGGGTGAACGGAGCACGGCGATAGTCGGCATCCTGCGAGGCGGGCACCGTCAGTGTGAATGGTGCGATGCCCTTCGCTCCGGGCTCGACGACGAGGTTGCCCGACGCCGGCTCCGCCCGCCACTCTTCCGGCAGGTTGGGCGACCATTCGAGCGTCCGGTCCTCCTCCCAGATGTTCTCGAACCATACCTGCATCTCAACCGATTCGCCCGGAGCGCAAGGCGGCTGGTAGGGGTAGATGAATACGTAGTCGTTGTAGATCGCCTCTTCGAGATTCTCGCTGCATGAGAGTCCGCGCCAGTGCGTCGCCTCGCTCATGCACCAGTCGTGGAAGCCGCTCCAGTCGGCCTCGCTCGTCTCGAACGGCCCGCCGTGACCGGGGCACGTCAGCTCCGGCAGGCGTTCCATATAGAGCTTGCCGGTAATCTCGTGAGAGTTCGCGTGTACGTGATTGCGCCACACGTTGTTCGAGCGGTAGCTGTCGTCTCCCATGAGACCGACCTCGTCGCCGCTGAACGCCACGCGCTTCCCGTCGATCTGGCCGAACATCGCCATGTGGTAGTCCGCGTGGCCGGGCGAGTGGAACACCTGGAACTCGAACTCCTCCCACCTGAACGACTCGCCCTGTTCGAGGCTGCGACTGATCTTCACCGGCTCGAAGTATGTGCATCCGAGTTTGTACCCATGCGGGTGCTGGAGGATATCCGTCATGTTGCGATAGCACCAGATATTCGTGCCCTCGTGCTTCTGGAGATAGGGCAGTCCGTTGACGTGATCGTCGTGGTAGTGGCTGGGCATCGCGAGGTCGACGGACTTCATGTCGAACTCCTCGCGTAGCACGTCGAGATTGTGCTCCAGCATGCGCAGGCGGTTGCCGGCCTCGAAATAGACGCTGAACGAGTACATGAATCCGCCCGACTGGCTGCCGTAGTCCACGAAGAGCGCCTTGCCGCTATCCGATAGCACGATCCACGTGTTGGAGCATCCCGGGATCTGGATCAAGTGCGGCAGGATCGCGCGCGGGCGGATGTCCTGCGTCGGTACCGTTACGCCCCATCGGTGATCCAGGTACCCGCGGAGCTTCCGCTGAAGCTCCTCCATGCCCGCGTCCGGATCGGGCATCGGATCGCCGTGCGACGGACACATCAGCTCGATGCCCGTGCCGTGCAGCTTGTCGAGCGAATACAACAGGTGATCTATCCCGTCGAAGTTGCCGTAGCCGTACTGCAGGTCGTAGAGCTTGGCTACCCGGCCCGGAGCGTTCATGACGTCGCCGCTGAACGCGACGGTGCGCCCGTCGATCTCGCCAACGAGCGTCAGATGCCCGATGGTGTGCCCCGGCGTCGGCTGAATCAGGAATCGGTATCCGCCCCACTCGAACGCGTCGTAGTCCTCAAGCGCGTGTGCCACATCAATGGATTTCGCGAGAGTGTTGAACGTCTGGCGCACGTCGTAGATGTTGTAGATCTGTCGCGCTCCCCAGAAGACCTCCACCTCGTCGAAATACGAGCGCTCGTGCGCCGGAACGGCGATGGGAATCCTGCGCTCGTTGGCCAGGTGATCGCCCTGGGATTGGTCGCGGTGATGGTGCGTGTGGAGAATCCAGTCGACCTCGGTCACGCCGATCTCCGAGAGGTGGGGCAGAACGTCTCCGGCGCCGAAATCTATCAGCACGCACCGGTGGCCGTTCGTCACGACGTAGACGTTGCAGAGATCGCGGAACAGATAGAGGTGGTCGGAGAGTTTCTCGAACATGTTCATTCCCCTCTGGTCGTCTCATCGCCGGTCCATGGGAGCGCCGCGTGGGACGCGTCGGGGAATGTGTCGCCCGGCGGGCAGGCGGTCAAGGCGTTGCCGAGCGCATCGCCTTCGCGCGGAGCTGGATGCGCGTTCTGCCTCGGAACGTGTTGATTTCCGGCACGTAGGCAATATCCACCGCGCCGTCGAACAGCGGCTCGCGGTCCGCCATGCCGAACGCGATGAGTTGATGCGTAACGCTGCCGGTACGCACCTCCGCCTTGAGATGCTGTCCCTTGAGCACCTCCGGCGGCGCAGCGGCGTTCGCCCCGGGCGTGAGGAAGACCGGGCGACGGTTCCCGGGCCCGAACGGGCCGAGACGCTCGATGTCGTCGATGAGATCGAATGTGACGTCGTCGAGATCGGCGACAACGTCGATGCTCTGCCGCGGTCGGACCATGTCGTCGGTCACGAGTTCGGCGGCGACGCGCTGCAGCCGTTCGCGGAACTCCGCGACCCGGTCCGGTTGGATGCTCAAACCGGCGGCCCGGACGTGTCCTCCGAAGCTTTCGAGCGTGTCGGCGCACATCCCGAGGGCGGCGTGCAGATCGAATCCCTCGATGCTTCTTCCCGAGCCTCGCCCCACTTCGTCGCCGAGCGCGATCATCACCGTCGGGAGGTAGAAACGCTCCACCAGGCGCGCCGCCACGATGCCGACGATGCCCGGGCTCCAGTCGCGATCGGCCAGGACCAGTGCGCGCGCCCCACTCTCGAACTGCTCCCGGGCCTCGGTCTCTGCCGCCGCGAGCGTCGCGCGATCCTCCGATTGCCGGTTGCGGTTGGCCGCGTCGAGTTGTTGGGCGATGGGCATGGCCTGCGCGCGGTCTTCGCTGAGCAGCAGGCGCACGGCGTCGCCGGCGCTACCCATTCGCCCGGCGGCGTTGATCCGTGGTGCGAGCCCGAACACGACGTGCGACGTCGTCAGCCGGTCCTCGCGGACGCCCGCCACGTCCACCAGCGAAGCGAGTCCCGGTCGCGGTGAGCGTGCAAGCCGGCGTAGCCCCGTACGCATGATGACGCGGTTCTCGTCGCGAATCGGTACGATGTCAGCAGCCGTGCCGACGGCCACGAGATCAAGCGCGGGGAGCACAAGCGTTCCCGGCGGCGCGCCGAGCGTGTCCTCGAGCGCCTGAACAAGCTTGAACGCCACGCCGACCGCGGCGAGCCCGTCGAATGGATATGCGCAGTCGTGGCGCTTTGGGTCCAGCACCGCGACGGCGTCCGGAAGCGTGTCGCCGCCGGGTTCGTGATGGTCGACGATGATGACGTCCCGGCCGTCGGCATTCAGCGCGGCGACCTGTTCCACCGACGTCACGCCGCAGTCAACGGTGATGACGAGCGTGCCGGGGGTCTCGCGCACCAGTTCGACGCCACGGTCGCTCAGGCCGTAGCCATCCGACTCGCGATTCGGAATGCGCCACGAAACGGGCACGGCGAGGCGCTCCAGCGTGGAGACGAGTAGCGCCGTGGAGGTAGTGCCGTCCACGTCGTAGTCGCCGAAGATCGTCACGTCCTCCCGCGCATACACAGCGCGGACGACGCGATCCACGGCCGCGGCCATTCCGCTCATCAGGTACGGGTCGTGCAGGTGCTCGAAGCGGGGATGCAGGAAGCGTTTCACGCGTTCGCTATCGATGTCCGGGCCGACCCGACGCCAGAGCAGCTCCGCCACGGGACGCGACAGAGTCCACTCGTCGGCTAGCGCGGACACAGCCGCGTCATCGGCCGCTACGGGATATTCCCAGACGGGCTCCGTGAATGTGGCGGCTCGGTCGCTTGGCATCTGCTTCCGTCTGTGGCGGGCTCGGGTCGGCGAACGTCAGAACATATGCTGATATGCCAGCGTAACCGTCGTACGGGCATCGGTTATCGTTGGTCGGCGCCGGTACGTGCGCTCCGCGCGAAGGGAGAGCATCCCGCGCTCCGGTCGGTAGTTGCACTCCGCGGCCACGCTGAGCGCGTCCTGTGTCTCGATTTCGCGGCCCAGTTTCAGGATGTTCCAGGTCGTCTGCGTCGGAACGAACTCGCGCTGCCTGCTCGCCGTGACCTCCGGACTGACCGTCCAGCGTCGCGCGATGCGGGCGGTGACGTGCGCGCCGACGATCTGCGCCAGCTCGTTCCGCGTTAGTTGCCAGATCTTCGGGCGCTGGCCCGGAGTCTCAGCCGGGAGGAGCGTGCCACGGGTCCGCGCCTCGACGGTATACGTTGCCGCGAACGTGCCGGGCGTGATCCACGGCAGCTCGGCGGCGAAATCCAGGCGTCCGATCCGCGCGTTTCTGCTACGTGGCCTGTCAGGCGTGAGGTAGTCGAAGTCGAACTCCTCGAGCTGCGCTTTGAAGAACGCGCGTTGCGTAAGCGTCAGCGCCCCGATGGAGGCGCGGGTCGTCGCCCACATGTTGAGCGCGCGATCCCATCGGCTGTTGGCGGATCGCGCCGACTCCAGCCACACGTGATGGGTCTCCCGGCGCTCCACGCGAAGCTGAGTCGACATGCCGCTCCGGAACCGGTGACGCCAGATCGCTACGAGCGAACGGGTGTAGTCGTCGCGGTCGTTGACCTCCGATACCGACGGCGTGTGTTCTCGCGATATGGTGAGTCGTCCGCTCACGGTGACGGTGTCGCGCGTGCCGACGTGGTACTCGCTGGACATCGATGCGCCGAGGTCGTTTCGCCGGCGATCCAGATCGTTGGCTCGCGTCCCGCCGGCGAACGGAGTCGGATCGGCATCGCGCTCGCTCCGGCCGACGTTGATGCCAAGAGTCACCGACGGCTGGGTGAGCGGCACGTACCACGTCGCGGCTGCCGTGAGCGCACCTGTCGCGTTGTCGGTGCGGAACTTCAGGCTCGCCGGATCGTCGCTGGCATCGTCCTGCACGTCGCCCCAGCGGTAGTCGGCATCGAACTGGTATCCGCCGAGTAGCGGCAACAAGCCGGTCAGCGATGTGCCGATCTTGCGAACGCTGTTGATGCGGGTGCGTATGGGATTACCTGCTTGCGTGCTCACATAGCGCTGCGCGTCGCGCGTTTCGTTGTAGCTGAACGTCTGCCGGAGCGTCCGCGCCCATCGGAGCGTGCCGCTGGCGGTAAGCGCCGTTGCGGCGTCTCCCT
This sequence comes from uncultured bacterium, assembly GCA_964510105.1. Classification (GTDB taxonomy): domain Bacteria; phylum Latescibacterota; class MWCZ01; order MWCZ01; family MWCZ01; genus CAZWQW01. The sequence continues at coordinate 32,121 of CAZEAI010000035.1, forward strand.
GATCGGAGGCGACCGCGTCGTGCTCGAACGAGATGTTCAGGTCCGCTCGGTCGGCGAGGTCGAGTTGCCGAAGCGGCTGCGCATCCACTCCGACCTTCCACGCTAGCCCCATGTCGCCAACGTTTCGACGTTCGCCATACGCCGCGCCCAGCCCGCCGCTGATCCGCACGCCGGGATAGAACTCGTACCGGGCCAGCCCGCCGGCGCGTCGGTCGATCACGTCGGAGGCGGCGCTGCCGCTTTCGAGGTGCGACTGATCGAAGGCCAGTTCCGAGCCGAGTGTAAGCTCCGGGGTCGCGGAGTATTCCACGCGTGCCATGGCCTCTGTGGCGCTGGATCGTCGGGTGACGTTTGAGCTTCGGGAGAGCCTGAGCGTGTGTCCCGCATTCGTCGTGACGACGAAACGGTCGGCGACGATACGATCCCAGCCCAGCGAGTGCTCCCACGACCAGACGTTCAGATCGTGGCTCAGGAGCAGGCCGTAGTCCGACCCCATCGCGTTGGAGGCAGTGAGAGCAATCGATACCAGCCCGAACGCGGCCAGGCGGGCGATCGCGGCATCTCGCCGCTGCATCACCCGCGCTCCACGTCGAACGCACCGAGTTCGAGGAATGTCCGGCTGAGCGCGATGAATTCGTCGCTTGAGAGCGACTCGGCGCGGCGTGTCGGATCGATGTTCGCGCTCCGGCATGCCTCGGCGACCAACGCCTCTCCGGCCGCCGGGAGCCCGCGAAGTGCGTTGCCGAGCTGCTTCCGGCGCTGCGCGAACGCCACCTTCGCCGTGATGATGAGCGGCCCGATGTTGAGGTCCTCCGGCGGATTGCTCTTCCACGTCAGGACGATGGACTCGACGCTTGGCTTCGGTTTGAACGAGGTCGCGCTGACCCGGAAGCCGGATTCGAGCGTGCCCGTCGCTTGCAGCAGTACGCTCAACAGCCCGTACGTGCGAGAGCCAGGGGGTGCGAGGTAGCGCTCGCCGACCTCCCGCTGCACCATGAGTGTCGCGCGGTCGATCGCGCGCGCTTGCTCCACCAGGCGCATCGCAAGCCGGCTGCTGATCACGTAGGGCAGATTGCCGATAATCGGCCAGCGTTCGACGCCATGCTCGCTGCCGAGTTCCGCTAGGTCGACTCGCAGAATATCGCGCTCGACGATCTCGACGTTCGCCCCGGACCATTTCCGCATGTTGGCGGCCAGCGTCGGATCGATCTCCACCGCGACGACACGTGAGGAGCGTTCCGCGATGATTCGAGTCAGCGCGCCCTTGCCCGGACCGACCTCAAGGATGGTCTCTCTGGGGTCGATGGCCGCCAGGTCGACGATCTTGCGCGCCACGGCCTCGTCCTGCAGGAAATTCTGGCCAAGCGACTTGCGCGGCTGCCATTCGGTGTCTTGGTCTCGACGGTTCATTGGACCACGTAGTTGAAGAGCGGGCGCAGGTCCTCGTCCGGCATCTTGTACGACGCGCACATATGCGATATGCGCGAAGCGATGCGTCCTCGGGAGAGCGGCTTGAACTCATCCAGCGGGAGGTTGCTTGTGACGATCAGCGATCGCCGCTTCCGGTATCGGGCGTCGATGAGGTTGTAGAGCACCTCGGACTGCCATGTAGTGTTTCGCTCGACGCCGAGATCGTCCAGCACGAGAAACGGGATGCGCGTGAGCTGATTCAGCACCTGCATCTCCGTTTCAGCACGGTTGTCTTCGTATGTCTGACGCAGCCGGAGAAACAACTGTTGAGGGACGTTCACGAACAGCCCGGGTCGCGCTGTCTGTATGATGAGTTCGTTCAGGAGCGCGCTGGCCAGGTACGTCTTGCCGTTGCCCGTCGTGCCGTAGAGATACATACCCGATCTGGCGTCGTTGTGCTCGACGTACGAGATCGCGGCGTTCTTCGCCCGCTCGGTCTCCGTGAGCTTTCGCGAGCCGACCGAGGTTTTCACGTCGGCGAACGTCGTGCCGCGTTGATCGACCCCGGAGCGGTCCAGCAGGCGGTTGATGCGCTCCACGCGCTGCCTCACCGGCCAGCACGGGCATTCCGTTTCGCTTGTGGCGGAATCCGCGCGTTCCGACATCTGCTCGTAGGCCGGACCAGGCACGGTGTCGGCTTCCCACAACGCGCCGCACGTGCAGAGCGGCTGCACACATTCGCACACGACGATCCGCGGGTAAGGATGATCCCGATCGACGTCGCGGTCGAGGCGGTACCCGGCGCGTCCGAACGGCTTACAGCGCCTGCATTCGACATCGAGCTTCTTACCGGCCATTCGTGCTACCTGCATTCATCTCAGTCGACCACCACGCGTTCAATCTCGGGAAGGGCGTGACCGAGGAAACGTTCGCCAATCTCTCGGAACCGTTGCGGCATGTCGGATACCAGGAAGCGGTTCCCGAACTCCGCGCCGCCATCGCTGGCGATATCGCGCTCAGCCAGGAGCCGACCCACCTCCGAGGCGACCTCATGCGCTGAGTCCGTGAGCTGGACCTCCGGGCCGACGACCCGCCGGATGACGTGCTTCAGCAGCGGGTAGTGCGTGCAGCCGAGCACGATCACGTCGACGAGCGCCTCCCGTAGCGGCTCGAGGTAGTCCTGCGCGATGAGCAGCGTCGCGGCGGAATCCGTTCCGTACTCGGCAAGCGATACGAGCAAGGGGCATGCTCGGGCGAACACACTCACCGACGGATCGATACGAGCGAGTTCGTCCTGATACGCTCCGGAGGAGATCGTGCCCTCGGTGCCGATTACGCCAACGAGCTTGCGTCGACTGGCCCGCGCCGCGGCCACAGCGCCGGGGCGAATCACGCCGACGACCGGTACCGGCAGCTCCTCGCTCAGGACGTCGAGTGCGTGCGCGCTTGCCGTATTGCACGCGACGACGACGAGTTTCACGTCGTGAGAGAGCAGAAGCCGCGAATCGCCGCGGGCGAATTCCGTCACCGTGGCGGCCGATTTGGAGCCGTACGGCGTCCGGGCCGTATCGCCGAAATAGACGACTCGCTCCGCGGGTAGCTGGCGTCGCAGTTCCGCGACGACCGTCAGCCCGCCTACGCCGGAGTCGAACACGCCTATTGGTCGCCTGTCCAGGGCGGTATCCCCCACTTGAGGTACTTAGTGTCTACAGGTCGCTCTCGTACCGGAGCTTGAACTCCCGGATCGCGCGATAGATGGCGTCCGCCGCGCGTCGCTGGTAGGCGCCTTGCCGCATCCGTCGCGCCTCCGCCGGGTTGGAGATGAAGCCCACTTCGACGAGGATGCTCGGCATGTTCGCCAGCGTTCCCTTCATGACGTAGAACTCGGCCTGTCGCACGCCCAGATCGCGGGCGCCAAGGCTGCGAACGAGTTCCTCTTGGACGAGCTTCGCGAAATCCTGGCTTTCGGTGAGGAAATGGCTGGACGCCATCCCCATGAGAATCTCATCCACGTCCGCCCATTCGTACCACGCGTACTGCTCGTCGTCCCGGACCTGCTCGTCGGATTCCTCGTACCGGAGCGCCGCATTCTCCAGCCGGGCGACTTCTCGAGCTTCGGACGTCAACGCTTCCGAGAGGAAATACGTCTCGATCCCGGTGATGCGGGCATCGGGGTTCGTATTCGCGTGGATGCTGACGAAGAGTTTCCCGCCGGCGTCGGTCGCAATTCGGCCTCGCTCACGCAGGCTCACGGCGCGGTCGTCGGACCGCGTCATGACGACTTCCACCTCGAGATCGTCACGAAGCCGTCGGGCCAGGCGGCTCGCGATTCCCAGGACGATGCCCTTCTCCAACACGCCGTCGGCGCCGACCGCGCCCGGGTCGCGACCGCCGTGGCCGGGGTCGATGACGATGGTGTTGATGGACCACTGGTTCCTGTCGATCTCGATCAGCTCTCCGACCTGGCTCAGTGGCGCGGGGAGTGCCGCCTCGCGGCGGAACAACATCATGATCCAATCGCTCTCGTCGCCGCGGAGCATCTCATACGTGTAGCCGCGCTCAATGCGCAGGCTCAGCCGCGCGGAGTTGGCGTATTGGTACGCCAGTATCTGCTGAACCGCGCCGGTGAGCCCCAAACGCGAGAACGCCTGAGCATCGATATTTCCCCCGAGAACGGTGAGATGCAGCCAGTTCTGCCCGTTCGTCTCTTCCTGAACCGGGAGTTCGCTGGGAACCTGGATGCGCAGGACGGTGCCGTTCTCCCGCTGTTCGATCATCCCGGGCCGGACGTTGATCTGCCGCGTGGAGATCGTGAACGTGGAGCGCTCCGCGTCCCAGACGAGGGTTCCCGCGGATATGGGATCGAGGAGCAGTGCCATCTCCGCCGCGGGAGCGAGGAGTGTGCCACCTCGCATGATGGTCGGGCTGGGGAGGTTGTAGGCGATGTCGTCGACGAGGACGATCGGGTTCCACGCGGTGAATTTCGCCTGGACGTCGCCGGAGAGAACGACGAGACGGTGGCGATCTCCCAGCCAGTTGGTGCGCAGTCCGCTTGCCCGCGCGACGTCACGGATACTCGCGAAAACGATGCCGCCGGACACTTCGGCTCCGACGGCCACCGCTTCACGGTCGTCGTCATAGACGAAATCAACCTGTCCGGCGCCGGCCCACGACGACATCGTCAGGACGGCCAACGCAAGCATGGCGGTGACGCGGGTTCTCATGCGGCTCGCTCGTGGATACGGGGTAGACAGGCTCTTCGTATGATAACGGCGAACCGGGTACTCCGCCAATCGTGCCGATACCCGTGAAATCAGGCGAGTGTGCCGAACAACGTGTGCGGGGAGGAACCCGTCACCCGAACTCGGGCCAACGAATTCTCCGGGAGTTCGTGGTCGACCACGACGCCTTTGAAATCGCGCGTGCGTCCGTACGAGTGCTCGGGCGATTTCTTCGCCGCACCCTCGACGAGCACTTCGACCGTGTTCCCGACCTGTGCGGCGAACAGCTCCGCCGACATGCGTTCCTGGAGGTCTATCACCGCGCGGAGACGTTTGCCCTTCTCGTCGTCGGGGATGTCGTCCTGCATGGATCGCTCCGATACGGTTCCCTCGCGCGCCGAGTACTTGAACATGAATGCGAAATCAAACCGCACGTGCTCCATGAGCCGGATCGTTCGTTCATACTGCTCGTGGGTCTCGCCACAGAATCCGACGATGATGTCCGTGGAGATCGCCACATTGGGAATCGCCTCGCGCAGGCCGCTGACTATGTCGAGATACTCCTCGACGGTGTAGTCGCGCCGCATCGCGCGGAGCATGTCGGTATCGCCCGACTGCACCGGGAGATGGACGTACGGGCAGACCTCCGGGGTCTCGGCCATTGCCGCGATCGTATCGACATCGAATTCCGCGGGATGCGGGCTCGTGAAGCGCACTCGCTCGATGCCGTCCACCGCGCCGACTTGACGGAGCAACTCGGCAAACCCGGTGTCGCCGAAGCGATACGAGTTGACGGTCTGGCCCAGCAGCGACACCTCGCGATAGCCGGCGTCGGCCAGGTCGCGCGTCTGGCGCAGAATCTCCTCGGGAGGCACGCACTTCTCTCGCCCGCGTACGTAAGGGACGATGCAGAACGTGCAGAACCGATCGCAGCCGCGCATGACCGTGACCCATCCGGTTGTGCCGGAGCGACGAATCGGGTCGAGCCCGACGTAGTTCTCCCCTCGGTCCAGCCGGACGTCCAGCGACGCCTGAGTTGCCGTGGCATCGGTGTGCTCGGCGATGAGAGACGGAAGGCTCCGGTACGCGTCCGGGCCGGCGACGATGTCCACCACGGCGGCACGCTCCGGAATCCGCTCGCGCAGATGTTCAGCCATGCATCCGGTGACGCCGATCACCAGGTCTGGGTTCAGATGCTTGTACTGGGTGAGTTCTCCGATGCGGCCGAACACCCGTTCCTCCGCTCGCTCGCGGATGGCGCAGGTATTGATGATGATCACGTCGGCGCTCGCGGGGTCGTGCGCCGAGGCGTAGCCGGCGCTCTGAAGGACGCCCGTCATGAGCTCCGTGTCAGCGACGTTCATCTGGCAGCCGTAAGTCTCAACGAACACGCGCGGCCCGGAGTTACTCGCGGGATCGACCTGGCCGTTGGTCATGTCCTCCGATATATGTGGAAGCGCCTTCATGTGTCTATTCCGCTCCGCTTTCCGGTGTGACCACTGAACCGAGGGCGCCCTCCGGCATCGCCTCCACGATGCGCACCGGCAGAATCCGGTTCACCGCATCGGCAGGCGCGTCCACCGCAACTCTGATGTAGTTGTCGGTGAGCCCTCGAAGCCGACCTGTAGCGGGGTCGCGCGAGTCCTCCACGAGCACTTCGACGACGCGACCGACGTGGCGACGATGGAAGTGATCGCGTTTGCGCGCGCCGAGTTCCCGCAGCGCCCGGCTTCGAGCGTTCTTCACGGCGCGTGGGTGCTGTTCGTCCAGTTTCGTCGCCGGTGTGCCTTCGCGCGGCGAATAGCTGAACACATGGAGATACGTCAGCGGCACTTCCTCGACGAATCTGAGCGTCTCCTCGAATTCCGATTCCGTTTCGCCGGGGAAGCCGACCATCACATCCGCCCCGAATGCGGCGTCGGGCTGCCGGTCGTGCAGCGCAGTGACCACGCGGCGGTAGTCGTCCGTGCGGTACCGTCGTCCCATACGCTTGAGCACGCTGTCCGCGCCGCTCTGAAGCGGGATGTGGTAGTGACGACACATCTTCGGCGTACCGGTCAACGCGTCGATGAGGTCACCGTCCAGAGTGTTGGGCTCGATGGAGTTCACCCGCACGCGCGCAATTCCCTCGACCGCCGCGATCGCTCTCAGCACACCGGCCAGGTGGACGTCGCTCGTAGTGTCGAAGCCGTAGGAACCGGTATTGACGCCCGTGAGTGCGATCTCGCGGTAGCCCAGTCTTGCCAGCGTCCGCGCGTGTTGTTCGATCTCGGAGAGAGGTCGCGAGCGGCTCGCGCCGCGCACGCTCGGGATGATACAGTACGTGCAGCGTTCGTCACAGCCATCCTGAACCTGAAGCGTCGCGCGCGTCAGCAGATCGTCGCGAGCTTCCGAGGCTGGATGAATGGTGAGGAATTCGTCCGACTCCGATTTCGGCGTCGCCGCGGGAGCGGGCTCGCAGCCGGGCCGGATGTGGGTTTCGACATCGCTGATGAGCGATGTCTTCCCGCCGTTGCCGACCACCAGGCCGACTTCGGGCATATCGGCGAGCTGCTCCGGAGTCCGTTCGGCCAGGCATCCGGTAGCGACGATGAGGCTGTCGCCCGCGCGCCTGGCGCGTCGGATGATGTTGCGGCAGTCCGAGTCCGCGCGCTCCGTCACCGTGCAGGTGTTGATCACGGTGACGTCGGCGGGCTGCCCGAACGGGACGATCTCGTAGCCTGCCCCCGCGAACTGGCGCGTGAGCATCTCGAGTTCGTACGTGTTCAGCTTACAGCCTACGGCATGGAAGCTCGCTCGCGCCATTCTTCTCGTCGTTCCGGTTGGTGTGGGTCAAGCCATGAAAAGATACTTGGCCGCCCGTCGGACGACAAGATGAACGCCTACCGAGTGGTGCCCGCCTCGGAGGTACCGAGCCCGTACCGCTGACCGCGTTGCGGATGCCAGACGAATTCCCCTCGTCTGTTCATGTACCCGAAGTACGGGCCCCACGTCTTGAAGTCGATTATCTTGGCGAGATCGCCCTTGATCTCGATGTGGTCGAAGAACGGATCTGCGATGTAGTTCCCCTGTCGGTCGATAATCCCCCACAAGCCGAACTTCTTTACGGGAGCCATGCCGCTCGTGAAGTACTGAGCCCGATCGAGTTCGCGGGGTTCTATGACAACAGCGCCGGTCTTGTCGACGTAGCCCCAACTGCCGCCGTCGGTGCCGCCCGCGTCTGTCGGCCTTCCGCCGATGTTGAACCAGGCGAGCCCCTCGAAGAACGGTCCGGCGCCATCGTACTGGGGCTCGATGATCACCGTTCCGGCGGTATCAAGGAAACCCCACGCATGACCGTCGGGCGTAAACGCGGCAACGCCCTCGGTGAATCCCTTGATGAAGGCCATCCGAGGTTCCAGCACGATGCGGCCGCCATCGGACACCAGCCCCCATTCATCACCGTCACGGACGATGATCGGTGCCTCCGGAGACCGGACAATGTGCTCGAATCGAGGTGGTATCATCCATTCGCCATCAGCGTCGGACACGCCCCAGCCAAGTTCGCCGTCACGAAGCCAGAGCCCCGCTGAGGGCGGGATAAACGCGTCCATGAACGTGGGTTCGATGACCGTCTCGCCTTCCGCCGTGATGATGCCCCACCGGTTGCCCAGGGTGGTACGCGCGAAGCCATGCTCGTGGTCGTTCAGCCGCTGGTACGTAGCTGGAATGACGATGTTCCCCAGCGTGTCGATGAGCCCCCACTTCAGATCGTCCATGAACCGTAGGAGATGGTCGGAGAAGTAGGCTACGTACCGGTGCGTCGGCTCGAACAGCCATTCGCCGGAGCTGTTGATCCCTCCCCATTGGCGTCCGAGCGATGCGCCGGCCAGCCCGTCGCGCATGAAGCCGGCGTCGTCGAACTGGAACGGTATGACAACGCTCCCCCCGGTGTCGATGTAACCCCATTTGCGGCCTTCGCCACATGCCGGCGCTGTTCCGTCATAGAAGCCGTACGAGTTGATGAGTGTCGCCGGGATCTTCCATTCGCCGTATCGGTCGATGAAGCCGGTTCCGGAGTCGGTGTACGCCTTGGCCAGCCCATCTCGGAAGGAACGCCCCG
>CAZEAI010000036.1:0-39447 GCA_964510105.1 uncultured bacterium
GAGCGCGAGATGACGCTCGGAGAGATCCCCCACGAGACCACTGGCAAGCAGCCCGACCGACCCCTTGATGGCCGCCAGAGGCGTCCGTACGTCGTGGGACAGTATCGGCAGGAGATCGGCGAGCAGGCCGGCTGCGACACCCGGGTCGCGCGGGGGTGTATCCTTGTCACTCATCCGCGAGTATCGCTCGTATCTCGGCGAGGAACGACCCTGGATGAAACGGTTTCACGAGCACAGCCGATGCCCCGGCTTCGAGTGCCTCGATCCGGTCCTGTTCGCTGACGTGAGCGCTGAACAGGGCGATGGGCAGGTCGGCGGTGGCGGGATCCGCCTTGACACGCCGCAGCACTTCGTAGCCGTCCAGTTCGGGCAGGATAACGTCGAGCACCATCAGATCGTAGCGGCCCGACTGCGCCATCTTGAGCCCGGCACGGCCGTCGCTCGCGGTATCCACCTCGTAGTCACGCATCGTGAGCGTCGTCTTGACCACAAGCGCTATGTCGTCGTTATCCTCAACAACCAGGATGCGACGGGACATCTAACCCCTCCGACCAGTGGACGCGTCGCCGCGGTCTAGCTATTGGCAAGTCGCAGTCGCCGGCAACACCTCGGAGGGGGGCGAAGCGTACGGCGATACGAACAACCATGATACGCGCGAACGCCGGTACTGTCAATCTGCGAAGGCACCTGGATGGGCCGCGACGACACACTCATCGCCGTTGCCCACCACGACTGCCATCCGCCCGTCCGCATCGACGGGCATCACCGCCGGCGTGTGACTCCAGATAGCGCCGTACGGCAGGCGTGCGATTTCACGACACTGCCGATCCAGCACATGCGTACGTAGCGTCCGCGACGTTCCGACAAGCACCTCCGGCTCGCCGTCGCCGTCGACATCCGCCACGACTACCGAGCCCTCGACGGCAGCGCCCAACATGGATTCGTGGACGATTTCGCCGTCCGGTGTCACGCTGACCACGCGACCGTTTCCTACCGCGCAGACAAGCATCGGCGACTCTCCGGCGGAGGCAGGCATGATCGCCGGAGCGCCCATGATTCGGAACCCGACATCGAGGCTCCATCGCTCTTCGCCGTCGAGGCCGAGCACGCGTAGGATGCCGTCGTGTCCGGCGAACACAAGCTCGGCGGCGCCGTCGCTCAGTGCAGTCGTGCAGAGCGGCGTCGCGGCGCGCCGACCGGTGGCATGGCTATCGGAGAAACACCGCTCGAAGACGACCGAGCCATCGCCGGCTATCCGGACGAGCCGCAGGCCGCCGAGGCTCACGAAGACCGCTGCCTCGCCGCTGTCGTCGACGATCGCCGGCGCACTCATGAGCATCGGCTCAAGACGCGTCTGCCAGAGCGGCGTACCGTCGGCGCGCCAGGCGTAGATGCCGTGATCGTAGATGCCCGTGACGATCTCGGGGACGCCGTCACCGTCGATATCGCCGATTGCCGGGGCGGTCTTCTGCGCGAACGGCTGATCGTCATGCCGCCACAGCTCGCGACCGAAGCAATCGAGCAGCGCCATGGTGCGGTCGTTCGTCCCGACAACGATCTCCTGACGCCCGTCGCCGTTCACGTCCGCACAAGCAAAACGCGTCGACGGCCAGATCCAGCCAGTATACCGGCGCCGCCACCGTATGGCTCCCGATTCGTCGAGGACGACGATCTCGTTTGCGGCCGTACCGACGACGATTTCCGGCCTGCCGTCGCCGTCGATATCGCCAACGTAGGGATCGGCTTCGAAGAAACGTCCACCGACGCGGGCTCGCCATACCTCGTCAGAATCGCCAGTGAATGTCCAGTGCGTGGCTTCCGAGAGTGATTCCGGCGACTGGTCCACGGCCAGCGTCCACGTGCGCTCGTCGAACGTGCTGTCCGTCGGATGCCAGCCTCCATCGGACCAGCGCGCAAGCCGCGCCGATCGCTTGTCGGCGATTGTCCCAAGCTGCGCTGGCACGACGCCCACTCGCAGCGTGGCGGAACCGATATCCGCCGCATCGTCAAGCTCGCCGACGGTCCAGTACGTTCGAACCCCGGCGAGCGGAGAGTCGTCACAGCCGTTCGGCGGAGTCTGCGCACACTCCAGCGTCGCACACACCTCGGCGCCCGCGTCGGTGGTGACAGTGAGCGAGGCGTCCGCCAGCGGCGCATCGAGGGAGGTCGGCGCGCCGGCGCCGGCCGAAGCGGCTGCCTCCAGCCTCACCGGCACGCGATGGTACCGTGCAACTCCCGCGAATGCCACTTTCACGTATGCCCAAGAGTGCCGCGCGAAATCCAGCGGCACGTCGATGTGCATCCGCTCCTCGCCCCCAGCCTCCACTGCGACACCTCGCTCGCGGAAATCCACTGGGACGCAGGCGTATTCCGTCGCCTCGGACCACGCCTCGACCGGCGCGATGAGCGTCACCGTGCAATCGAGCCGATCCGGCGTGACGTTCTCTACCGTGGCGGTAATACCGTTCTCAGCCAGCTCGACGCGGACCCGCGGCTCCGTCACCTCGCCGTACGAGAGCCAGTCGACGTACTCGGCGCCATGCGCGTCGAGGCTCGCCCGCAAGCGTCCGGGAGTTCCAGACGGTACAGTCACCTGAACGTCCACGGTACACCCCGCGAGCGACTCCAGATCCACGTTCACTTCCGATGGCTCGATGCTCCAGCACTCCGGACCGGTGAGCCGGACGACGCCACGCAGCGATTCATCCCGCATGTTGTTCGCCACGGAAAGGGTTGCTACGCCCGTATCGCCGGGCAGAACGTCTCCGCGCAGAGCGACGGATACCGGCATGTTGCCGATCGGCGCGGCGCCGGCGTTGTGCAGCCACCATCTGGAGGGAATCACGCGCGGAGCCACGTCTGCATTGCCACTCGGTGCGACATCACCCGCCTGGTTCGGCACGACGACCGCTGTCTCGATGGCATTCGCGCCAATCTCGAGCGAGGTTGCGCCATCGCGAATCTCCAACTCGCCGGCCGGGCGTTCCGACGGATCGCACAGACGCGCCGACACGATCCCCGTCCACGCGGAGATATCCGCCGAGCGGGGGCTGCGATCCCAATTCCACGCACGGACCACCAGACCCGCGGCGGCATCCATGACGTCGCCCGAGAACTGGGCGCTGCTCTGTCCAACCGGCTTCACCGCGCTGACAAGCGCTCCCTCGGCGTCGATCTTCACGAGGGTCTGCGTTGACGGCAATTCGCCGGAGTGGGCATCCCCCGCGCGGGCGACGAGCGGACGGTTGTACGCCGCCGCCACTTCGGGAACACGGGCGTCGGCCCAGGTTCCGGCGAAGGGAAGCATAGCAAACCGAAACACGCCGGTGCGCCGCTCGGGCACGAATGGGTGACCGAGATAGAACGGCGTCGCCCAGTCGCACCACCCGGCGGCGTGCTGAAGCGCCATGAAGAGCGATCCATCCGGCTCGCAACTCGCGGCGATAGTTCCGTTGTTGATGACTCCGAGGCCGAAGCTGTCGAGATCACTCACCGCGTCCGACTCCACCGCACTCGCCTGGACATCGATACGGTCGTCGGAAAGCTCCGCGACGAGGGCGTCGATCTCGCGAACGAGGGCATCATCGTCGGCGCCCTGTAGTACGAGCGCGGGCACCTGCTTCTCGTCTTCGCCCCACAGCGCCACATCTCGGACGTACCGCGTGTCGGCGATGTCGCCCCAGCCCATCTGACTCGCGATCAGCTCGTTCCGTACTCCACCGATCGTCGCCCCGCCCACGGCTATGATCTGATCTGTCTGGAGCGGATCGTCGCCCTGATTCTCCGTGTCGAGATACGGCGTGGCGGTGATGCCTCGCACGCCAAGCGTCTCGATGAGGCGCTCCGCCGCTTCCTTCAACGCGGGGCGATCCGGATGAACGACGCGCACCATGCCGAGCGCTATCCCCCGGCGCGAAGCTCCAGCCGGCGAATCGTCGTCGCCCACCGCAACTATGGAAACGTCCGGCGTCGCGGCGATCCACTGCTCCGAGCTGTACAGCCCGCTGCCGGATTCGAAATTCGACTGGTGCGTGCGGAAATCGAGGTAGTTCACCGATCTCCGGATCACGCGGCTGCTGAACCGGTCGGACCAGCGTGGCGCGACGCCTGACATGGCAACCGGGAACAGCACGCCGAACAGATCGCGGTCCTCGGGATCGCGCCGCTGGTGCACTTCGACAGGATCGCCGATGTGATTGTGCCGATCCTGACCAAGGAGCCTGCTGCCGGAGTACCCGACGATCTCCACGGTACAGTCGATACGCGGGTCGTCATCGAACAACTCGAACGTGCGACGAACCTCTTCCGCGTCCGGAAACGCGTGAACCACTTCGACGCGCCAGCCGAGCGGAGTGCGACGCGCCGTCACACGAGCCCGTGCGGTACTTGCGTAATGGCGGTCGCCCGTGGTGCGATACTCCCACGACGGCTCGGGGCCGGGACCTTCCTTCAGCGCGACAAGTTCGGCCAGCGGGGCATCGTTCTTCCCGACGACCTCGCGACCCGTCTGCTTCTCGATCAGACTCGTGATGCCGCCTCCGCGCCACGGGTCGAACGTGAGCCGCGCGTGCGCCGTCTCGACGGTCACCGGCGAGTCGTCGGACTCTATCACGGACGCCGTTTCGGCGTCCGCGGGGCGCAACCAGAGCGTCCGGTACCCGATGCCGGGCACGTCGGGCGCGGAGAAACGAACCCGCCGCCCACTCGGTGTATCCAGCGCGTATCCGGCGGATACGTTCCCGGCCTCGTCCACAGCCTCCCACGCCTCATCATCCGGAGCGCCGTCCGGCAGATCGGCCGAAGCGCACTCAGCGCGGGCGAAGTTCAGGCTGTTCAGCACGACGACCGGCAGACCCTCGCGCCCGGAGGTATCCACCCGCTGCGTCAGTGCGTCCACCGACGCATTCCGCGCCTCCGTTCCGAAGGCGAGCGCCTCCCGCAGGTGGCTCATGAGATCAAGGTATGACTGGTCGTTGGACGTGCCGGTGATGGAGTCGTGATGCTGGCTGAAGAGCAACTGCCGCCACGACAGGTCGATACCGGCCTCGGGATATGGCTCGCCGAAGAGCGTCGCGATCGCTCCCCACGTCTCCGCTTCGCACACCGTCTGCTCGGCGAGACGCGTGCCGATCTTGAGCTCGGTGCGGCTGAGGGCGGTGCCGGCGTGGTAGAGGCTCATCTCGCGACCCGTCAGCGCGGGAGAGAGGCCGGCATCATCCATCTGGCTCTGCACGGCGGCGAAGTAGCGCGACGGTTGCGATATTGCCACGCCCTCGGCGCTCAGCGTCTCCGCGTTGCCGATGATCCACGACGCGGGCGAGGTGAAGTCGGAGCCGCGGAAGCTGATCGTCGCCTCCGGCTGATGCGTCGCTACCGACTGCTTCGCGACGCCGCGCGCGAGAGCGACCATGCCCCCGAGCTGGTCGTTGGCCCCCCAGTCGACCTCGCCATACGTCGCGACGCGGTTCAGCAAGCGCGAACCGTCCGGGGCGACCCACAGCGCAAGTTCCTGGTTTCTGCGCCCGCTTTTCGGGCTGCCCTTCGTCCAGACCGCTCCAACGAACCCGCACTTGCTCAGGATCTGCGGGAGCTGCCGGACATGGCCGAATACGTCGAACGGCATGTACACCGAGCCGCGCCCACCGAGGTAGTCCACCAACCACCACTGGCCGTACACGACGTTGCGCAGCAGCGCTTCGCCGCCGACGGAGTTTTCGTTCGGCTCGCTGTACGAACCCGATGTCTCAATTCGGTTCTGTGCGAGCATCTCCAGAAACGCGGCGCGATCCTCAACGAATATGTTCCACCAGCCCTGCAGGTAGTCGATCTCCGATAGGATGCAGCTATAGCCGGGATCTTCCGCCGTCATGCTAACGTACTGCCGGGCAAGTTCGACGGATTCGGCGATATGCACTGACTGCGGGCACGTGAAGATCGGGTCGCAGTCGAAATCATTGCACAAGTGAGTCTGGCGCATGGATTGTCCCTGACGTTCGCGGGTAAAGCTGCCCGGCGACGGTACGACGTGAGCGCGACCGCGCGCGGTCGGCGCACGGGCGTACAGCGACACGCGCCGACGAGACATCGCACGCCGGCGCGCAAGCGAAGTTGGAGAAGGTACGGAACGCCTCAGCCGGGGAACAACGGACCGGCGCGAAGTAGCGACCTACCGCAAGGCGTAATCGAAGCGAGCGCCGACCACGAGATCCACCACGGAGGAAAGACCGTCATCCAGCGGCAGGCGTAAGTGCAGGCGCGGAGTCAGCCGCCCGATCCGGCCGTACGCCGCCAGGAAGAACTCAGCTTTGCTGCGGTCCTTGAGAGAACCCTCACCGGACATGAACGTCCGCCCGGCAATTCCCGCACCGTATCGGATGCCGCCGCCCTCCCAGACTTGCGCACCCCAGTCGAACACCAGATCGAACCGGTCCTCGGTGATGAGCGTATCCGCGGCTATCTCGGATCGCGGATTCAACAGCGCCACCGAGCCGCCCCACACCTCAAGGGCCGTCCAGCCTCCGAACTCGAACCGGCGCCTCACACGCGCCATGGCGGACAATCGGCCGTCCGCAAACGCCTCGAAGCGGGAGTAGTCAGAGTAGAAGCCGATGAACGTGCCGGTGTTGCCGCTGCTGAGGGGCAGCCGCAGTCCCGCGGTGATCCAGATGTCTGGACGGTACTCGTATTCGCCGCCGATGAAGGGATTGCCGATGGTCGCCTCGGTATCCTGCCTCAGCGAATCGCCGTCGAACCCGCCGACGGCGAACGGTACGTCGAAGAGGAGTCGATACCCGTCGCGCCATTCCCGACGGTATGCCAGTGTTGCCGCGTGTGAGACGATGCGCTCGCCGCGGCCGAACGATGGCTTCGCGAGGACAAGCGAAATAACATCGGTCGTGTCGCCGGATGCATCGTGGGTGCGCCCGAATGCCGGGATCGATGCGAGGATGGCGGCCGCGATCAACATCACGCGGCAGCGCAAGGCACTCATCATGGGAAAACTCCGGGACGAGCGTATCGGAATGGGATTCAACTGCGGTGTCGGAAGGTAGGTAGAGGGAATGGGCGTGCCAAGCGGAACGGCGGGCGGCTCGTTCGCTTCTACGCAGACAGGCTGGAGGTCCCGGATATCAGCCGACGAATCCAAGAACGTACAGGACGAGTACGAGCACTCCGGCGCTGGTGAGGAAGAATCCAGCAAGTTCGCGTGGTTTGAATCCGATCATCATGGGCTCGACATGGTCTCCGGCAGGTCTCATGCCTGGTCTCCCAACATAACTGCTACTGCTGTAAACTAGTTCGGCGGTAGGGCGATGTGTTGTGATCTGGTTCACAGGTCTGGCGCCTTGTCTCATCTTGATCCTCTATCCCGTGTCACTGTCGGCGTTCTGACCCATCTCCCGGAGTGTTCGTCCCGAGGAGCGGGCTCCGTATCATGCAACGCGAGACTGTTACGCAAACGGTGTACCAATTCGAGGAGCCACTCGATGGATTCGACATACGATTTCGCTCGTCACAACGAAGAAGTCGAGGCCGTATGGGAAGCGTACCACGCCCGCCGGCCCGTGCGCGTTCCACTGCGGTTCGGCGAGAACCCACGATTCACGATGTTCAGCCATCCGGCCAATCCGAACGCAACGACGTTCGAAGAGTATTCCGCCGACCCGGACGTGATGATCGAGCGGCAGATCGAACACCAGGCCTGGGTCCGAGAGAACATCCGACAGGACGCACCAATGGGACGTCCCGTGGACGGGTGGACGCTGTGGGTCGACTTCCAGAACTACTACGAGGCGGCCTGGTACGGCGCGGAGATCCGGTACCACGACGGCCAGGTGCCCGACACGCTTCCACCGCTGGCCGACGACAGCCGCAAGCGCGCTCTGCTCGACGCCGATCCGCCGGACCCGTTCGCGCACGGCAGCGGACCCCGCATGTGGGATATCTACGAACACATGTTGCGCCGCAAGCGGCAGGGCATCGCCTACGACGGGCTGCCCATCGCGCACATCGATCCTCCGGCGGGCGGCACGGACGGTCCGCTGACGCTCTGCTGCAACCTGCGCGGCGCGGCGGAGTTCATTCTCGACCTCGTCGAAGACCCGGAATACGCCGACGAGATGCTCGACTTCGTCACCGAGACGGCCATCGCCCGGATAAAGGCGTATCGTGAGCGTACGGGCGGCGACCCGCGGCCAGCGGGGGGCGGCCTCGCGGACGACTCTATTCAGCTCATCAGCACGGAGATGTACATCGAGCGGATACTGCTGTACCACCGTCGGCTGCTCGCGGAGCTGTACGGCGAAGGACCGCACGGCATGCATCTCTGTGGCGACGCCACTCATCACTTCCCGACGATCCGCGACGAGCTGAACGTGCAGAGCTTCGACACCGGCTACCCGGTCGACTTTACCCAGCTTCGCGAAGATGTGGGGCCTGAGGTCCAGATACAGGGCGGCCCGTCGGTCCCGATTCTGCAGACGTCCACACCCGATGCCGTCCGCGAGCGAACGCGGGAAATACTCCAGAGCGGTATCGTGGAGGGTGGTCGGTTCATACTGCGCGAGGGGAATAACCTTGCCCCGGGCATACCCATTGAGAATCTTCACGCCATGTGGGATGCGGTCCACGAATTCGGGCGTTACGAGTCGGATGAGACGGGAGTCTGAACGTGGAGAAGTACACGGTTGCGGCCGTCCAGATGAACGCGTTGCGCGACGACCTCGATCACAACCTCGTCGTCCACGAACGTTTCACGCGGGAGGCGGCGGAAGCGGGAGCCCGGCTCGTGCTGTTCCCGGAACTCTCGGTAACGGCCCACTTCGGCGACAACGGCGCCACGGCGCTGGCCGAGCCCGCGCGCAAAGGCCGCATCCACGACACGATGCACGACCTCGCCGCGGCGCACGACATCGTGATATCCTACGGCTTCTGCGAGTACGAGCACTCCACGTACTACAACGCGCAGGGCCTCATGTCGCCTGACGGGTTGCTGGGAGTGCAGCGCAAGGTCCACGCGTCGGGCGACGAGTACTTCACGTTCCGTATGGGACGAAGCTTCGAGACGTTCGACATCGGACCGTCCGTCGTGGGAACGCTCATCTGCTTCGACGTGACTTTCTTCGAGGCGTGGCGCGTGCTGGCGCTCATGGGCGCCGAGGTGATCCTGGCTCCGCACGCTGCGCGGTCGGGGCGCGGGAAGGATATCCCCGCGAAGGAACAGGAGGAGATACTCCGCAAGCAGCTGGCGAACACGCAGTCGAACAGCGTCTACGCCGCGGCGAACGGGGTGTATCTCATTCACGCCAATCAGTACGGCTACAACGGCCACAGCACCCACAGCGGCGGCGTCTACGTCATCGACCCGACGGGCGAGATCATCGCGCAGAGCGAGCCGAAGCTCGAAGACCTCATGATCACCGCCGAGATCGATCCAGCGGCAGTTCGCGCGGCGCGGAGCAATCGCCCGACGCTCAAGCAGCGCCGCCCAGAGGTGTACGGCGAACTCACGCGAATGATCTAGCGAGCGTCGAGGCGCATCACGGCAGGGCCGCGCGATAGGGGCGAACCACGTGTTCGCCCCGTCGACACGCGCGGATACTCGCACCCACGCGGGACAGCGTCGAGGAGCCTCGGACGTCTCGTTCAGGGCTTCAAGAGCGGCACAACGAATCGATACATTGAGGGTGTCCGCACCAGTGGATGGCAACCGATGCCCGGGAGGCTGTGGCAACGCGGATATCACGAACGAACCATCGTGACGCCTTCTGAATTGGATCGCGCACGGGCGTATATACGACAGAAACCAACCCGTTGGACGGACGAATGATCCGCATCACCGCGTCTCACATCCGCCGGAAACAGAACGGAACGACCATATGTACCTGAAGCTCATCGCGTGCGAGATCGCCGTACGAGAGTTCTCGTGGGCGCTCGCCAAATCCAGCAACGAGATCATCCCGGAGTATCTCCCGCAGGGATACCATAACGACGTCGACGCCGGGCGCGCATACATCCAGGAGCGCATCGACGCGGCGGACGACGGCAACTTCGACGCGATATTGCTCGGCTACGCGCTCTGCAACAACATGCTGGCCGGCGTGCAAGCGCGGTCGAAGCCGCTCATGGTCGCCCGTGCGCACGACTGCATCACGTGGTTCCTCGGCTCGAAGGAGCGCTACATCGCGGAATTCGCCGAACATCCCGGCAGCTACTACTACACCGCCGGATGGCTCAGCACGCGCCAGCCGATGTTGCAGGGCGATGCGATGAACTCCGGCGGTGGCGTCGGTATCGGCGGCTCCACGTGGGATCAACTCGTCGAGAAGTACGGCGAGGACAACGCGCAGTACCTCTGGGAGCTTGAGGGGTCCTGGACGAAGCACTACACGCACGGCGCGTACATCAAGTTCGACTTCATCGGCGATCTCGGCCTGAAGGAGCGCGTCCACGAGATATGCGACCGGCACGAGTGGGAATACGCCGAACGCGATGGCGACGCGGGCCTGCTTCAGCGCTGGCTCGACGGTCCGTGGGATACAGAGGACTTCCTGACGGTCCGGCCCGGCGAGGGAATCGGCGCCTCGTTCGGTAGCGACGTCATGGCCATCCAGCGTCCACGCAGGACCGCGACGGGAACCTGATCGCGGTGCCACACGGAGGGGCGACATGAACGATCCAATCACGGTCATCAAGACGCGGCGGAGCGTGCGCGGGTACAAGCCCGACGCCATTCCGCGCGAGATCGTCGAAGAGATCATCGACTGCGCACGCCTCGCGCCGACGGGACGAGGCGTGCAGCCGTGGGAGTTCATCGTCGTCACCGACGAGGAGATGCGGGGGCGTATCGCCGGGATAGCCGAATTCGGGAAGTTCATCGCCGAGGCGCCCGTGTGCGTCGCTGTCTTCTGCCACGACACGAAGTATTACCTTGAGGACGGCTCGGCGGCGGTAGAGAACATCCTGCTGGCTGCGTGGGCGCACGGTATCGGCTCGTGCTGGGTCGCCGGAGACAAGAAGGACTATTGCGCGGAGATTCGCGATCTGCTCGGCGTACCGGACGACTGCAAGCTCATCGCGCTCATATCGCTCGGATACCCGGAGCAGCCGCCCGCCGACAAGCAGAAACGGCCGCTCCAGGAAGTAATGCACTGGGAGACGTGGTAACACGCGTCCGCCCGCCTATCGTATCGGAGAACGAACCATGACATCACGCGAACGTCTGCTCGCCGCCATCAAGTGCGACACGCCCGACCGGGTGCCCGTCGGCCCGTGGGGTGTCAGCCGGCTCGACTGGAACGCCCCGCTCACGAAGGAGTTCATCCGCACGGTGGATCCGTTCATCGAGACCGGCTGCGGCGTCAACCTCATCTGGGGCGCCGAGATCCCGACCGAGACAGTGGACGAAGGCGATACCTCGACGAGCGTTCTGCGCACCCCCAAGGGCGACCTGCATCGCGTTGTCCGGCGCACGTCGATCACCTCCGCGCAAACGAGCTTCTACTGCCGCACCGCCGAGGACGCAGAGAAGGTGCTCGCCATACCGTTCGTTCCGGACGACTTCGACGTGAGCGATTTCATCCGCCTGCGGGACGAGGTCGGCGAGGAAGGGCTCGTTCTGACGGGCATCCCGGACGCAATGTGCTGGGCGGCGGAGCTATTCTCGCCGGAGGATTTCAGCCTCCTCTGGATCGACGCGCCGGACGCAATGCGGAAGCTCGTCCGAACGGCGGCGGATCGCATCAACGAGGGCGTCGAACGGCTCGCTGCGGCGGGAGTCGACGCGTTCCGCATCGTCGGCGGGGAGTACGCCAGCGTGCAGCTTGGACCGCAGGCGTTCGAGGAGCTTGTCGTCGGGCCGGATAGCGAACTGTGCGAAATCATCCACCGCCACGGCGGCGTCGCGCACTTCCACAACCACGGTCCGGTCAAACGGTTCTACGACCTGTTCCTGCGAATCGGTATCGACTCGCTCGACCCGTTGGAGGCGTACCCGTGGGGCGACTGCGACCTCGCGGAGGCGAAGACGAAGCTCAAGGGCAGCATCTGTATCGTCGGGAACCTCGACGACATGGAAGTCATCGACAAGCTCCCGTGGGAGGAGGTCGAGCCAATCGCCCGCGAACGTCTGGCCGCCGCCGGGCCGGACGGTTTCGTGCTGGGCGGAACATCGTCCGGCACCTATACCGAGGCCGGCGTACAGAACTTCATGCGCCTCGTGCCACTCGCCGAGGAGATGGCGAACACCTGGATCTGACACGCGGGCGACGCGAATCGCCGGAGGTACACACTCGTGAGCACGCTGCACGCCGGATTCGGCCTCATCGAGATCACCCCGCTGGTAGGGACTCCGCTTGTCGGGCAGATTCGGGCACGGTACGCGTCGGGCGTGCACGACCCGCTGTATGCGCGTGTGCTGGCACTCCGCGACGGAGACGTCGCCAACTCGGCGCTCCTGATCGCGCTCGACGTGTGCAAGGTCTCCGACGCTGACGTAAAGGCGATTCGGGCAGCCCTGCGGAATCGAATTCCGGTGCCCTCGGAGCGCGTCTGGCTCTTCGCCACCCACACCCACACGGGCCCATCGCTCACCCCCTCGTTCGAAACGCCCCACGCCGACGAGTACGCCGAGTGGCTGCCGGGCGTCGCGGCGCAGGCGGCGGAAACGGCGTGGCACGACCTCGCCCCGGCGCGTGTGAACGTCGCGCAGCCGGACGTTGGCGACGTCGGGTTCATCCGGCGGTTCCAGATGCGCGACGGCACGGTTCGCACGAATCCGGGTGTCGGGAATCCCGATATCGTCGAGCAAGTGCGGACCCCGCAGACGCGCCTTACCGTAGTGGAGTTCGAGCGCGACGCAACCCGCCTGCCGATCGTACTCGCATCGTTCCCATGCCACGCGGATGTCGTCGGCGGCACGGAGGTATCGGCGGACTACCCCGGGCGCGTGTGCAACGATCTCACACACCGCATCCCGAGCCATCCCGAGACGCTGTTCTGTCTGGGAGCGTGCGGCGATATCAACCACGTCAACGTGCGCGATGCCGAACGCCGCGGCGGCTGGAAACACGCGTGCCGCATGGCGGAGACGCTCGGCGAAGCAGCGCTCGCCGCTTGGGACGACCGAGCGGAGACCTCCGGCGCACTCGACGTGAGGCGAACGACGCTGACCGTCCACCGGCGAACGGTGGACGACAAGGAACTCGCCGAGGCGAAGGACGTGCTCGCGCGGGAGTCCGGCCGGGAAGACAAACTCCCGCTGGAGGCGCTCTGGGCGCGTGAGCTGGTGCTGCTGGCGGACAAGCCGGAGCGGATCGAGCTGGAAATCGGCGCGCTGATCATCGGCGACCTCGCGGTCGTATGCCTGCCGGGCGAACCGTTCAGCGCACTTTCCGAGCGAATCGTGGAGGAATCGCCGTTCCCGAACACCGTGGCAGTGGAGCTGTTCAACAACGGCGGAGCGGGATATCTGCCGACACGCGACGCGTACGACAACGATGGCTACGAGGAGCGTCCGGCGCGTTCGTCGCCATTCGCTCCCGGCGCGGGCGAGGCCGTCGCCGACGCGGCGTTGGCTCTGCTGCGGGAGTAGCGCGGCCGTCTAGTGCTTGCTTGCGCAGTTCGACGCAATTCCGGATGCGCTGGCACCGGGCATGTCAACGTTCTTCAAACGATGCAAGGACGCCGTCATTCAGAACGAAGTGAGGAATCTCTAACATCTTGACAATAAGAGAGATTCTTCGCTCCGCTCAGAATGGCACAAAGGGCTCATTGCGAAGCGTTCCGATATTGACGCTCTCCTGTGCAAGCAGACACTACTTCGCCTTCTCGGTAACGCGCTTGCCGAGCGTGATCTCCTGCATCTCGACGGGGTCGGGCAGCCCGGTCTCGTCGAGACGCCGCCGAACGTGGTCCATCATTGTCGCGCGGAGTTCGTTCACGACTTCGGGCAGTTCGTCGGCAAGGTTCGTCTGCTCGACGTTCCCACGTTCGTCACGCGTCGTCATATCATACAGCTCGACCGGCGGCAGATCGTGGAAATCCGGCTCCAGCGCTTCGATGAATTTCCACCGGTCAGTCCTTAGTCCGCGCTTGCGCATCCACGTGCATTCCGAGAGATAGACGGCGTCGTGCAGTCCGGCGTGTGAGCCGTGGTCCATCAGCGGGAACATGCTCCGCCCGGTCATCGTCCCGTGCTCGGAGACGCGGTCGCCCTCGCCGACGAGATCGAGGATGGTCGGCGTGACGTCGGCGGTGGTGACCATGCCACTCAGCCGCTGCCCGGCCGGGATTCGCCCCGGTAGCCGCCAGATGAGCGGAACGTGCACGTTTGCCTCCCACAGGCCGTGATGATCGAAGTACGCCCGGTGTTCGTCCATCACCTCACCGTGGTCGCCGATGAAGAGCACGAGCGTCTCATCCTCGATCCCGAGTTCCCGCAGACGCGTGAGCAGATGCGCCACGCACACGTCGGTGTATGCGACCTCGGCGTCGTACTGCGCCTTCACGAATTCGGCGTCGCGCGCGCCCTTGATGCCACGGAGTTGCCATGCATCGTTCTCGATCCACGACTTGAACGGCTCCTCCGCCTCGACGGGTTCCATGCTCGTGTGGCCCGGATCGTAAGGATCGCCCTCGTAGAACATCCGGTCGAACGGAACCGGGGGATCGTATGGGGTGTGCGGGTCCCAGTAGTGCGCCCAGAGGAAGAACGGGTTGTCGCCGGCGGCGGCTTCGTCGAGACGTGCCAGCGCGACCTTGTTCACGTTCTCGCCGATCCAGCCCCACATGCCGAAGTCGGATTCGAACGTAGAGCTGTCGTACGCGTCGATGCCGCGCGAGAACCACTTGCCGAGATTATCCGCCGCCGCTGTGTGGTAGCCCGCGTCGCGAAGGATCTCCGCCAGCATCGGGATGCCGGGGTCGGGTTCGACGGGTCCGGCGTGCGCCACAACCTGGTGCGAGAAGATGTCGTGCCCGGTGAACATCGTCGTGAACGCCGGATGCGTCGGGATGTGCGGCGCGGTCATGTCGAGGAAGGTCGTGCCTTCACGCGCGAAAGCGTCGATGTGCGGCGTGGTGACGCGAGGGTACCCGTAGCAGCCGAGCCGGTCCGCGCGAAGCGTATCGACAGCGATCACCAGAACGTTCTCTCTCACGGCGTGTCTCCCTCTCGCCCGTCACGCAGGTCCGAACTGACCGCACCACCTGACGAGACGATAGGAGCACCGACCCGCCGGGGGAACTCGCAATCAACCTGGAGCCCGCCTGCATGGCGCCGCTGCCGGACCAACTACGATGCTCGATCATCATTCCCACGCCGCGTTGCGCGCCGCGACCTGAACCGGTAGACTTCGTCCCGGACAACGCGCAACTGCGTCCCCATCGAGGAAAGGCGCCGCAGATGGCTCTCCTCAACGCCCTGATCGCGATCTCCCTGGCGGCCCTTCTCGGACGTTCGTCCGGCGAGCCGGCATCCGACTGGGTCCCCTCCGGCACGCCGGTGACCAGCGAATTCACCTTTGCTCCGGACGAAAACTCCGACCGGGTGAAGACGCTGCTATTCGCGTCGATTGACCCGCGCTACGTGGCCGAGCATGCAGGCTATTTCGCCGAGAACGGCGTCGACGGACTCATGGTGTGCAACCTGATGTCCACGTGGCACTCCGACGTATGGCGGGTCCATCCGAGGTTTGCCACCGATGGGCAGACAGGCCGGGTCGTCGGCGACGGCAATCCGCTGTTCGAGATGTGCAGGGACATGAATCGACGCTGCCGGGATGTCGGCATCAACTACAACAGCATGCTCGTGGCGGTCTCCTACCCCGTGCCCGACTGGTTCGACGACGAGGGCTGGGCGGCGCTGTGCGAGCGTTTCCGCCAATGCGCGATCTTCGCTCGCGACGCCGGGTTCGCCGGTATCGCGTTCGATATCGAGTATGTCTCCGCGGCGTATCTGCTCGACCACGAGCCGTACCTGGCGCCGGACTATCCGCGCGATCGGATGCGACCGCAGGCCCGGCACCGCGGATACGAGATCGTATCCGCGATGCTGAGTGAGTTCCCCGACATGGTCTTCTGGCAGCTTCCCGAGGCATCGCACTACTACGGTCCGCTCGCGGTGGACCTCACCGTGGGGATGCTCGACGCCATGGCGGGAACCGACGCGCCGGGGGGCTACCATCTGAACATCGAGGGCACGTATACAGTGACGCACTCGCTGGCGATCATGGACCGCATGCACGACGTCGAAGCGACCATGCGCCGGAACCTCGAGTCCATGACAGAGCCAGCGACGCTGGAGTACTGGGCGCGGCGTGGCACAATCAGCCCCGGCTTGTGGCCACTCGGGTACTACCGGGCGATCTTCGACTCGCTCACCGGCGAACGGCTTGGCTACGGAGGAAAGTTCGAGACGTATGGCGACAGTGTCGTCGGATCATACGCCGACAGAAGCGAGAACTTCTCAGCGGACGAGTTCAGGCGTCAGTACGCCACGGCCCGCATGGCATCTCGCGCATTCACGTGGATCTACTGCCACGGCTCCGTCCTCTGGGAGCTGACGCCGGAGGAGCAGGTACGGTACGAGGGCGCCTGGGTGGACTCGATGCCCCTTGCGGGGAACCTCGATGATTACCTCGCCGTCCTTCGGGAGAAGAAGATCATCGACGATCCGCTCATCGCGCGCTACACCACCACCGTGCGGGCGGGTGGAGCGCCGCCCGCGTTCGAGGGGTTCGCCCCGACGTGGTGGCATATCGGTCCGTTCCCGCACCGGGGCGGCAGCTTCGATATCAGCCACCCGCCCGAGCAGGACATCGCCGGCGCGGGCCCCGATCTGGACTTCACGCGTTCGGCGTATCGAGGATACGAGCCGTCCGGCGATACGCTTCGCTGGCGCGCCGCTGAAGTGGACACCACGGGCTACGTCGACCTGAAGGCACTCGTCAGCAGGCAGGATAGCGTCCTCAGCTATAGCGTCGCATGGGTGGAGGTGCCGGACCCGTGCCGCGTTCAGATACGTTTCGGGAGCAACGACGACGGTGCGGTGTGGGTCGGCGGTGAGCGGATATTCACGCACACCGGCCCGCGTGGAGCCATGGCCGATCATGACGTGTTCACGGCGAACCTGCCCGCTGGGAGATCACCGATCATGGTGAAGATCGGCGATCTCGGCGGCGCGGGGTATGGCTTCTATCTGCGCGTGACCGACGAGTCGGGAGCGAGCATGCCCGGCCTCCGATGGGTGGTGCCGTAGCGCCTGTCAGGCCGCCGACGCGTCGCTCCTACGATCCCTCGTAGCCGTCCTCGCGCCAGACTGAGCGCGAGTATTCGACGGCTTCGTCACTCGGGACGATCTCGCCAAGTACGCTCGACAACGGTTGCCCCGGTTTGCGGCGGGCCGGATCGGGCGACCAGTCGTCGTTCTCGTACTGCTTCCGAACGGCCTCGTCGCGGAAGTCGGGCACGTCCAGCGGCGCGGAGTCGTTCAGCGTCGAACGCCACGCCAGCACACCGGCGACGGACATCTCTATGCCGCGGTACACGTCGAGGTACGGTTGCTCACCGGTGCGTATCGCCTCGGCGAAGTGGAACGTCGTGAAGAAGTCGCCGCCGCCGTGTCCCGCCTGCTTCGCGAGGTCGCCATGCTCCGGGAACTCCGGGACGTACACCTCCTCGGTTCTCTCGCCACTCGGCGCGTCGAATTCGTCCTGCCGGAAGACAAGCTGCTGCCCGTCGCCGTATCGCGCGTTTTCCATGAGGCCGCGATTACCGTGAATGCGGGTGTAGTTACCATGTCCGCGCAGGCCGACCTGCGCCACCTTCACTACAGCGCCGTTATCCATGCGCAGGATGATGATGCTCGCCGTGTCCGACCGCCGGACTGTCGTCGTGAGTTCGGGGTCCTCGGTGTCGTACGGGATGACAAAGCCGTTCACTTTCACCGGCCGCGTGTCGGTGACGTACATGACCGGCGCGATGGCGTGCGTGCAGTAGTACGTCGCCGGAATCCAGTTGCGCCAGTGATCCACGCCCGGGGAAAGCCGCGCCACGCCGGCCCTCTCGATGGGGTGGATGTACTCACCCTCGCCATAGCGGAACTCGCCGATCTCGCCTGCCTGGAAGCGCCGGCGCATCTCCTGGTTGTACGCGAAGTACGGGTAGTTCTCGGCGAACATGTAGATGCAACCGCTCCGTTCCACGGCGCGCGCCAGCTCGACGCCCTCGGCGAGGGTGTGGCACGCGGCGGTCTCGCTCATGACGTGGAGGCCACGTGCGAGCGCCTTCACGGCGAACGGCGTGTGCTCGTGGAAGTAGTTCGCCAGCACGACGGCGTCCATATCGTGCTCCAGGAACTCGTCGTAGTCGGCGTACGTGGCGATGCCGTACTCCTCGCCCGCTTCGACGAGTTTTTCTTCCCACGTGTCGCACAGCGCGACGAGCTCCATGCCGACGTGTGGTGCTGCGTTGGCGAACGAACGTCCCCGGCCGACGCCGACGACTCCTACGCGGATTGGCTTGGACATCTGTGTGTTCTCCGTTTCCTCAAGTTGGTACCGTTTCCCAGCAGCAGCGCCCGCTCGCCGGACCTGCGCTGATGACCAGGACGTCCGCTCTCACTCCCCGCCGTAGCCGGTTTCGCGCCAGACGGAGCGCGCGAATTCCTTCGCTTCGTCGCTGGGGATGACATCGCCGAGAACGCTCGATGGCGGTTGGCCGGGCTTCGACCGGGCCGGATCGGGCGACCAGTCGTCGTTCTCGTACTGCTTCCGAACGGCCTCATCCCGGAAATCGGGAACATCCATCGGCGCGGAATCCGCGAGAGCCGATCTCCACGCGAGGATTCCCGCTATGCTCATGTCGATGCCCCGGTACACGTCGAGGTACGGCTGCTCGCCCGTGCGGATGGCTTGCGCGAAGTGGTAGTTCGTAAAAAAGTCGCCGCCACCGTGTCCCGCGCCGCCGGCCTCTACGGCGAAAGACGGGAAGTCGGGCTCGTACACTTCGTCCACGAGTTCGCCGTTCTGCGCATCGAACGGCTCGACGCGCATCCGCATGGACTGCTGGTCGCCGCACCGGCAGCTCTCCATCAGGCCGCGATTCCCATGTATGCGCGTGTAGTTGCCGTGACCTCTCAAGCCGCCGTGCAGCGATTTCACGACCGCGCCGTTGTCCATGCGGCACAGGATGACGGCCGCCGTGTCATACCGTTTGACCGTCATCGTGAGGGTTGGGTCGTCGGTGTCGTACGGCACGACGAAGGCGTTCACCTTCACCGGTCGCGTGTCGGTGATGAACATGACCGGCGCCAGCGAGTGCGTGCAGTAGTACGTCGCCGGAATCCAGTTGCGCCAGTGATCCATGCCTGGGCTTCGAGCGATCTTGACCCGCGCCGGATCGGGGTGGACGTATTCGCCCTCGCCGTAGCGGAACTCGCCGATCTCTCCCGCCTGAAAACGCCTGCGCATCTCCTGATTGTACACCATGTAGGGGTAGTTCTCGGCGAACATGTAGATCAGCCCTGTCCGCTCGACAGCGCGCGCAAGCTCGACGCCCTCGGCCAGCGTATGGCACGCCGCGCACTCGCTCATTACGTGCAGACCGGCATCGAATGCCTTGATGGCGAACGGTACATGCTCGTGGTAGTAGTTCGCAAGCACGACGGCGTCCATGTCGTGTCGGAGGAACTCGTCGTAATCGGTGTACGTGGCGATGCCGTACTCCGCGCCCGACTCGGCGAGCTTCTCCTCCCACGTATCGCACAACGCGACGAGTTCCATGCCGGCGATGGATGCGGCACTGGCGAATGTCCGGCCTCGGCCAACGCCGACGACTCCTACGCGAATTGGGGTGGACATGATGGTTTCTCCGCTAGGTGGACAAGATGCATGAGAGTCGTATGGAAAGTAGCGGGGAGCCGCGCGCGCCCCCACCGCGGCCGCCAATCACAGCTCGACATGGACGATGTACTGCTTGATGTCCGCCTCGGAATGCGAGCCATGGTACGAGACGACTACGAGATCGCCGTTCTTCCGCATGCGCATGTCGCCGTAGCCCGCATCTTCAGTGTCTCGATCCAGATGCAGAGGGGCGCTCCACGTCCCGCCCGCATTAGCGGAATACCAGAGCCCGATGTTGCGCATCGATGGCTCCGCCGAGACCTGGTCGACACCCGTCCCGAGCAGCAGGTTGTCGTTCCACCAGTCGACGATGCGCTCGGCTCCGCTCAGGTGCCGGAGATGCTTGTACGTGTAGATTCTCGGCCGTTTCCACGACCCAACGTTTTCACCGGCTTGTACCAACAGCGTCCAGGTCTTGCCCATGTCACTGCTGCGAGTCAGCCAGGGAAGCGCGCATCCCTGCAACGTCCCTCGCGTGACGGCGACGATGTCGGTGGGGCCGACGCGCTCGATGCCGGTCTCGCAATCCAGCGTGCGATCCCAATTCACGTCCGGGTCGATGTAGTTGACGAACTGCCACGTCCGTCCGCTGTCGACGGACTTGAACAGTCCGGCGATAGCCTTGCTGAAACTCCCCACCGTGCGCTTCTCATCGGCCATGCGCGAGGCGGCGTAGATGGTCTCGCCGTCGATGAAGGAGTCCTGTGTCAGGTCCATGCGGTCAGCGGACTGCCCCTCGGGGAGATCGACGAACTGCGCCTTTCGCCAGCTATCCCACGTGCGACCGCCGTCGGCCGACACGGTGATCCACGCGCAGCCATCGGCATGACACGGCTGCCCCGTGGTCAACCCGGTGAGGTCCACGTTCATGGCGGTGGCCACAAGCTCTCCGCCGGGCGTCAGGTAGACGTACGGTTCGACTGGGTCATAGGGGGATCCCGGCGGAGACGGTCGGCTGGGGAGCCCGACCACCGGCGTGCCGTCCAGCGTGGTATTTGGCTCGGACCAGCTTCGCCCTTCGTCGCCGGAGAACATCACTTCGATGTGCCCTTGCGGGTCCGCCCAGTGATGCTTCGACCGGATGTACACCATCACCCAGGTCCCATCCGCCAGAATGCGGAGCGAAGGGCGGCCGTAGTACGCGCCCTCTGCGGTGAGCAGCGTCGACACCTCTTCGAGCGTCGCAACGCAACGCGCGTGTGAGGAGTCGCCCACTGTGCTCGCCTTCCCGCTGTCAGCCATCCCTGCTCTCCCTGCCATCCAGCATGTCTCAGGTACGGTGCGTGCGTGCTCCCCGCAACCGCCGCCGGCGGCACACGCATGATCTCAACGCCACTGTGGCGCTCGGGCACCATGCGACCCCGTTCACGCACGGCGGGGCAGCACAGCGTATCCCATGCCGGTTTCGCCGAATCTGTTGCCGGTGAACCAGCAACGCAGCTCTCCGTCGCTGGGTACGATCGTCGGGTACGAGCGCTGCCGGGCGTCGAACTCGCCATCGTTTCCGACGCCAAGTTCGCCGTCGGGGCCGTAGCGCTTGCCCCACTCCCAATGCAGTCCGTCGTCGCTCACGAGCCGGTGGACGCGGTAGGCCGTCCCGAACGTGTTCACCCACATGATGTAGCGGCCGTGCTCCCTGATCACGCACGGCTTTGAGCAGATGTACTCATACGGGGCCACGCCCGACGCTCGCGGCGCGACCAGGAGGCGGTCGACGGGCTTCTCCCAATTCAGGCCATCCGTCGATTCGGCATAGGCGATCCCGATCTCCGGGATGACGTCGCCATGCCCTGTCATCACGCCCTCGGGCCTCGCGAAATACCCCCCGATGGCCGTGTAGTACATCCGGAATCTGCCGTCTTCGCGCATGATCCAGATGCTGCCGGTTCCCTCAGCATCATAGGAGCGATCAAGGGCGATGGCGGGGTGTTCCGTGTGGTAGCGCCAGTTCGCTCCGCCATCATCCGATATGGCGACGCCCGTCGTGTTCGGCAGTTTTCCGTCGGACGGCATCCCCCACGCGGTGAAATACAGGAGCCAGTGGCGATCGGTCACCGGGAGGAGGAACGGGAACCCTGGGCCGTGGCAGTTGTAGGTCGTCTCCGTCTGAGGGCCGATCAACGCCTCCCCGGCGCTCCGCCACTGATTCGGCTCGTCGATCGGGGACTCAACCTGGAGGATGTGATGGCGGCCCTGTCGGTCGCTGCCCCAATACACCATCCGGTAGCTGCCTCCGAGTTCGACCACGTGGGCCGCGCCGGCCCGATGGCAGTCTAACTCCGGATGGAGGCCGCCCGGGCAGATCACCGGATCCTGCTGGATGCTCCATGGTAGCATGTGTTCCCCCCTGGCTGGGCGGTGCGACCGGGCGACGCTGTTCCCGACCCTCACGTTGGTCAGCGCCTCAGCCACCGCGCGCACATCGCGGCGGATATCGATCGAGTCATCCCAACCAGCGCCAAGAGGTCAGAAACGGCGCGGAACCCCGAGAACCGCGCGGCGCTTCGCCTTGGGCTCCTCGTTCCTCTCGCCGCCGCCCGGAGCGTGGACGTAGGAAGACACCGGGTGCGATTCTCTCTCGATGGTGTACGTCCGCCCGGGCTCGGTGTCGAAGACGATCTCGCTCTCCTGGGCCGGTTCCGGGAGCGGATGATCGTCTCCCGCCGATCGGACGCGCACGTTCTCACCGGCTCCCCACGGATTGGCGACCCGGCACCGCCGCCCCTTCATGCTCTCGATCGCGACGTAGGCCGGTTCACCGCCCACCTGCTCCGACGTAACCACGAAGCCCCCCACAGCATGAAGTGTGAAGCTGCATTCCCACTCCCGTGGCGCCGCCGGGAAGACCCGAATCTTGCCGTCGTAGCTCTGAAGGAGCATCTCGTTGATGGATGTCTGGAGAACCGAACCGGCCTCCAGCGCCATATGAGCGAATGGTTGGCGAAGGAGTTCGGTCCGTTCCTCGGGCTCGCCGAAGAGGACTGCCACACCGTTCGTCAGCGCTGACACCTTGTGCTCGGTGGCCGAGTACGGATCGTCGCGGCTGCCATCGGCCATGCTCTGCCAGTAGTCGCGCTTGAAGTAGCAGAAGAACCCCTGCGGGAAAATCTGGTAGTCATCGACCCATCTCTCCAGGATCTCCCGCAGCTCGTCTACCATTCCCAGGCGCGCGTAGCAGATGGGAAGGGGTCCGTGCCCGTTGTTGCCGACCGGATCGAACGAAAGCGCGGCGTTCCTGCACCCTTCATGCAGGTCCGTGCCCTCATCATCCCTTCCTACGAGACTGGCCGGGAAGATCGGCATAACCTGTGCATTGACCGCGTGATACGAGCAGGGCAAGCTGAGGTCGGAGTCGGGCGCCCAGCTAGGTCGTTTCGCCCACGGATGGCCCGGCGTACCCGATTCAATCATTGTTCCGAACGCCATCAACCGGTCTCCCGGCTTCAGATCCGCCCATGGTATCGCCCCGTCGGGGACGTGCGTGAACTGGTATGGCGCCAGGTTGTCCAGGGCATCCGCGGCCGCCGCACGGAGTTCAGCCTCGCCGGTGATACTCAGGCCGGAGCCTTTGAGGTACCTGTCGTCCTGCCCCAGCCTCTCCGAGATGGCGATGAAGGCCGGAAACAACTTCCTGATGCCCGCTAGATCGTTGGTCGTGTCACGACATCTGGCGCTTTCCTCGTTGGGGAGAGCATCGGGAATGTGAAAGGAACCGTCGGATGCTCTTTCCAGCTTGCCGAGGTAGAACCGCACGATCTCGCGAAGAATCGGATATGCGTATTCCTTCAGGTACTCATCATCCAGCGTGTACTCGTAGTGGCGGAGTATGTCGACGCCCGTCAGCGCAGTTGCACCGAGATTGTGGATCTCCTGGTCGCCCAGAGCGGCCTGATTGCCTCGACGGTCGGATATGTCGCTGTAGAACGCTCCCTCGCACCCGTGAGCGACCCGTGCGGCGTGGATGGCGCCCTCAAGGCTCTCTTTCCTCCATTTCGCGTACGGCATCATGAGCTCGGGATGCCCGGCGGCGTGCAACGGCCACGTGTACTGCTGCTGATTCCATTGGAAGTAGTGGTTCCACGGACGACAGTCGCGGTTCCACGACCAGATGCTCCCAATGAAATGCGGCGGATAGTCGCCGAGCGATGAGGATCCGATCTGGTAGAGATTCATGTACCAGAGGTTCTCGAGGTAGTCGTCGCCTATGTGGACGAAGCTCTTCGACCAGAAATCCTCCCACCAGCTTTGATGGCGGATAAGGAGATGGTCTCGACCGGCTTCAGCCGCTCCGCGCACGTGTTCCTGCGCCGCTGCGAGTGGGTCGTCCGCCTCCTCGCTCGTCACCACGGATATGTACACATCGAACGAGCACTCGGCGACGGGAGCGATTCGGTAGGAAACCTCACGGCTGTTGCTCAGTTCGGCCTGAGCCGGGGCGCCGACGAGCTTGCATGCAACAGCGAAGTGCAGGCTGCGCGTCTCCTGGACGATCCATGCTTCGTCACCATCGCAGCCCATGTGCGGAGTGTCGAGACCGAGATGACGGTCCCGCCGGACGTAGCGGTACCAGTGCTCGAAGACGCGGCTTCCCCAGCGCGCCAGCGTCACCCGACGCTCCACCGGCTCGGACAACCGGTCTTCGTAGTGTATCGCCATCACGGGCGGATCGTGGAGGACGGAGGCACTGCACTGCGCCGCGCCGAGGGGTCCTTTCACCTTCCATGATGCCTGCGCGTCGTGCATGGACAGGCGCCCCTCGAATTCATCGAGGTACATCCAGTCGAACACCGGCAGACCCGGTTCGATCGCAAGCTGCCCGCAGCTCCTCAGGGAGGTGAAGTTCTCGGATTTCTCGGGATTCGCACTATCCTCCCATCCGCCAAACAGACGGGGAGGAGCGTCATCCCACGTGTTCGTCTTGTTGATCTGGAAACACATCCTGTCGGACGGTGTCCACCCGATGGCGCCGATATCTCCGTTTCCGATGGGAAAGCCATCGTATCCATCCGTCGCCGGCGAGAGATTCACCACATCGTGCCGGGAGAGGTATGCCTTGCGGTCTACATCCAGCGTTTCGCCGTCGAACAGTATCGTGTCTTGAGGCATTCTCTCTACTCCCCGGCCTGATGGATTGGCGAACGCATCGATGCCGCTCAAGGCACCGTCGGGTCGCCGGGTGCACCACGATAGCTGCGACGGGCTTCAGGCACGATACCGACTCTACACCGCGCTTGCGGCCTCCAGCAGCCGAACGTGTGCCGCGTCGAATGCCGCGGGGTCGGCCGTGTAGTCCGTGAACGTTCGCACGAGCAGCGCGCATATCTCGTCGGCGAGGGCCTCGTCGCGCTGGGCCACGACGCGCAGCAGCTCGTAGTCCTCGATGCCGGCGCCCATCGCCTCGAACCGCACGCTCGACAAAGGCCCATAGGGCCCCGGATAGACGATGTGCGAGTCTCCCGGCGGGAGGTGGAAATCGTGGTACGGTCCGTGTGGAGGTGTCGTGTTCTCAAATGGATGCTGCACTTCGATGATCTGGTTCAGACCCCAATGCAGATAGCCGTCGATGCGGTAGCGCCAGTTGCCCCAGTGGAGCAGCCGCGTACGGAGCAGTTCGTTATCGATGAGGCGATTCAAGTGGAAGCCGGTCGGGTCGCAGCACGTATAGAACCAGATCGTATCGCCACGCTCACGATGCTCTTCAAACCCGGTTCGATGAGTCTCGTACGATATGCTGACCGGCACCCAGATATCCAGCGCACCGTCAAGCGCCGGATTTCCCAGCGCGTCGACTATTGGAACGTCAGGCATGAATTTCCGCACAATACCGGCGAGTATGCGGTAGTTGTCAAACTCATCTGGCGGCGGCTCGTCAACGACATGCTGGATCGCGCGGTCGTACCAACCATTTGACGAAAGAAACTCGCGCCATGCGGTGAGGTATCGCGCGAGGAACTCGTACGCCGTGTGCGACGTCGCTGGTTGCGGCTCTCCATCCACGCTGGTGACAAACGTCGCAACGGCCTCTTTGCTACGGTCGTGATGCGCAATATGCGGGCATTCGATGTGCGTGAATCCTTCGTCGAGAAAGAGCCGGATCATCCGCTCCGTCCGCGAGAAATCGAACTCCCATTTCCCGTCGGCGGCTTTCATACGCTCAGGGCTGACTGGAATGAAATCGGTCTGCCGACCGCGCCGCATCATGCGAGCATACTGGCGGATCATATCCCAGTGCGGCTCCGACCACGGCTCAACGTCGTGATGCCGCGCCATGTGATTCACGTTGAACCAGTTCGTCACGCGCAGATGCCCCTGCTCCGGCACGGCAACCGCGTGAACGGTCAGGCTAACCGACACATCAGCCGGATTTCCGCCGATATCGATGCGGAGACCGAGGGAATACTCACCCGGCTCAGTGTCCGGCGGCACGCGGTACGATACGTAGATCGCCTCAGTCTCAGCTCGTGCCGGGTCGCCGCTCTCAAACGGCCGGAGCGCTTCGTACACACGGTAGGGCGCCTTCCGTACGACATAATCCGGCGTCGGCTGGTCCGGCGTAATCGTGCTGCACGGCGGACCCGAGTTCTCGGCGACATGGACGTCGATTAGCTGGTACACTTCAGGCGTGATATCACCGTCGAATGTCGCTTCGATCCCGGCATCCGGCGTCACGGCTCGCAGGAGAAGCTGGAACGCGGCGCGTGCTCCGCGCCCGGCGTGAAGTTCGATGCTGTGAACGGGCTCGACGGGCATCGCCGTATCGGGGTAGAGCCATTCGTTGGCGCTCACGACGTGGTACTGCATGGATTCGCTCCGGGAGAAGGGAATCGTGCGTTAGCTGGAAGAAGGTAGGCAGGTAGTGGCCACGTCCCTACTCGGGGTCGGCGAAGATTGCGGGACGATAAGGTGCGGGCTGCGATGGCGCGACCCTCACCCGCCAACGGGAGAGGCGGACCTGGAGCGGAACGCGGAGGGTGAGCGGGGTGAGGGCTGCGTGAGATACGGAACGGGCGACTGCCGATCGCTCCCGCAGCCGCTCCCCCACGCGGGTCTACCGCACGAGTAGCACCTTGCGGACGCCGGCCTCCGGCGCATCGCCGCCGCGCCACGTCAGGCGGATGAGATACACGCCGCTGGCGACACGTCGCCCCGCGTCGTCGGTGGCGTCCCACAGAACGGTGTGATCGCCAGCGCGTCGATGGTCGTCAACGAGTGTCCGCAACCACCTGCCGTTTGCGTCGCAAACGGCTAGACGAACCGCGCCCGCTTCAGCGAGGCTGAAGCGCAGAGCGGTTCGCGGGTTGAACGGGTTCGGGTACGCCGGCCCGAGCGCGAAGCGTAGCGGTTCTGCGCCCTGCCCCATAGCGGACACGGGCGGATTGTCGTGATCGAACGGGATCGCACCGATGTCAGCGCGGGAGCCGTCTGGGTCGAGCGGCGAATCGGGATCGCCGGCGTCGATGCATGGTGAGCCGGCACGCAGGCGGTAGTCGCCGTTGGCCGCATCGACGAAGAGCGGATCGGCGTTGAGGTTGCCCGGCCACCCGCCCTGTATGATGCAGTTCCGAGCGTCGACACCCGTGGTGGGATATCGGACATCTGCGACCCCGATCGAGGGAACGTCGTGGCCCCAGATGATCGTGTTGACGAGTTCGACGACACCGCGCACGACATACAACGCCTGCCCGTCCATCCCTTCGCGACTAGCAGCCATGTTCCCTGCGATGGTGCAGTTCTTCAACACGATCGTCGCGCCCTCAGACGATCCGTAAAGCCAGGCGGCCACACCCTCAGCATGTCCGCTGTTGTCCACGATGAGCGTGTTCTCGATGATAGCATTTGTGCTAGTGCGCACCTCGAGTGCCCCAGCCCCGTCTGAACGGTTGCCGTGTATGGAGCTGTTGGAGATGCGGGCACCGGAGGTACCGGCGACAATGACGGTGGCCCCCCAAGCGCCCGAATTGTCGCTTACTGTGCACGAGTCCAACGTGCTCCCCGAGCCGAGTACAAGCGCACCGGAACTGAGACCCCGGCATCCGCTGATGACGCAGTTCCTGAACGTCGTGCCTTCGGCGAAGATCGGGTCGGACTTGCGGTAGCCGCCTGGACTCTTGATGCCCGAGAGCCTCACGTATTCGAGAGTGCTGCCGTCGAGCCGAAGCCCAGGCCACGACATGGCGGCACCCGGCAGGAACCGTATGCTGTCCGAGGCGGTTCCAATGGCCGTGATCTGAACCGTCCACGGTACGTTCGCGTCAAACATCACGTCTACCCCGGGCTCGATGATCACTCTGTTCGACCCCAGCACGTTCGTCACGGGGCCAACTACCCGATACGGTGAGTTCACTTTCCGCATGACCAGAGCTGCGCGG
Organism: uncultured bacterium; assembly: GCA_964510105.1. Lineage (GTDB taxonomy): Bacteria > Latescibacterota > MWCZ01 > MWCZ01 > MWCZ01 > CAZWQW01. The sequence goes on from CAZEAI010000036.1 coordinate 28,271, forward strand.
CCTTCGATGATCGTTCCCGACGCGCCGTAGAGGCGAACGGGGATAGCAGGCAGCGCCGCGTCGTCATGCTCGATCCAGACCGTGACGTCTGCGTCCGGGCCTCCGACGAACGTGACTGGGACATCGAGCGTGTTCCCCGGTGGGATCGAGCGAGGGAACGCAACCGTCGTCGAGAACCGATCCGGCATCTCGATTGCCCGCACGGTGAGACTCGAGCCACCCCGACTTGCGATGCGGATCGTCGCACCGACACGCTCGTACACGACGAGGGAATCGTCGAATACCTCAATCGCGGGCAAACTCGCACGACAACACCCACCGGTCCATCCCATGTCCGCGCGTGTCCCATCGGAATCGAGGAGATACGGATCGCCCGTATCTCTACATGGTGAGCCGGGGAGCAGGCGATAATCTCCGTTGGCTGGATCGGCAAAGAGCGGATCGGCGTTGGTGTTGCCGGGGCCGGACCGGGCGCTGTCCTCCTGCACGACCGAATACGCTGCTATGAGAAGCCCGTCGCCCATGCTGCCTCTTGGCGGAAGACCGACTGCGTCCGGCAGGTTGCCCCACATGATCGCCCCACGCACGGTGAGTTCGCTACTATCCCAGAGGCCCACACCTCCGCCCCAATCGTCCGCTACATTGTCCGCAATCGTCGTCTGCGAGATGTCCACGACCGCGTAGTAAAGGTCGAGCGCGCCACCCGATCCGCTGCTGCGGTTGCTAGCTATGAGGCAACGGCTGATGGCGATGTCGTTGCGCCACGGGTCGATAGGCCATCCGTTCCTGCCTTCGACACCGATGCCGCCACCTCGGTACCTCGCGCTGTTCCGGGTCACGGACGTGGCGGTGAGCCTGATGACGCCCCGTCCCAGATGCAGCCCGCCGCCGTAGTAGGCGTCGTTGCGCGCTATCTCGCACGAATCGAGAGTCAGCTCTACGTTGCCCGACGTACCCACACCGCCTCCGTGCCCTCCCGAGTTCTCCTCGAAGACGGATCGGCGAATCACGGCGCTGGAGTTCTGAACTCGCAACCCTCCTCCCCTACCGGACCACCACGTCGCACGATTGGCACGTAGGGTGCAGTCTTCCATGCGCAGGGAAGCGCCCGGCACGGTACTGCTCGCAACATTCACGCCGCCGCCGCAATCGCGGGATTCGTTGTTCTCGATGAGGCAAGCTGTCATCGTCACGTCTGAGCCGCCACGGACATCCGCCCCGCCACCACAACTGGCGTAAGAATCGCCGGGCCCCTCATCTGCCTGCACGTGGGCGTCCAGTGCGCTGTTGCCGACGACGGCGCAGTTTGTCATGCTGACGGTAGACTGCGCCACGGTCAGCCCGCCACCAGAGCCGTGTCGCCCGTCATGGGGTGTGTCCCGTGCCGCATTGCCGTCGAATACGCAGTCGGACATGGAGGCTGTTGCGTGGCTGAAATAGGCTCCACCGCCGGCAAGCGATGCGGTATTCGTCCGAAGTGTGCACCGCATCGCCGTGACGTTGGCGCCCTCGACGTACATTCCGCCGCCGCGACGGCCTTCGTTCCCGTGGATGAGCACGTCGTACATCCCGACTCGCCCGCCGTAGCCGTCGATGATCAAGCCGCCGCCTGTGCGTACGGTTCCCGACCCGTCATCCAGGTTCCGCGCGTGCGTGATCTCGACGTGGCTCAACACGCACGCTTCCCAGCTCGTGATGTGGAGACCATGCCACAGACTTCCCGTCGCGTGTGCAAACCGGATCTTCGCCTCGGGGTGACCCAGAGCGTACAACTGCCCGTAGACCCGGAATTCGTTGGGCGACGTGAACAGCACCTCCACTCCCGGCTCGATGTCGAGGCGTTCTCCGCGCGGTACAACGAGGTCGCCGGTGGCATAGTACGGACTGCCCGCCTTCGTCCACGTCTGCGTGCCGATCTCGCCGCTGACGTTCGTCACTGCGGAGGCGTGGGCGGCCAGCAGCGCGGTCAGCGCGAACAGCAGGATATGCATCATGCCACGACTCCGGTACGGAACGTCGGTTCAGCGGACAACACGACTCCCAGCAAACAAGAGACCGCACGCCGTCAAACACCGTGAATCGGGGTCTGACGCTCGCAGACGAACGCCAGACCCTATCTCACGCGATACGCAGGCGTATCACTCCACCGGGCCGTCCGACGCCGCCTCCAGCAGCCGCTTGTGCGCCGCGTCGAACTCGCCGACGTCCTCGGTGTAGTCCTGGAACGTGCGGAGGCAGCTCGTCGCGATCTCGTCCGCCAGCGCCTCATCGCGTTGGGCCACAAGGCGAAGCAGCTCGTAGTCCTCGGAGCCCATGGCCTCGGCCTCCAACCGGACGCTAGACCAGGGGCCGTCCGGTCCGGGATACACGACGTGCGTGTCCCCCGTCGGCAGAAACGGCTCCTGCCCGCCGTGGAGCCCGCACGTCTGCTCGAACGGGTCCTGCTCCGCGCGGTACTGGTTCAGACCCCAGTGGAGGTATCCGGGCATGTCGTAGACGTAGTTCGCCCAGTGCAGATACCGCGACCGGATGAGCGGCATGTCGAGCAGCCGGTTCAGGTACTTCCCGCCCGGGATGCAGCAGGTGTAGTACCACATCGTATCGCCGTGGGCGCGATGGGCGTCGAATTCGTCGCGACGGTCGTAGAACGCGTTCTCGATGGGCACCCAGATATCCACCGCGCCGCCGAGTTCGGGCAGGCCGAGGGCATCGATGATCGGCACGCCCGGCAGGAACTTCCGGACGATGCCCGCCAGCACCCGGTAGTCCTCGAAGCACTTGTCCGTCGGCTCGTCGGCGACGTGCTGCACGAGCCGGTCCATCCAGCGGTTCCGCTCCATGAACTCGCGCCAGGCGGTGAGGTACTGAGCGAGGTAGTCGTAGCCCTCCGGGCTCGTCGCTTTGACCGGGTCGCTCCGGTCAGGCCGACGCAGGATGAACTCCGGCGCGTCGAAAGTCTCGCGCCCCGCGATGTGCGGTCCGTTGATCCAGCGGAATCCAAGCGCGATGTAGAGGCGGATGATCCGCTCCATACGGCTGAAGTCGAACGAGAACGTGCCGTCGCCGTTGTCCAGGACATCCGCACCGACCGACGGGATGAAGTCGGTCTGCCGGGCGCGCCGCATGAGTTCGCCGTATCGCCGGATCATGGCCCAGTGCGCGTCCGACCACGGCTCCAGCCCGTGCCGCGTCGCCATGTTTCCCGTGTTGAACCAGTTCACGATGCGCAGTGACTCGTCCTTCGGCAGCGTGGCACCGGCGACGTGGAGTTCCACCGGTATCTGAACGTGGCGGTCGCCGACGGAGATCGCCAGCATCATGCGATGATGCCCCGGCTCCGCGTCGCGCGGGATGAGCCACTGCGCGTAGAGCACCACCACGTCTCCGGTCGCCTCCAACGGGGTGCGCATGGGCAGCGGCTCCAGCGCGTCGTACACGCGGAACGGCGACTGCCGCGTCACATGCACAGCCGGGTCGTCACCCTCACGCACGGTGAACCCGAAGTCGCGCGTGTTGTGCTCGACCATGACGTCGACGAGTCGAGACACGTCGGGCAGGTAGTCGCCGGAGGCGAGCCAGGACACAGGCGCTCCCGGCTCTACCGGCCGGAGCAGGATCTGCGCTGCGCACCGCGCTCCACGCGCGCACCAGAGTTCGATGGTCTCCGTGGGCTCCGCCGGGATATCGGAATCCGGGTACAGCCATTCATCGGCGCTAGTGACGTGGTATTTCATCTGACCAACTCCTTGTGCGTGGTCCGGCGTCATATCGGTCTGTCGTAGCCCGGAATCAGTCGGAATCACTCAGCAGCTTCCGGCGAGCCGGGATATCCCGGTCCAACACCTGCCGGACTTGCGCGATCTTCCACTCGAGATGAGCCGGATCGGCCATGTACTCCATGGACGGCTCCCAGCCCAGCCGCGAATCGAACTCCACAAGCGGCATGGCGGCGGCGACATTACCGAGTTCTGCGCGCGCCAGCGCCGTCAGGCGGTCGAGCACCGCGGCGCCAGTCTCGGCGCTCTCGGCCGCATCGAGCTGCTGACGTAGCAGCCACCACCGCTTCACATTGATCGTCGTGCGGACCGCGCAGAGGATGAACTCGCCGAGGGCCAGCATACGACGCGCATCCTCGCGCTTGCGCGGCGGAGCCGCGTCAACGGCGCGGCGCATGGCATCGACGCCTTCGGCCCAGCGACCGGCCATCGCCTCTAGACACGCGATCTCGCCGTCGACGATGTCCGGATCGTGCGGCCGGTACCATGTGTTCAGAATCCGGCTGCCGAAATGCGCGTGATCGGCGGACGGGAACTCGATCTCCTCGTTCGCAAAATGCAGCGGATAGGCCGGACCGACACGGAACGGGCCGTACTGGTCCTCGTTGGTGGGCACGTAGTCGAGGATCGCCTCGCTCCAGTGCCGCCACGCCTCGACCGCCGCCGGAGCGCCCTCGCTCCCGAATTCGCGCCGGGCCAGCGCCGCGATGATCTCGTCCGCAGGCGCGTGCGGCGCCCAGAAAGACTGCTTGGCCAGGTCCGCCACGATGGAGGGCCACCATCCCATGTGGTGGGATTCCATCAGCCCGCTCAAGCCCCAATCCGCGTTCGCCTGCAGCAGCGCCTCGTGGCGGCGCGCCCATTGGAAGGGCACCGGCTCGTAGGGTACGACGCCGAAGTCCCACGTCTGGCCTCCGGTGTTGCTCATGGTATGCAGCTTCAGCCCGCGCCGGTGGGCGGCTTGCGCCTCGCTCGCGAAGTACGTACCCGGGCCGGCGAATGACACCGTGTAGTCCACGCAGCGCGTGGGAACGCCCCGACGCTCCACGTCCTCGAACATCTCGAAGGTCGCCTGGAGAGTCACGTCGCGGGGAAGCGATTCGATCAGGGCCAAACGGTCCTTCTCGGGGGTCCAGCCCCAGTTGTAGGTCCAGAACACGATGTCGGCATCCGGGCTGTGCCGGCGGATGATGCGCTTCACCAGGTTCAGCCAGTCGGGATAGTCGACACATGGCCACCAGCCCGGGCTCGGCTTGGTATCGGCCGCGGTGGTTTCGGAGCGGAGTTTCTGAGTCGAGTTCGGGTCGTGGCTGGGGAACTCGCACGACTCACCCACGAAGATGACACCGCGAGCGTCGGAGTGGGCGCGCATAAGCTCACCGTAGGTGTTTTCGTAGAAGCTCTCGGCGTCGGGATCGTCCGGGTGCCTGCGGCTGATGAGGTAGCTGTAGAGATACACGTCCAGGCCGAATCGCGCCGCCCGCGCGATCAGGTCGTTGATGTCGAGAAAGCCCATGGTGGTCTGATTCGGACCTTTGACGAAGACCAGGATCGCATCGAAGCCCGAGTGGGCGATGGCGTTGAGGTGCGCGTCCGGGAACTGGTCCATTCCCCAGCCCGAATGCACCATGCGAGGCGAAAAGACCGGGACCCGCGTCTGGTCGCTCGGGCTCAGGAACGGCGCCTCCCGCAGGTTCATCAAGTCTTCGAGAAAGTAGCACGCCTGACCTACGCCACGCTCGTCGAATCCGCAAGCGACGAGACTGTCGGCCGAGACCTGCAAACGGTAGCTGCGCGGCACGGAGAGCGACTCGCCCACGCCACTCAGGTCCTCACGCGTCGCCAGAACGATGCTGTTCGGCCGCGCCGCGGCGGACGGGTCTTGGCGTACGAGCAGCGTTGAGACACCCATGCTGGAGAACAGGTAGTCCTGCAAATCCGCGGCAACGCCGATCAGGTACTGGGAGGCCCCGTCAGGCACGACGATTCGCCAGCCGTCGGAAATGATTGCCTCGCCGTGCTCCGGCCGACAGTCCGGGTCGCGCCGGTCCGGGCGATGCACCTGGTCGATCCGCTGTCGGAAGGCGTAGTTGCGCTCTGTCGCCATGGTTGAAGCCTCTCCAGAGGGGTGATGGCGCGTTCAGATCGGTGCAGGCCGCGGGACACCGTAGAGCATGCAGGATGACCGGCGTCGATGACGGGCGGCAATGTGTGGGAAAGGTAGATGCCGCGACCTACCGCACCTACGGTCACCACCGGCGTTTCGCAGTCTAAGAACCCCTTTTGCCTCGCCGCGTGATGCCGCGTATCTTGGTCGGAAAAGGCGTGTCCGGGCGTCAAACCAGGGCGCCTGCCCGTCAACGCGCGGGTACTGGAAGACAGCGTGACAGAGAGGGAACGATGTCAGACGCTGGTGTGATTCTGGTCATCGCGATCGGCGTAGGCGTCATCTCGACGATTCGCTACCGCAAGAAGATGAAGGCACAACAGCAGGCCACATCGGATGAAGCCGGCGCGGTACTGGCGGCGCAGACGCTCGCGGCGTCGGACCTTGCCGACGACGATGAGAATGAACCGAATGAGGCCGACGCGCCCGAAGCCGACAGCGGCGACTCGTCCGACGGCGGAGACGCGGGCGGCGACTGAAGAACCACACGCCGGGGTGGGAGCACTCCCGCCCCGGATTACCGCCATATCTTCCCCGGCGAGCGATCGCCCGCGTCTCACGAATAGTCCACACCCCGGCCAACCGCGGTCACGCTCGTCTGTTCGAGCGGTAGTCTCACGTAGACTGCGTAACGGGTGCCCGCCGCGCCTCCAACAGCAGGATGTAGCAGCTTGTCATCGTAGCACTCGTCGCGCGCTCGTCCCGCGGACGACTTCCGCCCGTGTCCACCTACGTGGCTGATGCGGTCGGTGAGGTGCCGCCCAGTACCGTCTGGCAGAGGACCGTCAGGTACGTCCCCGACTCGATCGCTGCCGACTCCTTCTCGGGTTCCTCCAGCTCTATCTCCATGAGCCCCACATACCTCGCGCGTCGCAACTCCGTAAACAAGGTGGGGAAGTCGATCACACCTGTGCCGACACACCGATGATCGCGCCAGTCGCTCTGCCGAACGTCATGCACGTGCAATGAGTAGAGCTTCCGATCGAGCGCTCTCACCATCGTGCGGATCGTCTCGTTGATCAGGGCTACTCGTTCGGCGGCGTCGCTCGCCGCTCTGACGCCATGGAAGTAGGCGCAATGGCCCAGATCCAGCGTCGCGCCCACAGATGGATGGTCCGTCGACTCCACGAGCTCCAGATAGTCGTCGCACTCTCCGCCCTCGTTCTCGACGCCGACACGCAAGTGAGCTTCCGCCGCATAGTCGCCGACGCGTCGCAACCATTCAGAGCGATCGGCAAGGAAACCGGATGAGCGCTCTCCTTCACGTGGACGGCCTGAATGCACCGTCACGACTTCTGCCCCGACTTCTGCTGCGCAGTCGATCCACCTGGCCCACTGGTCGTCCCATGCCTGATGGATCGCGACATGTCTGAAGGAGGCCAACGCGTCAGTTATGTCTCGCTTCTGTTCTTCCGTCGAGTCGTAGAACGCAAGTGTCGGGAAGGGCCCGAGCGAGTGCTCGGCGGCCGGGCCACCGGGCAGGCTCATGACGGACTGGAAGCCCAGATCCCGGGCCTTATGAAGTGCACCCGACAGGTCGTATCCTGCGAGCGACGGGAGCCCGATGGCGACTCTTTCATCGAACATGTTCATCCTTCTCCGCTGCGTCCAACACGTGATGCGGAGGCACTTACCAACACCCGACGGCGATCCTCACCCTAGCCAGCATCGATCCAGATCGGGCTGGTCCACTGGTGGGACCCGCGGTCGTCCACGATCCGGACGTAGTAGACGACGAACGGATCGGCGTGGTATCGCGCGTCTCGAATCAGCACACGCTCAAGCGGCTCGACATCCTCGAACACCGCCTCCGCGACTCCTGCCGCTTCGTCGAAGTCCAACTGAAGGGACTTCTCGGCGAGCGGCTCCCCGTTGCGTATCACACCGACCCGCGCCCGGCGCGCTCCCGGGAGCGTGAGACGGACCCGCAACTCCCGCTTCGACCTCAGGGCGGCGTCGGCCGGAACTGCCTGGCCCATGGACGCGTCGCCGATCCGGAACTCGACGAGTGAGCGCGCGAGCGTCGTCGCGTATGTGTCCCGCCGTTTCATGGCATCGAACAGCGCTCCCCTGGTCAGCTCGGGCGCTCGGATCGCTGCGAGCCCCTGCTGCGGCATATCGTTCAATGTGGCTGGCTGGAACGGCTGGATGCGATGCTGGTGAGCGGCACCGGGCAGCGTCGCGTGATCGTCGCTGGATGCTATCACGCCGAACCGCGCGCCGGCCTTCAGCGCATCGACGAAGTACGTCGCTTCGTCGTTGTTGCCACCCGTGATGGGGAACCGCGACCAGCGCATCTCCGACGAACCCCAGCTTGAGAACACCTCGAACAGCGGCTCGCGCTCGGGGTCGTGGTAGTCCTCCTCCCACGTCCGAAACTTGCCACTCCGCCCCGTGTGATGGGGAATGGTGATGTACGGCTTCCCGTTCGCGTCGAGCTGCTTCCACAGGTCCCGCAGATGCACGTTGGGCGAGATGCCGCGCATGTCGTCGCGGTCGACCCAGAAGTGCGGCGCGTCGTCATCGAGGTAGTAGACGTTGTTGTCGCCGCCGAAGCCTTGCGCGTGCGAGCTTTCGAACGCCAGGAGCGCGACGAAGCGGCTCGGATCGTTGTACTCCCGGGCAAGCGCCTGCAAGGCCGGCCAGCGCGAGTCGTCTGATGCGATGCCCCGGAGATGATCGGCCGGCGCGGCGAAGTCGAGCAGCGAGATCTCCCGTGCGTACTGATAGCACCACTCGGGATCGAGGCAACGCCATCCGCTGCAGTTGGAGAATCTCGTATGCACGTGGATGTCGCCCCAGAACAGGCGATATGGCGGATCGTCGAACACCCACGCCGGGTTCGACTCCACCGCCGGATCGCCGTCGACCTTCCCCGTACCCTCTACGACCGCGTGGATGGACGCGACCTCCGGCCCGACCGCGGTGAGCCCGTCGAGCCGCCCCGTGCTCAGCCCTCGATCGAGGCGAAATGTGGCGGGCAACCCCTCGACGCCGGCGGAGTTCTCGAAACGCAACACGTTCGTGAAACCAGCGTCCGGCAACGCGGCCGCACCGGTCACGCTGATGTCGAGGGCGAACTCCTCGCCGGTTGCGAGTATGGAAGGAATGCGCATCTGGATGCGTCGCCCGGTCATGTCCGCGACGGATTGTGCCTCTGCGAGTAGCTTGTCGTCCAATGTGCTGTCCTCCATATGCGGCCCGAGCGGCGCCGTGGGACGATCCTACTGCACATCCGCGCCCGTGTCGTCACCATCGTCGGCCACCTGCGAATTCAGATCGAGCTTCTTCACGCGAGGTCCGAAGGTCTTCAGAAACCGCCGATTCATGTCGACCAGCCAGTCGCAGTGGGCGGACCACGAATCTCTGTCCGTGAGATCAGCGTGACGGTGGGTCGCTATGATCTTGTCACGGTTGTCGGGATTGGGGTTCCACTGGAGTTCCTCGCCCAGTTCCGCCTCGATCGCCTCCCGCTGCGCTCCTAGCTGGTCTAGGGCAGCGTCGGCGACCTTTCCGGCCAAGTACACGCGAATGCCAACTCGGTTACCATATGTGTCCGCTATGTTGCTGATGTTCACGCTTGACCTTCCAAGGGCTACATCGAACCAGTACTGAGGTCGCGCCGACTGCGCTGACGCAACGACTTTGGATTCGAGCAGTCTCTCGCGGAAAAGGTGCCAGAACTCCAGCTGGAGCTTCCTCGTGTCGGACAGCTCGTCTGACGCTTTCGACACGGCCTCTTTTCTCACGGTGTCGGCGGGTCGGCTAGCAACGTTGAACCGTACTGCCGGACGCGAGTCGTCGATCTGCAGCAACTCGATGGCAACGCCGAAGAACACGATGTCATCCGTCGTGTGGTCGCTCAGCCAGTCGAGCGCCCTGCGATGCTCCTCGGTGAATTCCTCAGCCAGCCACACGATGGCGCTTGCGTTCAGTGCCGAGCCGTAGGTGATGACCTTGCCCAGATGATCGTGGTTGGTCTTCCCGAACTGATTCTCGATCACCACGTAGTCGCCCGTGCCAACATCTCTTGCTACGATGTCTGCAGAGTAGGGACCGACGGCGACCTCTGTGTTCTCGACTTCCAGCTCCAACCCGATCGCTTCGCCGAGTAGCTTGATGTTCTCTTCCTCCGCAAGCCACGGAGTGAAGTCGTATTGCTCATTCTGCCAGACATTCCTCACGCTGACCGCGGCGATGTTGCCTAACGACTCGGACATCATTTCCTCCCCAAAAAGCTAGGGGCAACTCGTGCCACGCCACGCGATCAGGGCGCGCGCACGTTGCCGTGTCGTGCCCAGTGACCGGACGCTAGCTGCGATTTCGCACGTACTCCTGCGCTTCTCGGTACAGGCGCCCAACGCCCGCCCGCGCGTCATCGTCAAGCTCGAAGTCCGCTGCCGCGATCTCCTGCTTCGCCCGATCCCACGCCTCCGCCAGCACCGAGGGCGATCCCTCGGAGCGCCAGCGCCCGACGCTCCAGTGGCGGAACAGCTCGGGAAAGTGGTAGAAGTCGCGGAACCGACTCACGGTGTCGTCGACGCCGGCGAACGTTCCCTGCTCGACGCCTTCCCGGATCAGTTCGACCGGCGCCGCCGTCCCGGCGGAGTTGTCGAGCGGCAATCCATCGATGACCCGTTCGACGTGTCCCAGAATATCCCGGTCGAGCACGGCCTGCTGCGGGCTGAATACCTCGTCCACCGAGAGCTGCCCCACCGCGCCGAACGCCCGAATACCGAGCAACGCCTGCCACAGCACGGACGCCATGCGTTCGGCGCCGGCCTGAGCGTCGGGTCGTTTCGACACGCTGCGGAACACTCCCCCACGCACCGGCATGCCGGACAGATACTCCGACATCTGCAGGGCAAGCACCCGGTACAGGCACCATTCAGCCGAGCCGAACACGATGGCTGCGTACTGGAAATCGAATGGCTCGGCGCGTATGATGAGGCTCGCACCGTGCATGTCCAGCGCTGTGCAGAGCATGTCGAAAGCGACTGTCTCCGCCACAGCCTGAACCACCGCGCTCCTCGGATCGAGCGGGCACGTCGCGCCCGCTATGGGGATGTAGCCGTCCAGCGTCACGTGAACGTCCGGGTTGTCGGCGAACGCCAGCGCGGACTCCAGCGCGGTGTCGTTGAACCGCAGCGGGCTGATGCCGACCTGCTCGGTGAGCCGGTACCTCCTCCCCGCGGCTATATCCAAGTCGAAGAGGAAGCCGATCTCCACCGGGT